>NZ_JBXAFZ010000015.1:0-195907 GCF_058793615.1 Niveispirillum sp. GW835-FHT14G11
CAGCAGCAAGCTGGCAGCTATCAGGCGAACCGACTACAATGCACTGCAACCCAGTCGCACTTCAGCGTGAATCCGCCGCCCTTTCTGCTGAAGGACAGCCTGGATTATCCGGGCTTGCCCAGCCGGGGCGGATCGGCATCCAAACCGCTGACGCCGGTCACGTCCGGCCATGACTATGTGCGTCGCCTGGATGCGGCCGGGCTGGTGCCGGTGGGCAAGAGTGCCATGCCGGAATTCGGCCTGCTGGGCGTGACGGAGCCGAAGATCGGCCCCGTGACCCGCAACCCCTGGTCCCCTGCCCATTCACCGGGCGGGTCCAGCGGCGGGGCGGGAGCGGCCGTGGCGGCGGGTCTGGTGCCACTGGCCCATGGCAGCGACGGGGCCGGATCGATCCGCATCCCCGCGTCCTGCTGCGGCATCGTGGGCCTGAAGCCGGGGCGGGGCACTACCGTGCGTGTGCGGGCGCGCCATGTGGTGGAGGATCTGCTGGTCGGCGACAGCCTTATGGCGCGCAGCGTGCGCGATGTGGCCGCCGGCTTCGCCCTGGCCCATCCCGACCGGCCGGCCCCCATCACCGCCCCCTTCCATGGCAAGCTGCGGATCGGCATGATCCTGCCCAAACTGTCCGGCATCATGCCGGAGGTGGAGCCGCTGGCCGCCGTGACGGAGGCCGCCATGCTGTGCGCCGATCTGGGGCATGAGATCATTTCCATCGGCTGGCCCTTCGACGGGCCGGAGGCTGACCGCGCCGAACGCGTGCTGTGGTGTCATATCGGTGCCGATTGCGTGGATGCGGTGCGGGCACAGGGCCGCGACCCCGAACAGGTGCTGGAACCCTGGACCCTGGCATTGGGCCGAACGGCGGAGAGCTTGAGCACCGACGATCTGGAACGCGCCTGGACGCAAGTTGCGGAACTGCCCAAGCGGCTGTCGGCCTTCTACAAGGACGAGTACGACCTGATCCTGACCCCGACCCTGGCCGCCCCGCCGCCGCCGCTGGGTTTCATGGCACCGGACGTGGACCCGGCCCTGCTGATGGAGCGGATGTTCAGCTGGCTGGGCTATACGCCCCTGCAGAACCTGTCGGGCACGCCCGCCATCTCCGTGCCGCTGTCCTGGTCCAAGGACGGCCTGCCCATCGGCGTGATGTTCGCGGCTGACCGCGGGCGGGAGGATCTGCTGCTGTCCCTGGCCTATCAGTTGGAGGAAGCGCGGCCGTGGAAGGACCGCTGGCCGGGTTAAGCCCGCCTGGTCCGCCGCCACCACAGCAGCAATCCATAGACCAGCACATAGGCCAGCCCCATTCCCGTGGCCAGGGCCAGGACGCGGCCCGCCGTACCCCCGGCCTCACCCGTATGCAGCGGATAGAAGGAGGCGACGAAGGACTTGGCCGCCGGCGCCTCCGTCACGGGCCAGGCGCCCCGGATGCTGGCGTCGTTGGCATTGACGATCACCAGGCTGCCGCCATAGCCGCCACGGTAAAGCTCGCCCGGCGCCCGCACCCACAGGTAATAGCTGGCATCGGCGTCGGACGGCACGGTGGTGCCCACGAAGCGGCTGCCGGGAATGGCGGCCACGCCGGTCTGAACCGCCGCCGCCAGCCCCACGCCTGGTCCCTGTGGCGGGTTGGCGGGCAGCTGAATGTCCTCCGCCCCCACCAGATCGCCGATCTCATGCTCGAACAGGATCAGGCTGCCGGTGCCGGCCAGCAGCAGGGCCGGGATCACCACCCACAGCCCCACGGCCCTGTGCAGGGAATAGGACCGTGCCACCGGATGCGCCGTTTTCAGCGGCGTCAGCGCCCGGCGCCAGCCCCCGCCGCGCGGCCACGCCACCACCAACCCGAAGATCAGGTTGGTGACCAGCAGCAACCCGGTGACCGCCATGATCCAATGCCCGACACGCCCGGCCAGCAGGTCGATATGGATGCCGCGCATCAGTTCGAAGAAGGTATATTCATCCGCCGGCCGGTCGCGCAGCACCGCGCCCCCGCCATCGATCCGCGCCTTGCGCGCCACGCCGTCGGCGTCCTTGTAGTTCACGACATAACGGTCGGGCAGGCCGGCCGTCGTCCAGATCCACACCACCCCCGGCCCCAGCGCGTCCAGCCGCCGCTCCACCGCCGCCATGTCGGTGGGCCGGCTGTCGGTGCTGATCAGCGCGTCATCCAGTTCGAAATGAAAACTCAGCAGGGTGCCCGTGACGGCCTGGACCAGCCAGAACAGGGCGGCGCCCAGGCCCAGCCAGCGATGCAGCCGCACGAACCAGCCACGTGGCGTCACCTTCTGCCGGCCTGACGATGGATTGGACATCATTACCCCCGATTATTCCCCGTTGCGATTCAGATGCCGTCTGCGCGTGGCGCCCGAAACCCCCAGTTTCCCTGAACCACACGGGTCCAATATTTCAACCTGTCGCCGCGGCCAGGATGGCGATGGCGGCACGCGCCTCCGCCTCGTCCAGGGATGCGAAGCCGACGCGCAGGCCGCGCGGCGCGTCGGGCCGGGCCATGAAGGAGCGTGAACCGGCGAAGCGCAGCCCGCCGGCCCTGGCCCGCTCCTCGATCCCGTCCATGTCCCCAGCAAAGCGCAGCCAGAAGGCCAGGCCGCCATCGGGGATGCGGAAATCCACCCGATCGCCCAGCACACGGCGCAGTTCGGCGGCAAAGCTTTCGCGGCGTCCGGCATAGACCTGGCGCGCCTTGCGGGCGTGGCGGCGCAACTCGCCATTCTCGATCAGGATGGCGGCGGTGGTTTCCGTCACCCCGTTGCCCATGCCGTCGCTCAGCGACACCATATGGGCCAGCGCATCCACCACCGGGGCCGGGGCCGCGACATAGCCGATGCGCAGCGCCGGCAGCAGCAGCTTGGACAGCGATCCGACATGGATCACCTGGGCGGGCGCATAGGCCGCGATGGGCAGCAACGGCTGCGACTGGAAATGGAATTCATGGTCGTAATCATCCTCGATCAGCGCGAAGCCGTGCTGTCGCGCCAGTTCCACCAGCCGCAGCCGCCGGTCGGGCCGTAATGCCACCGTGGTGGGGAACTGATGGTGCGGGGTCACAAAGACGGCCTTCACCTTGTGCTGGCGGCAGGCAATCTCCACCGCGTCCATATCCATCCCATCCTCGTCCAGGCCCACGGGAATGATGCGGGCCCCCAGCGCCTGGAACGCGGCCATGGCCGGTTCATAGGTCAGTTCTTCCATGACCACCGCGTCGCCGGGGCGCAGCAGGGCCATGGCCGCCAGGAAGATGCCGTTCTGGCTGCCGCGCGTGATGCAGATATTCTCCGCCCCCACCGGCATGCCACGCTGGGTTTTCAGCATGACGGCAATGGCGTCCCGCAATTCCGGCACACCGCGCGGATCGCGATATTGCAGGCCGTTGGCGCGCGAGGCGCGGTGTGTGGCGGCGCGATAGGCACGCGCCAGCAGTTCCGGCGGAAACAGCCGCCCGTCGGGCGCGCCCTCATCCAGCTTCAGCCCCGTTCCTCCCGGCAGGGCCAGCGGGCGTTCCGGCGGGACGTTGAAGCCATAGCCCGCTTCGGCGGGGCTGCCGGGGCGAGGGGTGACCTTGCGCTTGGTCCCCCCGCTTTCCGGCAATGTCACCGACACCATGGTGCCGCGCGTGGCCGTACTGGCCAGCCAGCCCTGGGCGATCAGATCCTCATAGGCCAGCACCACCGTCTTGCGGTTGACGCCCAGCATTTCCGCCAGTGCGCGGCTGGACGGCAAATAGGTGCCCGACGCCAGCCGCCCGCTTTCGATATCGTGGATCACCGCCTGGATGATCTGCATGTAGAGGGGGGCTGGGCGGGTGGCGTCGATCCGCTCGCTCAGGCCAGCCTGCCAGGTGCGCGCCATTGGACCCTTCGATTTTATCATCTTGGTGGTTTCCTATGGTCCAATCCCGCCCGATCATCAAGCCCTGGCAACGGGTAATCCGTGGAACGCAGACGGGTAAACAGGGCATGTCCACCATTTTCGAGACTTACAGCGCCGCCGATATCCGCCATCTCATCGACCGGCATCCGCTGGCCTGGGTCATGACCCCGGACGGGGAGGAGGCGAGCCTGCTGCCCCTGGTGGGTGTCTATGATGAGGAGGGCGGTTTGACCGAACTGATCGGCCATTTCGCACGGTCCAATCCGCTGAACGCCGCATTGGCGCGTGATCCGCGCGCGGTGATCCTGTTTCGCGGGCCGCAATCCTACGTCTCCCCCTCCCATGCTGGGCGGCGCGACTGGGCCCCGACCTGGAACTATGCCCAGCTGCGGGTCTGGGCCGAGGTGACGGTGGAAGAGGGGCTGACCGCCCCGTCCCTGGACCTGCTGGCCGGACAGGTGGAGCGTGACATGACGCAGCCCTGGACCCCGTCGGAATTGGGCCCGCGCTATGACCAGCTGATCCGGCACATTGTCGGCTTCCGCGCCCGCGTCACGCGGACCCGGGGCAAGTTCAAGCTGGGCCAGGATGAACGGCCCGACACGCTGCGCAATATCCTGGCCAGCGTTCCCGACACCGACCTTGCCGACTGGATGCGCCGTTTCAATCCCGGAAGGTGGGAGGTGGGCAGCGATGTCTGAGCCTGTGCTGATGATCGGCTGTGGCCGCATGGGCGGGGCCATCGCCCGGGCCCTGGTGTCCAGTAACCGGGTCCTGGCCTTCGACCCGCACGCTGCGGAATTGCCGGCCGGGGTGGAACGGCTGTCCTCCCTGGCCGACGCGTCCGGCTGCGGCACCATCATCCTGGCGGTGAAGCCGCAGACCTTCGCCACCATCGCGCCGGATCTGGCGGCACTGGGCGGGCCGGAAACGCTGGTCCTGTCGATCATGGCCGGCATCCCCTTGGCCCGGCTGGGGGCGGCGGCTGGGGTGGATGCCGCCATCGTGCGCGCCATGCCCAACACGCCGGCCGCCATCGGCCATGGCATCAGTGCGGCGGTGGCATCCCCCGCCGTCACCGATGCCCAGCGCGGCGCCGTGGACCGCATCCTGCACCCCACGGGGGCGTTGCTCTGGCTTGAAAGTGAGGGCGACCTGGACGCCGTCACCGCCCTGTCCGGCAGCGGCCCCGCCTATTTCTTCCGCTTTACCGAGGCGCTGATCCGCGCCGGCATGGCCGAAGGGCTGGACGCGCAGACCGCGACCCGGCTGGCCCGCCAGACCTTTATCGGCGCCGCCCGTCTGGCGGAGGCGGAAAATGCGGGACTGGATGAATTGCGCCGTCAGGTGACCAGCCCCGGCGGCACCACCGCCGCCGGCCTGGGCGCGATGGAGGGGACCATCGATGTCCTGGCGGGTCAGGTGATCGGTGCCGCCGCTGCCCGGTCACGCGAACTGGCAGGTTAGCGTATCCGCGCCGACTGGCACGGTGCCGCACGTGCGGAGCCAAGCCAAGCCGCCGGATGGCGGCGCCCGGCGCCTGAGGGACAAAAGGAATGATGCGATGTTCGATCTGTTGAAGGGTGTGCGCGTCGTCGATCTGTCCACCGTGGTGCTGGGCCCCTATGCCACGCAACTGGTGGCCGATATGGGCGCCGATGTCATCAAGGTGGAGACAACGGCCGGCGATGTGTTCCGCGCCGCCCGGCCCGGCCGGCCGGGGGGTGACGGGGCGGGTTTCCTGAACCTGAACCGCAACAAGCGATCCATCGCCCTGGACCTGACCCAAGCCGAGGACAAGCGCATCCTGGACCGGCTGGTCGCATCCGCCGATGTCTTTGTCCACAACATGCGCGAAAATGCTGCCCGCAAGCTGGGCCTGGATTATGCGGCCATCAAGGTCACCAAGCCCGACATCGTCTATTGCGCGGCGCGTGGCTTCGGGCGCGGGTTGTATGGGGATGAGCCGGCCTATGATGACTGTATCCAGGCCGCGTCCGGTCTGGCCTGGCTGAATGCCGACGCCAATGGCGAGCCGCGCTTTGTGCGCACCGTGATGTGCGACAAGGTGGCGGGGCTGCACCTGGCCTTCGCCATCGCCGCCGGTCTGGCGTCGCGCGGCCGCACGGGTGAAGGCTGCCATGTCGAAACCCCGATGTATGAGGCGATGGCCTCATTCCTGCTGATCGAACAACTGTCGGGCCAGAGCTTCGTGCCGCCGCTGCCCGACCGGGGCTATGGGCGGCTGAACTCGCCCGGCCGCCGCCCCTATCGCACGCGCGACGGCTACGTCACCATCATGCCCTACACGGCCGCCCAGTGGCAGCGCTTCCTGCGGCTGGTGGGGCAGGAGGAACTGGCGGCGTCGCCCGATGTGACTGATGACCAGCAAAGATCACGCAATATCGACCGCCTGTATGGGCTGGTGGCGGACGCCGCCCCGGACCGAACCTCCGCCGAATGGCTGGAGACGCTGCGCGCCGCCGACATTCCGTGCGCGCCCGTCAACCGGCTGGAGGATCTGCCGCTTGAGCCACATCTGGCCGGTTCCGGCTATTTCCGCACCATGACCCATCCGGTGGAAGGCGGCCTGATGTACACGGCCCCGCCGTTTGCCAGCGACACCGCCAAAGAGGTGCCCGACCGCCCGGCCCCTGCGCTCGACGCCGACCGGGCGTCGATCCTGGCGGAGCTGGGGTTGAAAGACTAAGGCACGTCTTCTTGTTTCGTCATCCCGGCGAAAGCCGGGACCCAGGGGCCACATGCCCGACCGGCAAGTGGTTCCTTTGATTTCTGTAAATCTGAGCCTGGTGCCCTTGGCCCCTGGGTCCCGGCTTTCGCCGGGATGACGAGGTGGGGTGCTGTAAACTGAACAACCCAGGAAGCCCCCCATGGACAAGCCGCCCCGTTCCTTCCTCATGCGCAAACCCATGGAACTGGCGCGGCAGGACGCCGATAGCGGCGGCATGACCCGCACGCTGGGGCCGTGGCAGCTGATCTTCATTGGCATCGGCTGCATCGTCGGGGCCGGCGTCTATGTGATGACCGGGGCGGCGGCGGCGCATTATGCCGGGCCGGCGGTCATCCTGTCCTTTCTGATCGCGGCGTTGGCCTGCGGCTTCATCTGCCTGTGCTATGCGGAGCTGGCCTCAGTCCTGCCCTTGTCCGGCGCCTCCTACGCCTATGCCTATACGGTGCTGGGGGAGGTGTTCGCCTGGGGACTGGGCTGGATGCTGATGCTGGAATTCGGACTGGCGGGGGCGGCCCTGGCGGTCGGGTTCTCCGGATATCTCACCAGCCTGCTGGGGGATTTCGGCGTTGTCGTGCCCGCCGCCCTCTCCACCTCCTGGCTGCGGGCCCAGGGCGGGACCGGCGGGGTGACGCTGGTGGCTGGCGGGGGCATCAATCTGGTGGCCGTGGCCGCCTTGGGCGTGGTGGCGTGGGTGCTGGTGCGTGGCATCCGGCAGTCGGCCGCGGTCAATACGGTGCTGGTGGTGGTGAAGGTGGGCGTGCTGATCGGCTTCGTCCTGGTCGGGGCCGGCAAGGTGGACAGCGCCAACTGGCTGCCCTTCATCCCGGAGAATGAAGGGGGCTTCCGCTATGGCGTGCCCGGCATCTTCCGCGCCGCCTCCATCCTGTTCTTCGCCTATCTGGGGTTCGAAGCGGTAGCCACGGCGGCGGCCGAGGCCCGCAAGCCGCAGCGCGACGTGCCGCTGGGCATCCTGGGTGCGCTGGTGGCCAGTTCGGTCCTGTACGGTGCCGTGGCTTTGGTGATGACCGGGCTGGTGCCGTTCACGGCATTGGACGCGCCCGACCCGATCGCCGTGGCGGTGGGGGCGGTGGGCATGCCGGTGATGGCCGTCATCATCAAGACCGGGGCTTTGACCGGCCTGGCCTCGGTGCTGCTGATCAACACCTACGCCCAGTCGCGGGTCTGTCACGCCATGTCCAGCGACGGGCTGCTGCCGCCGCGCTTCTCCGGCCTGCATCCGCGTTTCCGCACGCCGGGCTTCGCCACCGTCACCGTGGCCGCTATCTCTGCCGTGGCGGCGGCGCTGTTGCCCATCACCTTGCTGGCCGACATGGTCAGCCTGGGCACGATCTGCGTCTTCTCCACCGTCGCCATCGCCGTCATGAAGCTGCGCACCACCCATCCCGACCTGCCGCGCCCGTTCAGGGTGCCGCTGGGCGGGGTCTGGGTGAAGGGTGTGTGGATCGGCACCGTGCCGGTACTGGCGCTGGCATCCTGCGTCATGATGGCGGGGCCGGTGCTGGATGACGTGGTGACCCGCGCCATCCATGGCGAATGGACCCCGGCCCTGATCCTGCTGGTCTATATCGCCTGCGGCGTCGCGCTCTACCTGGGCTACGGGCACCGCAAGGCACGCATCCGGGCGATGGGTTAGGAACCGAGCTTGCGGGCGACGAACGCCGCCCCGTCGGCAATGGCCCGCCGGGCCAGGGCGGAGATGGACATGGCCTCCAGGAAGCTGTGCAAGGCACCTGGATAGACCACGCATTCCACCTCCACGCCTGCCTGTTTCAGCCGCTCATGCATCTCCAGGCTGTGTTCGGCCACCAGATCCAGTTCCGGCACCACCAGAAAGCAGGGCGGGAACCCGGTGAATTCGGCCAGCAGGGGGCAGGCCTGGGGATCATCCTCATCCGCGGCCCCGCGCAGATAGTTGGCCCAGTATCCCCGTGCCTCCTCCCGGTGCAGGATCGATCCCGGCCCGCCGAACCGCGCCTCCGCCGCATCCGATATGGTGGCGGAAAAGCCGCCATAATTGGACAGCACCGCCTTGACCAGCCCCAGTTCCCCCCGCTCACGCAGGCGCAGGCAGGTGGCAAAGGACAGGTTGCCGCCGGCACTGTCCCCGCCCATGGCCAGCCGGTCGGGATCGATGCCCCAGCGCACGGCATTGTCCTTGAGCCACAGCATCAATCCTTCGATCCGGTTGAGCGCGGTCGGATATTTCGCTTCCGGCGACAAGGGGTAATCGACGCCGACGACCACGAATCCCCCGCGTGAGGCATATTCGCGCATCAGCCGGTCATGGGTGTCGATGCTGAAAAGGGTAAAGCCGCCGCCATGGATATAGACCAGGGCCGGCAGCGGCGCATCGTCGTTGGTGGGCCGGTATACCCGCACCCGCAATTCACCGGCACCGGGATCGAAGCTGCGTTCGAGGGTCCGGGCCATCACCGGCCCGCCCAATCTCCAGCGTGCCCGCACCTTCTCCGCCGCCACCCTTTGGTCGGGAAAGGACATGGTCTCGAACGGTGGGAACTGCTTCCAGTCCTGGCGCATCTGTTCCACGAAGCGGGCGATATCCGGGTCGATCCTGTCCATGTCCTTGCCCCTTTCCGGTGCCTGGTTCTGCCGGGTGGAAGGTGGGTGGTACCAGGGGCCCGCGCAACGCGGTGGAAGGGTAAGCACCCCGGCAATCGGGTAAGGCCAACAGGGCGTAACGCCTTGTTCCGGCACATACCCGGCACCCCTGTGCCCGACTTACCCGTCTTTACCCGGCATTACCCTGTTTAAGACATCCCTCCCGGACGGCGTTGCGCCAAGCTGATTTCCAGCAAGAGGCGAGCGAACGCGTGGAGCCGTGGTCGAGCGTCCGTGCAATCCAAGAATCAATGTTGCTGGCCAAGTACAGCAGGGATGGTAAAGGGGATTATGATGGACATGATGCTTAACGGAACGAGGTCTGCATTGTCGGCAAAGGTGCTGCGACTGGCCTTGCTGTCGACCCTGGCGCTGCCCGGCGTGGCGATGGCGCAGCAGGAAGGCAGCAGCGACGCGCTGGAAGAGATCATCGTGATCGGCGAACGGGCCCTGGTCGGTACCAAGACCAATGCCGCCCTGATCGAGACGCCGCAGGCGATCAGCGTCATCACCGACCAGGAATTCCGTGACCGCACGGCCGTGGATTTGCAGGACATCTATCGCTACAGCGCCGGCGTGTCGGGTGCCACCAGCGTGGACAGCCGCGGTGACTTCGTCACGGCCCGCGGCTTCGATGCCGCCCAGTATCTGGACGGGCTGAAGCGCATGCCCGACTTCATCTACGGCGCCCGGCTGGAGACCTTCACCCTGGAACGCGCCGAAGTGATGCGCGGCCCGTCCTCGGTGCTGTACGGCGCCGGTGGCCCCGGCGGCATCCTGAACGGCGCCAGCAAGACCCCAAAATTCGAGACGGGCGGCGAGGTCGGAATTGTTTTTGGCACCGACAAGCGCAAGCAGATCCAGGGCGACGTGACCGGCGCCCTATCAGAGACGGTGGCCGCCCGCCTGGTGGCCGTGGGGCGCGATGGTGAGTCCCAGTGGGGCACACCCGATGACCGCATCCTGATCAATCCGTCGCTGACCTGGGATATCACGCCTGACACCAGCCTGACGCTGATCGGCCTTTACCAGGATGACAGCCAGGGTTCGCTCGGCTATGTGCCGATCTCAAAGTCGATACTGGCCCCCAACAAGACCAAGCGCGTGGCCTTCAACTTCTACCAGGGCGAGCCCGATTTCGGCGGCATGGACACTAAATACACGTCCGGCTCCGCCCTGTTCAGCCACAAATTCACGCAAGACATCGTCTTCAACAGCCGTACCCGCTATTCCTACATGGATACGGATTACAAGGAGGTTTATGCCGACCTGTCCGATGGCGGCTATTTCGCCTATGCGAACCCGTTCGCCGACGCGGCAGAAACCCTGCTGAAGCGCGAATATTACGTGAACCGGGAGAAGAGCAAGGTCCTGAACACCGACAACAACCTGTCGGTGACCTTCATGACCGGCGACATCAAGCACAATGTCCTGTTCGGCATCGACTATACCTGGTTCAAGCAGAGCAAGGATGAAGGCTTCTCCTGCGACGATTACCAGGGTCTGTTCGGTTGCTTCAACGGCCCCAGCCCGGCGCCGATCAACATCTATGATCCGCAATATGGTGCCACCTTCGGCTATAGCTACACCAACTTCCTGGATTATAAGAGCACGCAGCTGGGCCTCTATGTGCAGGACCAGATCAGCTGGGGCGACCGCGTCCATGTCCTGCTGGGCGCGCGGCGTGACCGGTCCACGTCGGAGCGCAACGGCGTGCGTGAGCTGAAGCAGAACGCCTGGTCCTATCGCGGCGGCATCATCGGCGAACTGGGGGCCGGCATCTCGCCCTATGTCAGCTATTCGGAAAGCTTCCTGCCCGTGCCGGGCGGCGACTATTTCGGCAATGCCTTCAGCCCCCGCACGGCCCGCCAGTATGAGGGCGGCGCCAAGTGGGAGCCGATGCGCGGCGCCCTGATCACCGCCGCCTATTTCGATATCGAGGAAAGCAACTACGTCTCCCAGGATCCGGCCAACATCCAGAATTTCATCCAGGGTGGTTCGGTTGGGTCCAAGGGCGTGGAGTTTGAGGCGACGATCCGCCTGCCGGGCGATTACGACATCGCCGCCTCCTACAGCTACGCCAATCCCAAGGTGCTGACTTCCAGCTCAACCCTGACGGCGGGCAACCGCCTGATCGACATTCCCAAGGAAATGGCGTCCTTCTGGGGCAACAAGACCTTTGAGGTTGGGGCCGACTGGGAGTTCCGGGCCGGTGCCGGCGTCCGCTATATCGGCAACAAGATCGACACCACCCAGACCTTCCTGACCCCGTCCGTGACCCTGGTGGATGCCATGGTGTCCGCCAACTATGGCGACTGGTCGGCATCAGTCAATGCCAGCAACCTGTTCAACAAGAAGTATTATGCCACCTGCGGCCTGTCTTCCCCGCCGGAAGGCTACTGCGTGGCCGCCAAGGATCGCACGGTTCTGGCGTCGGTGACGCGCAAATTCTGATGACGTACAGGAAGGGCGGTTTCGGCCGCCCTTTCGATTCTTGTGGAGAGGTGATTGATGTCGATGCTGTCAGGCCGCACCCGGCGTCGTTGTGTGGAAGGGCTGTTGCTGCTGCTGGGCACCACCGCCCTTGTCTCCTGCGGGGACAAGGTGGACAAGGTTCCGGCCGCCGACCTGCTGTTCACCAATGCCCGCGTCTATACCGTGGAACCGGGCCAGCCCTGGGCCGAGGCCGTGGCCGTCGATGACGGTAAGATCGTCGCCGTCGGCACGTCTGCCGATCTGGCCCGGTACAAGGGTGACGGGACGCGGGTGGTCGATTTGGGCGGACGGCTGCTGATGC
Organism: Niveispirillum sp. GW835-FHT14G11; assembly: GCF_058793615.1. Classification (NCBI taxonomy): domain Bacteria; kingdom Pseudomonadati; phylum Pseudomonadota; class Alphaproteobacteria; order Rhodospirillales; family Azospirillaceae; genus Niveispirillum; species Niveispirillum sp. GW835-FHT14G11. Next base: position 12,078 of record NZ_JBXAFZ010000015.1, read on the forward strand.
CGTCCTTCGGCGATGCGCATGTGCATCCGGTATTCGGCGGCCTGGCCTATTCCCGCTGTTCCCTGCATGAAGGCAAGACGCTGGAGGATTACCAGCGCATCATCGCCGGCTGCATCCAGGCGGCACCCGGCACCGGCACCGTCTATGGCGTGGGCTGGCAGGACGCGCTGTTCCCGCCCAACGGCATCCCCCGCAAGGAGGTGCTGGACGCCGTGTCCACCGACCGTCCGCTGATCTTCGAATCCGTGGGGGGCCACAGCTACTGGGTCAATTCCAAGGCGCTGTCGATGGCGGGTATCACCAAGGCCACGCCGAACCCGCTGAACGGCCAGATCGACAAGGACCCCAAGACAGGGGAGCCTGTGGGTGGCCTTCAAGAAGCCGCCACGGCGCTGGTCCAATCCCTGGTTCCATCGCCGACCGCCGACGAGTTGCAGCATTCGATCATCTATACCGCCGCCATCCTCAACAGCCTGGGCATCACCAACTGGCACGATGCCGGGATCGGGGTGGGCGCGCAGGGCGCCAGCGCCGTGCTGGACGCCTACAAGGCCGTGAAGGACAGGGGCGAACTGACCAGCCATGTCGCCATCGCCATGAAATGGGAGAACGACCAGGGCCTGGAACAGATCCCCAACCTTCTGGCGGCGGCGAAACGGGCCGAAAGCTACGGCTTCAAGGCCCGCGCCGTGAAATTCTATGCCGATGGGGTGATCCCGCAGAAGACGGCGGCGATGATCGAGCCCTATGTGGACGATCCCCACAATCACGGTACGCTGCAGATCACGCCCGAGACGTTCGAAAAGGCCGTGACCCAGCTTGGCGCTGCCGGCATACAGCCCTATGTCCACGCCATCGGTGATGCCGCCACGCGGGTGGCATTGGATGTGTTTGCACATGCCAAATCGGCCAATGGCAGCCTCTATCGCCCGATGATCACCCATATGAATGTCGTGGACCCGACCGATCAGCCGCGCTTTGGCCAGTTGGGCGTCATCGCGCAGTTCCAGGCCACCTGGGCCAGCAACTATCCCTATATGGACCTGACCAAGCAGGTGATCGGACCGGCGCGGTCGCAATGGATCTATCCGGTCAAAAGCATCCTGAAGGGCGGCGGCATCATCGCCTATGGCGCCGACTGGCCCGTGGCCACAGCCAACCCGCTGTTGGGCCTGCAGGTGGCCATCACCCGCGTGAACTATGAGGACACGTCCAGCCCGCCCTTGTTGCCGGGTGAGGTGCTGACCCTGGAAGAGGCGGTGAAGGCCCATACGGCCGATGTCGCCTATGCCAACAGCATGGAAACCTTCACCGGCACCATCGCGACGGGCAAGAGCGCCGACCTGATCGTGCTGGACGCCGACATCTTCAAGGCCGAACCGATGCAGATCGGCAAGAGCAGTGTTCTGCTGACCCTGTTCGAAGGCAAGCCGGTGCATGGCACGCTGGAACAGTTCGGAAAGCCGGCCCAATAGGGCCGGTGGTCCGACCTCGGGTCAATCACTGCCCACAATTCCCCTATAAACCGTCACCCCGGCGAAAGCCGGGGCCCAGTTCGTAGAACAAAGCGTTCGTGATTCTGGGCCCCGGCTTTCGCCGGGGTGACGGTGGATATTGGCGGGAGCCCTGGCAGCCCGAACTTTTACCGCACGGGCGTCCAATGCTCTTACCGCCGCACCCTCACGGCCACTGCATCACCGCGCGCAGCACCATGGTCACCGACCGCGCCGGCACCGTGACATGGGTTTCCCCGTCCAGCACCTTGTAGCTGCTGCGCAGCCCATAGGCCGACAGCGGCTGCAGCCGTTTGGCCAGCGCCGCGCTGTCGGTGACGGTCACCTCCGTCTCCTCCCGCTCGCCCGCCAGCATCAGCAGGCGGGTGGCGCGGCCCAGCGCCGGTTCCTTCTCCAGCCTGGTCTTGAAGGCCGGCTCCTCGGCGACGATGGCCTGATTGTCCCACCAGATCGACGGGCTGGCCGCGACGATGGTGTGAAAGGCGCCGGGCCGGGAATAGAGCACATGCAGCGCGAACAGCCCGCCCAGCGAATGGCCATAGAGCAACTGGCGCAGCGGATGGGTATTGTAGCGCCGGGCGATCTCCGGCCGCAGCTGGTCGATCAGGAAGGCGGCGAACTGGTCACGCCCGCCGGCCGGGAAATCCTTGTAGAGCGCCTTCAGGGCCGGGGTGGCGATGGGGGCGGTGAAATCGCCCATGCGGCGCGGATCATAGGGCGTATCGCCGGGATAGCCGATGCCCACCACGATCATCTTGTCCTGACCGTCCTTATAGACGCTCTGGATACGCCGCGCCTCGGCAAACCCGGCGAACATGGCATTGCCGTCCAGGACATACAGGACCGGATAGCCCTCCTTGGGCGCCTCGCCGGACGGCCTTGAGACGAAGATGCGATAGGTCTGGCCATGGGCGGCCTGGATGTCCCAGGTCTCGGTATCGGGCATGGCGACCTGTGCCACCGGCACCGGGTCCGCCGCCAGGGCGGGCAGGGGGGACAGGGCCAGCAGGCTCGCCCCCAGCAGCAGCGGCTTCAGGATCGAACGCGTTGCCATGTCTTGTCCCCTCTCTCAGGTGATCGGTGGTTGGCGATGTGCCCAGGGATGTGCCGCCTCCAGGCTGGTGCCCAGTGCCAGCAGCACATCATCCCCGCCATGGCCGGTCCAGAACATCGCACCGGCCGGCAATCCATCCGCGCCCTCGAACAGCGGCAGCGACAGGCCGGGATATCCGGCCATATTCTGCAGCTGCGTATGGTTGACATGGCGGAAATGGTCGCGCCACAGCGCATCGAATTCCCGGTCGGGCGCCAGCACGCCCAGCTTGGGTGCCGTGCTGCCGGCCACAGGGCTCAACACCACGTCGAATTCTTCCCAGAACCGGGCCAGATGCAGGTCGATGCGGCCGATGGAAGACAGGGCACCGGCCAGATCGTCGGGCGTGATGTCCTGGCGCCGTTGGGCCAGCCGCAGGGTCCAGGGTTCCAGCAGGTCGCCGGCCGCCGGCCCTAGCTTGGCCTGGAAGATATCCGCTACCTCGCCGGCGCCATAGGACCACATTATGTCGAAGGCGCGGTTGAGTGCTGCCAGATCCAGCGGCAGTTCCCGGCTCTCCACCTTGTGCCCCAACTCCGCGCACAGGGCAGCCGTCTTTCCGATCATCGCCACGATGTCGGGTTCCGGCAACTGCCCGTCCAGCCCGGACAGGCTGACCGCGATGCGCAGCGGCCGGTCCAGGGTCAGCGTTCCCGGCTTCTGCGTGCGCAGCGCCTGTGCCGCCCACACCGTGTCGCGCATCGACCGTCCATAGAGACCGTCCGATGCCAGCAGATCGTCGATCAGGCTGACGGCGCGGGCGCGCAGGTTCCAGTTGCGGCTGGGCTTGAACCCGATGATGCCGCAATGCGACGCCGGGATGCGGATCGACCCGCCGCCATCGCTGCCCGTGGCGAACGGTACCAGGCCGGCGGCCACCGCAGCACCTGCCCCGCTGCTGGACCCGCCGGCCCCGCGCGTCAGGTCCCAGGGATTGCGGGTGGGGCCATAGACCAGCGCCTCGCCCGACCCGATCAGCCCGAATTCCGGCATGGTGGACATGCCGACGGGGATCAGGCCCGCCGCATCCATGGCGGCGGCAAAGGGATAGCGGTTGCGGCCCACCCGGTCGCGGCAGGCACGCGACCCCGATACCCAGGGAAAGCCCGGATATTCCATCGACGCCTTCAGCAGATAGGGCACGCCCGCCATCGGTGCCGATCGGTCGATGCGGGCGGCCTGCGTCAGGGCATGGTCGGCCGCCACATGGCTGACGGCATTCAGCGTCGGGTTCAGGGCGGCGATCCGCTCCAGTGCGGCCCGCACCGGCGCGTCGGGCGGCACCTCGCCCTTGGCGACCAGGGCCGCCTGATCATGGGCGTCCAGCCGGCTCAGCGCTTGCAGGTCGGTGACCATCATTTCCTCTTCACGCGTAGAACGATCAGGTGCGCGACCGCCGCCAGTATCGTGGCATCCAGGGCCGGTACCGTGGTCAGGGAGAGATCAAGGGCCATGGCCGGGATGGTGACGGCCAGCGAGCCCAGCCAGACCGCCACCGCTTCCCAGCGGATGGCGGGGGCTTCCACCTGTTCGGCTGCACCCTGGCGATAAACCATAAACCCGTCGATGACATAGACGGCGGCGATGGGCGGGATGATCAGGCCCAGGGCCACCAGGAACGGGATGAAGCTGTTGATGATGCCCAGCAGCGCAAAGACGCAGCCCACCGCCCCGCCACCCAGGATGAACCAGACCTGCCGCGTCCTGGGGAAGGTCGCAGCCATGGACAGGCTGGCGGAATAGAGGTTGAGTGCATTGATCGTCCACACTGACAGCAGCAGCATCAGCAGCGCCGGCACCCCGAAGCCCAACCCCACCACCAGCTTCATGATGTCCGTCTGCCCCGTCGCCAGGGCGATCAGGGCCGACACCACCATCAGCACGGGCGCCGCGAACGGGAAGGACAGCGCCATGCCGACCAGGGCACCCTTTTCGCTACGGATGAAGCGCGCTAGGTCGGGCATGGCGGCCACCGTCAGCATGTTGCCGCCCACCAGGGCCGACAGCGCGATACCGAAGCTCATCGGCACCGGCGGGTTTGCCACCGGGGCCAGGCTGACCGGCCCGGCATTCATCGAGACATAGCAGACAGCGATCAGGATCACACCGACCAGCGGCACCGCGACCATGGCCAGCCGGTCCAGAGTGCGGAAGCCGAAGATGGTGGAGATGGTGATCAGGATGCTGCCGATGATCACGAAACTGCCGAAGCTGCCGGGAATGCCGAACCCGTCCTCGGCCGCCGCCACCATGGCATCACCGAAGAAGGAGACATTCACCCCGAACCAGCAATAGTGCACCAGAGCAATGACCAGATTGACCAGGGCCGCCCCCTTCACCCCGAAGGAACGCTGCACCAGCAGATAAGTGGTGAGCCGCGTGCGCACAGAGATGATGGCCGTCAGGCAGGCGCCGGCGCACAGCACGATGCCGGCGATCAGGGCCGCCGTCACGGCGGGACCAAAGCCCAGGGCCAACCCCGTCTGCGCCCCGTTCAGGAAGCCCGGCAGGGAGAAGGTGAAGCTGGCGATGATCAGGGCCACGCGCCAACCGGCGACGGTCAGGTGTTCGGGCAGCGGCCCGGATGCATAGGCGTCGCTGGATTGGCCGTGGCTCATGCGCCCTCGATCTTGTTCAGGGTTTCAATGGGGGTGAAGTGCGGATCGAAGCCGAACGCCCCCGGCCCCATCAGGGCCAGCGCCGCCGGTTCACGTAGCATGGACGGCGCCGATGCCGCGATCACCTTCACCCGCTGGCCATATTTCAGGCGCTCCGTGGTGATGGTGTCGGCGGTTTCCCGGTCCATGATGGTGATCAGGTCGGGCACCATGGCACGGACCTCGCCATTCAGCTTGGCCACCAGGTTCTCGTTCTGGAACAGCACTTCCATCTGCCCGCCGCCCCCGAACCCGTCGATCACCACCTTGCCGATGGAAAAGCCGCCCCGCGTCTCCCGCTCCAGGTCGGTGATTTTGCCATCGAACAGGGTCAGGCAATGCGGGTAGAGGCCGGTGGCGCGCAAGGCCGCCGCCAGCGCGTCGAACGGATCGCGCCGTTCGGCCCGCGCATTGCGGATGGCGGCGCCGATGGCGATGGCGGCACTGACGCTGCCGGGGATGGACTGGTGTTTGGCCTGGGCGCCGGTCAGCGGATATTCCACCATATGGGCGATGCCGCCCAGGGCCACGGCCAGGCCGCGGGCGATGCGCTCATGCGTCTGGTTACTGTCCGTCTCGATCACCGCCAGCGACCCGCAGGCCGCCGTCAGCACCGACGGACAGGCCGACACGCCGCGTACATTGAAGATCACCATCTGGCTTTCCGGGAAGGCGCGGCCCATCCCGTCGCAATCGACCACGGGCACGCCCAGTTCCGCCGCCGCGATGAAGGGCGCCAGACCGTTGCCGCCGCCGATCTCCACCGGCAGCACGGCATCGATCCGGCGGCCCATGATCTGCTCCAGCCGCCGCAGCCCGGCCGCCGTCTCCCCGCCGTTCGGCAGCTTTTCCACCGACACGGTGGGGGCGCCGATCCAGCCGCAGGGTGCAACCAGGGCGTCGTCGGCCAGGTCGAACGGGGAGATCAGGTCGAACCCGCCCGTGCGTTCGCACGCGGCCTCGGCCAGCAGCAGCCCGTAATAGGGGTCACCGCCACCGCCGGATCCCAGGAACGCCGCCCCGCGGGCCAGGTCGGCCAGCGCCGCACGATCAATGCGCATGATGGGCTCCTTCATGGACGGCCAAGTCGCCGACCGCCTTCAACCGCACCTGGGCCGACCGGCCCGGCAGGTAGGACAGGAACACTTCTTCCATATCGACAATCTCGATTGTATCGGGGGCGCCGCCGGCCGCCACCACGCGCGACGTGGCATCGTCCTTCAGGCGGGCCAGCGCCGTCTCACGCGGCAGTACGGCATAATCGACGATCTGTTCGATCTGCGCGCCGATCTGGGCGATGGCGGCACCCACGGCGTTGGCCACGTCGGCATGGGGCGGGCGGATCACCTTGGCCGCCCCCTTCAGATCGTCGGCGACCAGGAAATGCCCGCCGCCGACGGCGATGATGGTGGCATCGCCGCGCGATGTCTTCATCCGGTCCACACCATCGGCCAGCATGGTCTGGATGCGGGTCCAGATGCTGTCCAGCCTGGCGGCGCCCAATGCTGGAACGCGCGACACATCACCGAACGATGCCTTGCCCGCGGCCACCGCGATATCGCTGGTGGTCAGGGTTGCGCCGCCGAACAGGAAGGCATCCTGCGTGATGCGATAGCCCACGGAATCCGGCCCGATGCGCAGGTCCGCCTCATCCAGATGGACGCGGGTACCGCCGCCCAGGCCGATGGCCAGGATGTCCGGCATGCGGAAATTGGTGCGCACCCCGCCAATATCGACGGCGATGGAGCTTTCGCGCGGGAACCCATTGGCCAGCACGCCGATATCGCAGGTGGTGCCGCCCACATCCATGACGATCCCGTCCTGCACGCCGGTCAGGAAGGCGGCACCGCGCATGGAATTGGTGGGGCCTGACCCGATAGTCATCACCGGATACCGCGCCGCATAGGCGGCGGAAATCAGTGTCCCGTCATTCTGCGAGATATAAAGCGGGGCGGCCAGCCCCAGATCCTTCAACGCCCGCTCGAACGACGCGATCACATGCCGGGCCAAACTGGCCAAGGCGGCATTCAGGATGACGCCGTTTTCCCGCTCGATCAGGCCCAGGCGGCCGATGGCGTGCGACAGGCTGATCTCGGCTTGCGGATGTTCCTGGCGGAGGATGTCGGCGGCCCGGTCCTCCATGGCGGCATTGATGGGGGCAAACGCGCTGCTGACGGCGATGCTGGTGATGCCGCGTTCCTTGCAGGCCTTTGCGGCGGCCCGCACCTTGCCCTCATCGAACGGCGATATCTCGCGCCCATCCACCTCGTACCCGCCGGGCAGCAGGAAACAGTCGCGGCCCACCTGTGCGGCCAGCGCATCCGGCCAGCCGGTCAACGGCGGCAGCGCCTCGCCCGACGGGCTGGCCAGCCGGATGACGCCCACGCGGTCCAGATGCTTGCGTTCCACCAGGGCATTGGTGAAATGCGTCGTCCCGATCATCACGGCCGTGACCGTGGCGGGCGATACATCCGCCTTGGACAGCACGGCGGTGATCGCCGCTGCCACGCCCGTGCTGACATCCGCTGTCGTGGGCTGCTTGGTGGAGGCCACGACCAGGCTGCCATCTATCAGGACGGCATCCGTGTTCGTTCCACCCACATCGACGCCAATGCGCACTCCTCAACCCTCCCCACGCCTTAATCTCCCCTGGATTAGAGGGAACGGCACCCCGATGCGGCAACGCGGAAAACGGGTGTAGGCGGCCAGGAACGGGTAAGCGGCCGGTTTGGGGCGGGTAGAAGTGTTGAAAGGCCGATCCCCAGACCGTAACGTGCCTGTCACGGACCCCCGGCACCCGGAACAGTTGGCAAGGTGAGGCTCCATGGATGAATTGATCGCCGCCAAGTTCGGCCCGCCCGTCTGGATGGGCGACCAGATCCGGCGCGACGCCCTGCTGGACCTGATGGACCAGGCGCTGACCCACCGGCTGACCCTGGTGCAGGCGCCGGCCGGCTATGGCAAGACCAGCATCCTGGCGCAATGGCGCGAACAACTGGCCAGACGGTCGGTCAAGGCCGTGTGGCTGACCCTGGAACGCGATGATTGCGACCTGAAGCGGCTGGTCCGTTACCTGGTGCTGGCCATCCGGGGGGAGGGGGGCGCGGGCGACCCGCCGGCCCTGGCCGCCGACTTGCCGCCGCGTGCCGCCTTGTCCGCCATCGTCAATGAGCTGGCAGGGGAGGCGGGGCCCTTCGTCCTGATCCTGGACGATCTGCACCATGCCCAGGGCGACGGGGTGGCGGGGTTCCTGCAGGCGCTGATCCGGCTGGCGCCCGCTAATTGCCGCTTCGTCCTGGCCTCGCGCGATTACCCGTGGCTGGGCCAGTCCGCCCTGGCGGCGGAAGAACAACTGCTGGAGATCACCGCCCACGATCTGCGCTTTTCCAGCCAAGAGGCGGAAAGCCTGCTGGCGCGCGCCGGCCGCACCCTGGCCGCCGACGATGTCGGCCGCATCCTGGACCGCACCGAAGGCTGGCCCATCGCCCTGCAGCTGACCTCCCTGTCGTTGAAGCGCGGCATCGGCCAGGAACGGCTGATCGCGCAGTCGGGTGGGTCGGGGGCCGATCTGGCCCGCTACCTGTCCGAACAGGTGCTGATGACCCTGCCGGACGAGGTGCGTGAGGTGGTGATCCGCACCGCCCTGCTGGACCGGCTGACGGGTGATCTGGTCAATCTGCTCTGCGGCCGGTCCGATGGCTGGCTGGTGCTGGAACGGCTGGAACAGCAGGGCGTGTTCCTGACGGCTGTGGGGCCGGACCGGCGCGAATACCGCTATCACCAGCTCTTTGCCGAATATCTGCGCGACCGGCTGGAACGGTCGGACAGCGTCCTGTTCGCGGCCTTGCAGCGCCGGGCCGCCGACTGGTTCGCGCAGCGCGGGCAGGTGGCCGACGCCGTCAACCATGCCATCCTGGCCGGCGACAACATGCGCCTGGCGGAGATATTGGAGGAGGCGGGCGGCTGGCGCCTGATCCCGCAGGGGCTGCAGGGCGTGGTGGCGCGCGGGCTGGCGCAATTGCCCCGTGCCCTGGTGCATGCCCGGCCGCGGCTGGTGCTGGCCCATGTCTATCTGCAGATGAAGCTGGGTGAACTGGGGGCGGCCCGCGTCACCTTCGACGCGTTTGCCGTGCGGACGGAAGATGCGGTGCTTTCCGCCGACCTGCGCACCGAGATCCAGGTGGTGGGCGACACGCTGGCCGATTACGAGAACCAGCCTGCCAGCTTCGACGACCTGCTGGCGCGTGAGGCGCTGCTGCGCAAGCTGCCGGCCAACGACCATCTGATCCTGGCCAATATCAGCGAGACCCTGGCCGCGAAATATTTCGAAGGCGGATGGCTGGAGCGCGCATTGCAGCCCACCCTGGCGGCGCGGGAGCATTACCGGGCCTTCGGCTCGCTCTACAGCGACATCTTCACCCGGTTCCTGGAGGCGCGCATCAAGCGCGGGCAGGGACGGTCGAAGGAGGCGGAGACCATCCTGGCCGCCGCAAAGCAGGAGATCGTGGAGAATTTCGGCGATCATTCCGACCTAGCCGCCAATTGCGGCGCTTTCCAGGCCGAGCTGCTGTATGAGCAGGACCGCGTGGCCGATGCCCGCGCCCTGCTGGAATGGGCCTTGCCTCATATGGAACAGTCCGACGGCTGGGTCGATGTCTATGCGGTGGCCTATTTCACCGAGGCCAAGGCGCTGGCCGGGGAAGGGGCCTTTGATGAGGCCTGGACCATCATCGCCCGCGCCCGCCGCACGGCGGCGCGCCGCCGACTGCGGCAGCTGGAACTGCTGGCCGACATCGCGGAGGTGGAACTGCTGATCGTGCATGGCGCCGGGCTGGATGCGGCCATCGCGGCGGCCGGGGCGGCGGGGATCGACGGGCTGGCGGCGATGGCGACGGCGGAATCCCCGCTCTACCGGCCGGTGGCCCTGGCGGCGTCGCTGGCACGGGTGAAGCTGAACCTGCTGTCGGGCGATGTCGCCCCGGCCATGGCGGAACTGTCGCTGCTGCGCGCCTGGGCGGATCAGCGCGGCGCGGGCCGGCTGCTGATCGATATCAACATCCTGGCCGCCTTCGGCCATCGTGCCCTGGGCCAGGGGGAGGAGGCGCGGACCTGCTTCGACGATGCCGTGGGCATCGCCATGTTCCAGAACATCGTCCGCCCCTTCGTCGAGGCCCGCCGTTTTGTGCAGCCCAGCCTGGACGAGGCGATGGAGGATGGGGCGCAGGTGGACCGGTTCCGGGGCCAGTTCCTGAAGGTTCTGGCCAAATCGGTGCTGGCCTGCCGCAACAACATCACCGCCCCCGGCCTGTTCAACGAGGCAGAGGCGGAGGTGCTCAATCTGCTGTGCCAGGGTCATTCCAACAAGGAGATCGCACGCCTGATCGGCATGTCGCCGGATACGGTCAAGTACCGGCTGAAATCGCTGTTCCGTAAGATCGGGGTCAGCAAACGCCGCGATGCGGTGCGGGTGTCGGCCGAACGCGGCCTGATCCCCGGCGCGGGCACGCGGCCGGCGGCGGTGCCGGCCGCCCTGTAACGCAGATCAATTCCGCTGCACCAGCAGCCACACCATCAGTGCGGCGACCAGCCCGCCCGCCCCCATGGCCAGCGACACCGGCAGCAGCCCGCTGCCGGCCGCGAACATGGCGCCGGCCAGGACCGGGCCGATGGCCGATCCGCCGCGCCCCACCCCGATGACGAAGCCGATGCCGCCGGCCCGCAGATGGGCGGGGAAGGTGGCCCCCATGATCGGGTACAGGCCCACCACCCCGGCATTGATGCAGAAGGCGGCCACCGCCACCACCAGCGACAGGGTCCCCAGCCCCGACAGGCCGGACCCAAACAGGGCGATGGCAAAGAAGCCCGCCACCATCGATCCCATCACCAGCGGCCGCAGGGGCAGTTTCTGCGATGCCAGCCCGATCAGCACCGCGCTGGTCAGCGACCCGATATTGGCCGCCACCAGCACGCGGCTGGCCTCGGCCGGGCTATGGCCCATATCGACGATGATCTTGGGCACCCATTTCTGCACGAAATAGAACAGCATGATCTGCGCGAAATAGGCGACGGTCAGCAGCAGCGTGACCCGCGCCTGTCCGCCCTTGAACAAGGACAGCGGCGACGGTTTCACTGCCCCGGCAACCGGCTCGGGCAATGCCGCCAGCGGATCGCGGCCCAGGTGCCCCAGGGTACGGTTGACGCGGGCCAAGGCATTGGCGGGCCGCCGGGCGATCAGGCTTTCGATGGATTCCGGCAGGAAGAACCAGAGCAGCGGCAGGATGGCCAGCGTCGCCGCCGCACCGAACAGGAACACGCTGCGCCAGTCGCCCGTGTGCTCCAGCAGGGCCGCCGCCACCAGTCCGCCCAGGATGGCGCCGGCCGAATATCCGGCGATGTTCAGCACCATGTTCAGGCTGCGGCGCCGGGCATTGGAGAATTCGGCCACCATGGCACTGGTGGCGGAGATCATGCCGCCGATGCCCAGCCCCGTGGCCAGCCTGGTCGCCGACAGGAACGTGACATCCTGCGCCGTCGCCGACAGCCCCATGCCCGTCACCATCAGGGCCAGGCAGGCCAGGATGGTGGGCCGCCGTCCGATGCGGTCGGCCAGATTGCCGATCAGCACCGATCCCAACGCCATGCCCAGCAGTTCCATGGACAGGACGACGCCCAGCACCCCCCGGTCGATCCCCCATTCCGTCGCGATGCCGGGGGCGGCGAAGCTGATGGACAGCACGTCGAACCCGTCCAGCGCATTCAGCGCGATGCACAGGGCCACGACCACCCATTGCCGCCAATGCATGGGGGTGGTGTCCAGCATGCCATCCGTCCCCTCGGTCGTTACGGTCGCCATGGCGCGAGTCCCTTTCGCCTCAACGGGCTGTGAAGCCGCCATCCACGGGCAGGGCCACGCCGGTAACGAAGCTGGCCTCGTCCGACACCAGCCACAGCACGGCGTCCGCCACCTCGCCCGGCTTGACCAGTCGTCCCATTGGCACGGCCCCCACCACCTTGGCCTCGTTCGCCGCCGCTTCGGCCGGGTCGCCGTTACGGCCGGTGAAACCGATCTTCATGGGCGTGTCGGCAAGGCCAGGGCAGACGACATTGACGCGGATATTGTCGGCGGCCAGGGCCAGGGCCAGCGACTTAGTCAGGCCCACCACGGCCCATTTGGCGGCCGAATAGATCGGGCTCATCATCGATCCGACCAGTCCGGAGATCGACGAGGTGAAGACGATGGCCCCGCCGCCGCGCGCCCGCATATGCGCCGCCACCTGTCCCGCCCCCAGCGTGGCCGAGGTCACGTTCAGGTCGATGGCCTTCTGGTAGGCGGCAAGGTCCAGATTCTCCACCGATGCCGGGCCCGGCATGCCGGCATGGGCCCACAAGATGTCGGCTCCGCCAAGGGCCGCCACGGCCTGGTCGATGCTGTTCCGCGCACCGTCCGGTGTGGACAGGTCGGCGACAATGGGCACCACCTTGTCGGCACCAAAATCGGCGACCAACTGGTCCAGGGCGGCGGGGCTGATATCGATGGCGGCGACGCGCGCCCCTTCGCGCACGAACCGTTCCACACCGGCCCGGCCCATGCCGGATGCGGCGGCGGTGACGATGGCGAGTTTGCCCTTCAGGCGCATTTGTTCTCTCCCTTAATTCGCGAACGGGTCGGCGAAGCGCCCGGTCGTCGAGATGATCGTGGTGCGGGTCTCCAGGTAGCTGTCCAGCGCCTCGATCCCGTTCTCGCGGCCCCAGCCGCTGGTCTTCATGCCGCCATAGGGGGTGGACCAGCGGATATAGCGATAGGTGTTGACCCAGACGATGCCGGCCTCGACCCGGTTGGCGACGCGATGCGCGCGGCCGGTGTCGGATGTCCACAGCCCGGCCGCCAGCCCATAGGGCGTGCCGTTGGCGATGGATACGGCCTCGTCCTCGCCGTCGAACGGGATGATGGCGGCGACGGGACCGAAGATCTCCTCCTGCGCGATGCGCATGGTCGGCGCCACGCCGGCGAAGACCGTGGGTTCCACGAAATAGCCGCCGGCCAGACCGGGGCTGGTCAGGCGCGACCCGCCGGTCACCAGTTCCGCCCCCTCCTGTCGGCCGATATCGACATAGGACAGGGTCTTGTCCAGCTGCTGCTGGTGGGCCTGTGGACCCATATGGGTGGCGGGGTCCAGCGGCATGCCCACCCGCACGCGGCTCGCCCGCTCGCGGAACGCCTCGACCACGCGGTCATAGACTGGCCGTTCCACCAGGATGCGCGATCCCAGGGCACAGGACTGGCCGCACAGCGCCCAGGCCGAACCCGTGGCGGCGTTCAGTGCCTGTTCGACATCGGCATCGGCGAAGATGATGTGCGGGGCCTTGCCGCCCAATTCAAAACTGAAGCGCTTCAGCGTGTCGGCACCGGTCTTCAGGATAGTCTTGGCGGTTGCCCCCTCACCCGTGAAGGCGATCTTGTCGACGCCGGGATGGGCCACCAGATGCGCGCCCGCCACCGGCCCGTCGCCCGGCACGACATTGACTACACCCGGCGGGAACCCCGCCGCCTCGAACAGGCGGGCCAGGGCCAGGGAGGAGGCCGGGGTCTGCTCCGCCGGCTTCAGCACCACGGTGCATCCCGCCGCCAGGGCGGGCCCCAGTTTCCACGCCGCCGCCATCAGCGGCACGTTCCAGGGTGTGATGGTGCCGACCACGCCGACGGGCAGGCGGCTGGTGAAGGCATGGACGCTGTCATCCATGGGGATGGTGCGGCCCGACAGCTTGTCGGCCAGCGAGGCGAACCAATGATAATACTGGGAGTGCAGCCCGATATCGCCGCGCGATTCCCGGATGGCGCGGCCATTGTCCTGGCTTTCGATCCGGGCCAGCGCCTCGACCTGCGTGGCATACAGGTCGGCGAAGCGGCGCAGGATGGCGGCACGCTCCCAGCCCGGCATGCGGCGCCACGGCCCATCGAACGCCGCGCGGGCCGCAGCCACGGCACGGTCGATATCCGCCTTGCCGCCATAGGCGACATCGCCCCAAGGCTGGCCCGTGGCGGGATCGATGCTGCCGCGCACCCCCCCATCCAGCGGCGCCACCCATTCACCATTGATGAACAGCCGGTCGAACCGGAAATCGTCCAGCATCGTCTCCACCCGTAATTTCTGTCCGTCCACGCACAAGGAACGATCACCGCAGGGTACGCAAAAGAAGGACCCGCCGGCATCGCCGCCGGTGGGTCGAAACGGGGTAATGCGGGTAAGCCGGTTCCGGTGGGGACTCAGCCCGCGGCCCCCTGCCGGAAGCGGCCAGGCGAACAGCCGACGCGGCTGGTGAAGAAGCGGTTGAAATAGGCGGGGTCGCCGAAGCCCAGTTCGAACGCCACCTCTGCCACGCCCAGGTCGCTATAGAGCAGGCTGCGCTTGGCTTCGGCCAGCAGCCTTTCATGCAGCAGGTCGATGGGCGGGTGACCGGTCACGGCGATGCAGGCTGCGCGCAGCCGTGCGGCCGTCACCCCCAACGCATCGGCGAATTGTGCAACGCCCCAGCCTTCGCGGTAATGTTCCTCAATCAGGTCGCGGTAGCGGGCGACCAGGGCGGCACGCGGGCCGCGCGCCGCCGCTCCGCCGCCCACCGATAGCCGCGCCGACCGCCAGGCATGGACCAGCAGGGCCATCAATGCTGCTTCCACCAGCAACGCCTTGCCCACGCGCCCGCCCGACATCTCCGCCTCCAGCAGTCCGGCCAGGCGCAGGCAGTCGGCCCCATCCTCCCCCAACTGCACGGCGGCCGGGCGGTCGAACAGCTCTGCCAGCCCCGGCTCCCGCCTTGCCAGTCCGCGCAGCAGCGGGTCGACGAAGGTGACGACATGGCCCTGGCTTTCGGCATCCCAGTCGAACCCGTGCACCTCCCCCGCCGGGATCAGCAGCAGGCAAGGTGCCTTGAAGGCCTGCCGTTCGCCGCCGGCCAGCAAGGCCCCGCCACCGACGCCGATGACGAAGACATGGTTCAGGTCGGCATGGGCATGCGGCTGGATCTGCCAGCCGCTGGGCTGGCTGCGCCGCTCCAGGGTTTCGGCATGGATGAAATGTTCATCCGCCTTGGTCTCCGCCTCCCCGTACAGGAAGAAGCGGGGCACGGGATTTCTGGCTTTCCGGATCATGCGGTGCAGCATGGCAGGGAGCGATGAAAAATCCAAGTTTTTGATGGATGCGTGTCCTGTGCCAATGGTTCACCGGGGCTATCATCACGCCAACAGCCAATAAATCATTGGGAGGATGATCGTGATGCGCACACAGGTCGCCATCATCGGTGCCGGACCCGCCGGATTGCTGCTGGCCCACCTTTTGTACAAGGCGGGCGTGGAATGCGTGATCCTGGAACGGCGTGACCGCGCCTATGTCGAAAGCCGCATCCGCGCCGGCATCCTGGAGCAGGTGACGGTCGATCTGCTGCGCCAGGTGGGGGTGCATGACCGCATGGACCGCGAGGGCCTGCCGCATGAAGGCTTCGCCCTGTCCACCGATGGCGACAATACCCGTATCGATATGAAGGCGCTGACCGGCAAATCCGTCATGGTCTATGGCCAGACGGAGGTGACGCGCGACCTGATCGACGCTGCCATCCGCCGCGACATCCCGCTGCTGTTCGATGCGCAGGATGTCACCCTGCATGACATCACCGGCGCCCGGCCGCACGTCACCTTCCGGCATGACGGCATCGACCATATCCTGGAATGCGACTTCATCGCCGGCTGTGACGGGTTCCACGGCGTGGCGCGGGCCAGCATTCCCGCCGATGTGTTGCGCACCTTTGAACGGGTCTATCCGTTCGGCTGGCTGGGCGTGCTGGCCGACGTGCCGCCCTGTGATCATGAACTGATCTATGCCAGCCATGAGCGTGGTTTCGCCCTGGCCTCCATGCGCTCCAACACCCGCTCGCGCTATTATGTGCAGGTGGCGAACACGGAGAAGGTGGAGGATTGGTCGGACGAGCGGTTCTGGGACGAACTGTGCCTGCGCCTGGGCGGTGATGTGGCCCCCCGTGTCACACGCGGCCCGTCGATTGAAAAATCCATCGCACCCTTGCGCAGCTTCGTGGCCGAACCGATGCGCCATGGCAACCTGTTCCTGGCTGGCGATGCGGCCCATATCGTGCCCCCGACGGGAGCCAAGGGCCTGAACCTGGCCGCCACCGATGTCGCCTATCTGGCTGATGGGCTGGCCGATCACTATCGGGGCAACAGCGTCGGGATTGACGCCTATTCCGCCCGTGCCCTGGCCCGGGTGTGGAAGGCCGAACGTTTCTCCTGGTGGTTCACCAGTCTGATGCACCGGTTCCCGGAGACCGACGCCTTCGGCCGGCGCATGCAGATTGCCGAGCTGGGCTATCTGCGCGGTTCCCACGCCGCCCAGCAGTCGCTGGCCGAGAATTACGTGGGCCTGCCGCTGCACTGAGACCTGACCTGCTACTGTCCATGGAACGGAACAAAATGGCTGGAAAGATTTATGCCGACGCCAGGTCGGCGCTGGATGGTCTGCTGTTCGACGGCATGACCATCATGTCGGGCGGCTTCGGCCTGTCCGGCAATCCGGAAAACCTGATCCCCGCCATCAGGCAAGCGGGCGTCAAGGGCCTGACCATCATCTCCAACAATTGCGGGGCCGATGGTTTCGGCCTCTGGCAATTGCTGAACAATGGCCAGATCCGGAAGATGATCAGTTCCTATGTCGGGGAGAACAAGCTGTTCGAACAGCTGTACATCTCCGGCCAGTTGGAGCTGGAACTGAACCCGCAGGGGACCTTGGCCGAGCGTATCCGCGCCGGCGGGGCCGGCATCCCCGCCTTCTACACCGCGACCGGTGTCGGCACCGTCGTGTCGGAAGGCAAGGTGGTGGAGGAGTTCGAGGGCAAGCGCTATGTGCGCGAAACCTGGTTGCGTTCCGACCTGTCGATCGTCAAGGCCTGGAAGGCCGATACCGAAGGCAACCTGATCTATCGCAAGACGGCGCGTAACTTCAACCCCGTGATGGCAACCGCCGGCAAGGTGACAGTGGCGGAGGTGGAAGAGATCGTGCCCGTGGGCAGCTTCGATCCCGACCATGTCCATACGCCCGGCATCTATGTCGACCGCGTCATCCAGGGTGCGGCCTATGCCAAGCTGATCGAAAAGCGCACCACCCGGCCGCGTCCGGCCGCCAGCCAGGAGGTCTGATCCCATGCCCTGGACCCGTGATGAAATGGCCGCCCGCGCGGCGCGTGAGCTGCGCGACGGCTTCTATGTGAACCTGGGCATCGGCATCCCGACCCTGGTCGCCAACTACATCCCCGACGGCATGCAGGTCATCTTGCAGTCGGAGAATGGCATGCTGGGCATCGGCCCCTTCCCGTTCGAGGGGGAGGAGGATGCCGACCTGATCAATGCCGGCAAGCAGACCATCACCGAACTGCCGACCTCATCCTACTTCAGCAGCGCTGACAGCTTCGCCATGATCCGCGGCGGCCATATCGACCTCACCGTGCTGGGGGCGATGCAGGTGGCCGGTAATGGCGATCTGGCCAACTGGACCATTCCCGGCAAGATGGTGAAGGGCATGGGCGGGGCCATGGACCTCGTGGCCGGCGTCAGGAAGGTCGTGGTGGTCATGGAGCACCAGGACAAGGGCGGCGGGTCAAAGCTGCTGCCCGAATGCACCTTGCCGCTGACCGGCGCTGGCGTGGTGGACATGGTCATCACCGACCTGGGTGTTTTCACCATCGACAAGGATGGCGATGGCGGCATGGCCCTGATCGAACTGGCCCCCGGCATCAGTGTGGAACAGATCACGGCGGCCACAGGCGCCCCCTTCCGGGTGGAGATCGCAGCATGAGCCACGCCTATATCTGCGATGGCATCCGCAGCCCCATCGGCCGCTTCGGCGGCGCGCTCTCCCGCCTGCGGCCCGACGACATGGCCGCCCAGGTGATCCAGGCCCTGCTGGCACGCCATCCCGGCCTGGACCCGGCGGTCATTGAGGAAGTGTTCCTGGGCTGCGCCAATCAGGCAGGCGAGGATAACCGCAACGTTGCCCGCATGGCGGCTCTGCTGGCGGGCCTGCCGGTGTCCGTGCCGGGTACCACCATCAACCGGCTGTGCGCATCCGGTGCCGATGCCGTGGGCACCGCGGCCCGCGCCATCAATGCCGGTGCCCTGGATCTGGTCATCGCCGGTGGGGTGGAAAGCATGACCCGCGCGCCCTTGGTCATGGGCAAGGCTGAAAGCGCTTTCCAGCGCAGCGCCCAGATCGAGGATACGACCATCGGCTGGCGCTTCATCAACAAGGCGATGAAGGAACGTTACGGTACCGATAGCATGCCGGAAACGGCTGAGAATGTGGCGGTCGAACACCGGGTTTCCCGCCAGGACCAGGACGCCTTCGCCCTGTCCAGCCAGGTGCGTACCGCCAAGGCGCAGGCCAACGGTTATTTCGATGACGAAATTACCCCCGTCACCGTGCTGGACATCAAGGGCAGGCCGACTGTGGTGACGGTGGATGAGCATCCCCGCGCCGACACGACGGCTGAGGCGCTGGCCAAGCTGAAGCCCGTGGTCCGGGCCGGCGGCAGCGTGACGGCGGGCAACGCCAGCGGCGTCAATGACGGCGCGGTCGCCCTGCTGATTGCTTCGGAGTCCGCAGTAAAAACCCATGGGTTGAGCCCGCGTGGTCGCATCCTGGGCATGGCGACGGCGGGCGTGGAACCGCGCGTCATGGGCATCGGCCCGGTGCCGGCGAGCGCCAAGCTGATGGAAAAGCTGGGCTTGTCCATCGGTGATTTCGACCTGATCGAATTGAACGAGGCCTTCGCCTCGCAGGTGATCGCCAGCCTGCGGGCCCTGGGTGCCGATCCGATGGCCAATCATGTGAACCCGCATGGTGGTGCCATCGCGCTGGGTCACCCGCTGGGCGCTTCCGGCGCCCGGCTGGCCCTGACGGCGCTGCGCGGTCTGGAACAACGGGGCGGCAAGCGTGCCCTGGTCACCATGTGCATCGGTGTCGGCCAGGGCTTGGCGCTGGCCGTGGAACGGGTTTGAGGGAGGAAGCATCCATGACATTGATCCTGCCCTATAACCGGGAGGAGGAGGGCGCGCATCCGGCCCTGCTGTCCCCCGACTACAAATCGACCGTGAAACGGTCGCCGCATCAACCATTGATCCGCATTCCGCAGACCCTGACGGAACTGACGGGTCCGGCCGGCCGCTGGGACCGGCTGATGGGTCCCGCCGTCGCCGATCTGACGAAGGTCGGCAAGGGGGAGGCCATCGGCCAGCGCATCGTGGTTTCCGGCCGCGTGCTGGATGAGGATGGGCGGCCTGTGCCCAACACCATCGTGGAGGTCTGGCAGGCCAACGCCGCCGGTCGCTATATCCATAAGAAGGATCAATGGAACGCGCCGCTGGACCCCAACTTCACCGGGTCGGGCCGCGTCATCACCGATGACCAGGGGCGATATCGCTTCCTGACCATCACGCCCGGCGCCTATCCCTGGGGCAACCATTATAACGCCTGGCGCCCGGCCCATATCCATTTCTCCCTGCTGGGACCGGCCTTTGCCACACGGCTGGTGACGCAGATGTATTTCCCCGGCGATCCGTTGATCCCGTTGGACCCGATCGCCAACGCCGTGCCGGCCCACGCCTTGCCGCGCATGATCAGCCGCTTCGATATCGAAACGACGCAGGAAGCCTTTGCGCTGTCCTTCATCTTCGACATCGTGCTGCGCGGCCGCGATGCCACGCCGATGGAGGATTGATCGATGAGCGGACAAACCCCCTGGCAGACGGTCGGCCCGTTCTTCCACTATGCCCTGCCCTGGAAGGGCGGCGCCGATCTGGTGGAAGGCAAGGGCGATGCCGGTGCCCGCATGGACCTGCTGCCCGAAGGCCATTACACGCTGAACCCCAACGACCAGCCGCGCGGCGTGGCCCGGGGTGAGGTGGTCATCATCACCGGCACCATCTTCGACGGTGATGGCGTGCCCATCCCCGATGCTTTCGTGGAATTGTGGCAGGCCAACGCCGCCGGCCGCTATGACAGCCCCGACGATGGACGGGCAGAGGTGGCCCTGGACCCTGAATTCATCGGCTTCGGCCGTGCGGCGACCAGTGCCGACGGCGTCTTCACCATCCGCACGGTCAAGCCCGGCCGCGTGCCCGGCCCCGGCAACAGCCTTCAGGCACCGCACATCGCCATCTCCGTGATGGCGCGCGGCGTGATCAAGCGCATGGTCAGCCGCATCTATTTCGCAGACGACCCGTCGAACGGGGAGGATACGATCCTGGATCTGGTCCCCGCTACCCGTCGTGCCACCCTGCTGGCCGTGCCGGAGGGGGGTGGGCGCTACCGCTTCGACATCCGCTTGCAGGGCGAGGGGGAGACGGTGTTCTTCGACGTGTAACCCCATGTTCTTGATCCTTTTTCGTCATCCCGGTGACAAGCCGGGACCCAGGGGACAAATGCCCGACCTTTCAGCAGCTTTGGTCCAAGCAGCGTTGAGGTCTGATCCTGTTTCCCCTGGGTCCCGGCTTTCGCCGGGATGACGAAAGGGGGTAAGCTGCTGACATTCCATCACATGGTTACCGCATGACCTCCCTCTTCACCCCCCTGTTCCAGACGCAAGCCATGGCGGCCCTGTTCTCCGATCAGGCTGTGCTGTCCGCCATGCTGCGGGTGGAGGTGGGGTTGGCCCGCGCGCAGGCCCGTGTCGGCATGGTACCGCCCGCCGCCTTGCCGGCGATCGAAGCGGCCTGCAACCCTGGCCACTATGACATCGCGGAACTGGGCCGGGCCACGGCCCTGGCCGGCAATCCGGCCATCCCGCTGGTCAAGGCGCTGACCGCCAAGGTCGCGGCGGCCGATCGAGCCGCCGCCCGCCATGTCCATCGCGGCGCCACCAGCCAGGATATTATCGATACCGGCTTGGTGCTGCGCGCCCGTGATGGGGTCGGGCTGTTGCTGGCCGACCTGGACCGGTCGATCCACGCCCTGGCCGGCCTGGCCCGCACCCATGCCACCACCCCCATGGCTGGCCGCACCCTGTTGCAACAGGCGCTGCCCATCAGTTTCGGGCTGAAGGCTGCCGGCTGGCTGTCGCTGCTGCTGCGTGTCCGGTCAAGGCTGAAGGCCGCCGGACAAGCGGCGGCCGCGCTGCAGTTCGGTGGCGCTGCCGGCACCCTGGCCAGCCAGGGCGGCCAGGGTCTGGACGTGGCAGTGGCATTGGCCGATGAATTGTCGCTGACCCTGCCCGACATGCCGTGGCACAGTCAGCGCGACCGTATCGCCGATCTGGGTGCCGCCTTGGGCCTGCTGGCCGGCGCGTTGGGCAAGATCGCCCGCGACATCGCCCATCTGATGTCCAGCGAGGTGGCGGAAGCGTTCGAGCCGGCGGCTGCCGGCAAGGGCGGATCGTCGGCCATGCCGCATAAGCGCAATCCGGTGGGCACCACCATCGCCCTGTCGGCCGCCGCCCGCGCGCCGGGGCTGGTGGCCACGCTGCTGTCGGCCATGGTGCAGGAGCATGAACGCGGTGTCGGCGGCTGGCATGCCGAATGGCCGGTCCTGGCGGAACTGTTCCTGCTGGCGTCCGGTTCGGCGGCGCATATGGCCGATACCCTGTCGGGCCTGGAACTGGACCCGTCCGCCATGCGCGCCAACCTGGACCTGACCCATGGGCTGATGATGGCCGAACCCGTGACCCAGGCCCTGGCGGAGGCATCGGGCCGGCATGATGCGGCCGGGATCGTGGAGGCGACCTGCAAGCGGGCCGTCACCGCCGGCCACAGTTTGCAGGAAGCACTGTCCGCCGATCCGGCCGTGACCGCGCACCTGTCGGATGAACGGTTGGCGGACCTGATGCGGCCGGAAAATTACCTGGGATCGGCGGCGGAATTCGTGGCCCGCGTGCTGGCCAGCTATGAACGGGAGCGTGTGTGATGACAGATTTTGTGACCCTGGCCGACGGATGCCGCCTGCATTGGCGCTTCGACGGGCATGAGCGGGCCCCCGTCCTGCTGCTGTCCAACTCTCTGGGCACTAATCTGGACATGTGGGCGCCGCAGATGCAGGTGCTTTCCCAGCAATTCCGCGTCTTGCGCTATGACAGCCGTGGCCATGGCGCATCCGATGCCCCGGCCGGCCCCTATAGCATCGAGCAACTGGGCCGCGACGTGCTGGGTCTGATCGATGCGCTGGGCCTGGGCACGGTGCGCTTCGCCGGCCTGTCCAAGGGCGGGATGGTGGGGCAATGGCTGGGGGCCAATGCGCCCGACCGGCTGTCGCATCTGGTCCTGTGCAACACGGCGGCGGAGATGGCACCCCGGGAGCCCTGGGACGCCCGCATCGCTCTGGTCAGGGCGCAAGGCGTGGCCAGCATCGTCGATGCGGTGGTGGAACGCTGGTTCACCGAACCGTTCCGCAAGGCCCATCCGGAGGCCATCGCCCCCATCGCCGCCATGCTGCGCGCCACCAGCGCCGAAGGCTATGCCGCCTGCTGTGCCGCCGTGCGCGACATGGACCAGCGCGCCCTGCTGTCCCGCATCACTGTCCCCACCCTGGTCGTCGGTGGCACCCAGGATCCGGCCACGCCCATCGCCAAGAGCCATGAGCTGGCCAATGGCATTCCCGGTGCCAGGCTGGTGGAGCTGGACGCCGCGCATTTGTCGAATGTGGAACAGGCGGATGCCTTTACCGCCGCCCTGCTGACCTTCCTGAAGGATTGAGATCATGGATGAAGCTGCGCGCAAGGACCTGGGCTTCACGGCCCGCCGCGCCGTCCTGGGCGACGTGCATGTCGACCGCGCCATCGCCAATACCACCGATTTCACGGCCGAGTTCCAGGACCTGATCACCCGCTATGCCTGGGGGGAGATCTGGACCCGGCCCGGCATCGACCACGCGACCCGCCGCCTGATGGTGCTGTCCACGATGATCGCGCTGAACCGGGAGGAGGAGTTCATGATGCATGTCCGTGCCGCCATCACCCATGGCGTCTCGCGTGACCTGATCAAGGAAGTGATCCTGCAGGCCGCCATCTATTGCGGCGTGCCGGCCGCCAACAGCGCGTTTCACGCCGCATCGCGCGTCTTCAAGGAACTGGACGGCGTTTAGGGTCCAACCATCCCGCACAGCGTCATGCTATGGTGGCCGCCTTTCAACCGCTGGGAACCGAAAGGACGGATCATGGCCACGCCGAAGAACACCATCTGCATCTGGTACGACAAGGATGCCGAGGAAGCGGCCCGGTTCTATGCGGAGCTTTTTCCCGACAGCGTG
Source organism: Niveispirillum sp. GW835-FHT14G11 (assembly GCF_058793615.1). Classification (NCBI taxonomy): domain Bacteria; kingdom Pseudomonadati; phylum Pseudomonadota; class Alphaproteobacteria; order Rhodospirillales; family Azospirillaceae; genus Niveispirillum; species Niveispirillum sp. GW835-FHT14G11. The sequence continues at coordinate 35,635 of NZ_JBXAFZ010000015.1, forward strand.
GTGACCGGCGTCCACCGCGCTCCCAGCGATTACCCCTCCGGCAAGGCGGGCGACGTGCTGACGGTCGATTTCACCGTGGCCGGCATCCCCTGCATGGGCCTGAATGGCGGGCCGGCCTTCAAGCATACGGAAGCCTTCTCTTTCCAGATCGCGACCGACGATCAGGAGGAGACCGACCGCTACTGGAACGCCATCGTCGGCAATGGCGGCCGGGAAAGCGCCTGCGGCTGGTGCAAGGATAAATGGGGCATCAACTGGCAGATCACCCCGCGCGCGCTGACGGCGGCGATGGCGGCCGGCGGCGATGAGGCCAGGCGGGCGTTCGAGGCGATGATGCAGATGACGAAGATCGATGTCGCCAGGATCGAGGCGGCCCGGCGCGGTTGATGGATCGGCGAAGTTTGCCGGCAAGAGGGCTGGCGCATCACACCGTTAGGAATTTCCGCACCTCCGTCTCCACCAGCCCGGCCTTGTCGCCCGCCATCACCACCTCGCCCCTGTCCATGACGGCATAAAGGTCGGCCAGGTCACGGGCGAACTCGAAATATTGTTCGACCAGCAGGATGGCCATGTCGCCCCGGTCGCGCAGCCAGCAGATGGCGCGGCCGATATCCTTGATGATGCTGGGCTGAATACCCTCCGTCGGCTCATCCAGCAACAGAAGGCGCGGGCGGGTGACCAGGGCGCGGCCGATGGCCAGCTGTTGCTGCTGTCCGCCCGACAGGTCGCCGCCGCGCCGCGACAGCATGGATTTCAGCACGGGGAACAGCTCGAATATCTCGTCCGGGATAAAGCGCTGCCGCCGGGGCAGGGGGGCGAAGCCGGTCTCCAGATTCTCCTTCACCGTCAGCAGCGGGAAAATCTCCCGCCCCTGCGGCACATAGGCGATGCCGCGCCGCGCCCGGTCTTCGGTGGAGAGTTTGGAGATATCCGCCCCTTCCCAGGTGATGGAGCCGCCGCTGATCGGGCGATGGCCGATGATGGCGCGCAGCGTGGAGGATTTGCCCACGCCGTTGCGGCCCATCAGGCAAGTGACCTTGCCCGGCTGTGCCAGGACACTGACGCCACGCAGGGCTTGCGCTGCACCATAATGCAGGTTGATGTCATTGACGTTCAGCATGTCTCACCGCCCCAGATAGACTTCAATGACGCGTGGATCGGCGCTGACATGGTCCAGCGACCCGTCGGACAGGACGGACCCTTCATGCAGCACCGTGACCTTCACATCCAGGTCGCGCACGAAGGTCATGTCATGCTCGACAACCACGACGGAGCGGGTCTGTGCGATCTCCCGCAGCAGCCGGGCCGTTTCCGCCGTCTCCGCGTCGGTCATTCCCGCCACCGGCTCATCCACCAGCAGCAGCTTGGGTTCCTGGGCCAGCAGCATGCCGATCTCCAGCCATTGTTTCTGCCCATGGCTCAGGGAGCCTGCCAGCACATGCCGCCGGCCCGACAGGCGGATGGTGTCGAGGATGGCCAGAACACGCTCATCATCGGCCCCATCGCGGTGGAACAGGGTGGCGAATGGTCCGCGCGGGGCGGCCAGTGCCAGGTCGATATTGTCCCAGACCGTATGGCCTTCGAACACGGTCGGCTTCTGGAACTTGCGTCCGATGCCCAGCGTCGCGATCCCCGCCTCGTCCATCTGGGTCAGGTCGGTGTCGCCATCGAACAGGATCGTGCCCCGGTCGGGCCTGGTCTTGCCGGTGATGACATCCATCATGGTGGTCTTGCCGGCACCGTTGGGGCCGATGATGGCCCGCATTTCGCCGGGCATGATGATCAGCGACAGGTTGTTCAGCGCCCGGAACCCGTCAAAGCTGACGCAAACGCCGTCCAGGTAAAGCTGGGTGTGCTGCGGATCGGGTTTGGACATCATTGTCCCTCCGGCAATGGCTGGGTGGTGATGGCCGCCGCCTGTTTTTCCCGCCGCCGGGACATGTAGCCGGTCCACAGGCCCACAATGCCGCGCGGCAGGAACAGGGTGACGGCGATGAACAGGCCGCCCAGGGCGAACAGCCAGATCTCCGGCAGGGCGCCGGTCAGGATGGTCTTGCCGAAATTGACCAGCACCGCCCCGATCACCGGCCCGATCAGCGTGCCGCGGCCGCCGACCGCCACCCAGATCACCGCCTCGATGGAATTGGCGGGACTGAACTCACCGGGATTGATGATGCCGACCTGCGGCACATACAAGGCGCCGGCCACGCCCGCCATGCAGGCCGACGTGACGAAGACCAGCAGCTTGTACTGTTCGACGCGGTAGCCCAGGAACCGTGTGCGGCTTTCCGAGTCACGGATGGAGACCAGGACCCGTCCCAGCTTGGACCGCACGATCCAGCGGCACAGCACGAAGCCCAGGGCAAGCGCCACGGCCGACGCCGCGAACAGGGCGCTGCGCGTGCCGTCGGCCTGTACCGACGCCCCCAGAATATCCTTGAAATCCGTCAGGCCGTTATTGCCACCGAACCCCATATCGTTACGGAAGAACGCCAGCAGCAGCGCGAAGGTCATGGCCTGGGTGATGATCGACAGATAGACGCCCGTGACGCGTGACCGGAACGCCAGCCAGCCTAGCAACCCCGCCAACAGGCCGGGCACCAGCAGCACCATCAGGGCCGCAAACCAGAACTGGTCGAAGCCCAGCCAGTACCAGGGCAGTTCCGGCCAGTTCAGGAACACCATGAAATCCGGCAGGATCGGGTGACCATAGGTGCCGCGCGGACCGATCTGGCGCATCAGATACATGCCCATGGCATATCCGCCCAGCGCGAAGAAGGCGCCATGGCCCAGGGACAGGATGCCGCAATAGCCCCAGACCAGATCGACCGACAGGGCCAGCAGCGCATAGCACAGATACTTGCCCATCAGCGCCACGACATGCGGGGGCACATGGAACGCGCTGTCCGCCGGCACGATCAGGTTCAACACCGGGATCAGCACGGCCAGGCCCAGCGTGATGGCGCCGAAGGCCAGACCCGCCCGATCCAGGCGTCGCAACAGGTAACCGCCTTTCATGGCGTCCCCCTCAATGTTCGATGGCACGGCCCTTCAGGGCGAAAAGGCCCCGGGGACGTGCCTGGATGAACAGGATGATGCCAACCAGCACCAGGATCTTGCCCAGCACTGCACCTGCCAGCGGTTCCAGCAGCTTGTTGACGATGCCCAGCGACAGGGCGCCAACCAGGGTGCCCCACAGATTGCCGACGCCACCGAAGATCACGATCATGAAACTGTCGATGATATAGCCCTGGCCCAGATTGGGGCTGACATTGTCGATCTGCGACAGCGCCACCCCCGCCAGCCCGGCAATGCCGGAACCTAAACCGAAGGTCAGGGCATCCACCCGCGCGGTGCGGATGCCCATGGCCCGCGCCATGGACCGGTTCTGCGTCACTGCCCGCATCTGCAGCCCCAGCTTCGTGCGGCGCAGCAGCAGCATCAGGGCCGCGAACACGACCAACCCGAACAGGAAGATCCACATGCGGCCATAGGTGATGGTGACCTCCCCCACGTGAAAGGCGCCAGCCATCCAGGCGGGATTGCCCACCTCCATATTGGTTGGGCCGAAGATCGACCGCACCGCCTGTTGCAGCACCAGCGACAGGCCCCAGGTGGCCAGCAGCGTTTCCAGCGGCCGGCCATAGAGCCAGCGGATGATGCCGCGTTCGACCAGTATGCCGACCCCACCCGCGACGATGAAGGCCAGCGGCAAGGCGATCAGCAGCGACCAGTCGAACAGGCCCGGCATATGGGTGCGGATCACATCCTGCACGACATAGGTGGTGTAGGCGCCCAGCATCACCATTTCGCCATGCGCCATGTTGATGACACCCATCACCCCGAACGTCACCGCCAGCCCGATGGCGGCCAGCAGCAGCACCGACCCCAGCGACAGGCCATAGACGATGTTCTGCACGGCCGCCGCCCAGGCCAGCTTGTTGTCGATCAGGCGTACCGCCTCCGTGGCCGCCGCCGCCACGGCCGCATCATCGTTGCCGACCTGCGGGGTCAGCAGGGCCAACGCCGTCTGTCCGCCACGATCGGCGATGGTGGCGATGGCCGCCTGCTTGTCCGCCGACGGCAGGCTGTCATCGGACAACAGGATGGCGGCACGGGCCTGCTCCATGGTCCGGCGGACCCTGGCATCCTGTTCTACGGCCAGGGCCGCATCGAGAAGAGGAAGAGCCGTGGCGTCGCGGCTGATGAAAACGGCATCGGCCGCCGTCTGGCGCACGGCGGCATCCGGGCTGCGCAGCGTCAGCGCCCCCAGGGCGGCCCCGATGCTACGGCGCAGGCGGTTATTGACCCGGATCAGGTCGAGATTGCTGGCAGGCTCAGCCCCCAGTGCGTTCCCTGTCAGCGGGTCGGTCAGCGCGATGCTGTCGCCATCCTCCCGCCCGATCACCACCTTGTCATCGGCCAGCCGCCGGTACAGCGCCCCGCCCTCCAGCGCCTTCAGCGCCGGGACGATGGCGGGGTCACCCGTTTCCGTCAGTGCCGTCAGCGCCTGTTCCTTGGCCGCGTAATCATCGGTGGCCAGCGCATCGATCAGGGGACCCGTCGCCTGCGCCCAGACCAGCGGCGTGACCAGCAGGGACAGCAGCAACAGCAGCATTCGCATGGGAGCGGCCTTTCGGGGGCGGGGGGAGGCACAAGGTGTCAGAGCCAGGAGAGCACTCCTTCGTCATCCCGGCTTTCGCCGGGATGACGAAGAGAGAAGGATCAAATGACCCGCCTTACTTCGCCCCGCACTTGCCCGTGGCGGTGTTGAAATTGCCGCACGACAACGGCTTGCGCCAATCGGCGATCAGGTCCTTGCTGTCGGGCAGATAGTCGGACCATTCGTCGCCCGCCACCAGGCCCGGCGTCTTCCACACCGTTTCGAACTGCCCGTCGGCCTGTACCTCGCCGATCAGGACGGGCTTGGTGATGTGGTGGTTGGGCAGCATGGCGGAGTAGCCGCCCGACAGGTTGGGCACGGCCACGCCGACCATGGCGTCGATCACCTTGTCGGGATCGACGGAACCTGCCTTCTCCACCGCCTGCACCCACATGTTGAAGCCGATGAAATGCGCTTCCATCGGGTCATTGGTGACGCGCTTGGGGTTCTTGGTGAAGGTCTGCCACTTTTTGATGAAGTCGGTATTGATCGGCGTCTTCACGCTCTGGAAATAGTTCCAGGCCGCCAGATGGCCCTGCAGCGGCTTGGTGTCGATGCCGGCCAGTTCCTCCTCACCCACCGAAAAGGCGATGACGGGGATGTCGGTGGCCTTGATGCCCTGGTTGGCCAGTTCCTTATAGAAGGGGACGTTGGCGTCGCCATTGATGGTGGACACCACGGCCGTCTTCTTGCCGGCCCCACCGAACTTCTTGATATCCTTCACGATCGACTGCCAGTCGGCGTGACCGAACGGCGTGTAGTTGATCATGATGTCTTCCGCCTTCACGCCCTTGGCCTTCAGATAGGCTTCCAGGATCTTGTTTGTGGTGCGCGGATAGACATAGTCGGTGCCGGCCAGGACCCAGCGCTGCACCCCTTCACCGATCAGGTAATCCACCGCCGGCACGGCCTGCTGGTTGGGGGCGGCACCGGTATAGAAGACGTTGCGGCTGCTCTCCTCCCCCTCATACTGCACGGGGTAGAACAGGATGCCGTTCAACTCCTCAAACACCGGTAGCACCGACTTGCGCGACACCGAGGTCCAGCAGCCGAAGGTGGCCGACACCTTCTGCACGGCCAGCAGCTCCCGCGCCTTTTCGGCGAACAGCGGCCAGTTGCTGGCGGGATCGACCACCACCGGTTCCAGCTTGCGGCCCAGGACGCCGCCCTTCTTGTTCTGCTCTTCGATCAGCATCAGCATGACGTCCTTCAAGGTCGTCTCGCTGATCGCCATCGTGCCCGACAGCGAATGCAGGATGCCGACCTTGATCGGCGGCTTGTCCGCGGCCAGCGCCACCCCGGCAGTGCCCAGCATCAGGGCGGCACCGGTGATGGACAGGACGGCGGAACGCAGGAATTGACGACGCGACATGGGGTTATCTCCCGTCAGCAGAAATGGTTTTGGGGAAAGGGTGCGCGTGCCGACACCGTTAGAACTGCAATTGCAGCCCCACCGTGAACCGGTCGCGGTCGGCACCGGGGCCGCTGTCCACAACGGAATATTCGGCGCTGATGCGGGCGGAATGGCCCTTGATCACGTAGTTCACGCCGACATCATACTGCTTGATGTCAATGGCGACGGCGTCCGGATCGAAGGTCTGATAGCGGGCAAAGGGCTGGAACTGGCCCATGCCCACCTTGCCGGGCACCAGATAGGCGGCACCCAGCAGCCAGGCCTCCCCCGCCACGATGCCGCCGACATTGTCGGTGCCCGACGCACCGCCAAAACCGGGGGCGACATCGGCGACACCATCGGTGTCATAGGAATACCAGGCACCTTCCAGGGTGACGGTCCCGGCATCGCCCAGCTTCTTTTCAAACAGGGCGTCGATGCTGACCGCACCATAATCGCCGGGCCGCAGGGCAGTGCCCACGCCATCCTCCTGATACGCCCCGGCGATGGCCAGGGTCAGCACATCGGCCGACCCGTAATAGGTGCTGCTGGTGTAATAGGCGGGGTTATCCTCCACATCCAGGAAGTTGTAGGCCAACCGCCCGTTGAACAGCATGTTGTCGCCCTGGTTGCTGGCCCCAGCGATGCGGTTATGGCCCTTGAAGGCGCCAGCGGCATAGGTCAGGCGCTTGTCCAGCAGCTTGCCCCAGATGGTGGCGCCATCATCGCGACCCGCGAACTTGGCTGGGTATTGCGAGACCACACCGGGATAGGACCAGGCATTGATGTAGTACGGGCCGTCCAGGTTGGCGCGGTCGCTGGGCGGCAGCATGCGGCCGACCCAGATGTTGAATTCGTCGGAGAATTCGAACCGGGCATAGCCGTCCAGCAGCTTCAGGTTCCCGTCGCCATCGCGTTCGGTATTGAAGGTCGCCTTGATCGTGTCCGACAGGGAGCCGGAGACGAACACACGCACACTATCCAGGTTGAACTCGTTGGACCGGTCATTGCCGCTGGGTGCGGCGTCTTCGGCGCTGGTATAGGACCCGCGCATACCCAGTCCGATGGACAGCGACTGGCCGTCGCCGAAAGTCTGTGTGAAGCCGGCCAGCGCCGGGCTGGCGGACAGGCCGGCCACCAACAGCGCCAGGGCCGATCCCGTCATGCGCGCAGCCGCCGGCCGCGACGCCAATTTGCGTCCCATTATGAAGCACCCCTTGTTATTCGGAAAATTCCGTGGCCGGGCTTGTGGCGCCCATGGCCCTGTTTGTGGAAGGAAGGTTAATGTCTCGCAGATGCGAAAACGAATACGTCAGACGACGTATGTGTACACAGGCTCGACCGGACTAGGGTGCTGGGCATGGGGTGGAACAGGCTTGGGGAGGGCTTGGGGCTTTGATGGACATGTCCGCATGCTGAAATCGCTGCCCATCGTCCGCGTGCGGCGCCAGTATAACCGTTGGGTCTCCGACCAGACGGTGGAAGACTACGCCCTGCGTTTCACGGCCGACCGGGCCCGGCGCTGGTCGCCCTTCCGTGTGGCCAACACGGCCATGGGGGCGATCTCCTTCCTGGCGTGCGAGGCCATCGGCGCGTCCATCACGCTGGCCTATGGGTTCACCAATGCCATGGCGGCCATCGTCCTGGTCGCCATGCTGGTGCTGGCCACAGGCGTGCCCATCGCGTATTACGCCGCCAAGTTCGGCGTGGACATGGATCTGCTGACCCGCGGCGGTGGGTTCGGCTATATCGGGTCCACCTTCACCTCCCTGATCTATGCGGGCTTCACCTTCATCCTGCTGGCGCTGGAAGCGGCCATCATGTCGGAGGCGCTGACGCTTTGCCTGGGCATCCCGCTCTGGCTGTCGCACATGATCAGCGCCCTGATCGTGCTGCCCATCGCCATGCACGGGATCCGCAAGATCAGCTGGATGCAGGTCTGGACCCAGCCGGTCTGGCTGGTGCTGCAGCTGTCGCCGCTGGTCTTTGTCATGCTGGCAGCACCGGGGGAATTGTCGGGCTGGACCAGTCTGGCGGGGCTGCATGCGCCCGAGGGCGGTTTCTCCCTCCTGGCCTTCGGAATGGCGACATCGGTGCTGCTGTCGCTGCTGCCGCAGATCGGGGAGCAGGTGGATTACCTGCGCTTTCTGCCCGACCGCCGGCGTGCCGGCAAGGTCGGCTGGTGGAGTGCGATGCTGGTCGCGGGGCCGGGCTGGATATTCATCGGCGGGGCCAAGCTGGTGGCCGGCTCGCTGCTGGGCTATGCCGCCATGCAGGCCGGCATGAGTGCGCTGGACGCCGCCACGCCCACCTCCATGTACCGTATGGTGTTCGAACGGCTGGTGTCATCCCCCGGTCTGGCGCTGGCCCTGACGGGCATTTTCATCGTGGTCTGCCAGGCCAAGATCAATGTCACCAATGCCTATGCCGGCTCCATCGCCTGGTCGAACTTCTTCTCCCGCCTGACCCATTCCCATCCCGGCCGCGTCGTCTGGCTGGTGTTCAACGTCATGCTGGCGCTGATGCTGATGGAAATGGGCATCTTTGGGGTCATCGAAAGCATCCTGGGCATCTATGCCAACCTGGCCGTGGCCTGGGTAGGGGCGCTGACGGCCGACCTGCTGGTGAATAAGCGGCTGGGATGGAGCCCGCCCAGCATCGAATTCCGCCGTGCGCATCTCTATGACATCAACCCGGTCGGCGTCGGCGCCATGGCCCTGTCGCTGATCCTGTCGCTCTCGGCCTTCTTCGGGCTGCTGGGGGAACTGGCGCGGGCCTTTGCGCCGCTGATCGGGCTGATATCAGCTTTCGTTGCGGCCCCCGTCATCGCCTGGGCGACGAAGGGGCGTTATTACATCGCCCGACAGCCGGATGTGCTGCCCACCGAAGGCGGGCTGATCCGCTGTTCGGTGTGCGAGAACATGTTCGAGCCGCCGGACATGTCGCATTGCCCGGCCTATGGCGCGCCCATCTGCTCCCTGTGCTGTTCGCTGGAAACCCGCTGCCATGACCGATGCAAAGTGCGGGCGACGCTGGGTGAGCAACTGGCCGACATGGTGGGCAACCATCTGCCGGCAGCACTGCGCCACTGGCTGGGCAGTCGCATCGGGCGCTTTGCCGCCGTCATGGCGCTGCTGACAGCCGGCATGGCCATGCTGCTGGCGCTGATCGGCACGCAGTATGGGGCCATTCCCGGCGTGTCGAAGGAAACGGTGCGCACCACGCTGCAGATCGTCTTCGCATCGGCCCTGATCATCATGGGCCTGGCCGCCTGGGCCATCGTGCTGGCCCATGAAAGCCGGCATCTGGCGGAGGAGGAGAGCGAGCGCCGCATGACGCTGCTGCTCGACGAGATCGACGCGCACGAACAGACCGACGCCGCCCTGCAAAAGGCCAAGGAAGCGGCGGAATCCGCCAACATCGCCAAGACCCGTTTCATCGCCGGCCTTTCTCACGAGGTGCGCACGCCGCTGAATTCCATCAATGGCTATGCCCAGCTGCTGGAACGCGGCGGCCTGCGCCAGCCGGAGGATGCGGTGCGGGTGATCCGGCGCAGCGCGGAACATATCACCCGGCTGGTCGACGGCCTGATGGACATTTCCAAGATCGAGACTGGCACCGTCCAGATCAGCCGCGACATGGTCGACCTGCCGGCCTTTCTGGCGCAACTGGCCGACATGTTCCGGCCACAGGCGGCGGCCAAGGATGTGGGGTTCGACTATCAGCCCGATCCCACCCTGCCGCGCTTCGTCCTGACGGATGAGAAGCGGCTGGGCCAGATCCTCATGAACCTTCTGTCCAACGCCGTGAAATATACCGAGCGCGGGCAGGTGCGGTTCAGCGTGCGCCGCAGGGGGGAAACGGCGGAATTCGAGGTGACGGACACCGGCATCGGTGTGGCGCCGGAGGATCAGGAGCGCATCTTCCTGCCGTTCGACCGCGGCAACCTGCCCAGCCGCATGGATGTCATCCCCGGCACCGGCCTGGGCCTGACCATCACGCGGCTGCTGACCCATGTGCTGGGGGGCGAGCTGACCATGGATAGTCAGCCGGGTCGGGGCAGCAGTTTCAAGGTGCGCATGCTGTTGTCGGAGGTGCGGGCACCCGTGCAGGTCCGGCCTGCCCACCGCGTGCTGGGCTATCACGGCGACCACCGTACCATCCTGCTGTGCGATGATGATGCGCAGCACCTGTCCATGATGCGGCAGCTGCTGGAGCCGTTGGGCTTCAACCTGATCTTTGCTTCCAACGGAGCGGAATGCCTGGACCTGGCGCCGCGCCATAAGCCGGATCTGCTGATCCTGGATATCTCCATGCCCGGCTTGAATGGCTGGCAGGTGGCCCAGGCCCTGCGCGATGGCGGGATGCAGGATCTGCTGATCCTGCTGCTGTCGGCCGAGGCGCATGATCTGGCCGAACGCGGGCGTGGGGCCGACCAGCCGCATGATGATTTCCTGGTGAAACCGGTCGATATCGCCCAGTTGCTGGAGCGGCTGGAGGTGCTGCTGGACCTGGAATGGCGGCGTGAGGAGCCGGTAGTGGAGGGTGCGCAGACCGCCCCCTCCTTAGCGCCGGCGGAAATCGCGGCCTTGCTGAACCTGGCCAGGATCGGCCATGCGCGGGGGATTGAGGCGCGGTTGAGGGAGCTGCGCGGCGCCTATCCGGGGCATGGCGACTGGTTCGACCGGTTGACGCTGCTGGCCCAGGGGTTTGAATTCGACCGGCTGGCGGAGGTGCTGGGCGCTGCGGGAATGGTGGGGGCCGACAATGCGTGACGGGGGACAATCCGGCGACATGGTGCTGGTCGTCGATGACAATCGCGACGAGTTGAACATGCTGGTGGACGCGCTGGAACGCGCCGGCTTCACAGCACTGGCCGCCACCAGGGGGGAGGCGGCGCTGACCCTGCTGGAGCGGGTGATGCCGTCGCTGGTGGTGATGGATGCGGTGATGCCCGGCATGGACGGGTTCGACACCTGCCAGCAGATCAAGCGCGACGCCCGCACCACGCATCTGCCGGTGATCTTCATGACCGGCCTGACAGAGACGGCGCATGTGCTGCGCGGGCTGGAGGTTGGTGGCACCGACTATGTGACCAAGCCGGTCAATCTGGTCGAACTGCTGGCCCGCATCCGGGTGCATATCGCCACCGCACGGGCGGCACACGGGGCGCGGCTGGCGTTGGATGCGTCGGGCCGTCACCTGTTTGCCGTGAACCCCCAGGGCCATGTCCTCTGGTCCACGCCCCAGGCGGCCAGCCTGTTGGCTGGCGTTCTCGGAGAAGGTTCGGTGCCGCCGGAGCCTGTGCAGGCCCTGCTGCTGCGCGCCATGGCCGCAGGACCGGACAATGAGACGGCGGATGCCCTGGCTTCCGCCGCCGGGGTGGGGCCGGCCCGCTATCTGCTACAGACCGGGCCGGGGGAGTACCTGTTCCAGCTGACGGCCGCCGGTCCGTCGGGCGAGGATATCCTTCGTGCCCAGCTGGACCTGACCCTGCGCGAAGTGGAGGTGCTGCGCTGGCTGATTCATGGCAAGACCAACCGCGAGATCAGCGAGATCCTGGGTATCAGCCCGCGCACCGTGAACAAGCATCTGGAACGCATCTTCTCCAAGATGGGCGTGGAAAACCGCGCATCGGCGACCTCGCTGGCCATGCGGATCATGGCGGGGAAGGGGTGAGCGGGTCAGAAGCCACTGGCCAGCAGATCGGCGATGCGGACGATCATGCTGCGTCTGGGGGTCGAAGGGCAGGTCCCGGAACCCGAAGCGGCAATAGAAGGCGCGGATACCCTCATCCAGCGGGTGGGTGATGATGCCGACGCAGCCGATATCCCGTGAAAACCGCACCGATGTCGCCAGGGCGAACCGCATCAGCGAGGTTGAATGGCCCCGCCCCTGAAAGCGGACATCCACCCCCAGCTGCCCCAGCAGGATCACCGGCAAAGGGTCGGGGCTGTTGCGTTGGGCCGGGCGGGGCAGGAAGGCCCGTTCGATCTGGCCTGTGCTCAGGCTGACAAAGCCGGTCAGGGTGCCGGTTGCGGTGTCACAGACCACGTTGGTCCGTGAAGCCCCGCTTTGCTGATTGCGCCAGGCATGGCGACGGAACCATTGGTTCAGGGAGTCCCGGTCGCAATCGAAACCGTCCCGATTATCCGTCGCCACCAGCGGGCGCGGGGGCGTCAGTCCTGCCATGCCGGCTTGCCGGCGGCCAGATCGACCAGGGCCGGCACCAGCTGGCCCGGTTCATGCGCCCATTGCTCGAACCGGTCCCAGTCGGCGGCGGGAATGGTCATCACACGCTGCTCCATCACCTCCATCTCGGCGGCTTCCAGCGCCTTGCGGCGGATAAAGTCGCTGAGGTTGGTGCGGGCGCGTTGCGCCGCGACCTCCAGCAATTCCCGTTCACCGGGGGAGATGCGTACGCTGATGGGCGGGTTCGTGGCTGGCATGAATGCCTCCTGTTTATGTATGACATTGTCATACGGCGTCGGGCGTGGCAATCGCGCCGCCGCCCCCAATACGTCATCCTGCGTATATGGCGGTGCAGCATGGGTCCGCATACTGGCCTGACCGTTGGAAACGGGGCACAGGGGATCAGGCCGGACCATGAGCGACAGCATTGCCACCCAGTTCTGGACGGTGCAGGACTGGACGAAAGCCTATCGGGCCGGGGCCCGTCCGGTGGATTTGCTGGCAGCATTGCTGGCCCGGCTTGCCACCGACGATCCCGCCTGGATCAGCCTGATCGGGGCCGACGCGCTGGTGGCACGGGTCCGGATGCTGGACCCGTCGGCGCCGCTCTACGGCGTGCCCTTTGCCGTGAAGGACAATATCGACGCGGCGGGCCTGCCCACCACCTGCGCCTGTCCGGACTTTGCCTATCTGCCCGACGGCAGTGCGGCGGCGGTGGCGAAGCTGGAGGCGGCGGGGGCCGTGGTCATTGGCAAAACCAATCTGGACCAGTTCGCCACGGGCCTGGTGGGGACCCGTTCCCCCTACGGTGTGGTGCCCAACGCCTTCAGCGCCGACCATGTCAGCGGCGGGTCCAGTTCCGGGTCGGCATCGGTGGTGGCACGCGGGCTGGTGCCGTTCGCGCTGGGCACCGATACGGCCGGGTCGGGCCGTGTGCCGGCCGGGCACAATAATCTGGTCGGGCTGAAGCCGACGCGGGGGCTGGTCTCCACCCGCGGACTGGTACCCGCCTGCCGCACGCTGGATTGCATCACCGTCATGGCAATGTCGGTCGATGATGCGGCGACGGTGATGGAGCATATGCAGGGCTATGACGCGGCCGATGCCTATTCCCGCCGTCCGGGCCCGCCGGCCACCGCCTGGCCGGCGCGGCCGGTGCTGGGTGTTCCCGCCAATCCCGATTGGTTCGGCGACAAGGCGGCGGAGGCTGCCTATCAAGCGGCGCTCTCCCGCCTGACCTCGCTGGGTGTTGATCTGCGGCCTGTCGATTTCCGCCCGCTCTGGGATGTGGCGGCCCTGCTCTATGACGGGCCCTGGGTGGCCGAACGCTATGCCGCGATTGAGGCGGTGATGCGCGACCGGCCGGACATCGTGCATCCCGTGGTCCGGTCCATCATCGACAAGGCCCGCAATTTCACCGCCGCCGACGGGTTCAAGGCTGAATACCGGCGCATGGAACTGGCGCGGCGGGCCGAGGCGCTGATGGCGGGTCTGGACGGGTTGCTGGTGCCCACCGCCCCGACCCTGCCCACCATTTCCCAGGTGATGGAAGATCCGGTCGGCGTGAACAGCCGCATGGGCCTCTACACCAATTTCGTGAACCTGCTGGACTGGTCGGCCATCGCCCTGCCGGGCGGCATGCGCGGTGACGGGCTGCCCGCCGGCATCACCCTGATCGCGCCCGCCTGGAACGAGGCGCGGCTGGTGGAATTCGGCCGGCTGTGGCAGGCGGCCAGCCCGTGGAAGCGCGGTGCCTCCGCCGTGGCGCTGCCACAGGCGGAACGGGCCGGTGATGGCGGGCGGCATGGGTATGTCACCCTGGCCGTGGTCGGCGCACATTTGTCGGGCATGCCGCTGAACGGACAGCTGACGGAACGCGGTGCGGTGTTGCTGGAAAGCACGCTGACATCCGCCGCCTATCGCCTGTACGCCCTGCCGGGGACCACGCCGCCCAAGCCGGGGCTGGTGCGCACAGGGCAGGGCATGCCCATCGCGGTGGAACTGTGGGACATGCCGGTGGCCCATTACGGGTCCTTCGTGGCGCTGATCCCGCCGCCGCTGGGCATCGGCACCCTGGAACTGGTTGATGGGCGGCATGTGCAGGGTTTCCTGTGCGAGGCCTGGGCCACCAGCGACGCCGCCGACATTACCAGCCTGGGCGGCTGGCGCGCCTATATGCGCCTGCGCGCCCAGAATGCGGCCTGATCACCAAGGGGATTAGCGAATGTTCAAGACCGTCCTGATCGCCAATCGCGGTGAGATCGCCGTCCGTATCGCCGCCACCTTGAAGCGGATGGACATCCGCTCGGTCGCTGTCTATTCCGATGCCGATGCCGACAGCCTGCATGTGGCGGTCGCCGATATCGCGGTGTCGCTGGGCGGGCAGACGCCGGTGGAAAGCTATCTGCGCGGTGACCGGATCATCGAGATCGCCAGGGAAACGGGCGCTGAGGCCATCATCCCCGGCTATGGCTTCCTGTCGGAGAATACTGATTTCGCCGAACAATGCGCCGCCGCCGGCATCGCCTTTGTTGGCCCCACGCCCGACCAGATCCGCCGTTTCGGCCTGAAACACACCTCGCGTGAGATCGCCAGGGCGGCCGGTGTCCCCCTGACGCCCGGCACCGACCTGCTCAAGGATGTGGAGGAGGCACGGCGCACGGCGCTGGAGATCGGCTATCCCGTCATGCTGAAAAGCACGGCCGGCGGTGGCGGCATCGGGTTGCAGCGCTGCACGGATGAGGGTGAACTGGTCACGGCCTTCGACAGTGTGAAACGCCTGGGCCAGTCCTTCTTCAAGGATGGCGGGGTGTTCATCGAACGGTTCGTGGCCGACGCCCGCCATGTCGAGGTGCAGATATTCGGCGACGGCCGGGGCAATGTTGTGGCCCTGGGCGAGCGTGACTGTTCGGTCCAGCGCCGTAACCAGAAGGTGATCGAGGAGACGCCAGCCCCCGGCCTGCCGCCCGAGACCCGCCGCCAGCTGCTGGATGCCGCCGTGCGGCTGGGCCAGGCAGTGGGCTATGTTTCCGCCGGCACGGTGGAATTCATCTATGACGGGGCCCGCGACGCCTTCTATTTCCTGGAGGTGAATACGCGGCTGCAGGTCGAACATCCGGTCACGGAGGCGGTGACCGGCCTGGATCTGGTGGAATGGATGATCCGCATCGCTGCCGGCGATCCGCCGGATTTCTCCAGCCTGCCGGAACCGCAGGGGGCCGCCATCGAGGTCCGGCTCTATGCCGAAAACCCGGTGCGCAATTTCGCCCCCTCGCCCGGCACCCTGACCGAGGTGCATTTCCCCGACGGGGTGCGGGTCGATGGCTGGGTGCGGACGGGCACGGCGGTGTCGGCCCATTACGACCCGATGATTGCAAAGCTGATCGTGCATGGCCCGGACCGGGAGGCGGCGCGACTGAAGATGCTGGCGGCTCTGGACGCCACGCGCCTGCACGGTATCGCCACCAACCTGGATTATCTGCGCGGCATCCTGTCGGGCGACACCTTCATCCAGGGCCGCATGTCCACGCGGTTCCTGGACAGCTATCACCATGTCTCCCCGGTGGTGGAGGTGGTGGAGCCCGGTACCTATACGAGCGTGCAGGATTATCCCGGCCGGCAGGGCTATTGGGATATCGGCGTGCCGCCGTCCGGCCCGATGGACGATTACGCCTTTCGTCTGGCCAACCGCGCCGTGGGTAATCACGAAGCGGCGGCCGGGCTTGAATGCACGCTGCAGGGCCCGACCTTGCGCTTTCATGGCGATGCGGTGATCGCCCTGACAGGGGCCGCCATGAACGCCGTGCTGGATGACGGCGAACCACTGCCCTTCTGGCAGCCGGTCGGCGTGAAGGCTGGGCAGGTGTTGCGCCTGGGCCGGACGGAAAGCGGCTGCCGCACCTATCTGGCCATCCGCAACGGTCTGGACGTGCCGGATTACCTGGGCTCCAAATCCACCTTCGTGCTGGGCCAGTTCGGCGGCCATGCCGGGCGCACCCTGCGCGTGGGCGATGTGCTGCCGGTCAGCCGGCCGGGATCGCCCGCCTGTTCCACGCCGGCCCCTGCCCATGATCCGGCCCCCGTGCCGGCGTCCCTGGTCCCCGTCTATGGACGGCATTGGGATATTGCCGTGCTCTATGGCCCCCATGGTGCGCCGGATTTCTTCAAGCCCGAGGCCATGGCGACCTTCTTTGCCAGCGACTACCGGGTGCATCACAATTCCAACCGCCTGGGCGTGCGGCTGGTGGGGCCGAAGCCGGAATGGACGCGCAGCGACGGGGGGGAGGCGGGGCTGCACCCGTCCAATATCCATGATTGCGTCTATGCCATCGGCAGCATCAATTTCACCGGCGACACGCCCGTCATCCTGACCTGCGACGGGCCCAGCCTGGGCGGTTTCGTCTGTCCCGCCACCATCATCAAGGCCGACCTGTGGAAGGTGGGGCAGGTGAAGCCCGGCGACACGATCCGTTTCCGCCCCGTCGGCTTTGCCGATGCCCTGGCCCTGGAGCAGGCGCAGGACGCGGCCATCGCCGCCCTGTCGTCCGACCCGCTGCCCGTGCCGGCGGCGGTCGCGCCTGACAGCTGCATCCTGACGCGCCTGCCGGCCGACGGTGACCGGCCCATGGTCACCTACCGCCAAGCCGGCGATAAGTATATCATGCTGGAATATGGGGAGAATGTTCTGAATCTGCGGCTGCGGCTGCGCATCCATCTGCTGATGGAGGCGTTGAAGGCCCAAGCTATCCCCGGCATTGCCGAATTGTCGCCCGGCGTGCGCTCCGTCCAGATCCATTATGACAGCCGCATCATCAGCCAGGGGGTGCTGGTCACCAGGCTGCTGGCCCTGGAGGAACGGCTGGGCGGCGTCGCGGGACTGAAGGTACCCAGCCGTGTCGTCCACCTGCCGATGGCGTTCGAGGATAGTGCCACCCTGGATGCGGTGACCCGATACCGCGAAACGGTGAAGGATGAGGCACCCTGGCTGCCCAATAATGTCGATTTCATCCAGCGCATCAACGGGTTGGACAGCCGCGACCAGGTGCGCGACACGCTGTATGATGCCAGCTACATGGTGCTGGGCCTGGGCGATGTCTATCTGGGGGCACCCTGCGCGGTGCCGCTGGACCCGCGCCACCGGCTGCTGACCAGCAAATACAATCCCGCCCGCACCTATACGGCGGAAGGCACCGTGGGCATCGGCGGCGTCTATATGTGCATCTATGGCATGGACAGCCCTGGCGGATACCAGTTGGTCGGCCGCACCGTGCCCATCTGGAACAAGTTCCTGGCCAACCTGCAGTTCGGGGCGGAGCCCTGGCTGCTGCGCTTTTTTGACCGGGTACGCTTCTATCCGGTGACCGAGGCGGAACTGGACCGGTTCCGCGCCGATTTCCGTGCCGGCCGGGCGCAGGTGCGGGTAGAGGACGACGTCTTCGACCTGGAAGCGTATGAGGCCGCCTGGGCGGCGGAGGCCGCAGAGATCGATGCCTTCCGCGACCGCCAGCGGGCGGCCTTCACGGCGGAGGTGGCGCGCTGGCAGTCCGACGAGGGACCGGCGGCGGAGGAGGTGGACCAGGCCCCACCTGCAGCCGATGGCAACGCCATCCAGGCCGATATTTCCGGCAATGTCTGGAAGGTGCTGGTGGAGGTGGGGCAGGAGGTGCAGGCGGGCCAGCCCCTGGTAGTGCTGGAGGCGATGAAGATGGAGTTCGCCATCCATGCCAGTGCTGCCGGCCGCGTCGGTGCGGTGCATTGCCGGGCAGGCCGGGCGGTGACGGCGGGCGATGCCTTGCTGTCGCTGATCTGACCGGGCCTGGACACGGCACTACCGTGTGGCGGCCCGCGCCGTCTTTGCGTCCGTATCCACGACGATCTCCACCCGGCGGTTCTCCGCCCGGCGCGCCGGATCGCCGGTGACGGGGCGGCTGTCGGCCAGGCCCAGGGCGCCCAGGCGGGCGGGCGGAATGCCCTGGGCCGCCAGTTCCCGCACCACTGCCGCCGCGCGGGCCGCCGACAATTCCCAGTTCGACGGGAAGCGCGCGGTGCTGATGGCCACGTCGTCGCTATGGCCTTCCACCGTGATGCTGCCGGGCAGGCCGGCCAGCGACGGGACCAGCTGGCGCAGCAGCTCCACGGCGTCGGGCTGCAAGGTGGCGGAGCCGGAGCCGAACAGGATGCGGTCGCGCACCACGATGGTCACCTTGCGCTCCGCCGTATGGATATCCACATCCTCGGGCAGGCCCAGGCCTTCCAGCTGCTGCAGCCAGCGATTGGCGGTGGGAGACAGTGCCTGTTGTGCCGGCGGGGGCGGCTTGGGCGCCGCCCCCGGCAGCGACGGGCCGGATGGCCGCCCCGGTTCGGTCGCCTCCACGACATTGTCGGCCACCCGGTCCGGTGCATGTACCGACACCCCGTCGGCGATGGCCTGACCGGCCTCCTTCCTGATGGCCAGACGGCCATCCATGCCCAGGATGGCCAGCATGCCCAGGAAGACGGTCATCAGCACGGTGACCATATCCATATAGCTGATGACCCATTCCTCGCTTTCTGCCGCCGTTTCCACGGGACGGCTGCTGTAGGTCTGGTCCAGCCGATAGTTCAGGCGAAGCCGGTCGGTTTCCCGCCGTCCGCGCGTGAGCGACCTGCGATCGCTTTCAACGGCCACGGCCCACCTCGTGCGCTGCCATCAGATAGCTGTTCAGCGTCTCCTGGATCGCCGAGGGGGATCGGTTCAACTGGATCAGCACCACGCCCTCCAGCAGGATGTTCAACTGCGCCACATGTTCGGTGGTGCGCTGTTCCAGCTTGATGGCCATCGGCTTGAACACCAGGTTGGCCAGCACCAGGCCATAGAGCGTGGCCAGCATGGCAATCGCCATGGACGATCCGATCAGCCCGATATCGCCGGCGCCCAGCTGCTTCAGCATGCCCACCATGCCGGCCAGTGTGCCCAGCAGGCCAAAGGCCGGGGCAAACGCGGCCAGCACGCGGAAGAAGCGGGACTGTGCCTGTTCGGCCTCCGCCTGCTTCTGAATGCGCCAGTTCATGACATTCATGATGTCGTCCAGGCTGGCCCCGTCCACGACCATCTGCAGGCCCAGCTTCAGAAAGGGGCTGGACACGCGGCGCACGCGGTCATCGGCGGGGGCGATCTGCTTGCTATAGAGCAGCTTGGACACGTCCAGCAGGTCCGCCACCTCCCGGTCCAGTCCAGGCGAGGCGCGGAAGACAGAGGCGATGGCCGACAGGGCCGCCTTGATCTCATCCCCGCGAAAGGCCAGCAGGGCCACGCAGACCACGCCACCGCCGACGATCAGAAGCCCTTCCTCATTATAGAAGAAGCGCGCATCGCCGCTGGCAAAGGTGACGTACCAGAGCAGAGCGATGGTGGCGACGATGCCCAGGATGGAGGTGAGGACAAAACGCGAGGGGGAGGCTTTTTTGGCCATGGAGATGATGCCGCAAATATTCCGCTGCTGAATGAATAGCCTAAATCCGCGCGGAAACCATGATCCATCTCAAGTCACTGCGTCCTCATCTCCCCGACCCTAATCCCTCGGCCGTGCCGGCGGTTGGATGGATTTCAGGCGCGACACCATCTCTGCCGTCACGGCTTCGGCCTCGCGTTCGTCACGGATGACGCGCGGGGTGATGAAGACGATCAGTTCGGTGCGCACGCTGCGGTTCCGCTTCTCCCCAAACAGGGCACCTACGCCGGGCAGGCGCGACAGGACGGGGATGCCGTCGCTGCCCGCCTGCTGCTCCTCGGATATCAGGCCGCCCAGCACCACCGTCTGCCCGCTATCCACCGCGACGTTGGAGGTGATCTGCCGCTGGCTGATGGTGGGGGTCAGGTTGCCGGAATTGCGGGTGCCGGAGACGTTGGAGATTTCCTGATACACCTCCATCGTCACCTTGCCGCTCTGGCTGATACGCGGCACGACGCGCAGGATGACGCCGGTATTCACATAGTCGACCTGACTGACGATGGGCGCCTCGGGATTGTCCACCGACTGCGCCGTGCGGGTCAGGATGGGCACGCGGTCGCCGACCAGCAGTTGCGCCACCTGGCTGTCCAGCACCACCACCTGCGGGGAGGAGACGACGCGCACGTCCGTCACCTCGTCCAGCGCCGACAGCACGACGCGCGGATCGCCATTCTGGGAAAAGACCAGATTGAAGCCCGGCACCTGCGTCACCGGCTGCATGCTGTTCGTGGTGCTGTTGAGCGTGAAACCGCCCTGCACATTGCCATTGTCGCCACGGAAAAAGCTCTGCACGCCATAGCGCAACTGGTCGTTCAGGGTGACCTCGGCGATTGTCGCCTCGATCAGCACCTGCGCGGGCGATACGTCCAGCTTGCGCACCGCCTCGCCCACGATTTCCGCCTGGCGCGGGCTGGCATGGACCAGCACGGCATTGTTGGCCGGATCGGCGATGATGCGCACATCGCCGGTGCCGGCCGACGCCGCCTCGCCCCCCGGTGCCGCCCCGCTGGCATCCGCCGCGATGGAAGACAGGCGGCCGGCACTTGCCGCCATGCCGCCGGTGGCAGTGTCGGCGGCCGGCGTAGACAGGCTGGCCACGGGTCGGCCCGACGGCACGGGACTGTCGGCCGCCACCGCGCCGCCGAACAGCCGGCTGAGCAGCCGCGCGACCTTGCCCGCATCGGCATTGGTCAGGGTGAAGACATGCAGGCGCGGCGTGTCGGCCCCGCCGCCATCCAGCCGGCGCACCCAGCCGGCCGCCCGGTCCAGCGTTCCGGCATCG
The DNA here is from genome assembly GCF_058793615.1 of Niveispirillum sp. GW835-FHT14G11. NCBI lineage: Bacteria > Pseudomonadati > Pseudomonadota > Alphaproteobacteria > Rhodospirillales > Azospirillaceae > Niveispirillum > Niveispirillum sp. GW835-FHT14G11. The sequence goes on from NZ_JBXAFZ010000015.1 coordinate 56,655, forward strand.
TCGGCGATGACCAGCACGGCATTCAGCCGGTCCACGGGCAACACCCGCACGCTGGCGTCCGCCGCGTCGCCGTCCTGGCCCAGGATGGCCTGGATCTCCCGCACCACAGCACCAGGGCCAGCCTGGGTCAGGGGGAACAGGCCCACCGACCGCCCGGCCATCCAGTCCACATCAAAGCCGCGCAGCAGTTCCGCCGCCGCCTGGCGTTCCGGCGCCGGCCCGCTGACCAGCAGCAGGCCCAGCCGCGGTTCCACCGTCACCGTGCCGCTTTTCACCAGCGGCGCCACCAGCGCCTGGGCCACATCGGCCTGGATATGGCGCAGCGGCAGGACGGAGACGGCCTGTCCCGGCGTACCCGGTGCAGCCAGCCCCAGGGTCTGCCCGCCATTGGCCGCGGGCACTACGGCGATGCCGCCATCGCCGGTGCGCAGCATGACGGCCCCGCGTCCGGCCAGCACGGATTCCAGCAGGCGCAGCGCCTCGCGCGGGGACAATTCCCGGCCGCTATCGATGCTGACCAGCCCCTGCAAGGAGGGATCGACGGAATGCGGCAGGCCCAGCATGTCGCCCAGCACCGCATCGACCACCATTGCCAGCGGCGCGTCGGTGAAGCGCAGATGCAGGGGCGGGCCCGGCGGCAGCGACAATTCATCGGCCGTCACCGCCACGCGCGGCACCGATCCCTTGACGATGACGGCGGCGGGTGCGGCGGCAGTCCCCGCCGGGGCAGCGGCCGTTGCCGCCTTCGCCTTGCCCGCCGATAGTGACAATCCCAGGCTGTCCAGATCCAATGCCGATTGCGGCGATGCGGCCTGGCGTTCCGCACAACCGGAAAGCAGCAACAAGGCAATCATGGCAGTAGCGGTAGCCCGAAAGGGTAAGGTCGCTGTCATTGTCGTCCTGGCGGCTGGAACGCGCGGGAAAATGCCGTCCATACTGTAATAAAGACAAGAACTATCTGGCGGTGACATCAATCTGTAAAGATTGGCCTCTTTGTCACAATTCCGTCAAATATACGACGCGAAGCCATTACGGAAATAAGTCATACTGATGTCGTCTCCCGCCACCGGCGGTTATTGGTGATCAATGTTCATGACCGTCTCTGATATCCAGTCCGCCGGCCTGCGCGTCAACGATTCCGACCTTCGCCGGGCCGAGGCCCAGGCCCAGGCCGACGGGCGGCCGCTGGATCAGGTGTTGCTGGAATTCGGCCTGATAACACCGCTGGACCGTGCCCTGTTCCTGGCGCGCCAGCATGGGTTGCCGTTGCTGCGGGCCAGCGCCTTGCCCGATGTGCCGCAGGATCTGGCGCCGCTGTCGCCCGACTGGCTGCGCCGGCACCGGCTGCTGCCCGTGCTGGCCGATACCGATGGTGTGCTGCTGGCCGCCTGCGACCCCGTGGCCGATGGCGTGTGCCTGCAGGCGGAGCTGGCGCTGTCCATGCCTGTGCGTCTGGGTATCATGCCCATCCCGGAATGGGAGGAATTGTTCCAGGAACGGCTGGGTGGGGGGCGCAGCGCGCTGGACAGCATTGTCGGCGACGTCGACCATGACCATCACGGTCATGAGGATGAGGCGCTGGACCGGCTGAAGGACCAGGCCAGCGAGGCGCCGGTGGTCCGGTTGGTCGCCCATGTCATCGACGAGGCGGTGAAGGCCCGCGCGTCGGACATCCATATCGAGCCCTTCGCCGATACCCTGGTCCTGCGTTACCGCATCGACGGGGTGTTGCATAACCGGCCACCGCCGCCCCTGTCACTGGTCCGCGCCATGGTCAGCCGCATCAAGATCCTGGCCGGGCTGGACATCGCCGAACGCCGCCTGCCGCAGGATGGGCGCGTGCGCCACCGGATGGGCATGCGGTCGGTAGATCTGCGTGTTTCCACCCTGCCCACCGTGCATGGGGAAAGCGTGGTTATCCGCGTGCTGGACGGGTCGGTCGGCGCCATGGAACTGCCGGCCTTGGGCCTGTCGGGTGAGGATGAGGGCGCGCTGCGCCGGATGATGGCCAATCCCCATGGTCTGGTGCTGGTCACCGGCCCCACGGGCAGTGGCAAGACCACGACGCTGTATGCCGCGTTGCGCCTGATCGATGCCGCCACGCGCAAGGTGCTGACCGTGGAGGACCCGGTCGAATATCAGATGGCGCGGGTCAATCAGGTACAGGTGCATCCGGCCATCGGCCTGGATTTCGCCGCCGTCCTGCGGTCCATGCTGCGCCAGAACCCGGACGTGATCCTGGTGGGGGAAACGCGCGACGCCGAAACCGCCGACATCGCCGTGCAGGCGGCATTGACCGGCCATCTGGTGCTGACCACCCTGCACACCAACAGCGCCGCCGGGGCGGTGACCCGGTTGATGGAGATGGGGGTGGAACCCTTCCTGATCGCGTCGACCCTGCGCGGCGTGGTGGCACAAAGGCTGGTGCGTATGCTCTGTCCCCACTGCAAAGCGCCAGCCCCCGCCGATGAGGCGGCTCAGGCCGCCCTGCGCGCCGCCGGCCTGCTGGCGCCGGGTGCGCCTTGCCCGCCTTTGATGGGCCCGGTCGGGTGCGGGCGTTGCGGCGGCACCGGCTATGTCGGCCGCGCCGGCATTTTCGAGATGCTGCGCCTGGATGAGGGTATGCGCCGGCTGGTGATCGAACGCGCCCCCACCGGTGCCATCGAGGCGGCGGCGCGGGCATCGGGTTACCACACGTTGCGCCGCGACGGGCTGGCCCGGGTGCTGGCCGGCCTGACCAGCTTTGCCGAGGTGGCGCGGGTGACAGAGGCGGGGGACTGACCCCATGCCGGAATTCACCTTCATCGCGTTGGACGCCACGGGTGTGGAACGCAGCGGCCGGATGGAAGGCGCCAGCGACGCCGCCATCCTGGACCGGCTGCGCGGCCAGGGATGGCACCCCGTGCGGGTGGCGCCGGTGGCCGCCCGCCGCCTGTCCATCGCCGGTGCCGGCACGGATGATCTGCTGCTGGCCACGAAGGAACTGCGCCTGCTGCTGCGCGCCGGATTGCCGCTGGAACGCGCGCTCAGCCTGCTGGCCGGCGGGCTGGCGCCGGCGGCGTTGCGTCCGCGCCTGACCAGGGCGCTGGACCGGCTGCATGGCGGGGCCGGGCTGGGCGATGCGCTGGTCCAGGCCGGTGGCTTCCCGCCGCTCTATGCCGCCATGGTGCGTGCGGGTGAGGGGGCGGGTGCCCTGGATCTGGTGCTGGAACAGCTGTGCCTGCTGCTGGACCGGCAGCGGCGGGTGGCCCGCGCCGTCACGTCGGCCCTGATCTATCCCACCGTGCTGGGGCTGGTGGCCGTGTCCTCCCTGCTGCTGCTGCTGCTCTATGTCGTGCCGCAATTCGCACCCTTGTTCGCCAATGCCAAGCAGGCGCTGCCGGCTTCCACAGAACTGGTGCTGGCCTTGTCCGCCTTCCTGCGCGACTGGGCCGACATGGCGTTTGCGGGCCTGATCTGTCTGATCCTGCTGGGGTGGCTGCTGCTGCGCCGGCCGGGGCTGGGACCCTGGCGCGACCGGATGCTGCTGCGCCTGCCGCTGCTGGGCTCCATGGCGGTGATGGCCGGCGTGGCGCGGATGGCACGCGGGCTGTCGGTGCTGCTGCGTGCCGGGGTGGGGCTGCCGCGCGCCCTGGAACTGTCGGCGGGGATGGCGGGCAATGCCGTGCTGATGACATCCGTGCTGGCCATGCGCGATGCGGTGCGCGACGGCCGTCCCCTGACGGCGGGCCTGCCCAAGGATCACCCGCTGCCCGATCTGGCCGTTACCCTGATCCGGGTGGGCGAACAGAGTGCCCGGCTGGCTGAGGTGACTGAACAATTGGCGGCGATGTATGAGGACAAGCTGGAAACCGCCATCAAGCGTTTCCTGGCGCTGCTGGAGCCGGCCTTGATCCTGCTGCTGGCCCTGTTTGTGGGTGGCATCGTCGTTTCCATCCTGATGGCCCTGGTGTCGATCAATGAACTGGCCTTCTGATCGCCACCGCCGGCAGGCGGGCTTCACCCTGCTGGAGATGCTGGTTGTCCTGCTGCTGCTGGGCGTGGCCACGGCCCTGGTCGCCCCGCGCCTGAGCCTGGGCCGGGCGGCGCTGGATGCCGATGCCCGCACCCTGGCCATGGCATTGGCCGATGCGCGGGATCAGGCGGTGCTGACGGGGGAGCCGGTGACCCTGGTACTGAACCTGACCAATCCCGGCTGGAATGGCGGCACCCTGCCGGCCACAGGCGCGTTGCAGGTGGAAGGTGATGCTGAACTGATGGCGGACGGTATCGCCCGCATCCGGTTCCTGCCCGATGGCAGCGCCAGTGGCGCCGCGATCCGCCTGACGGGGCGGGGCGGGGGGGAGCGCAGCTTGCGCGTCGACTGGCTGACGGGACGGGTGCGCCATGAAACGGACTGAAACACAGGACGGCTTCACCCTGCTGGAGGCGATGGTGGCCCTGGTGCTGCTGGCCGTGGTGCTGGCCCCGGCCTACACAATGCTGTCGGGCGGCGGACGGGCGGCGCGCACCGTGGAACGCCGCGCCATGGCCCTGTCCATCGCGGAGGCGCAACTGGCGGCCCTGGGCGTGGAACGGAAGCTGGCACCCGGCAATTATCCGGGACAGGGTGGGGGCTATCGCTGGGTCCTGTCGGTCACGCCGCGCACCGACCCACCCTTTGAACAGGCCGCTGCGCGCGGCATGGCCGCCTATCACGTTGCCGTTGTGGTTTCAGACGATGCCGGACCTGTGCTGGACCTGGCCAGCACCAGACTGGTGGCGGCACCATGAGACGGCGGCAGGCGGGCTTTACCTTGCTGGAGGCGATGGTGGCGCTGGTCGTGCTGGGGCTGGTGTTGACCGTGGCCGCCATGGCCATGGGCACGCTGGGCAAGGCCAGTGCCCGCGTCACCGACATCGCCGACCGGGCCGGGCAGCTGTCGCTGGTCCGTGACGTGCTGCGCCGACAGGTGTCGCGCGCCCTGCCGCTGATGGTGGAGGATGGGCTGGGCCAGCGCTATGTCCTGACCGCCAGGGCCGACCGGTTGAGCTTCCCCCTGGCCGATCCGCCTTTGCCGGGCCGGGGCGGGCTGGCCATGGCCGATATCCGGGCCGATGGCGGGCGGTTGCTCTATGCGCAGAGCCGGCCGGGCCACCCCCGCTATGAAACCGTGCTTGCCGAGGGGGATTTCCGTTTCCGCCTGTCCTATCGCGGCGATGACCCGCGCCAGGGCTGGGTGACGGACTGGACCGATCATGCGCGCTGGCCACGCCTGATCCGGCTGGAAGTGATGGCCGGCGGGCGGGAGATGCCGGCCATCGTCCTGCCGGTGCGTGCCGATGCCGACCGCGGCTGCGTCCTGGCGCTGGGGGAGGGGTTCTGCCGTGACCGCCAGGGCTGACAAATGTTCCCGCCAGCGGGGCGTCGCCCTGCCTATGGCTTTGTGGGTGTCGATGGCGCTGGCCCTGCTGGCTGCCGGCATCGCCGCCACCGCCGGCCAGGCCACGCGGCGGCAGGCGGGTGCGGACCAGCTGGCCCAGGCCCGCGCCCTATTGGATACCGGCGTCAGCCTGGGCGTGATGCTGGCCGTCCATCCCGACCCCGCGCGCCAGTTGCCGGCCGACGGCCGCCTTGTGACGCTGGCGGAACCGGAGGGGGAGGTGACCCTGCGCCTGTGGGACGAGGCCGGGCGGATGGACCTGAACCGCACGCCGCAACCACGCATCCTGGCCGTGGCCGCCCGCCTGCTGCCCGCTGATCAGCTGGGTGTGCTGACCACGGCCCTGGCCCAGCGCCGTGGCGGCGGGGAGCCTTGGCACAGCACCCTGGAACTGGGCGCCTTCCTGTCGGCCGACGCCTTTGCCCGGCTCTATCCGCTGCTGACCGTGCATGGCCCGGTGATGGCGGAAGGGGCGGTATCGTTGCGCGCCATGCCGCCGGTGCTGCGCGCCCGCTGGCCCGGTCTGGTGCAGGGGATGCAGGATCCGGCCGTGCTGGCCGGCCTGGGCCTGACACCGGGCGGGCCACCATCGACCCTGTTCACCCTGCGCATCACCGCCCGCACGAAACAGGGGGCGGTCGCCAGTGCCGAAGCCCTGGTCTGGATCACCATCCAGGGGGCGCAGGCCTTTCACATTCTGGAATGGCGGGAACCGGCCCCCGCCATCGCCCCCGATGACGAGGCATCATGAGCAAATATGCCGACATGGCCCGCCGCCTGGCCGGCTGGTGGCTGGATCGCACCCTGTCCCATCTGCCACGCTGGCTGACCCGGACCGGGCCGGACCCGGTGCCCTGGCGGCTGGGCGTGACGGGGCTGGAACCGCTGGGCATTGCCCGCACCCCCTGGCATCTGCGGCTGGACGGCTTGGCCCCCCTGACCCTGCATTACCAGCTGCCGGCCACGGCCCGCCCGCATCTGCGCCGGCTGGTGGGCATGCAGCTGGGCCATTGGACGCCGCTGACCCCGGAGACCGCCCTTTATGATGCGCAGGTGGAGGGCACGGCCGAGGGCGGGGCGCTGAATGTCCGCATCGATGCGCTGCCCCGCGCCCGCATCGCCCCCGCCCTGGCCGCCGCCGCCGACCGTGGCATGCCGCCGCCTTTGGCCGTGGAACTGGCCGGGGTGACCCTGCCGCTGGGTGATCCGGTTCCCCACCGCCTGCCGCCGCGCCTGCTGCTGGCCTTCCTGCTGCTGCTGGTCCCGCCTTTGGCCCTGGCCCTGTCGCAGGAAGGGCAGTTGATCGCCCTGCGCACGGAGGTGGAGGCCGGAACGATGGAGGCCGCACAGGCCCGCGCCCTTGGCCAGCGCGTTTCCCGACTGCGTAACGACACGCTGGCCGCCGTCACCGCCAGGCGCGAGGCGCCCAGCCAGCTGGTCCTGCTGGAACGGTTGAGCGCCCTTCTGCCCGACGGCAGCTATCTGACCGAACTGCGGGTGGAGGGGGACCGCATCCACCTGCTGGGCTACAGCCAGGACGGCGCCGGCCTGCCGTCGCTGCTGTCCGTCCCGCCTTTCGAGGATGTGCGGTTCGAGGCCCCCCTGCTGCGCAGCGGGCCGCAGGGCGACCGTTTCCACCTGTCGCTGAAGGTGCGTGCCGATGCCGCTTGAGACCCTTCTGGCCCGCCCCATCCCCGCACGGCGCCTTTATTGGGGACTGAACCTGCTGCTGGCGCTGCTGGTGCTGTTGCTGCTGGTCTGGCCGCTGGCAGGATTGCTGCTGGATCAGCGCGCGGAAATCCGGGCATTGGAAATCCAGCGCACGGCCCAGGGCAATCTGGCCGGCCGGGTGGAAAGGCTGATGGCGGAACAGGCTGAACTGGTGGCGTTGGATGGTTTGGCTGCCGATTATCTGCCCGGCGACAGCCCCGCCCTGGCGGCGGCCGAACTGCAAGGCCTGCTGTCGCGGCAGGTGAATGAGGTGGGCGGGCAGCTCTACAGCGTCCGCCTGCTGCCCACCGAAGACCCGCAGGTCGCCGCCCGCCTTGACGCCGCGGTCACCCATGCCCAGCTGCGGGCATTGCTGCACGGGCTGGAGGGCGGGCGGCCCCGGCTGGTGGTCACCGGCCTGGAGGTGCAGGCGGGGGAGGGCGGGGAACGCCTGACCCTGTCGCTGACCATCAGCGGCCTGCGCCGCCAGACGGCGGGGGGAGGGGCGGAATGAAGCGCTTCATCCCCCTGCTGGCCCTGCTGGCCGTCCCCCTGGCATCGGCCACCGAGTCCGATTTTGTCCTGCCACCCTTGTCGGAATTCCCCGCCATCGTCGAACGCCCGCTTTTTGTGCCGTCGCGCCAGGGCGTGGCCCCAGCCACCGCCCCCGCCGCCGCCGCATCCGGCGAACGCCGCCTGATCGGCACCATGCGGCGGGGCGGGCAGCGGGTGGCCCTGCTGCTGCTGGCGGACGGGACCAGCCGGTCGCTGTCACCGGGCGACGCGCTGGATGGTTGGCGCCTCTTGTCGGTGGAGCCGGGTGCCGCCCTGCTGGCCGCCGCCGATGGCACCCGCCTGCGCCTGCCCGTGGGCGGGTCCCTGCCATGAACAACATGACCATTCATCCCAAGGAAACCACCATGTCCCATCCTTCCCATCCGACGATGGTTCCCGGTGATCGTGACCGATCACCGGGCCTCAATCGCCGGCGTCCACAACCGTGGACTTGGCTACGCCGCATGGGCGGCGCGGCGGCAGTCGCCGCCGAACCGGATTGCGATGAGTTGAACTCATCGCAATCCGGTATCGCCCGCCGCCACCGGCAGGCCGGCTTCACGCTTCTGGAGATGCTGGTGGTGCTGGTCATCATCGGCCTGCTGCTGGGTCTGGTCGGCCTGCGGCTTTTGTCCAATGTCGATCGCGGCAAGGTGACGGCGGCCACGGCCCAGGCGCGCGTGCTGAAGACCGCGCTGGACACGCTGCATTTGGATCTGGGGCGTTTTCCCAGCAAGGCCGAGGGGCTATCCCTGCTGGTCACCCCGCCCAAGGATGGGGCCGCCGCGCGGCGCTGGATGGGACCGTATCTGGAGGGTGGGGTACCCAACGATCCCTGGGACCGCCCCTATCTGTATGAACCCGACGAGAGCGGGCGGCAGGCCCGGGTGCTGAGCCTGGGGGCCGATGGCAAGCAAGGCGGGTCCGGCGCCGATGCCGACATCGCCGTACCGGGAGCGCCATGATCGATCCGCTGTCATCGGTCTTCGCCGTCACCGGCGCCTGCTTCGGTAGCCTGACGGCCGCCATGGCCTGGCGCCTGCCGCGGGAGATCACGCCCTGGGGGCGGTCGGCCTGTCCGTCCTGCGGCCATGTGCTGGGGGTGTCGGATCTGGTGCCGGTGCTGTCCTGGCTGTGGATGCGGGGCCGCTGCCGGCATTGCGCGGCCCCCGTCAGCCCTACCTATCCGGCGACCGAGGCTGGCACCGCCCTGTTCTGGGGCTTGTGTCCGCTGCTGATCCCTGATCCGTTGCAGGCCCTGACCGTGGCCCTGCTGGGTACGGTGCTGCTGTTCCTGGCGCTGGTCGATGCGCAATGGCGCTATCTGCCGGATGGGGGGGTGGCGCTGGTGGCCCTGTTGGCGCTGGTGCCAGGGCGGATCGACCTTGTCGACAGGCTGACGGGTGGCCTGCTGTTCGGCCTGCTGGCGCTGGGCGTGCGCTATCTGGTGGGAAAGCGCGCGGGGCGGGAGGCGCTGGGACTGGGCGATGTGAAGCTGATGGCGGCGGCGGGCCTGTGGCTGGGGCCGTGGGGCCTGCCGCCCTTCCTGCTGCTCTCCGGGTTGGTGGGCATCGCGCAGATCCTGTGCCTGCGTGCCCTGGGTCGGGAAACCGACGCGGGCATCGCCTTCGGTCCCGCGCTGTGCCTGTCGCTGCTGGCCTGCGTCCTGTGGGGGCCTATTCCTTGACGGGCTTTTTCAGGGTCACGGTGGGTTCGTTCACCATCAGCGCCTTGGCCAATGCGGTTTCAGGGCTGGTGCAGACCGACAGGGTACGGCAGGGGCCATCGGCGGCTGCCAGATAGGCATGGCCCATGGTGCTGTCCAGATAGATGCTCTCCCCCGCTTTCACCAGGGTGGGGGCATAGAATTCGGTGTGCAGTTCGATGGCCCCTTCCATCACATAGACGAATTCCTCCCCCGGATGGCGGACCAGGGCGCCGAATTCCTCCAGGGTGCGGGCGCGATGCTCCACCAGGATGGGGATCATCTTCTTGTGGGTGATGTCGGTGTTCAGATAGCGGTGACGGTAATTCTTGGTGGGCACCAGCGCATCGTCCCCGCCGCCCTTATCGACGCTGCGTCTGGTCATCATGGCCACGGGTGCGGCGGACGGGGCGCTGGCATCGCCGCCCTGCGGCGCGTCGCCGGTGAAAAGGGTGCCGATATCGACGCCCAGCCCCTCGCACAGGCTGACGATCTTGTCGAAGGTCAGCGACATGCGGTCATTCTCGACCTTGGACAGGGTGGAGACGGCCAGGCCGGTGCGCTCCGCCACATCGGCCAGCGTCCAGTCATTCTGCTGGCGCAACCGGCGCAGGGCCTTGCCGATCGGTGCTCTCCGCGTCATCTCTCCACGATCCCCGGTACATCCCCGCATTTTCCGTTCCTGCGGGTTGGTTTAGCGTTTCGGAAACAAAAAATGCCACAGGGGCAGGGTCGAATGGAACCCTTTTCCCTGTGGCAGTTCACAGCAGCCGACGGTTGATGGCGGGGATCAGTAAGTCAAATCCAGGCTGAGGCCGATGGTGCGCGGCTGCAGCACCGTCCGGTCGATCTGCACCGGGGTACCCAAAGCACTGCTGATCAGGGTCGCCGCCGTCGTGGCGTGGGAATTGGTGGCGTTGCGGATATAGAGCCGCAGGGCCACCGTATCGTTGCCGGCCCCGGCATGCAGGTCCAGCACGCCATGGGATCTGGTGCGCACGAAATCGGGTGAACTTTCAGCCGAACTATAGACCGCCCCCGTCCAGCGATAACCGCCGCCGACAGTGCCGGTCCAGTCCGCCGCCAGGTCCCATTCATAATCGGCGGTCAGGGCGAAGGAATATCTGGGGATCAGCGGCAGGCGGTCGCCATCCTGCGCCCCCACACCGGGAATATCGCCCTTGAAGCTGGCGTCGGTATAAGCGCCATTGGCCCCCAGGCGCCAGCCGTCCGCCGGCACGAACACCGTCTCGAACTCCAGCCCCTGGCTCTGCGCCTTGCCGCCATTTTGCAGGAAGGAAACACCGCCGGTCGAGGCGCTGATCTGGATATCCTTCCAGTCGACATAGAAGATCGACGCGTTGGCTTGCAGGCGCCCGTCCAGCAATGTGGATTTCACCCCGGCCTCGTAACTGACCAATGTGTCGGCATCGACGCTGGGCGGCACGTTGGGCAGGGCGACATTGGGGCCACCGGGGCGGTAGGAACTGGCCACACGGCCATACAGCGTCAGATCCTCATCCACGCGCAGGCGCGGGCTGGCCATGAAGGTCAGGACGTTTTCCGACGATTTGCCCGGCACCTCCTGCGCCCCGCCCAGCAGGGCGCCGTCGGAGATCTGGGTGAAATCCTGGTTGTTATGGGCCCAGCGCAGGCCGCCGGTAATGTCGAACCGGTCGGTCAGGGCGAGGGTGGCGTTGCCGAACAAAGCCACCTCCTCATAGGTCGTGGGCAGGCTGGCCGTGGCCAGCGGGTCCAGGCCGGGGATGGAAGCACCTGCCATGGTCTGGGCACTGGCCGCCTGGATGTTGGTGCTGTCCTCCCAGGTATAGAACCCGCCCAGCATCCATTCCAGACCACCGCCCGAGGGCGAGGCCAGCCGGACCTCCTGGGTGAATTTCTCATGGTCCAGCAACAGGTCGAAGCGCGACAGGCCGGCCGGCACAGCGCCGCCGGTCAGGGCCGGAAAGGCCACGCCGTAAATCTCGCTGGCATCTTGCACCGTATCGACCTTGGCGGTGGAATAGCTGCTGGCCGAGGTCAGGGAAGCGAAATCCAGATTCCAGTCAACGGTCGCGGTATAAAGGTCCAGATCCTTTTCGAACGGCTGGTCCATGTGATAGCGGCTGTCCAGCTTGCCGGCGATGGGCTGGTCGGTGGCCGCATCATAGGCGACGACGGCATTGTTGCGGCTGTCGGTGTTCTGGAACAGGGCCGACAGGCGCACCGTGACCGGTTCCGCCGGCCGCCACAGCAGGGCGACGCGGGCGCCCTTTTGCGTTGAGGGGTTGATGCCGTCCGCGCCGGTGCGCGCATCATTGATATAGCCCTGGTTCTTCTGCCGGTAGAGGCTGGCCTGCACCGCCAGCCGATCTTCAAGCAGCGGCAGATTGACCTGCCCGCGCACACCCCAATTGGCGGCACCGGTACCGTCGGTGCCCGACAGGTCGGTGCCCAGGCGGATTTCCGACTTGTTCAGGTCGGGCTTGCGGGTGACATATTTCAGCAGGCCGCCCATGGTGCTGGCGCCATAGAGCGTGCCCTGCGGGCCGCGCAGCACCTCCACCTGCTGGATGTCATAGGGGAAAAGGTCCAGCGCATAGATGGCGGCGCGGGCGTAATTGGCGCTGGAGCCCAGCGGCGTGTCGTCGATATAGGTGCCGACCGTGGCCCCTGGCCCCACGGGGGAGACGCCGCGCAGACTGATCGACACCTGGCCCGGTGTGCCGCCGCTGCTGATGGCCAGGCCCGGCATATAGGTGGCGTAATCGGCGACACCCGTGGGGCTGGACCGGGCGATGCGCTCCCCGCTCAGTACGGAAACCGATGCCGGCACGGTCTGAAGATTCTCCAGGCGCTTCTGCGCCGTAACGATGATCTCCTCCAGCATCAGCGGTTCGGTACTGGTCTGCCCCATCGCCGGCAGCAGCGGCAGCGCCGACAGCGCGATACCGACCAGCAGCCCGGCGCGCACCCGTGGGTGCCGTTTCTCATGCGTGAAACCCATGGTAATCGCCTTTCCTGCCCGAGATTGGGGCCGTTGGCCGGCCCTTGCGTTGAAGGCGCACGAACCGGTTCCAGCCCTCTCCCAGGCGGCCGATCATGGATGCGCATTTCATTGATTACCGGAAAATTAAAACAAGGATCGGCAAGGGGGTCAACAAGTATTATTCCGATAAGAAAATGTCGGCACGATTTTGCAGCCATCAGGATGGAATGCGCAAGTTGCTGGCAGGGTTTGCAGCACGTGCCTTAATCAGGCCCGCTTACGCCAATATCCCGGTCCAGGTCATATTCACTATAAGAAAAAAATTTGACATATCTGCCAAGATTGCCGACCATGGCGCCCCAAGGGAGGGTTCAAATGCAGGAATACGACATCGCGATCATCGGCGCCGGCATCGGCGGTGCCTCATTGGCGGCGATGCTGGCCGACGGGGTACCGGGCCGGCGCATCCTGCTGGCGGAGCGGGAAAGCTTTCCGGGTTACCACACGACGGGCCGGTCGGCGGCCTTGTACAGCGTGCTCTATGGCAACAGCACCGTCTGCGTGCTGACGGCGGCCAGCCGTGCCTTCTTCATGGACCCCCCGCCGGGCTTTGCCGAACATCCGCTGCTGTCGCCGCGCGGCGTGCTGTACATCACCGATGATCCGCAATCCGATGCGGTTCGGGAGATCCGGGAATCCGCTGTCCGTACTGGTGCCACCGCGCTGGACATGACGCCGCGCGAAGCATTGGAGATGGTGCCCATCCTGCATCCCGGCCCGCTGCGGGGTGCGCTGTGGGAGGCGGATGCCATGGATATGGATGTGCACGCCATCCATCAGGGCTTTCTGCGCCGGGCCAGGGCCGGCGGCGTGGAACTGCGCACCGATGCCGCACTGACGGCGGCGCAATGGGATGGTTCGGCCTGGAACCTGGTTTTCGCCGATGGGCCGGTACGCGCCAAGATGCTGGTGAACGCCGCCGGCGCCTGGGCGGATGAACTGGCGCGGATGGCCGGCGTGCCGACCGTGGGGCTGATGCCGCTGCGCCGCACCGCCATGATGCTGGACCCGCCGCCGGGTTTCGATATCCATCGCTGGCCGGCGGTCATCGATGCCGGTGGAAGTTTCTATTTCAAGCCGGATGCCGGCATGATCCTGGCATCACCGGCCGACGAGACGCCGTCCCCGCCCTGTGATGCGCAGGCTGACGAACTGGACATCGCCATCTGCATCGACCGGGTGCAGGCGTCCGCCGACCTGCCCGTGCGCCGCGTATCGCGCAGTTGGGCTGGCCTGCGCAGCTTCGTGGCCGACCGCAGCCCGGTGGTGGGTGCGCCCGTCAGCCACCCTTCCTTCTTCTGGTTTGCCGCCCAGGGCGGCTATGGCATCCAGATGGCGCCGGCCCTGGCGCGGGTGGGGGCCAGCCTGCTGGACCATGGCGTGCTGCCCGCCGATATCGCCGATGCCGGGGTCACGGTGGCCGACCTGTCGCCCGACCGCTGCCAGGGGGAATGAGGCATGCGCATGTACATGGCGGCCCTGGTCACGGAGACGAACAGCTTCGCGCCCATGCCCACCGGCCTGGGCAGCTTTCAGGAATATGGCATTTTCCACGGCGATGCCTCCACCAGTCCGCAGATCAACGAAGGCGGGCCGCTGCTGCGCGTCTGGCGCCAGCGGGCGGAAGCGGCGGGGATTGAGGTCGTGGAAGGGCTCTGCGCCTTCGCCCAGCCGGCGGGCCGCACCCTTGCCCCCGTGTGGGAGGATTTCAGGTCGGAATTGCTGGACGGCCTGGCCAAGGCCGGGCCGGTGGACATGGTCCTGCTGCTGCTGCACGGCGCCATGATGGCGGTGGGCGAGGATGATTGCGAAGGCGCCCTGCTGGCCGCCATCCGCGCCCAGGTGGGACCGGATGTGGTGATCGGGGCGGAGCTGGACCCGCATTGTCACCTGTCGCCTGCCATGCTGGACAGCGCCGATGTGCTGATCGCCATGAAGGAATATCCCCATACGGACGGGCTGGAGCGGGCGGACGAACTGTTCGACCTGTGCCTGCGTGCGGTGAGGCGGGAGATAAAGCCCGTCATGCGCGATTTCGACTGCCGCATGATCACCCTCTATCCCACCACGGTGGAACCCATGCTGTCCTTCGTGCGCGACATGAAGGCGGCGGAGGGGCAGGACGGTATCCTGTCGGTTTCCTTGGCCCATGGGTTCCCCTGGGGCGACACGCCCTGGACGGGGACCCGTGTCTGGGTGGTGGCCGACTGCGATGCCGGCAAAGCGGCCTTCGTGGCCCGCACCTTCGGCGAGCGGCTGTATCACCAGCGCGATGCGCTGCGCCCCGCCACCATCGGCCTGGATCAGGCCTTGGAAAAGCTGCTGGCGGCACCCAGGGTACCGGGCCGGCCGGCGGTGATGGCCGATGTGGCCGACAATCCCGGCGGCGGGGCGCCGGGCGACAGCACCTTCATCCTGCGCCGCCTGCTGGATTGCGGCATCGGCAATGCCGCCATCGGCTGCTTCTGGGATCCGGGTGCCATCAATATCTGCGTCAATGCCGGCATCGGTTCGCATTTCGATCTGCGGCTGGGCGGCAAGTGCGGCCCGGCGTCGGGCGATCCCGTGGACCTGCCCGTTACGGTGCGCAACATCCTCCCCGCCCATACCCAGATGGGGCTGGACGGGGAGCCGACATCGCTGGGCCTGTCTGTCTGGCTGGAGGGGCCGGGGGGCCTGCAGATTGTCCTGGCCAGCCAGCGCAGCCAGGTGTTCCAGCCCGATGCCTTCACCGGCCTGGGTATCGACCTGTCGCGCCTGGACCTGATCGTGGTGAAATCCACCCAGCATTTCCATGCCGGCTTCGCGCCGCTGGCGTCCAGCATCCTCTATGTGTCGACGCCCGGCGCCATCGCCCCGGAATTCGCCACCATCCCCTATCGCACGCGCGTGCCCGATTTCTGGCCGCGCGTGGCCGATCCGTTGGGCCTGGATGCCTGACGGCCTTTGTTGCTCCTAGCTGAACAACTGGCCCCGGACGGTTCGCCGTCCGGGGCCTTTTTTTTGTCACCGCCGCAAGGCTACCGCATCGATCTCCACCCGCGCGCCCGGCAACATCAAGTCGCTGCGCACGGTGGAACGGGCGGGGCGATGGTCGCCGAACGCCTTGGCATAGGCGGCGTTGAAGGCGGGGAAATCCGCCGTGTCGGTCAGCCAGACGCTGGTCTTGACGATATCGGACAGGCCCAGCCCCTGGGACGCCAGGACGCGTTCCAGATTGGCCAGCACCTGTGCCGTCTGTGCGGACACATCATCGGGCGCCACGATGGCGCCCTCCGGCCCGAAGGCCAGTTGGCCCGACAGGAACAGCAGATCACCGGCCACGAAGGCAGGCGACAGGGCGGGGGCGACGGACATGGGATATCTCCATAATAAAACCCCCGGATGGCGGGCCATCCGGGGGTGAGGACAAGGTTAAGGCGGATCAGTAATCCAGCTTGAAGCTCAGCAGGTGGAAGGTCTCCACCAGCCACAGCACATAGAGGAACACCGGCACCATCAAGGTGGCACGGATGCGGGGCCACCAGCCGGCGGCCGGGTTGGTCCACAGCTTCCAGGCGCGCCAGCCGGCCGGGATCACGCCCAGCACACCCAGCAGGCCGGCCAGCTGCAACAGCCGCAGCACCAGGTCCAGTTCACCAAACATCAGCGGGTCGATGGCGGTGGCCATGACAACCCCGTACCCGCCCAGGCAGATGATCGACATCAGGGCCGCTCCGCGCACCAGCCGGTCGGCCAGCAGGTCGCGGCCGGTCAGCGGATGGGGCACGCCATAATGGCGGCGGACCAGGGCCGCTACCGGCCACCACAGCACGGTGAACAGCGCCAGGGTCAGCGTGATGGCCAGGGCGGGCAGGTTCCAGCCCTTGTTGATGCTGGCCGGCACCGGCTGGGCGATGAAGATGGCGGGATAATCGTCGGTGGTGATGGCGGTGACCTTGCCCGATGCGTCGGTCTTGGTATGCATCAGGCTGTCGGTGCCCGGCTCCTGCCAGCGGTCGGGTGCGACCTCGCGCCAGCGCTTGGGCTTGCCGGCATAGTCGCGGAACATGCTGAAGGTGGCCGTGCCATCCTCGTTGGTGACGAGGTCGCCCTGGCCGAACAGGTTGATCAGGCTGACCAGCGTGCCTTCCACCCGGCGCGACATGTAGAAGGTGCCGCTAACGGGCACGGCGCGCTTCACAGGTGCGGTGGCGACGGTCGGTTCCGCCGGCTTGGCCTTGGGCGGGAAATAGCGGTCGGCGACCATGCGGTGCAGCTGGTCGCGGATCGGCCCGCGCGAGACATCGTCGCCCGTGCTGTTGAAGGAGATATAGAGGCCCACGCCCTCGTCCAGCCACATGGCCAGGTCGCTGTGGAAAAGGGTCGTGTCGCCGCCATGGCCCATGATGCGGTAACCATTGCGGTTCTGCTCATAGAAGCCCAGGCCCATGGCCAGTTCCTGGCCGGGCAGGGGGCGGTATTGCGGCTTCCACATCTGGGCCAGGCTCTCCGGCGTCAGGATGCGGCCGTTCGGGCCTTCACCCTTGTTCAGCAGCGCGATCATGAACCGGCCCATGTCGGCGCCGCTGGCCGACAGCGAACCGGCCGGCGCATGGTTCACGATCTCGAAATCCTGCGCCTTGTCGCGGGACGAGCCGTAGCCCTTGGACATCAGCGGCGCCAGATGGGCCGGCAGCGGCTGGGCCATGCTGGAATGCTTCATGCCGGCCGGGACCAGGATGTGCTTGTCGATGTAATCCTCGAACTTCTCGCCGCTGACCCGCTGCACGATCAGGCCGGCGAGCGCCGTGGCATAGTTCGAGTAGGCGGGTACCGTGCCCGGCTTGAAGGCGCGTTCCGGCACCCAGCGCGACAGCAGCGTCTCAAGCTCCAGCGGATGGTCTTGACCGCGCACGATCAGGTCCCGCACCGTTTCGGAGAAGCCGGCCGTGTGCGTCATCACATGGCGCATGGTGATCGGTTCGGGCCAGGTGTCGGGGATCTTGAACCCCAGATATTTGTTGATGTCGGTGTCCAGGTCGATGCGGCCCGCCTCCACCTGCTGCATCACCGCGATCCAGGTGAACAGCTTGGAAATGGAGCCCGGCCGGAACAGGTGCTTCTCGGGGTCCACCGGCTCGTTCGTTTCCCTGTCGGCAACGCCGTAACCCTTGGTGAACAGGATCTGCCCATCCTTGACCACGGTGACCACGGCCCCGGCGATATCGCCGCGCTGCAGCGCATAGGGCAGGAAGCCGTCGACCAGCAGCTCGACATCCGCCTTGGTCAAGGCTGCGGGGGCGGCTTGCACCTCCGTCGGCCCGGCTGGCGGCGGAGGTGGCGACAAGGGGTCCTGGGCCAGGACGGGCGTGGCCGACAGCAGGGTCGCGGCCAGAAGGGGGACAAGCAGGCGTTTACGGTTTGTCATGGATCGATCCCTGTTCAGAAGGTTGTCTTTGCTTATTTTCTAGGACTGGTTCGCACCCGCCAGCCTCTGGCGGACACGGACGTAATGGGGCAATGATCGCCACATCGCCAGCGCTGACAGCGCCAGCAGTGGAATGCCGGTGACGCTGATCGACAGGCCGACGGAAAGCGGGTCGGCGAAGACATGGTCGGTGGTAACCGCCACCAGCGTCGGGCCCAGCCCCAGGCCGAAGGCCGTATAGGCGAAGGCCTGCACCGCTGTGGTCATGCCACGCAGTTCCGACGGCACCAGATCCAGGATGGCGGCAATGCCGACCCCCGCCCCGATGGCCAGCAGGAAGGCATAGGCGGTGAACAGCGCCAGGGACGTGGTGACGCCCGGCATCACCGCGAACAGCAGGCAAGGCACGGCTGCCGTGACGGCTGTGGCTGCCACTAGCGGTTTGCTGGCACTGTATCCGCGTGACTCCAGGAAATCAGCCAGCATCCCGCCCACGATGGTGCCCAGGCCCGCCACCCCGATCAGGATGGAGCCCAGCGACGTGCCCGTCTCTGCCGCGGTGAAACCATGGACACGCATCAGCAGCGACGGTGTCCAGCTGTTGGCACCATAATCCACGATCTGGGTCAGGGTCAGACCACCCAGCAGCAGGCCGAAGGCCGCCCGGTTCTCCACCAGATAGCGGCGCAGCGTGTCCAGCCCCGGCTTGACGCCGCTGCCCATGCTTTCGCGGCGCTCCGGCTCACGGATGCTGGCGACCAGCAAGGCCAGTACAACGCCGGCCAGACCCAGGGTCAGCAGCACGGCCCGCCAGGGTTCGATCTCCGCCGCCTGGGCCAGGCCGGACAGGGAACCATGGCTGAACGTGTCGATCAGGATGCCGCCGACCAGTGTAGCCATGCCAGCCCCCATGACCATGCCGCCGATGAAGATGGCCACCGCCGTGCCGCGCCGGTGCGGCGGGAACAGGTCAGGCACCATGGACAGTACGGCCGGCGCCAGTGCCGCCTCGCCGATGCCCACCAGGATGCGGGCACCGAACAACTGGCCATAGCTCTGGGCCAGGCCGCACAGCGCCGTGGCCAGGCTCCACAGGCCGATGCCGGCCAGGATCAAGTTGCGACGCCCGTGCCGGTCGGCATGCCTTCCCATGGGCAATCCTGCGAAGGCATAGATGATGGCGAAGGCGGCCCCTTGCAGGAAACTGACCTGGGTGTCGGTGATCGCCATCTCCGACCGGATCGGGGCGACCAGCAGGTTCAAGATCAGGCGGTCGGTATAGGATAGGACGGCCGCCAGCGCGAAAATGACGATGGCGTACCAGGCGCGGGCATCGGCTTCCCGCTTCAAACCCGGATCGGGCGGTGAGGATTGGTTCATCCCGGCTCTCCCTGTTTGAATTTTCTTATACGAAAATTTTTTATGGAAAGATAGGGGAAGTTTCCGGAATCGCGGATGAACTGGTGGGGCGGCAGCGGTTCGGCGCCCGACGGCCGTCGCCGCCGGGATGGCCGGCGGCGCTCCTTTTTCCGATCATGAAAATCCAGGGATCAGGGCAGGGAGGGGACATGCACGCGGATGGCGGCGCTGGCCCGTTGGCCCGTCGCATCCATCACCGTCAGGCGGGAAAAGCCGGCGCCGGCCGGGCGCCAGAAGCGGCTGTCTTCGGGCAGGGGCGTGTTGTCGGCCACCCAGCGATAGGGCGGACGACCACCGGCCACGGAGAGCGAGACACCGTCGGTCAGCGCCTCCACCTCCGCCCCGTCGGGCGGGAACAGGATGCGCAGCCGCTCCGTCCGCTGCGCCACCGGCCCACCCCCCTCCAGCCGGGCCAGCCCTGGCGGTGGGGCGGCGCGCAGCAGCGCATGGTCGGGCTCCGGCGGCGGCCGGCCCGCCCCATCGGGCGGCAGCAGGTCGAAGATGCGGAACAGCAGCGGCGCCGCCGCCAGCCGCCCCGCCGCCCCCGGCCGTGGCGCGCCGTCGGCCCGGCCGACCCAGACGGCCACGGTATAGTCGGTGGACACGCCCACGGTCCAGGCATCGCGGAAGCCGAAGGAGGTGCCGGTCTTGAACGCCACCCGCCGCCGCCCGGCAATCCCTTGTCCGCCGGCCAAGCCGTCCGGCATTGGGCTGTCGCGCAGCACGCCCAGCACGGCCCGCGCCGCCGCCGCTCCCACCAGTCGCCCGTTCGCGGGTGGCTCCGGCATGTCGATCCGGTATCGTAATGACTTGGCCACGCCATCATCACCCAGCGCGGCATAGAGCATGGCCAGGTCGGTCAGCCGTGTTCCGGCCCCGCCCAGCGCCAGGGGCAACCCCGGCTCCGCCGCCGGTGGCAACAGCAATTCCGCCCCCGAAATGGTCAGCAGGGCCGCCAGCCGCGCCGGACCCACCCGTTCCAGCACCCGCACGGCGGGGATGTTGAGAGAGCGCTGCAGGGCCTCGCGCGCCGTCACCACGCCGTGGAATCCATCATCGAAATTGCGCGGCAGCCAGTCACCAAAACGCTGCGGCGCATCGTCGATCAGGGTGCCGGGATGCAGCGACAGGTCATCGAAGGCCAGCGCATAGATGAAGGGCTTCAGCGCCGATCCTGGCGACCGCACAGCCCGCGACAGGTCCAGCTGGCGGCGTGTCCAGTCGCCGCTGCCCAGATGGGCCAGCACGCGGCGATCCGCATTGGCCAGGACCAGCACGGCCATGTCCGCTCCTGGTTCCAGCTTGGCCAGTTCCGCCCGGCCCAGCCCCTCCAATGCGCGCTGCAGATCGGCCCGCACTCCGCTGCGGATCACCGCCCCCGGCCCGGCATTGGCCGCCAGCCGTTCGGCCAGGTGCGGGGCCAGCATGGGCAGGGGCAGCATGGATGTCGGCAGCGGTTCGTCACGCGCCGCCGCCGCCACGTCGGGCGCGATCAGGCCGGCGGTGACGGCGCGGTCCAGCACCTTGGCCCGTGCCGCCCTGGCGGCGGCTGGAAACCGGTCGGGCCGCAGCCGTTCCGGTGATTGTGGCAGGGCCACCAGCAGGGCGGCCTGCGCCGGGGTCAGCCGTTCCGGTTCCCGCCCGAACCAGGCCAGCGACGCCGCCCGCACCCCTTCCAGCGGCCCACCGAACGGCGCCAGCGTCATGTAGAGCGACAGGGTGCCATCAGCGCCCAAACGGCGGCGCAGCTGTATCGCCCGCGCGGCTTCCATCAGCTTGGCGGAAAAGGTGCGCGGTTGCGGTGACAGCAGGCGGGCCGCCTGCATCGACAAGGTGGACGCACCGGAAATGACCCTTCCATGCCGCGCCGCCTGACCGCCCGCGCGCAGGATGGACAGCGGATCGACGCCCGGATGCCAGTCATGCCGCCGATCCTCCACGGCCAGCAGCATGGCGCGGTAGAGCGGATCGACGTGCGCCTGATCCGTGGCCAGCCGCCATGCCCCCTCCGCCGTGGGAAAGGCGCGCAGCAGCCGTCCCTCGCCATCCAGCACCTCCGCCGACCGCCCGTCCCAGCGCCGCATGTCGGGCGGCAGCGACAGGTCGGCAGTGATCGCCAGCCCGGCCAGCACCGCGAATGCGGCACCGGCCCATAGCAGGCGGCGGCGCTGCCTGGTCACGGTGATATCTCCATCCGGCCCATCGCCGTGCGCGCCTTCACCTTGGGCACATACATATGCTCCGCCACAGCGGCGGGCAGGGCGAAGGATCCCGGCGTCACCGCCCGCACCGCATAGGCGACGCGGAAGCCCCATTGCTTGTCCAGGTCGAAGCCGGCCGGACCGCGCATGGCAATGCTGTCGCCCTCCAGGTTGGTCGGAAGGCTCAGCGCCGCCACGAACCGGTCGTCACGCCCCTCCGCGATATTGGTGAAGGATAGGGTGCCCAGCCAGCGATAGCCGGCACTGCCGGCCTTCACCACGCCCTCCACCTCCAGCCCGGCGGGCAGCAGGTCCAGGATGGCGTAATCGCCTTGCGTGTTGCCGTCATCGGCATTGCCTTCCACCACCACGATGATGCGGTCATTCTGCTTGATCGCGGCAGGGTCCACCGGCGTGCCCTCCGGCGTGTAGAAGGACTTGTGCAAGATGATACCGGCTTGCGACGCCGGCACCGGTGCCACCGGCACACCTTCGACCGACAGGGTGCGGTAAAGCCCCGTCTCCCCCTGGTTGACCAGGGTCAGGCCGCTGCGCAGGCGGTCCAATGCGACGGGCACGGAAACCGGATCGCCATTGCCCAGCGGCTGTCCATCCACCGCGACCGACAGTTTCGCGGCCTTGGGCGCCAGCGACGCGGCGGCGCGCAGCATCCAGGCCTTTTCCTGGGTGTTCGTCTCCTCCGCGCGGGCATCCAGCAGATGGGCCGTATCCAGCAGCGCCGGTACGGATGCACCGCGCCCGCCGGATGCCATCAGCCCGGCGATGGCATAGGTGTCGCGCAGGCGGCTGCCGTAATTGTCCGTGCGCACGGGCACGCGCGGCAGCTTGCCGGTGCGGCGTGCGACATCGCGCTCGAACTGGTCTTCCCCCTCCTTCGCGGCCCATTCCGCCAGATTGCGCCTTGCCCGGTCAAAGGCCTGGGCCGCGCGCGCCCGCTCACCCACCGCATCCAGGGCGGCCCCCAGATGGGCGGCGGCCAGGGCCTGCTCCGGCATGCCATTATCATGGAAATAGCGCAGATCGCCGGTATTGGCCTGCCCCTTGCGCGCCAGGATCCAGCTGGCATAGGCCCGCACTGTGGACGGATAGGAGCGGGTGGCGGCATCGGTCAGCCATTGCCGGCCCAGCAGCAGCGCATCGGCCGGCACCACAAATCCCTGACCCGACGCCAGGTCCAGAAAATCCAGCGCAAAGACCGAAATCCACGGATCGGCTGCGTCGCCATACTGGCCCCACATGCGGAACCCGCCCTCCGGGTCCTGCATGGACAGGACGCGGTCGATGCTGTCCTGCACCCGGTCGGCGATGGCCTTGTCCTGGCGCGTGCCGGCCATCAGCGCCAGATCGTTGAACCACAGCAGCGGCATGGCGCGGCTGACCGTCTGTTCCAGGCAGCCGAACGGGTAGCGGTCCAGCCAGCGCAGCATGCCCGGCACGTCAATCCCCTGCCAGCGGGAGATGGACAGGGCCACGCTCTCGGTTCCCGGCACCAGGCCGTCCAGCAGATCGGCGGGCAGGGTGATATTCTCCCCCGGGGCCAGCGTCGCCATCATCTCCCGCGTCACGGGCAGCTGTGGCGGGCGCACCTGGATGGGCCAGTTGCGCTCCACCTGAAACCCGCCCGGCCCCGCCACCGACAGGGTGACCGTGCCGATCCCGGCCTCATTCCCGTCCAGCGGGACTGTGAACACCTGCCGTTCGCCCGCCGCCAGATCGATGCTGCGTTCAGCCTGTCCGCCCGCCACCGGCCCCTTGGCCGTGACGGACAGGCGATAGGCACCGGCCGCTCCGTCCACATTATGCAGCAGCACCGTGGCGCGGCCCTTGTCCGATGGGGACAGGAAGCGCGGCAAGATCAGTTCGGCCACCACCGGGTCGCGCACGGTCAGCCGGCGCTCGGCCGACCCCAGCTTGTCGGCATCCCAGGCCACGGCCATCAGGCGCAGTTCGCCCTGGAAATCCGGAATGTCCAGATCGATCACCGCCTTGCCGGTCCCGTCCAGCGCCACGATGCCGGAGAACAGGGCGACGGTGCGCGTGGGCACCACATCCAGCCCGCGCCCGCCGAACCCGTCGCCGCCCTGGTCGTCGCCCTGGGCCTGCGGCCGGATCAGGCGGCCATAATCGTCGCGCATGGCGATACCCAACTGCCGCTTGGCCAGAAAGTAATCCTGCGGCTTGGGTGTCGCGAACCGGGTGAGGGCCAGGATGCCCTGGTCCACGGCGGCCAGGGTGACATGCGCCTGTTTGCTGGCGCCCGCCACGCTCACCGGCACCTGGATGGTCTGGCGCGGCAGCACCCGGTCCGGGGCGGTGATGGCCACGTCCAGCGTGCGCCGCGCGGCATCCAGCCCCAGCCAGGCCACGCCCACCGCCCGCACCGGCGCATGGCCCAGTTGCGGCGTCAGCGGCCGGTACAGCGTGACCAGCGCATAGGCGCCGGGGGCCCAGTCGGCCCCGACCTTGATCTCCACATCCGTACCGCCGGCCGGCACGGCGATGGACCGCGTCTCATGCACCGTCTCATTGGCGATGACCACCAGCGCCTCGCCCGCCGTCTCGCTGTCGATGCGCAGGCGGGCCGTGTCTCCGGGATTGTAGCCGGCACGGTCGGCGGCCAGTTTCAAGCGGTCGGGGCGGTCGGGCCCACTCTCCCCGTACCAGCCGCTGGAAAAGGCCAGCGAGGTCGCGGCGGGCCCGGACGGTTCGGCCACCACCAGCCGGTATCCGCCCCAGGTCACCGCCTGCGACAGGGTGGCCGGCTTGTCGGCGGTGATGTCCAGCGTGCCGCTGGCCATCACCTTCTCGCGCGGCACCCGCTGGTATTTCCAGGACCCGCCGCTGCGGAACCATTGCCAGGTGGATGTATCCTTGACCAGCCGCCAGGACAGGCCCTTGGCCGCCACGGGGTTGCCGTCGGCATCCACGGCGATCACTTCGAACCCGGCCTTGGCCCCCTCCGGCACCGCGTTCTGGAATTGCGGGCGGATGCCGATGGACAGGGGCGTCACGGGTACCGGCACATAGACATGTTCCGCCGTGGCCCGCCCGCCCGGCTCGCGGATGGCGACATAAATGTCGGCGCGCAGCGGCCGCGTTCCCGGCACCTGCGGCGGCACCATGCCGGTGACCTGGGTCTTGCCCTCGGCGTCCGTGTCGGCGACGCTCAGCTCCACCGGCTCCACATCGAAGCTTTCCGCCGGCACGCCCCATTGGAAGCCCTTATACCGGGGAAATGGTGCCGGGTCGGGCTCCAGCGTCAGGGTCGCCTCACCCGCCAGCGCCGCACCCGGCGCGCCATAGAGGAAACGGGCATTGACGTTGAGCACCAGCTTCGCACCCGGCGACAGGTGCGCCGGCTTGTTGTCGATGGCGACCTCCAGCCGTTGCGGCACGAAATCCTGCACCTGGAAGCGCACCGACCCGATGGCGGGGCCTTCGGGATCGGCATATGCGGCTGCTTCCCACTGGCCGCGATTGGCGCTGGCCGGCAGGGTGATGGAAAGATGGCCAGCCCCGCCGCCGCTATCGGCCAGATCGAAACGCTGATGCTCCTTCCCGTCCGGCCGCATCAGTTTCACCGTAAGGCGGCGGCCGGGCAGGGCCATGGCCTGCGGGTCGCGCAGCAACGTGGTCAGTTCCACCGTTTCGCCGGGCCGATAGATGCCGCGCTCGGTATAAAGGAAGGCATCCACCGGCCCTGATGGCCGCCGCCCCTCCACGCCCCGGTCCGACAGGTCGAAACCGGGCCAGCGCAGATCCAGGAAGTTGAAATCGTCATCCTCGCGATAGGCCATGACCATGACCGGGGCCATGCCGCCCTCGCCGCGCAGCAACCCGGCATCGAACCGCCCCATGCCCTTGCCGTCGCTCCTGGCCTCGCCCAGCACCTCATTGTTGCGGGCGATCAGGGTCAGGCGCACGCCCGACAGCGGCTTGGCGCTGGCCAGCGACCGGATGGACAGGGTCAAACCGTAATCGCCGCGAAAGCTGGTCAGGCCCAGGTCGGACTGCACCACCCATTGCCCGGCCTGCGGACGGTAATCGTCGGAATAATAATAGCTGCCTTCCTCGTCATTGCGTGACGCATCGGGGTTGGACGCGACCAGCAGATAGGCGCCGGGCTCCGTCTTGCCCACGGCATCCGCCAGGGGGAACAGGGTGGTCACCGCACTGTTGCGCGGCCCCTTGACCTGCACCTCGCCCTGCCAGACAAGGCGGCCCTCATCCTCCTGCACCTCGCGTGTGGAGTAGGGGTAGAAGCTGCGTTCCTCGACGAAATCCTGGCGCATGCGGGCCAGCAGCCGGTCGCCGACGCGGTACAGCTTCACCGCCAGCCGGTCGACATTGATGGTGGTGATGGGCAGCCCGTCGCCCGTCTCGCGCGGCAGGATGAAGCCCTGGCCGAATGAGATGGCCGGCGACCGGTCGGACAGGCCCAGGCTGGTGGTCACCGTCTCGTCCAGCTTGCCGCCATTGGCACCGGCGGGCAGGCCGGTGCGCAGGGTCACCTGATGTTCCGCACCGAAGGCCAGGCCCGACAGGCACAGCTTCTCCCGCGCCACGCGGAACCCGGCCTTCACATCCGCCGGCAGCTCGACATAGTCGGCGTAATTGACCGTTCCCGTCTCATCCAGCGGTTTGTTGAACACCAGACAGGCTTCCGCCACCGTGCCGCCGGCCTCTGACGAGGTGCGGGTGAAGCGGAAGGCGCGGTCATCCTGCACCGGCGGCAGGCTGGTGGCCGTGACCGGTTTGGTGGATGGTGCGGAAGGGGCCGAAACCATGGCGGGAGAGGGGCCTGCGGCCTTGTCCGGTTGCAACCAATAGGTCGCAGCCAACCCACCGGCGGCCAGCACAGCGACGGTGACGGCCGACAGCATGACGCGTTTCGATAACCGCATGATCCCCCCCGGAACGAAAGCGGCTGACAGAGTGCCAACACCATTGCGGCAAAACAACGGTCGCCCGGGGGTACATCCTTTTCGCCTATCGGTTGTTGGGACTTATTTGCCCTCGATCCAGCCATCCACCCGCTGTTCCACCAGGGTCATGGGCAGGGGCCCATCGTTCAGCACCAGGGCGTGGAACTTCCTGATGTCGAATCGGCTGCCCAGCGCCGCTTCGGCACGCTTGCGCAGTTCGGAGATTTTCAGCTGCCCGATCTTGTAACCCAGGGCCTGACCGGGCCAGCCGATATAGCGGTCGGTCTCGCTCTGGATGTTCTTTTCGGCGAGCGCGCTGTTCTCGCGCAGGCAGTTCGCCGCCTCCTCGCGCCCCATGGCCTTCCAATGGATGCCGACATCCATGACCAGCCGGCAGGCCCGCCACATCTCCATCGACAGCATGCCGAACCGTTCATAGGGCGTGGTGTAGAGCCCCATCTCCGCGACCAGCTGCTCGGTATAGAGCGCCCAGCCCTCGACGAAGGCGGTGTTGTCGTCCTGGCGGCGGAACTGCGGCACATCCTGAAGTTCCTGGGCCAAGGCGATCTGCAGATGGTGACCGGGCACGCCCTCATGCGCCACCAGGGCCGGCAATTCATAGAGCGGGCGCATGTTCAGGTGCGAGGTATTGATCATCAACCCGCCGGCCACGCCCTGTTCCGGGCTGCCGGGATGATAGCGGCCCGAGGTGTAGCCTTCCTCGATCTCCGCCGGCACCGGCCGCACGCCATAGGGCAGGCGGGGCAGCAGACTGAAATATTCCGGCAGCTTGTCGTCGATGCGCTTGGCCAGCCGGCTGGACTTCTCCAGCAGTTCTTCGCGTGTCTTGGCGTAGAATTGCGGATCGATGCGCAGGAAGGCCAGGAACGCCTTGAAATCGCCCTTGAACCCCGTCTCCTTGATGACGGCGTCCATGGCGGTGCGGATGCGGGCGATCTCCGACCGGCCGAGCGCGAAGACCTCGTCCGGGGTCAGGCTCGTCGTCGTCTCCCGCTTCACACGGTAGGCATAGTAATCCTTGCCATCGGGCAGGGACGATGCCCCCAGGCCGGCCCGTGCCTTGGGCAGATATTCCCTGGCGAAGAAATCGGCCAGTGCGGTTTCCGCCGGCTTCACCTTGGCCTTCACGATCTCCTTCCCGCGCGCCAGCAGGGTGGCCCGCTGATCCGCCGGGATCGTGGCGGGCAGCGCCTTCAGCGGGCCCAGCAGCACATGATCTTCCGGCTTCACCGCCGCCAGGGTGCCGACCATGCGCACGGCAGCCTCCGCCACCAGTGTCGGCTGCACGAAGCCCGTCTTGATGCCGCGCCGCATATTGGCGGTATTGGTGGCGTAATAGAGGGGCAGGGCCTCCATCCGCGCCAGATAAGCCTCGGCCTCCGCCACAGTGCGCAACCGCGTGCCGTCGGCGGCGTAGGAGGCGACGTAGAAGAAGCCGCTGTCGCTGTTGAACGGCATCCGCTCCTCATCGAAGCGCACACCCTCCAGTTCCAGGTTCAGCTTGCGCAGCAGCAGCGCATGGTTCAGCGCGTCGGCACCCGACAGCGACGCGGCCGGAATGGCGGCCAACCGGTCGCGTAGCGCCGTGACAGCCCGCACCCGGTCCGTCACCGCCGCCGGGCTGTCATCCGGCCAGCGCCTCAAAGCCTCGATATCCCCGCGCTGGGCCGCCCCGATCGGGTCCAGCCGGTCCAGCAGCCGGTCATACTCGCCCAGAACGCCCTTCAGATCCTCCACCGGTCCCGCCCAGGCCGTAGGGCCCGCCAGCAGTATCAGGGCAAGGCCAGCGCCCAGGGCGCGGTGGCGAAGGCGTCGGGCGGGTGCGCGCATGCTGGAACCTTTCCTTGAAATTGGGGTCTCGACCTTACACCACGGTGAAGCCCGCCCAGAACGGGTCTTCGCGGTCGATCCAGATGGTGTTGAAGCCGGTGGACATGGCGCTGCCCTGGATGGAGGGGATGATGGCCACCTGTCCGTTCAGGTCGGCCAATGCCTCCACCTTGCCGATGAAGCGGCTGCCGATATAGCTTTCATGCACGAAACTGTCGCCCACCGTCAGGCGGCCCTTGGCCACCAGATGCGCCAGCCGGGCCGAGGTGCCGGTGCCGCACGGGCTGCGGTCGATGGCGCGTTCGCCATAGAACACGGCATTGCGCCCGTCCGCGCCATCACCGCGCGGCTTGTCCGCCCAGAGAACATGGGAGACGCCGCGGATGCGGGCATCCAGAGGGTGCACCGGCTCAATCTTCTCACGCATGAGGGTTCGGATGGTGCGGGACAACTCCACGATGCGCGCCGCCCCCAGATCGTCAAGGCTGGTATAGGCCCCCTGCGGCTCCACGATGGCGTAGTAATTGCCGCCATAGGAGACATCGACCGACAGCGGACCGAAGCCCGGCACCTCGATATCGATGCCCATCGCCGCGACGTAGGACGGGACATTGCGGATGCGCACCCAGGTGACGCGGCTTGCCTGCGTCCCATAGTCGATATCGATGATGCCCGCCGGCACCTCCACCCGCAGCCTGCCCGGCTCGCGCGGGCTGATCAGGCCGTTTTCCAGGCCAAAGGTGATGATGCCGATGGTGCCGTGCCCGCACATGGGCAGGCAGCCGCTGGTTTCGATGAACAGGATGCCGATGTCGCTGTCGTCACGGGTGGGTGGATAAAGGAACCCGCCCGACATCATGTCGTGCCCGCGCGGCTCAAAGCACAGGCCCGTGCGGATCCAGTCGAACCGTTCCAGGAAATCCTGCCGCCGCTCCGCCATGGACGACCCGCGCAGCAGCGGCGCCCCGCCCGCCACCAGCCGGACCGGATTGCCGGCCGTATGCCCGTCGATGCAGAAGAAGGTGTGGCGCATGGTGCCCTCAGGATAACTCACGGCGGTGCATCGGAAGTTTTCGCCTTCCCGGCGAAGGCCGGGACCCAGGGGCCACAGGCTAAACCCTCGACGCTGCCCTGATCAAAGCTGCTGAAAGGTCGGGCTTGTGATCCTGGGTCCCGGCCTTCGCCGGGAAGGCGAAAATAGGAATATGGATACGCAGATTATCAGATCGGCCGCGTCGCCGCCGCCTTCTCCACCATGGCGGTGACCTGGGCGCGGCGTTCGCCGGACAGCGGCAGGCGCGGCAGGCGGACGCGTTCGGACCCGCGCCCCATGATCTGTTCGGCCAGTTTGATCGACTGCACCAGATCATGTTCGGCATCTAGGTGCAGCAGCGGCATGAACCAGCGATAGATGCGGCGTGCCTCCGCGATGTCGCCCCGTTGCAGCGCCTTGATCAGGGCCACCGACTCCTGCGGAAACGCGCTGGTCAGGCCCGACACCCAGCCATGCGCCCCCAGGATCATGCCCTCCAGCGCCACATCGTCCAGACCGGCCATCAGCACGTATCGATCGCCGAAAATGTTGATCAGGTCGGTGAAGCGGCGCGGGTCGGGCGCGCTTTCCTTCACGGCCACGATGTTGGGGATATCAGCCAGCTTTTCCAGCACGCGGACAGAGATGGAGACGCGATAGGCGGGCGGGTTGTTGTACAGCATGATGGGCAGGCCGGTCGCGTCCGCCACGCTCTTGAAATGGGTGTAAAGCTCTTCTTCCGTCGGCACATAGACCATGGCCGGCAGCAGCATCAGCCCATCCACGCCCAGCGCTTCGGCATCGCGGGCAAAGGCGACGGCCCGCTTGGTGGTCAGTTCCGACACGCCGGCCACCACAGGCACGCGGCCGGCCACGGCGGTGCGGGCCCGGTCCAGGATGGCGCGCTTCTCATCCGGCTCCAGGGAATTATTCTCCCCACAGGTACCCAGCAGGATCAGCCCATCCACCCCGTCGCGGATCAGCGCGTCCTGCACGCCGGCCGTCGCGTCGTAATCGACGGACAGATCCTCGGCGAACTGGGTAGTGGCGGCGGGATAGACACCCGTCCAGGAAAGCTTGGCCATGATCATCGCTCCGGTATGGGATCGATAATCGTATACGATATACCTTTCGCTTTGGGAAGAGGGTTATTCCCCAAACTGCTCCCGCAGGTCGTCCAGGGTGGCCTGGATATGATCGCGGATCAGGCCTTCCACCTGTGCCGCGTCGCCCGCCAGCCAGGCATCCAGGATGGCCCGATGTTCCCGCTTCGCCCGGTCCTCACGGCCCTTCGGTTCCAGATGCATGCGCACATAGCGTTCCGACAGGATCAGCAGCCGGGTCAGCAACTGGCAGGTGACGGGACCCGCCGGCTTGATCATCGACAGGTGGAACAGCCGGTTCTGGGTGACATGATCGGCCCCGTCCCGGTCCTGGTCCTTCTCCAGGGCTGCCAGGGCCTCGCGCGCCGCCGCATGATCCGCATCGCTGGCGCGACCGGCCCCGTCCGCCACAGCACCCGGCTCCAGCTTCAGGCGCAGGGCGAACACTTCCGTCGCCTCCGCCATCGACATGGATCGCACCACATAGCCGCGGTTGGGGTAGGAGGATAGCAGACCGTCCTGTTCCAGCCGGCCCAGCGCTTCGCGCAGCGGGATTTTGCTGACGCCCAGTTCCGTGGCGATGATGTCCTGGCGTACCGGTGTACCGGGCGGGATGCTGCCCGACAGGATTTTCCGCCGCATGACTTCATAGGTCTGGTCGGACAGGGTTCTGACGACGATGGTCATGGACGGCCATGGTTTGGGGGGGACCCGATGGAGCGGCCGGTATCACGCCCGCCCGCATGCCGTCTACCTTATACAAAACCATGGCGTGCGGCCATGCGACATCGGCATCGGGCTGTTTTCGCACGATTTTCATGTTCTGGCGAAGCGGATATATGACCTTCACCTTGACGACAACCACCCTGATGGTTGTACTGGCATCTCCAGGGGGAAACGGTGCGGGGGATGGTCATGGAAGGGCTTGCCAAGATTGCCGGGGAAGAGAAGGCCGCAGGGTTCTGGGGGCCGGACCCGGTACCGCCGGTCAGCCCCAAGCAGCTGGACATCCTGTTCCTGCATCCCAAGACCCTGGTCGACAGCTGGCCCATTCCCGTGGACACGCTGGGGGAGATGGTGAAGATGCCCAGCAGCGTCTATCCCATCCTGGTCTCATCCATTTCCGATCTGTCCATCGATTATTCGATCTTCGACGGCTATGTCGCGCGGGAGACGTTCAGTGCCTACAAGGAACGCCTGAAACATCCCGACATCATCTGCATCAGCGTCATGACCTCGCTGAAGGCTATGGATACGGAACTGACCATCCGTCTGGCCCGGGAGTTGAATCCTGAGGTCAAGATCATCCTGGGCGGCAACCATGCCAGCGCCTGGCCGGAACGCTGGCTGCAGCTGGGCGCCGATTACATCGTCGTCAAGGAGGGGGAAATCCCTTTCCGCCGCCTGATCCAGCACCTGACCGGCTGGCAGGTGGATCTGGCCGACGTGCCGAATCTATGGTGGCGCGACGATACCGGCAAACCCGTGAAGTCCAAGGCCCAGCTGCCGTTGATCGACATCAACAAGGCGCCGATCCCCGACTGGTCGCGCTTCGATTTCGCGCCTTATGGCATGGGCATGACCGATGGTTTCGGGGCGGCGGTGGAAATCTCGCGCGGCTGCCCGCAGCGCTGCGATTTCTGCAATATCAACAAGTTCTGGGACTATAAGCAGCGCTATAAGTCGGTGGAGCGCGTGCTGGAGGAACTGACGGCGCTGCATGCCAAGGGCGTGCGCGAATTCATCTTCACCGACGACAATTTCGGCGGCGACCATCGCCATACGCTGAAGCTGCTGCAGGGCATGATCGATCTCGGGCTGGACATGCGCTGGGGCAGTTTCCTGCGCGGCGACACGGTGACCAAGACCAAGGATTTCGAGGTGCTGGCGGCCAAGGCCGGCATGCGCTTCTGCATGATGGGCATCGAAAGCCTGGACCCCGCTTGGCTGAAATCCCACCGCAAGGGCGTGCGCGCGTCCGATGTCGTGGGCATGTATTCGGATGTCTACAAGCGGCTGAACAGCCAGGGCATCTATGTCGTGGGCCTGTTCATCTCGCCCCCACAGGGGGAAAGCACGGATTTCTCCGGCACAGGCGCCTGCGGCGTGGTTTGCGACTACCATTACTCGGCCAACCTGATCGCCCAGAAGGGCAGCCAGATGTACGAGGATTACCTGGCTCGCGACGCGGTGGGCAAGGACATGTTCTATCACGACTGGAACCTGTCCAGCATCGTTCTGGATGATGGACGGTTGCAGAAGAACCAGAAGTCGCTGTGGGACGAGGTGAAGGAGGCTTTCACCGGCTATGGCATCCGTTCCGCCTTCTTCGGCACCCGCTTTGCCCGGCGGTTCCGCTGGCGCCCCATCTTCGTGGTGGGCGAACGCATGCTCTGCACCACGCCGGGCGATGTGAAGCGCTGGCGCCTGGCGCGGGACAAGAGCATGCCGCTGCAGGAACGGCAGGACCGCATCCTGGCCACGGCCCTGGGCGACGACCGGATCAAGGGCTTGGTCAAACGCCGCTTCTGGATCAGCCCCCTGTCCCTGCGCACCGGCCTCTGGTCGGGCAAGGTGAAGCGGGCTAAGGTTGGTTGACCTACGATAAGGACCCCACCCATGGCGTTCCAGAAATTGCGGTTTGAGCGGGATGGGCGATTGGTGCTGATCACCCTGGACCGGGCGGATGCGCAGAACGCTATCGACCGCGCACTGAATGCCGATCTGCACGCGGCCTGGACGGAATTCGCCGCCGATGATGGGTTGGACGTGGCCGTGCTGACCGGCACGGGCAGGGCGTTCTGCGCTGGGGCCGATCTGGCCGACTATATCCCGCACTTCCTGGATGGCGACATGCTGAAGGTCCGGGCCAATGTCCCCACCGGGCTGGGCGGCATCACCCGTGGGCAGCACCGGCTGGCCAAGCCGGTGATCGCCGCCGTCAATGGCTGGGCCCTGGCCGGCGGGTTCGAACTGGCGCTGGCCTGCGATGTCCGCATCGCGGCCGAAGGCGCCAAGTTCGGTAGCTATGAGATCCATCGCGGCTTCCACCATGGCGATGGCGGCATCGTGCGCATGGTGCAATCCATCGGCGTGGCGCGGACCATGGATATTGTGCTGACCGGCCGGGAGATCGGTGCGGCGGAGGCGCTTTCCATCGGTCTGGTCAGCCGTGTCGTGCCGGCCAATGCCCTGCTGCCCACGGCGTTGGACTATGCCGGCCGCATCGCCGCGAAAAGCCAGGTGGCCGTGCGCTCCGCCAAGGAGACGATTCTGGAGGTGGCGGGCCGTACACTTGACGATGCGCTGCGTCTGGAAGCGCTTTACGGCTATTCCAGCGGTGATGTGCGCGAGGTGAAGCGGCAGTTGGACAGCTTCTTCGCGAAAAATAGCGGCAGCGGTGCATAATTTGTTTCAAATCCTTCAGTTTGTGGGGCTGGTGACCTTGCAACCGGTGGGCGCTCATGGTCAGATATCGGCAATGACAGGTTAACAGGCCGTATTAGGGTCGGGGTGGAGTGGGCATGGCGCCCTCGGATTCGCCGCTGAAGCTGGCTGACGAGATACAGCGCGACGCGCGCACCATCCTGTTCCGTGGGACCTATGGGGCGGAATCGCGGCCGGTCCGCGTGCGCGTCCCCGCCCTTCGTCAGGCCCGCGACATCGCCGCCATCCATCGCGAACATGATATGCTGGGCCGGCTGCATTCCGCCCGCATTGATGCCGTTCTGGCCCTGATGGAATCCGCCCATGGCCCCACCCTGGTCCTGGCCGATCAGGCAGAGGTGCTGCTGTGCGACATGATCCCCGTGGGGGGTCTGCCACTGGACCGGTTCCTGCCCCTGGCCCATGACATGGCCACGGCACTGGAGGAGGTGCATGCCCGCGACATGGTCCATCGCGACATCCGCCCGGCCAGTTTCTGGGTCGCGTCTGACGGGGTGACGGTGACCCTGGGCAATTTCTGTCGCGCCTCCCTGGTCCCGAACGAGGCGGCGTTGGGCCTGGGTGCCGGGCGCCTGGATGGCGACCTGCGCTATCTGTCGCCCGAACAGACCGGCCGCATGAACCGGGTGGTCGATTACCGCAGCGACCTTTATTCCCTGGGACTATGCTTCTACGAGATGCTGACCGGCCAGCTGCCGTTCCAGGCCGGCGATCCCGTGGGCTGGGTCCATTGCCATATCGCGCGGGAGCCGCGCCCCATCCGCGAATTGCGTCCCGACCTGCCGGAACCGATGGGCGAGTTGGTAATGCGTCTGCTGGCCAAGGCGGCCGAACAGCGCTATCAGTTGGCCGCCACCGTGAAGTCGGACCTGGCCACCGCCATGCTGGAATGGCGGGCCACGGGTGCTTTGACCCGGTTCCAGCCCTCGCGCGGTGACCGCCCGCGACAATTGGTGCTGCCCCAGCGCCTGTTCGGCCGCGACCCGGAGGTGGGCCAGATGCTGGCCGCGTTCGAACGGGCGGCCGACGGGGCGGTGGAATTCCTGGCCGTGGCCGGCAGTTCCGGCATCGGCAAATCCGTGCTGGTGCGCGAGGTGCAGCGGCCCCTGACGGCCCGGCGCGGCTATTACGCCGAGGGCAAGTTCGACCAGTTGCGCCGTGACGTGCCCTTCCTGGCCCTGATCCAGCCGCTGCGCGATCTGGTCAAGCAGGTGCTGACCGAACCGCCGGAGGTGCTGGCCCATTGGGCCGACCGCCTGTCCCGTGCGCTGGATCGCAACGCCGCCGTGATGGCCGAAGCCCTGCCGGAACTGGAACTGGTGCTGGGCAAGCAACCGCCGCCGCAACCCCTGCCGCCCATCCAGGCGCAGAACCGGTTCCAGCAGACGGTGGCCGGCTTCCTGCTGCAATTCGCGTCGGTTGAACATCCGCTGGTGCTGTTCCTGGACGATCTGCAATGGGCCGACACCGCGTCCTTGAAACTGCTGGAATCGCTGCTGGTCGATCCCGATGCGCGCCATCTGCTGGTGGTTGGTGCCTATCGCGATCAGGAAGTGGAAGCCGGCCACCCGCTGACCCGCCTGCTGGCGGCGATTAAGCCGGCCATCCGCATCACCACCATCGTGCCGCAGCCGCTGGAGGTGCCCCATGTCCGTGCCTGGCTGGCCGAAGCGCTGGGCACCGATGATGCGGAGGTGGGGCGGCTGTCGGAACTGCTGACCAAGAAGACCGGCGGCAATCCCTTCTTCCTGGGTCAGTTGCTGAGCACGCTGGCCGCCACCCATGTCATCCGCTTCGATGCCCAGGCCGGGTGCTGGCGCGGCGACGTGGCGGCGGTGGAGCGGGCCAGCCTGCCCGACGACGTGGCCGACCTGCTGGCCGCCCGCCTGGGCGTGCTGCCCGACCAGACGCAGGATGTGCTGCGCCTGGCCGCCTGCATCGGCAACCGGTTCGAACTGGGCCTGCTGGCCGCCATCTGCCGCCTGACGCCGGAGGTGGCGCTGGCCCGCCTGGACCCCGCCTTGCGCGATGGCTATTGCGTGCTGGTGGAGGATGAGGGCGGGGCGGCCAGCATCTATCGCTTCACCCATGACCGGCTGCACAAGGCTGCCTATCTGCTGACGCCGGAGGGGGAACGGTCGCGGGTACATCTGGAACTGGGCCGCCGTCTGCGCGACGATGCCGCCCTGGCCCAGCGGCTGCCGTTCGAAGTGGTGCGCCACCTGAACCTGGGCAGCGCCCTGATCACCCAGGGCGAGGAATTGCGCAATCTGGCGCATCTGAATCATGGGGCCGCCATCAAGGCGCGGGGATCGGCCGCCTTCGACATTGCCCATGGCCTGTTCCGCATGGCCATGCGGCTGCTGCCCGAGGGCGGTGACGCGGGATTACGCTGGCGCCTGTGGATGGATGCGGCGGAATCGGCCTATCTGGTCCAGGATTTCGACGATTTCCAGGCACGGCGGACGGACCTGGAGGCGCTGGCCGCCGACGATCTGCAGCGCGCCGAACTTCTGGAACTGGTGGTCCTGGCCAACGAGGCGCGCAACAATTTCGGCGAGGCACTAGACGCTGCCGTGCAGGGCCTGCGCCTGCTGGACTTGGCCCTGTCGCTTGACAATGCCAAGCGCGACACGCTGCTCCTGATCGCGCAGGTGTTCTGGCAGTTGGGACGGCGCAGTGCCGCCGATCTGGCGGCACTGCCGGCGATGCAGGATGCGCGCATGCTGCAGGTCATGCGGCTCATGGCCTCGGCCATCCGTGCCAGCTACTCGCTGGCCTCACCCTTGCTGGCCGTCCTGTCGCTGAAGGGCGTGCTGCTGTCGCTGCGCCATGGCATGACGGCCCATGCCACCAACTGCTTTACCGGCAGCGCCCTGATTTTCATCGGCGCCCTGAAGGACATCAAGCGCGGCAGCCGGTTGGGCGAGACGGCCATGCGCCTGGGCGAAAGGTTCGGCACGGTGGTGCATGTGCCCAACCATGTGGTGGTGGTGCAGCACTGGACTGGCCCCCTGCGCGACATGGCTGTCGTCGCGGCGGAAGTCTCCAAGGAACTGCTGGCTAACGGCTTCTACGATCGGGCCGGCCTTTGCCTGATGGGGGAGATGACCTGCCATACGATCTGCCGCACGGACCTGGAGCAGGAGCTGAAATCCACCCAGGCGGCCATGGCGTTCGCGCAGCGCCGCGACCTGCGCCTGATCGTGGAGACGGCGCGCAATCCGTTGACGCTGATCGACCGGTTGCGCCGGCCGGAGGCGGGCGGGCTGGATGCGATCCTGCCCTATGAGGGGCTGGCCGACAGCCGGACGGGCGAGATCGCCTTCAAGATCCGACAGATGTTCACCGCCCTGGTCTTCGACCGCGCCGACCTTGTCCGCACCCTGGCGGCTGCGGTGCGGCCGGCGCTGCGGTCGGTGCTGGGCTCTGCCTGGGTGGCGCCGTTCCATTGGTACGAGGCCTTGGCCCTGCTGGATGGCTGTGGCGGCCGGGTGCCGGCGCAGGCGCGGGCGAACCTGAAATTGCTGCGCCTCTGGGCCCGGCACGCGCCCATGAACAATGCCCACCGCGTCCGCCTGCTGGAGGCGGAGATGGCGTCCCTGACATCGTCGGGCGACCTGTCGCAACGGGGGGCCACCGCCTATGCCGATGCCGTCGATCTGGCGATGGCAGAGGGCTTCGTGGGTGACGCGGCGCTGGCCGCCGAACGCCATGGCCGCGCCCTGCTGCGCCTGAACCACCGCCGTCAGGCCGCTGCCCAGATGCGGGAAGCCTGGCTGCTCTATCGCCGCTATGGCGCGCTGGGCAAGGCGGCACAGCTGGCAGGCGAATTCCCCGACGCGCTGGAGGGGCTGTCCGCCGATGGCGGGACGGACGAGGCCGGCGGGTCGCAGGCGCTGGATGTTTCCACCGTCACCAAGATGGGGCAGGCCATCGCTGGCGAACTGGTGCTGGGGCGCCTGACCGGTGGTGTCCTGGATCTGGCGATGGAGAATGCCGGTGCCCGCTATGCCGCCCTGACCCTGGTCGATCCCGATGGTCGCACCCTGGCGGCCGAACGGTCATTGGGCGATGCGCTGGTTGAGCCGGGGGGCAGCCTCGGCGGCCGGTTGCCGGAACCGCTGCTGCTCTATGCGGAACGCACACTGGAAACGGTGCTGATCGAGGATGCGCGGGTGCAGACCCGTTTTCCCGCCCATCGCCGCTGGGACCGGGCCAGTGCGGTGTCGGTGCTTGGCGTGCCCGTGGTCCATCAGGGTCGCTGCATCGGTGTGCTGTATCTGGAGAACGACCTGACGGCGGGCGCCTTCACCGCCGACCGGGTGGAGTTGCTGCGCGTGCTGGCCTCCCAGGCGGCGACCGCCATCGCCAATGCCCGCCTGTTCGATGAGTTGGACCGCGCCCGTACGGCCTTGCTGGAATATAATCAGCGCCTGGAACAGGTGGTGTCGGAACGCACCGCCGATCTGGCCCGCCGCTCCACCGCCCTGGAACAGTCGCTGACCGAGCTGCGCGCCGCCCAGGCGCAACTGGTGCAGAAGGAAAAGCTGGCATCGCTGGGCGGGCTGGTGGCCGGCGTGGCGCATGAGATCAACACGCCATTGGGCGTGGCACTCACAGGGGCCAGCTATTTCGAGGAGCGGGTGCTGGAACTGGCCACCCAGATCGAGGAGAAGCGCCTGACCCGCACCGGCCTGGATGAGTTCCTGGCCGACACGCGTGAGGCGGTGCGCACCGTCGTCAATAATCTGCGCCGCTCCGCCGATCTGGTGCAGAGCTTCAAGCAGGTGGCCGTGGGCCAGGGCGAGGGCGGGCTGGAAAGCCTGGATCTGGCCCAGTATCTGCGGGAGATCCTGCCGCCGATGCAGATATTGTTGGAAGCCCGGCATATCCGGCTGGAGACGGCGCTGGAGGAGGGGCTGTTCCTGCGCGCCCCGGCCGGCGCCATCGCCCGCACCCTGACGCATCTGGTGCAGAACGCTGTTACCCATGCGTTCGACGGGGTGGCGGAGCCGGTCCTGCGGCTGGAACTGCGGCGCGAGGGTGGAGAGGCAGTGCTGAACGTGGCCGATAATGGTGTCGGCATGGGGCCGGAGGTGCGTGAGCGGGCCTTCGACCCATTCTTCACCACCAAACGCAGCGCCGGGGCCACGGGCCTGGGCCTGCACATCGTGCATAATCTGGTGACGGGTTCGCTGGCGGGTACGCTGGATATGCAGACGGCACCCGGTCAGGGGACCAGCATCACGGTGCGGTTGCCGCTGTCATCACAAATATGAGCCGTAGGTCGGGGTGAGGCGAAGCCGAACCCCGACCTACTTTGCTGCTGCGATTACTTCAGCCCCAGCTCCTTCACGATGGCTTGCGCGCCATAGACGTTGCGCAGGGCCTCCGCCATGCCGCGCACATCGACCATGACGGTGCGGTTGCGGCGAGGCTCATAGCCGTAGTCGCCCGACAGGCTGTGGATATTGCCGTCGAAGACCAGGCCGATCACCTCACCCTTGCTGTTGATGGCGGCGGAGCCGGAATTGCCGCCGATGATGTCGTTGGTGGAAACGGCATTATAGGGCGTATCCAGCTTCACCTTGTCCTTGGCCTGATCCCAGCTGGGGGCCATGTCGAAGGGGAAGGCGCCGGTGTTGCGCTCATACAGGCCACCGATGGTGGTATAGGGCTTGACCTCGGTGCCATCGACTTCCGTCCAGCCCTGGATCTTGCCGTAGGACAGGCGCAGCGACAGGGTGGCATCCGGGTAGACGCTGTCGCCATAGATGGCGAAGCGGGCCTTGGCGATGCGGGCCTGGGCCTGCTCCACCGGGGCTTCCACTTCCTCTTCCACGGCCTTGCGCGCCGCGCGCGCGGCGGCGTCCACGACCTTCATCAGCTTGATCATCGGGTCGTCGGACGCGTCCACCGCCGCCTTGCCACCTTCGAACAGGCGCAGGCGTTCGGCCGGGTCGCCCAGCTTGCTGGCCTTGACGGCGGCGGCGGCCACCTGATCCGGCGACTGCTTGCCCAGCACGGCCTTGACCAGCGCATCGTCGGGCCCAAACTGCTCACGGAACTTGGTCAGGGAGAAGGTGAGCAGGGCGACTTCCAGGTCCGTATGCACCGGGGCCGGGTTGGACAGGCGCTGCTTCAGGGCCGGCAGGCGGCTATCGCCATATTCGCGCAGGCGCTGGGCGCTGGGCAGCAGACGCTCGTCACCGGCGCGCAGCAGCAGACGGGCATTGCTGGCCAGCACGCTGTCGAAGGCGCGCATGCGCTCCAGATGGATCAGGCGCTGGTACAACTGGGCATAGCGCGCCTGGGCCTTCTCGATCTGCGCGAAGGCGTCGCCGACATCGGCCGACAGTTTCGGATCGGCGGCGATCTTGGCGCGCAGCTCCTGCTCCGCCTTCACCTTGCCGCCGAAGAATTCCTTGTCGGCCAGGGCCAGTTGGCGGCCCTTCCAGACCTTGATACCGTTCTCGATGCTGTTCAGATCGTCAAAGGCATCGCGGTTGCGGTCGGCATTCTCCCGCCCGAACTCGATCAGACGGCCACGGCGCTCCTGCGCGAAGAACAGGAAGGATGGGGCGACATTGTCGCGGATGAATTCCAACTCGGCGATGGTGCGCAGGCGGCTGGTGGAACCGGGATTGCCAATGACGAAGCTGGCATCGCCTTCCTTGCCGCCATCCTTCGACCATTTGAAGTGATCGGGACTCTTGATTGGCTTGCCGTCCTCGTAGACGCGCAGCAGCGACATGTCGAGCGCGTAGCGCGGGAAGTTGAAATTGTCCGGATCGCCACCGAAGGAGGCGGCCGCCGCCTCCGGTGCGAAGGCCAGGCGCACATCCTGATAGCGCTTGTACTTGTAGAGATTATAGCGGCCGCCCTGGTAAAGGGTCACGGCGTCGCAGCGCAGCTTGTCATTGCCGCCGGCGCAATTCTTCTCGATATCGGCCAGCACGGCGCGACGGGCGTTGGCGAAATCCTGGCCGGTCTTGCCGGCGGTGGCGGCTTCGACCTGGGCGGTGACGTCGGTGATCTCCACCAACTGGTTGATCTCGATCCCGGCGCAGCTCTTCTCTTCGGCCCGCGTCTTGGCCAGGAAGCCGTCGGCCTGGTAATCCTTCTGGGCCGACGACAACTCGGCGATGCAGTCGGCGACGCAATGGTGATTGGTCATCACCATGCCCTCGCCCGACACGAAGCTGCCGGAGCAGCCGCCCGCCAGCCGGACATAGGAAAGTTGGGCCTTCTTCAGCCATTTCGCGTCCGGCGTGAAGCCGGTGGCCTTGGCGATGGCCGCCGTCGGCACATTGTCGATGGTCCACATGCCTTCATCGGCCTGGGCCGCACCCACCAGCAGGGCGATGGTCGCAGCGGTCGATACCGTCAGCTTCACCGGCTTCACCATGGTTTCCAGTCCTTGTTCTGCGCTCACGTTTCTTTGGAGCATTGGATCGCTGGTCCCCGCGCGGACGCGCGTGAACTGGGGCGGCACCATGCGCCCAAGCCCCAGGGCCGGTCAACGCCGTCCTGGTGCCGCTTTACAGGGGTCGGATGGTGCCAGGGGGATCAGCCGTTGGCCGCGCGCCGGCGCATGAACTGGTCCAGCGCGCCGGTCATTTCCTTCAGAAGGTCGGCCACCATCGGGTCGTTCTGGGCATGGCGCCAGACGGCCCCCATGCGCGGATGGTCGGCGAACATGTCGATGCCGCCGAAGGCCGGCAGGAACTTCTCCAGGAAGAAGCAGGCCGGCACCATGGCGCAGTCGGCCAGGGTGAAGCTGTCGCCCATGCACCAGGGCCCGTCGATGAAGGTCTCCAGCCCGTCGCGCCCGCGCTTCAGCTCCGCCAGCTTTTCCCCCACCAGCCGCGCATCGCGGGTGGCCGGGTTCATCTGGCCCAGCAGGCCCAGCAGGGCCGGCAGGATGTAAAGGTCGGCGGCACGGCTGATGATGCGGGCCCGCGCGCGGGCCAGATCGTCGCCGGGCAGGATGCGCTTTTCCGGGAAGCGTTCATCCAGGAATTCGCAGATCACCTCGGACTCGATGATCGTCGCGCCACCGGCATCCAGGGCCGGCATCTTGCCATAGGGGTTGATGGCCAGATATTCCGGCGACTTCAACCCACCGCCCGGCGGGGGGACCAGCGGGATGTCCAGCCCCTTGTACCGGATGGCCAGCAGCACCCGGGTGACGTAAGGGCTTAACAGGACACCATAAAGCTTCATGATCCCAATCTCCGGCCGGTCATTCGAACTGCCTGTTCCTACATAGCGCGATGCGGCGGCGGGGGGTAGGGGGCATCGCCCATGACAGGACCGCATTGCATCCCTGGCGGTTGTGACAGGTCGCTGTCATGGCTTTGTAACCTGAACACTGTAACGAAGTGCTGGAACGGGACGGAACAGGCCGGCCCCGCCGACGAGCCCGGCCATGCTGACCCTGATCGACCCCGTCATCGACGCAGCCGACCTGACCGAACCGCCGTTGCGGGCGGCCCTGGCCCTGTGGCGCGGGGCGCTGCGGGAGGGTTTGCCGCCATCGGTGGACGGTTTGGACCTGGCCGCCATCGACCGCACGCTGCTGCCGCATCTGGCACTGTTGTCGGGACCGGACGCGCGCGGGCGGCTGTGCGGGCTGTTCCTGGGGTCCGCCGCGGCCATCGCCGTGGGCCGCGACATCACGGGACGGTACCTGGACGAGGTTTATCCGCCGGCCCTGTGGGACCATGCCAGCCGCTTCCTGTCCGCTGTGATCGCCAGCCGTTCCCCGGTCTATGAGGATTTCGTCATCGGTCCCGACATGGGCCGCACCGTGCGTGCCGCCCGGCTGGGTCTGCCCTTTCTGGGCGGGGATGGGCGGGTGGAGCGCATTCTGCTAGCCCTGCATTATCAGCCCAGTGCCTTGGCCCGCAGCAATGGTGTGCGGGTGATGCAGGACCGCACCCGCCTGCACCGGCAGACGGTGCGCCGGGTGCGGCTGTAACAGGCATCGCTTGACCCGGTGGGCGGCTTGCCGCCATCAAGGGGGATTGCTGATGCCGCCGGGACCGCCCATGCGCCCTTCCATCGCCCTTTGCCTCTGTGTGCTGCTGGTCACGATTCCGGGTCCGGCGCTGGCCGCGTCCATTCCGCCGGGCTTTTCCGCCGGGCTGGCGGGGCCGGTGCTCACCTATGTCCATCTGTTCGGCCTGCTGGGCCTGGGCCTGTGGCTGGACATGCAGGGCAGGGGCACGCCGGGGGCTGGCGCCGGGCTGGCACTGGCCGCCGGCCTGATCGCCGGACTGCTGACGCGGGTGGGTCTGCACCTGCCGTTTGCCGGGCTGGCGCTGGAGGCGTCGCTGGTCGTGTTGGGCGGGCTGCTGGTCACCACCTTCAACCTGCCTTCGATCGTCGGGCTGGTGATGGCCGCCGCCGTGGGGGCGCTGCACGGAATCAGCCTGTCGCAATGGGGTGGGCCGGCCACGGCCAACATCCTGTTCTGGCCCGGCATGCTGGCTGGGTGCGTGCTGGTGCTGTCGTCGGGTGTGGGCTTGTCGGCCACGCTCTATCAGATCGGCGGGGGCAAGGCGTCGCGGGTGGCGGGTGGCGCCATCGCGCTGGCCGGCCTGCTGATGCTGTTGAATATATTGTGACAAAAAACGTTGGATATCGGCCACAGGGGCGGACTTTTGTCGCCTCCTATACCATTTCGTCCCCGTACCGGTTGCGTCGCCCCAGGGGCAGGCGCACCATGGTATGATCGTAAGCCATGCAGGAAAGGGCGTTCATCATGCCCAATCCATCCGACCCTCCGACGAGTATCCTCCCGCCCGATGCCGTGCGTGAAACCGCACGCCTGCGACGACGCCAATTGCTGGGCATGGGGTTGGGCCTGCTGGCCGCACCGGCGGCGCTGGCGGTGCCGGGTGAGCAGGTGCGGTTCCTGCAGATCGGCACCGGCACCACGGGCGGCACCTATTTCCTGATCGGCGGCCTGCTGGCCAATGCCGTCAGCAACCCGCCGGGATCGCGCCCCTGCGACCGTGGTGGGGCCTGCGGTGTGCCGGGTCTGATCGTGGTGGCGCAGGCGACGTCGGGGGCGGTGGAGAATATCGGCCTGATGCGCTCGCGCCGGCTGGAATCATCCCTGGTCCAGGCCGATATCGCGCATCTGGCGCTGAATGGTGGGGAACCGTTCCAGAAGGCACCCTATCCCGACCTGCGCGCCATCGCCAATCTCTATACGGAGACCATCCATCTGGTCACCCGCGCCGGCAGCGGCATCAAGTCGCCCGCCGACCTGAAGGGCAAGCGGGTGGCCCTGGGGGAACAGGGGTCGGGCACCCTGGTCACGGCCCGCGCCCTTCTGGCCACTTACGGCCTGTCGGAAAAGACCGTCAAACCCTTCTATCTCAGCCCCGCCGCCGGCGGCGACCGGCTGGAGGCGGGGGAGTTGGATGCCTTCCTGATCGTGGGCGGCTATCCGCTGCCGGCGGTGGCCGATCTGGCGCGGCGCATTCCCATCGCCCTGGTCCCGTTTGACGACGCCCGCGCCACCCAGTTGATGAAGCGCATGCCGCACTTCATGGAGGCGCGGATCGAGGCTGACACCTATGAGGGGGTGCCCGCCACCCGGTCGTTGGGTGTGGGCGCCGTCTGGGTGGTGCGGGGCGACCTGAAGCCGGAACTGGTGCATGACATCACCGCGGCCCTGTGGAATGACCAGACGCGGTCGATGCTGGATAATGGCCATCCGCGCGGCCGGTCCATCCAGTTGGCGACGGCGCTGACGGGTCTTTCCGTGCCTCTGCATCCCGGTGCCGAACGGTTCTACCGCGCCAAGGGCATGATCAAGGGGGAGATGCCGGCCCCCAAGGTGCCGGCCACCCACTGATATAATTGTCTCCCGCATGCACTCTTCGCTTTCCAGGCTTGACCCATGGAAACATACAAAGATAACCTTTCCGCGATGGAGCTGGCGGGAAGGGTGCGGCGGTGGAAACGCGCAAGGCGGTGAGGCTGTTGCCAAGACCCTTGTCCGGCCGGTCGGGGACGCTGCTGGGCGGCTTCGTGGTGCGGCTGGCCGGCTGGTCCATGCTGATCGTGCTGGCGTTGACGGCCATCGGCTATTCA
Organism: Niveispirillum sp. GW835-FHT14G11; assembly: GCF_058793615.1. NCBI lineage: Bacteria > Pseudomonadati > Pseudomonadota > Alphaproteobacteria > Rhodospirillales > Azospirillaceae > Niveispirillum > Niveispirillum sp. GW835-FHT14G11. Next base: position 101,622 of record NZ_JBXAFZ010000015.1, read on the forward strand.
ACCATTTATGATCGGGCGGAACGCGACGCGCTGGACAGTTTGAAGGCGCATTTGCTGGAGCGTGGCCGCACGGAAAGTGCCATCTTCAAGCTGGCTGCCTCCAACATGGAGCTGTTCCGCGACCGGTTCCTGGCGCTCTATGCCGATCCCGCCATCCTGCCCGACCCTGATTTCGATGCCTATTTTCAGCGCGGAACCGACGGCGCCACGCGCCTGCGGCCTGAATATTTCGACGGCATCGTGGACAAGGATGGTATCCGGCACAGTGGAAGCACCGGCTTCATCGGTGCCAATCACAAGGATATTTCCCCTGAACTGCGGCGGCGCCTGATCATCACCCACCATGTTCTGGCGCAACTGGCTCCTGCCTGGCAGAACCGCTTCATCAATACCAATATCAGCATGCCGGAAAACGCCATGCTGATGTATTGGCCGGCATTTGCCTGGGGGCGGGAGGTGGAGGCCGGGCTGGACATGACGGCCTTTTCCGTCGTCCGCTCCACCCTGATGGCGGAGAATCCGCAGCGCCGGCCGGTCTGGACCCCGCTTTATCATGACCATACGGCCAAGGCTTGGATGGTCACCTATCAGTTGCCGGTCGATCACCAGGGCCGGCACCTGATCAATGCCGGGCATGATGTCTCGGTCACCGATCTGATGGACCGGCTGATCACTGATCATCTGCCAGGCTCCTACAATTTCGTGCTGGCGGCCGACGGGCATCTGGTGGCCCATCCGCTGTGGATGGATCGGCTGCGCAAGGAACTGGCCACCATCAACCTGGAAAAGCTGGGTGATCCGGGCCTACTGCGCATCCATGGGCTGATCCGCGACAGCGTGCGCCGGCGCGAGGCCGACCCCGGTGCGGACGACAATGTATGGATTGTGGAGGATGCGGCCGACAATGCCTATCTGGCCGTGACGCGGCTGGAGGGGCCGGACTGGTGGTTCATCGCCCGCTATCCCAAATCGCTGGTCGCGGCCACCGCGCATCAGGCGGCCAGCGCCATCATGGCCATGGGTCTGGCCTATTTCCTGGCGATGCTGGCCTTGGTCTTCGTGCTGCTGCGCCGACAGGTGGCCGGCCCCATCCTGCAATTGAAGCAGGCGTCGGAGAAGGTGGCGGCCGGTGAATATGCCGCCGTGGCCGATGGCACGACGCCGCTGCCGACGGCAGCACGCGACGAGATCGGGACGCTGGCCCGGTCGTTCCAGGAGATGGCGGCCCGCGTCCGCGACGCTTCCGACGGGCTGGCGGAACAGGTGGCGCTCCGAACGGAGGCGCTGGAGGCCGCCAACAAGCAGCTGGAAGAATGGAGCCTGCACGACGCGCCCACGGGCGCCTACAACCGTCGTGCGTTCGATTCCGACCTGCGCGGCGTGTTTGATCTGGTCCGGCGCCAGGGCAAGGCCAGCTTCGTCCTGGTCCTGGCCGATATCGACCATTTCCGGGCCTATAACGACGCCTATGGCACCGCCGCCGGTGATCAGGTGCTGCGCACGCTGGTTCGTACAATGGCGCGCCAGATTGGGCAGGGCGACCGCGTCTATCGCCTGGGCGGCACTCGCATCGCCATGATCCTGACCGAAGGGGAACCGGCGGCACTGGAAGGCCGCGTGCGGGAAATTCTGGCGGGCATCGCGGAACTGTCCCTCCCGCACCAGCAGAACCCGCACGGCATCGTCACCCTGTCGGCCGGGCTGGCGCGCTATAAATCCACCATGCAAGCCGCCACGGACATGGTGGGGCTGGCCGAAAAGCGGCTGGAACAGGCGCAACGGGATGGGCACCACCGGTTGGTGGCATGAGGCGTGAGTTTCAAGCTTCCTGTGCCTGGACCTTTTCCGTTGCGGCCATTTCGGCTTTGCGCCGCCCCATTCGCGACAGCGACAGGCTGAAGATCCCCATCAGCACGGCGCAGAATATGGCCGACCAGACCACCTTGGCCAGCGACGGGTTGTTCAGGTTGAAATAGGCCAGCTGTCCGATATTCAGCAGTACGACCCCGCGCAGCATCCATTCGACATTGATCTTCGCCAGGATAAAGGCTCCGAACGGCGCCATGAACAGCACGACGGGATAGGCACAGAGCCAGGTCCGCACCTGATATTCCGTCAGGCCCGCATCGTGGAAATGCCGATAGGCATAGCCAAGGATGGAAATGGCCGCCATCAGCATGATGCTCATATGCGTGGCCACCTTCTCCTTCATCCGGAATCGGGTGACCAGCAGCGTATAGACGACGATGTCGGCGCCGGTGCCGAACAGGCTGGCGCACAGACCACCCACGATCAGCACCAGACCCAGCAGCGCATGGTCGCGCCAGCCCGCCGCCTCCAGCCGCGGCCTTTCCCCGCGATGGTCGCTCCAGACATAGGCGATGGCGAAGGTAGTGATCAGGCTGAGGAACAGGGCCTGGATGATATAGACGGGAAGGGATTGCAGCATCAGCATCCCCGCCACGAACCCCGCAAAACAGACGGGAATGAAGCCCAGCAGCGGCTTGTAGTCCCGGATTATGTTGTCCTTGTGCGACAGGATGAAGATGCTGGCGCTGGTCATGCCGATGCTCTGGATCATCAGGCTGAAATCGCGCGCCATGGTGCGGTCGACGGACAGGAAGATGTTCAGCACGGGAAAGGCCACGGCCCCGCCACCCTCCGGCGTCAGCCCCGCGACGAAGGCGCCCAGCACCATGATGGCCGGGTAATACCAATGCCCGGCCAGGAAACCCAGATCGTTGAAGCTGCCGAACAGCAGCAGCCAGACCCCCAGCATACCGACGAACCAGCCGGTGAAGATGCGACTTTGGAACAAGGCGTCCCTCCCGGACGGTTTTAATATTTTGTTAAGGATGGGCTGAATTGACAGCGCTGGTCAATGGCTGTCTGCTTTCCTTTGGCCGGCCGGCTACGTATTCTCACTCACGGGTCCGGTCGGCCGGTTGAAAGGATGTTTGATGAACGCGCAGATACCCCTGATCCTGGACGGCGATCCCGGCACCGATGATCTGCTGGCCTGGATGTGGGTGCTGTCCCTGCCGGGCCGGGCGCGGGTGCTGGGCATCTGTGCGGTGAATGGCAATGTCACGCTGGACCGGACCACGGCCAACGCGCTTTCCTTCCTGGACCATGTCGCCGCCCCTGACATTCCCGTCCATGCCGGGGCCAGGGCGCCGCTGGGCCGGGATGAACCGCCGCCGGGCGACGGCGCCTTTGCCGAAAGCGGGCTGGGGGAACTGGTGCTGGCGCCGTCGCGCCGCGCCGCCGCCTCCCATGATGCCGTTGGCTGGATGGCGCAGACGCTGCGGTCCCAGCCAGTGCGCAGCGTCACCATCCTGGCCACGGGGCCGCTGACCAACCTGGCCCTGCTGCGGGCGCGGGCGCCCGACGCCTATGCCCGCATCGGCCGCATCGTGGCCATGGGCGGGTCGTTCGGGCCGCTGCCGCCCAATTTCGTGCGAAGGGGCAATGTCACGCCCTTTGCCGAGTTCAATTTCTGGATGGATCCGGCAGCGGCGCAGTCGGTGCTGAATGGCGGGGTGCCGGTGCTGCTCGCACCCGCCGACGTGACGCATCAACTGATCTCCAATCCCGCCCGCTTGGCCGCCGCCCGTGCCCTGCCGCGCTTCGGGCGGGAGGTGGAGTTGATGCTGAACGCGCCTTATCATCTGGACAAGCCCAAGTTCCACACCGATGGCGCCTTCCTCCACGACCCCACCGCCGTGGCCGGACTGTTCCATCCCGACCTGTTCGAGACGGTGCGCGCCCAGGCGCATATCGCGCAGGAAGGCACGGGCATCGGCGCCGGCCTGCTGCTGCCCGACGGGGCCGGCAGCGTGGAGGTGATGATCCGCGTCAAGGATACCGACGCGTTTTATAAGCGGCTCTATGGCGATCTGGCGCGGCATTACGCCTGACCGGGAAAATATCCTTGATCGCCTTCCCGGCGAAGGCCAGGACCCAGGGGCCAGGTGCCCAACCTGTCGGCGGCTATGATCCTAACCGCGTATAGGTTTGATCCTGTGGCCCCTGGGTCCCGGCCTTCGCCGGGAAGGCGAAAACGATAGCGACTGGATCAGACCAGCACTGCTCCACCCCGCTGCCGCAGGCTGAAAAGCTGCGCGGCGGCGATGGCGGCCACCGCTGCGGCTTGCACCAGCACGAAACCCGTGCCCAGCGGCGTGGTCCAGCCCGTGGTCAGCAGGGCCAGGCTGCCCGCCACCCAGGCGAGGTTCAACCCGGCCATGATCTTGGCCGGCCCCGCCGGCACGCCCACGCGCCGCCCGGCCCAGGCCGCGAACAGGGCGCAGGGGAACAGCACGATCCCCGCCTCCAGCAGCAGCCAGCCCGGCAGGCCCAGCAGCGGTTCCAGCAGACCCGCCCCCAGGGTCAGCAGCAATCCGGCCCCGGAACAGGTGGCGGCGTCGATCAGCAGCAATTGGCGGGTGAAGACACTGATACCCATGATGATCTCCATCGTTGGTCGTTGCGATGGGGTGATCATGGGGCCGGGGCGTGCAGGCCGCGATTACCTGTCAGGTAATCAGGCCGAATAAAAAGGGGGCGCCCCATGGAGCGCCCCTTTCACCATTTACTTGCCCTTCACGGCACTGAAACTGCCGCCCTTCAGCACCACTTCCGTGCTGACGGCCAGATCGGTGGCCGACGCCCCCAGCCAGACCGTGTAGCGACCGGGCTTCACCACCCATTCCTTCCTGGCCACGTCGAAACTGGCCAGCAGGCGGGAATCGACGGGGACGGAGAACCGGCCGCTGGCACCCGGTGCCAGTTCCAGCTTCTGCCAGCCGGCCAGCCGCTTGGGTGCTTCCCAGCCGCCGGCAACGGGGCCGATATAAAGCTGCGGCACCGCCTTGCCGGTGCGTGCGCCCTTGTTGGTGACGGAGCCGGACAGGGTCAGGGTGCCGTCGGCCGCCACCTCCGCCTTCAGGTCCTTATAGGCGAAGCTGGTGTAGGACAGGCCGTAGCCGAAGGGAAAAAGCGGCTTGTGGCCCTGCTTGTCGAACCATTTATAGCCGACGGCCGCCCCCTCGCTGTAAGCCACATCGAACTTGGTATCCTGGGGCAGACCTTCACCATCCAGCGTGGGGCGGGGCAGCTGGTCCAGGCTGGCGGGGAACGTGACGGGCAGGCGGCCGCTGGCATCCACCTCGCCGAACAGCACGCGCGCGATGGCCTCGCCACCGGCCGTACCGGGATACCACGCCTCCAGCACCGCGCCCACATCCTTCAGCCAGGGCATAAGGACGGGGCCGCCCGATTGCACCACGACGATGGTGCGCTTGTTGGCCTTGGCCACGGCGGCCACCAGCGCGTCCTGATTGTCCGGCAGGGTCAGGGCGAAATCCATGGCCTCGCCCGTCCATTGGTTGACGAAGACGATGGCGATATCGCTGTCGGCGGCCAGCTTGGCCGCCGTCGCCGGGTCGGTGCCGGCATCGAAGGCCACCTCTCCCCCGGCGCGGGCCTTGATGGCGGTCAGCGGCGGATTGGCGTGAAACACCACCGGACCGGGGAAATGCTTGGGCCCCAGGCTCGGCACGGGGTTGCCGCCGGGCCCGAACACGGTGGACGACCCGCCCCCGGACATCACACCCTTGTCGGCATAGCCGCCGATGACGGCGATCTTCTGCGCCCCCGCCGCCAGCGGCAGCAGCCCGCCCTGGTTCTTGAGTAGTACGATGCCTTCCTCGGCATCGCCGCGGGTCACCTTGGCATGGGCGGCATAGTCGATCTTGTGGTCTTCCACGGCGACGGGATTGTCCATGACGCCATGGGCGAACAGGGCGCGCAGGATGCGGCGGTTCATGTCGTCCAGCCGGGCCATGCCAACCGATCCGTCGGCCAGGGCCTTGCCCAGCAGTTCCGGTCCGAAATAGGGTTCCTTGTCGAAGACGAAGCCCGATTCCTGGTCAAGGCCCGCATTGGCCGCCTTCGCCGTGCTGTGCACCGCCCCCCAGTCGGACATGACATAGTACGGATATGCCCAGTCGCCCTTCAGCACCTTGTTCAGCAGGAAGTCGCTCTCGCACGCGTAATCGCCATTATAGCGGTTATAGGCGCACATGACGGAGCCGGGGTTCGACCGCTCCATCGCGATCTCGAAGGCCAGCAGGTCCGACATGCGGGCACCGGCCTCGTCGATATTGGCCGACAGCACGAAACGGCCCGTCTCCTGCGCGTTCAAGGCGTAGTGCTTGATGGTGGAGATGATGTTGTTGGACTGGATGCCGCTGATCTGGGCGCCGACCATGATGCCGGCCAGCAGCGGGTCTTCCGTGCCATATTCGAAATTGCGGCCGTTGCGCGGCTCGCGCACCAGGTTGATGCCGCCGGCCAGCATGATGTTGAAACCGGACAGCCGCGCCTCCTTGCCGATCATCGCCCCACCCTGGCGGGCCAAAGCCGGGTTCCAGCTGGCGACGGTGGCGATGCCGGCAGGCAGGGAGGTGCGCTCGCGCATCGCCTCGGTACTGTCGCGCTGCGTGGCCACGCCGACACCGGCATCCGTCTGCCATTGCGCGGGGATGCCCAGCCGGTCGATTCCCGGGACATAGCCCGCCGATCCCATGCGGATGCCCGCCGGCGGGACATAGTTTCTGTCCTTCATGGGGGAGGCGAAATAACCGAAGACCATGGCCTTCTTCTCCTCCACCGTCATCTCGCGCAGCAGCAGGTCGGTGCGCGCGTCGGCAGACAGGCTGGTGTCCATCCAGGGGCGGGCCGTGGCGGCGGCAAGGGCCGGCGCGGTGATACCGGTGGCGGCAACGGCGCCAGCGGACAGGGCCGTGGCCAGCAGCAAGGTGGACATGAAGGCCCGCATCTTCCTGTTATTCATTGGCATTTCTCTTTCATCATCATGGTGCCAAGGCAAGCGCCGCGATGGGGGCCGGCCTTGTCCCGTAAGAGGGTTCACGTCACCAGGAAAGGAAAAATGCCGCCAGCGGCGCCGCCTTCCCGTTCCTCCCGGCGTCCACCCGACATTGGTTGCGGGCGGTTCGGTCAGCATAATATCAAAGGCGGCGCGGCTTGTCAGTGAAAACAGACAACGTTGTCCGATTTCTGTCCAGCCAGTCAGCGCGAATTCCCCGCGGTTGCGTGACATCCTGGCAACAATGGACAGGTTGTACCCCTGCTGGGGACCGGGAGCCTGCCTGAAACGCTTGGAAACCGGGCATTTTAGCCACAAGCCTTCGCAGGCGCGGAAATTATATAAGCGCTGCAAGCATGTCGATTTTCTGTTTATGACCCGGACAGGCGATGTCTACGCTGTCATTTTGTATGACAACGATGACATATAGCGCTTGACATCAAATCGGCCTGCCGTAAATTCGTCACCACAAGGATGGGAGCGTGTGGCAAGCACGCCCGGATGGGTGGGGAAACAAACGAGGCGGCTTATTCAAGAGCCCGATCGACGATTATCAGACGCATGATGCCTTGAAGGGGCCTTCTGCGAATGATCCCGCGTATCCAGGCGCCAAGAAATCACACGTATAATTTTGCACTGAGGGAGGATCTCTTGACAGGGATGCATTCTATGCTTGGTCGCGGCCTGGCCGTGGCTTTGCTGGCGGGGGTGTCGCCGCTCGCGATGGCCACCACCGCCCTGGCGCAGGCCGCACCGGCCGGCGCCGATACGCTTGATGAAATCATCGTCACCGGCGTGCGCGGCTCGCAGCAGCGGTCTGTCGATGTCAAGCGCAACCAGACGGCCATCGTCGATGCCATCTCGTCGGAAGATATCGGCAAGCTGCCCGACGTGACCATCGCGGACAGCCTGCAGCGCGTGCCGGGCATTCAGATCCGTCGCGACGCCGGCGAAGGTTCCACGGTGAATGTCCGCGGTCTGCCGCAGGTCATCACCATGCTGAACGGTGAGCAGTACCTGTCCGCCGGCAACCAGGGCGAAGCCAAGCCCAACCTGACGGACGTGCCGGCGCAGTTGATGAACGCCGTGGTGGTCTATAAGACCACGGATACCAAGAACGCCCTGTCCGGCGTTTCCGGCACCATCGACTTGCGCACCCGCCGTCCCTCGGACATGCCCTATGGTTTCTCGGCGTCGGGCGCAGTCGAGGGCCAGACCGGCAAGGACACCAAGGAGAAGGATTGGCTGACCAACGGCCTGATCGCCTGGCGCGGCGACCGCATCGGCGTGCTGGTCTCCGCCGCTGGCAGCCAGGCCAACCTGGGCAACAATTATTCCGGTCTGGCACCGGGGCCCGGCACCGGTGGTCTGTCTGGCAACAATGACTGGGGCGGCACCGCGCCCAACCAATTTATCTCGCCGCACGGGTTTGAGAGCTTCCATAAGGAGACGGAGCGCGACCGTCTGTCCGTATCCGGTGCGTTCGAAGCCGATCTGGGGGAGGGGTTCACCTTCCTGGCCGAAGGCTTCTACACCAAGATGGACGAATATAACCGCGCCGCCGGCCTGAATATCTCCAACCGCTGGTCGGGCGATGCTTTCGGCGTCTGGACCAAGCCGACCGACAGCACGCCGGTCAGCGGCGGCAATTGGCTGGCCGTGGACGAGTACGATATCGACGCCTGGTGGGTGAACTCCTTCTCTGTCAACCGCGTCAACAAGTCGGAATCGAAGAACTACAATGCCGAGCTGAAATACGACAATGGCGGGCCGTTCAAGATGGAAGCCCGGGCCATGCGTTCGGACGCCGACCGTCTGTCGATGAACGGCCAAGCCCAGGGCGATCTGTCGAACTGGCGTTATGCGCCGGGTCGCTTCACGCTGTTCCGCGACGCCGCCGACCGCACCCGCGGCACCTTCTATCCGGCCTCCATCGCTTCGACCTTCCCGGCATCCCGCTATACCAACAGCATCGTGGGCAGCCTGGGCGGTCGTTATGTCGATCCCAACCCGCTGGGTTATGGTCAGAACCCGCAGCTGCATTACGATATCTCGGGCAACAGCCCGGTCTGGTCGGGTTTCGACCGCGTCATTTCCGGTGGCCTGGGTGCCGGCAAGACGCTGACCGATTACATGGCCAACAAGGACAGCTACGCCATCGGCGCTTTCTCTTCGGAAAGCAACGACGAGGCGAAGTCGGACCTGAATGTCTACCGCATCGACACGCATTATGATTTCGAGGAACCGCTGGCCGGTTTCCTGAATCGCGTCGATGTCGGCATCCGTCGCAGCGACCGGTCGGTGGAGATCGAGAAGTTCCACCTGTTCTCCAACTTCTACCAAGGCAAGGGCGTGAACGCCGCCGGCCAGCCCAATACCTCGGGCTGTTCGGCCCAGTGGAAGGCCATCGACGTCGTCATGAACCAGAACCAGTGCCAGGCGGGCGAATTCGTGCCCGATCCGGTCACGGGTCAGCTGGTGTTCCAGGGCTATACGGTGAACGCGCCCACCCGCCTCGACACGTATAACAACGTGATCTGGGTGGACGATATGGGCTCCATCACCAAGGGCGTTCCCGGCTTCTGGGCCATCGATCCGCGTGACTTCGACGATCCGGAAGCCTTCCACAAGAAGGTGTTCGGTGGTGCTGACCGCGCCATCATCCCCGGCCAGTCCTATTCCGTCGACCTGACGGAAGACAGCGGCTACATCAATACCACCTTCGAGTTCGGCCGCCTGTCCGGTACTGCCGGCATGAAGATCATCCGTACCGAGTTGCTGGTTCGTCAGAACATCACCGGCGACACTCTGAACTATGGCGACACCAACATTGATGCCGGTGACGTCGTCTCCAAGCGCAGCTATTACGATTACCTGCCGGCGTTAAACGCGTCCTACGACGTTACCGACGATCTGCGCCTGCGCTTCAGCTACTCCAAGACCATGCAGCCGCTGGATCTGCTGAAGTATGGTGGCGCCTTGAAGATCAACACGGCCGATGATCCGGGTCTGGGTATTCGCGTCGTGACCAGTGCCGAAGCCGCCGGCAATCCCAACCTGGATCCGTGGCGTGCGGATAATTGGGATGCGGCCATCGAATATTACGTCGGCAAGGCCAGCATGCTGAACCTCGCCGTGTTCCGCATGAATATCGACAGCTATGTCGTGACCCGCACCACCCAGGATGGTCGCTACCCTGACCAGGACGGCGTGATCCGCCGCACGGTCAACGTGACCCGTCCGGAGCAGGGTGAAGGTGGCCGCGTGGAAGGTGTCGAGGTCGGTGCCAAGCTGTCCTTCAAGGATTTCCTGGACGAGAACAGCTTCATCTCCAACTTCGGTGTCGATACGAACTACACCTACTCGCCCAGCGAGCAGACTCTGTCTTCTGGCAAGAAGCTGGCCTTCGCTGACAATTCAAAGCACCAGTTCAATCTGGTCGGTTGGTATCAGGACGACAACATACAGGCGCGCATTGCCTATAACTTCCGCAGCAAGCGCCTGGAAAACACGTTCAAGGACTTCCCGGTCTATCAGGATACCTCGCAGTTCGTTGACGTGAACCTCAGCTACAATATCAACGAGCAGATCACTATCTATGCCAACGGTTCCAACATCACCGGCGAGATCGAGGATTACTTCGTGGAGTTCGAACCGGGCGTTTCCCAGTATGCCTGGCAGAATGAGTATGAGACCCGTTACACTGTGGGCGCCCGCTTCAAGTGGTAATGCACTTTTAGCGTGAAATGAGGGGCGTCGTCGGGATGTGGTAACACATCAAGGCGGCGCCCTTTCTTATTTGTCGATCCGAATTACAATCGCCAGAAGCCTGTCCGGAGAAAGCACCCATGTCCCCCAACGGCACCGACAACCGCATCCGTGACGTCGTCATTGTCGGGGGGGGCACGGCCGGCTGGATGACGGCCGGCGCGCTCGTCGAGCATTTCCGGGGTTCCGGGTTGAAGATCACCCTGGTGGAAAGCTCTTCCATCGGCACCATCGGGGTGGGGGAGGCGACGATCCCCACGATCCGGCAATTCTACCAATCCATCGGCCTGCGCGACCTGGATGTGATGAAGGCCACGCATGGCACGGTCAAGCTGGGCATCCAGTTCGATGGCTGGCTGAGCCCTGAATCCAGTTTCATCCATCCGTTCGGCGTCTATGGCCAGGATCTGCGCAATATCGCCTTCCACCAATATTGGCTGCGCCTGCGCGCCGCGGGGGAGGAAACGGATTTCGGCGATTATTCGCTGGCCGTGGCGCTGGCACGCGCCGAACGTTTCACCACGCCGTCACCCAACCCGCCCTCCACATTGTCCGTTTTCGACTGGGCCCTGCATTTCGATGCCGGCCTGTTCGCGCAGTTCCTGCGCAGACAAGCCGAAGCCAAGGGCGTGCGCCGCATTGACGCCAAGGTCGAACGGGTGGAGCAACGGGCCGAGGACGGGCACATCACCGGCTTGGTTCTGGATAATGGCGACACGGTCACCGGCGACCTGTTCGTCGATTGCTCCGGCTTCGGAGGCCTGCTGATCGAAGGGGCGATGAAATCGGGGTATGAGGATTGGACGCAATGGCTGTTCTGCGACCGCGCGCTGGCAGCCCAGGGCAATGCCATCACGCCGCCGCCGCCCTATACCCGTGTCACGGCGCATAATGCCGGCTGGCGCTGGACCATCCCGCTTCAGCACCGCACCGGTCACGGCTATGTCTATTCCAGCCGCTTCATCAGCGACGCGGACGCTGAAGAAGAGTTGCTGGGTGCCGTCGGCCGCGATCTGAAGATGGCGCCGCGCCGCATCGCCTTCACCCCCGGCCGCCGCAAACAGGCATGGAAGGGCAATTGCGTGGCCATCGGCCTGTCATCGGGCTTCCTGGAACCGCTGGAAAGCACCTCCATCGCCTTGATCGAAACCGGCATCGAGAAGCTGAAGCAGCTGTTTCCGGGCAAGCAGATCGATCCGCGTCTGGTGGATGAGTATAATGACTGGAGCCGGCGCGAGATCGAGCGGGTGCGCGACTTCGTGATCCTGCATTACTGGGCGAACCAGCGCCAGGACACCGCGTTCTGGCGCGCCTGCCGCGACGTGGAATTGCCGGAAAGCCTGCTGCACAAGCTGGAGATGTGGAAGCGCCGCGGTCACATCATCCGCTACCGCTGGGAGATGTTCCAGCCGTCCAGCTGGCTGGCCATCTATAACGGCTTCGGCATCCTGCCCGATGGCTATGACCCGGCCCTGGATGGGTATGACGTGGCCGGCCTGTCGCGGGCCTTGGGCGGCATGCGCAATGCCATCGCCCAGGCCGTCAATGACTGTCCCACGCACAATGAATTCATCGAACGCTACGCCAAGGCGGACATGTGAACCCGCCGACCGGGAATATAGGGGAAACGCCATGAAGCCGTTGAAGAAGATCGTCATCGCCGGGGGTGGCACTGCCGGCTGGATCACCGCCGCGATGCTGTCCTTCATGATGAAGGGGACGCAGACGAAGATCGAGCTGGTGGAATCCGATGAGATCGGCACGATCGGTGTGGGCGAGAGCACGATCCCGCCTTTCGTCGTCCTGCTGCGCAACCTGGGCATCGATGAGCAGGAATTCATCGCGGCCACCGATGCCAGCTTCAAGCTGGCCATCCGGTTCGAGGATTGGTTCAAGAAGGACCAGACCTATTACCACCCGTTCGGCACGCTGGGCGGCCAGATCGATACACACGAATTCTATCAATGCTGGCTGCGCGCCAAGGAGGCGGGCCATCCGTCGGAATTGCAGGATTTCGCGCCCGCGACCGTGATGGCTGACCAGTTCAAATTTATGCTGCCCTTCAAGGCGCAGCGCACCCTGCTGGCATCCGCCTCCTACGCCCTGCATGTCGATGCCAAGCGCGTGGCGCAATATCTGCGCAATTATGCAGAGACGCGCGGCGTGACCCGGACGGAAGGCCGCATCACCCGTGTGCGCACCCGGCCCGACGGCTTCATCGAAGGGCTGGATTTGGCCAATGGCAAAGTGGTGGACGGCGACTTCTTCATCGATTGCACGGGTTTCCGCTCATTGCTGCTGGGCCAGACGCTGGGCGTGGGCTTCATCGACTGGTCGAATGAGCTGCTGTGCAACCGCGCCATCGCCGTGCAGACGGAGAACACCGATGATGATAGCGACGTGCATCCCTACACCCTGGCCCATGCGCAGGATTGCGGCTGGCGCTGGCGCATCCCGTTGCAGCACCGCGCCGGCAACGGCTATGTCTTCTCCAGCCATTTCCTGTCCGATGACGAGGCCATCGCCACCCTGATGCGGCAGGTACGGGGGCGGCCCATCATCGATCCGGCTGTCATCCCCTTCCGCACCGGTATGCGCGCCAAGATGTGGGAGAAGAACTGCGTGGCCCTGGGCCTGGCCGCCGGCTTCATCGAACCGCTGGAATCCACCGCCATCCACCTGGTCTACCGCGCCGCCGACTATCTGATGCGCTTCTTCCCCGATGCCGATTGTGATGCCTCGCTGGCTGCCGAGTTCAACCGCCGCATCGGCGCGGAATATGAGGAGGTGCGTGACTTCATCGTGCTGCATTACTGCACGACCCAGCGCGACGACACACCCTTCTGGCGCGCCGTCCGCCGGGCGCCGATCCCCCCGTCCTTGCGCGCCCGCATGGACCTGTTCAAGGCCACGGGCATCCTGCGCCAGGGGCTGGAGGAACTGTTCGGTGCGGCGTCCTGGCAGTCGGTCTATGAGGGCATGGGCGTGCGTCCGGCCCGCTATCAGGCGCTGGTGGACAAACTGCCGATGAGCGTCATCACGGAGACGCTGGACCGTTCGGCCCCGCTGCTGCGGTCCCAGGTGGCGGGCCTGCCCGGCCATGCACAGTTCCTGCGCGACCATTGCCGCGCGCCGCGGGATATGTGAGGGGGCGTATGCTGAGGGGGAGGGAACTCCCCCTCAGCGCCGCGCCGGCGGGGCCGTTGATCGGCGGATGACCACGTGATGGGGCAACACCCGGTGGGCCACCGGTGCCGCATCGCCCTTCTTGCGGGTCAGGATATTGACCAGGATTTCCGCCGCCGCGTCGGCCAGCTCCTGGATGGGCTGCTTCACCGTGGTCAGGGGCGGCCAGACCATCTCCGCCAGTTCGATATCGTCGAACCCCACCACCGACAGGTCACCCGGCAGCGACAGGCCGCGATCATGGGCCACCGACAGCACGGCGGCGGCCATTTCATCGTTCGATGCGATGATGGCCGTGGGCGGTTCCGGCAGCGACAGCAGCCGGCGCGCGCAGGACAGGGCCGAGCGATAGGTGAAGCCGCCCTGCTCGATGATCTCCGGATCGGGCTCCAGCCCATATTCACGCAGCGCGTCGCAATAGCCGGAATAGCGCAGCCGCGTGCCGGCATGATGTTCCGGCCCCTTGATGAAGCCGATGCGCCGGTGGCCAAAGGCCAGCAGGTGCAGGGCCATATCGTTGCTGGCCGCCCGCTCGTCGATGCGCACCGACGACCCGCCCTCGCGCTCATGCTGCGGCGTGACCCGGACATAGGGGATGTTGGCGCGTTCGATGACGCCGATCACGATGTCATTGTCGGTGACCGGGGCGGTCAGCACTACGGCATCCAGGTTCAGTTGGTTGACCAGCTTGCTGACCCGCTCCTCCACATCGTCGCCGCGATAATCGATCTCCTCGATCAGCAGGTGATAGCCCTGGTCGCGGAACCTTGTCAGCAGGCCCATCTGGATCTGGCCGGTATAGGGGCCGCCCGGATCACCATAGACATGGGCGATCAGATAGGATTTGTCGCCCTTCAGGCTCTGGGCCGACTTGTTGGGCTGGAACTGCAATTCCGCCATGACCTTCTGCACGCGTTCGCGCGTTTCCGCACTGACATAGCGTTCATTGTTCATGACGCGGGAAACAGTCTTGATGGACGCGCCGGCGGCGCGGGCGACATCGATGATCGTCGGCTTGCGTTCTGCCACGATGGAACACCCGTTGGATGAAAGACGACGCGTTCAAAAGGCCCCGGCGGAACCGGTTCCCAAATTTCACGGAAAATCCACACTTTGCAAGCGTCGGATAACGATGTCAGACCCGCCACTTTCCTGCCCAGGTTGAGGTGGGAAAATGCCGGTCCCAGCGATCATTCCCGCACATAATCCAGCGGCAGCTCCGTCGTGTATTTCAGGCATTCCATGGAGAAGCCGGCGGACACGTCGGACAGGTTGGCCACCTTGATCAGGCGTTTATAGAGCGCGTCATAGCCGGCGATGCTGTCGACCATGAATTTGATCAGATAGTCGATATCGCCCGACATGCGGTGAAGCTCGATTACCTCCGGGATGCGGGCCACGCCCTCGGCGAACTTGCCCAGCCATTCCTCCGAATGGGTGGCCGTGCGGATCAGGATGAAACCGGTCAGGCCCAGGTTCAGCTTGGCCGGGTTCAGCAGCGCCACGCGCTTGGCGATGATGCCTTCATCCTCCAGCCGCTTGATGCGGCGCCAGCAAGGGGTCTGCGACACGCCGGCCCGTTCGGCGATTTCGGCGACGGAGCCCGACGCGTCGGCCTGCAGCGTGGCCAGGATCTTGCGATCAATCTTATCCAAAATATTCTCCGGTTCCGGAAAAATATGGAACAAAATCGCACAAATAACCGCCATGACCAAGGATATTTGGACAAAAATCACGCCAATCTGGTGATAGGCTTCCCTTGTTTCCGGCTGAGGGGAGGAAAGCCATGCTGTGCCGCCTGTTCAACGAACATCCGGCCACGGTCGGCGAAAGTTATCTGGGCCATATGGGCCAGGCTTTCCATTTCGGATTCTCCATGCTGTTGGCGGGTCTGGCCTGTCTCATCCATGGCTTCCTGCCATTCCTGTTCGTGAAGACCGGCAGCAACGCCATCCGCCGCCTGCATGAACGCATGGTCACCCATCGTGATCGCCGCACGGTGGTCGCGTCGGGGAACCTCGCCCGATGACCTTCGCCCCCTGGACCAATCAGCCGGCGCGGCACCCGCTGGTCCAGCGGGGACGCGATGGGCTGCCGGGCCTGCTGCTGGCCGCCATCGTGGCGCTGGCGGCGGGGCAGATGGCGGCATGGCAGGGCGGGCCGGTGATGCTCTATGCCCTGCTGTTCGGCATGGGCCTGAATTTCCTGGCATCTGACGCCCGCTGCCTGCCCGGCATCACCATCGCGACCAAGCCGATCCTGCGCCTGGGCGTGGCGCTGCTGGGTGCAAAGGTGACGCTGGGCGACATGCTGGGCCTGGGTTGGGGGGCGGTGGCGCTGGCCGTTTCCGGGCTGCTGGTCACCCTGTCCGGCGGATACCTGATCGGCAGGCTGCTGCGCCTGAGCCCGGCGCATGCGCTATTGTCCGCCGGGGCCGTGGCCATCTGCGGCGCGTCGGCGGCGCTGGCCATTTCGGCCGCCCTTCCAGCACGGCATCAGGCGGAAAGGCCGACCCTGCTGGTCGTGGTCGGCGTCACGGCACTGTCCACCATCGCCATGCTGGTCTATCCGCTGCTGGCGGGTCTGCTGGGGCTGGCGGAGGGGCAGGCGGGCCTGTTCTTCGGTGCCACCATCCATGACGTCGCCCAGGTGGTGGGGGCGGGGTACCTGGTGTCCGATCATGCGGCAGAGGTGGCGGCCATCGTCAAGCTGATGCGCGTGGCCTGTCTGGTGCCTGTGGTCATGGCCGTGGCCTGGATATTCCGGGAGAAGGGGGAGGGCGCGCGGAAAGCGGCCCTGCCGACCATCCCGCTGTTCCTGCTGGGGTTCGTCGCCCTGGTGGCGGTGAACAGCGCCGGCCTGCTGCCCACCCCCACCCTGGCTGTGCTGGGCGAGGTCTCGCGCGGCTGTCTGGTGCTGGCCGTGGCGGCGCTGGGCATGAAGACCAGCCTGAAGGAACTGGCGGCACTCGGCCCCCGGCCCGTGGCGGCCCTGGTGGGGCAGACGCTGCTGCTGGCCCTCTTCGCCCTGTGCTTCATCGCCCTGCTGGGTGGGTAAGGTCTTTCAGTTCCCTCTTGCCAGAAAAAATCCTGCGCCCACCCCAACAAGCCTGTTGCCTTCTGTTATGACACCGGTTACCTAATAGAAGCGCGACCATCCCGGTTACCGGCGCTCCTAAGGTGTTATCGATGTCCAAGCCTTTGGCCCTGCATGAAGACCGTCTGTTTCCGGCCGATTCTGGTACCCGCGCCATCGCGCGGCGGCTGTACCAGCTGGTCAAGGACCTGCCGATCATCAGCCCGCATGGCCATACCGATCCGTCCTGGTTCGCCGGCAATGCCCATTTCGGCAATCCGACCGAATTGCTGCTGGCGCCCGACCATTATGTTTACCGCATGCTCTACAGCCAGGGCATTGCCATGGGGGATGTGGGCGTCGGTGACCGGTCGGGCCCGTCCACGGCCGATCCGCGTGCCGCCTGGCACTTGTTCGCCAAAAATTTCCACCTGTTCCGGGCCACGCCCAGCTGGCTGTGGCTGAATTTCGTGTTCACCAAGGTGTTCGGGATTGATGTCGCCCTGTCGGCGGCCACCGCCGACCATTACTATGACACGATCGATGCGGCGCTGAAGACTGATGCCTTCCGACCCCGTGCCCTGTTCGAACGTTTCAATATCGAGGTGATTGCGACGACGGAGGGGCCGACCGACACGCTGGACCATCACCACAAGGTGCTGGAAAGCGGCTGGAAGGGCGGGCGTGTGGTGTCGGCCTACCGGCCGGACGCGGTGATCGATCCCGAACATGAACAGTTCCCCACCGCCATGCGCGCCTTTGCCGAGGTGACGGGGGAGGATGTGTTCACCTGGAAGGGTTATCTGAATGCCCATCGCAAGCGCCGCCGGGACTTCATGGCCGTCGGCACCACCAGCAGTGACCATGGCCATATCACGGCCAACACCGCCAACCTTTCGGCGGCGGACGCGGAAAAGCTGTTTCAGAAGGTGCTGAAGGGTGATTTCACCGCCGCCGATGCCGAGACCTTCCGCGGTCAGATGTTGACCGAGATGGCGGGGATGAGCATCGAGGATGGGCTGGTGATGCAGATCCATCCCGGCGCCTTCCGCAACCATAATGGCCAGGTGTTCGACCGGTTCGGCCGCGACAAGGGTGCCGACGTGCCGTCGCGCACCGAATATATCCGTGCGCTGAAGCCGCTGCTGGACCGCTATGGCAATGACAAGCGTCTGTCGATCATCCTGTTCACCCTGGATGAGACGACCTATGCACGCGAGCTGGCACCGCTGGCCGGCCATTACCCGACGTTGAAGCTGGGTCCGGCCTGGTGGTTCCATGACAGCCCGGAAGGCATGATGCGCTTCCGCGAGCAGGTGACGGAGACGGCCGGGTTCTACAACACCGTCGGCTTCAACGACGATACCCGCGCCTTCCTGTCCATTCCCGCCCGCCATGACGTGGCGCGGCGCGTGGATTGCGCCTTCCTGGCCCGCATGGTGGCCGAACACCGCCTGGACGAGGATGATGCCGCGGAAGTGGCGGTCGATTTATCATACAACTTGCCCAAGAAAGCCTATAACCTGTAAAAGCCGCACCCAGAGAGGTCGGGCGAATCTGCCCGGCGGATGCGAAAAAATCCGGGAGAAACAGTATGTTCGCGAAGACCTACCACGCCACCCACCCCGTTATGATGCAGGGTGCCAGCAATGACGATCTGCGGGATCGTTATCTGATGACTGGCCTGTTCGCAGCCGATCAGGTGGTGCTGAACTACAGCCATAATGAGCGTTTCGTTGTCGGTGGCGCCGTGCCCGTGCAGGGTGCGGTGGTCCTGCCGCACCAGACGGAGCCGGCATCGGCCGCCGGTCACCCGTTCCTGGAACGCCGGGAACTGGGCATCGTCAATATCGGCGGTGCGGGTTCGGTGACGGTCGATGGCACCGTCTATGAGCTTGGCAACAAGGACGGGCTCTATGTCGGCATGGGGGCGAAGGATGTGAGCTTCGCGTCGGTGGATGGTGCCGCGCCGGCCCGTTTCTACCTTGTCTCCACGCCCGCCCATGCCAGCTTCCCCAACAAGAAGATCGGCATCAAGGACGCGGTGGCGCTGGAGCGCGGGGCGCTGGAGACCAGCAACGAGCGTACGATCTATCAGTATATCGTGCCGGCCACCTGTCAGTCGGCGCAGCTGTTGCTGGGCCTGACCATGCTGAAGACCGGTTCAGTGTGGAACACCATGCCGCCGCACCTGCATGACCGCCGTTCGGAAGTGTACCTGTACTGCGACATCCCCGGCGACAACCGCGTCTTCCATTTCATGGGCGAGCCGGAAGCAGCCCGTCACATCGTCGTGGCCGATGGCGAGGCCGTGATGTCCCCGCCCTGGTCCATCCATATGGGCAGCGGCACCGCCAACTATTCCTTCATCTGGGCCATGGGCGGCGAGAATCTTGATTACACCGACATGAAGGTGATCGATATCTGCCAGCTGCGCTGAGGGGATGCGGCTTCCGCCGCTCTTCCCGTCACCCCGGCGAAGGCCGGGGCCCAGCTGACGGGCATTTCGTTCTACGAACTGGGCCCCGGTTTTCGCCGGGGTGACGGTAGAACGAGTTGCCTTCGTCTTTCCCACCTATCCGGGAGCATCCCATCATGAGCAATCCCTTCGACCTTTCCGGCAAGGTGGCTTTGGTAACCGGTGCCAATACCGGGATCGGCCAGGGTATCGCGCTGGCGCTGGCCCAGGCCGGTGCTGCCATCGTTGCCGTCGGCCGGTCCACGCCCACCGACACGCAGGCTGCCGTTGAAGCTGCCGGCGCGAAGTTCGCTTTTGTGTCCGCCGATCTGGGCACGGGCGCGCCGGTGGCGGAGATTGTGGAGAAGGTGGTGGCCGCTTTCGGCCGCGTCGACATCCTGATCAACAATGCCGGCACGATCCGCCGCGCCGACGCCCTGGAATTCTCCGAGACAGACTGGGACGACGTCCTGGATGTCAATCTGAAGACCCCGTTCTTCCTGGCCCAGGCCGTGGCGAAGAAATTCATCGCGCAAGGGTCGGGTGGCAAGATCATCAATATCGCCAGCATGCTGTCCTTCCAGGGCGGCATCCGCGTCGCCTCATATACCGCGTCGAAGAGCGGCATTGCCGGCGTCACCAAGCTGCTGGCCAATGAATGGGCGGCCAAGGGCATCAATGTGAATGCCATCGCGCCCGGCTATTTCGCCACCAACAATACCGAGGCGCTGCGCGCCGACGAAAACCGCAACCGCGACATCCTGGCCCGTATCCCGGCGGCGCGCTGGGGCTCCCCGTCGGATCTGGGCGGTGCCGCCGTTTTCCTGGCCTCTGCCGCCGCCGACTATGTCCATGGCATCACCCTGCCCGTGGATGGCGGCTGGCTGGCCCGGTAAAGCATAGTGTGATCAGTTCAAACGGAAACGTTTGAACCGTGAATCGCACGGAAAATTTAAAGTTACTCCCAGCAGTGGCTCCCACCGCTGCCACTTATACCCCCGCCCACCCCATGGGCGGGGGTTTCTTTTTTCAGGCCCATGCCAGCCGGATCACTCCATCATCCAATACGCCCACATCCAGCACGGCATAATCGGTGATCGTGGGGTGCGGGGTGGATACCGGGTGCGGATGCGTGGCCGTGACCACCATCACCGCCGCCCCTGCCGCTTCGGCCGCTGCGATGCCGGCGGGACTGTCCTCCAGCACCAGGCAGCGGTCGATGGATGTGCCCAGCCTGTCGGCCGCCAGCAGGAAACAGTCCGGCGCCGGCTTGCCGCGCTGCACATCCTCCGCCGCGATCATCAGGGCGGGCAGGGGAATGCCCGCCGCCGCCAAACGCGCTCGGGCCAGAAGGCGCGGGGCCGACGTGACGATGGCCCAGCGTGACGAGGGCAAGGCGGCCAGGAATTCGGCGGCCCCTTCGATGGGGTCGATCCCCTCCACATCCTCGATCTCCGCCGCGGTGATGGCGGCGGCTTCGGCCACCGGGTCCAGGCCTGGAAGGTTCAGGCGGCGGATGGTTTCCACCGATTGCACGCCATGGATGGTGGGCAGGAAGGCGGCGACGTCCAGCCCCTGGCGCTCCGCCCAGGCCGCCCAGACCCGTTCCGCCGATTTGATGGAACTGAGAACGGTGCCGTCCATATCAAGCAGGATCGTATCGATCACCCGGTCGGGGAAGAGAAGGGACATCAGGGGGCTCCGCTTATGGTCGGCCCCCAGGCTATCGCATCGGTCCCGCCGCGACAGGCGGTCTCCCCGCATGGCTCCCTCCCGTAAGGTGAAGGGAGCGCTAACATCGTCGTTGCCGTCACCCATCATGTATACTACCATACCAGTTAAGGCTTGCAGGCCTTGGCGACTGACGATCAACGTCGGCGCGTTTGGTAGAGGAAATGCCCTTGTTGCACCAGAACAGCCCTGTCCGGACCCGTCCGGGCAGCCGCCATGTCGCGCGGCCCTTCTCATCCCGCCTCGCCGGATCGATCACCGCCATCGCCTTGCTGGCGCTGGCCGCTGTGCCCGACGCATCGGCCTGTGACGCGCCGGTCAGCGCTTGCGCGACGGGCACGGCCAGCAGCCTGGGGCTGATCCGGTCCGGCCGGCCGCTGCCCGTCTATGTCGATGCCACCGCCGACCCGGCGGTAAAGCATGCCGCCCGCAGCTTGCGCGCCGATCTGGGCCGCGTGGCGGGGCAGGAGGCGGCGGCCTTGTCGGCCTTGGCCGAGGCGAGCGGCCCCGTGGTGATCATCGGTGTCCTGGGCGCCAGCCCGGTCATCGATGCGCTGGTGCGCGAGGGCAAGCTGAAGGCCGATGATCTGGCCGGGCAGTGGGAGGGGTTCCGGCAGGTGGTGGTGGACAAGCCCGCCCCCAACATCCCCCGCGCCCTGGTCATCGTCGGGTCTGACCGGCGTGGGGCGGTATTCGGCACCTATGATTTGTCGGAACACATCGGTGTCTCGCCTTGGGTCTGGTGGGCCGATGTGCCGGTGGTGCAGAAGCGCGACCTGTATCTGGTGGCGGGGTCGCGGGGCGACCATCCGCGCGTGAAATATCGCGGTTTCTTCATCAATGATGAGGAGCCGGCCTTCGGCGGCTGGGCACGCGCGAAGTTCGGCGGCATCAATGCCGATCTCTATGCCCATGTGTTCGAGCTGCTGCTGCGCCTGAAGGGCAATTACCTGTGGCCCGCCATGTGGGCGCCCAAGGCCTTCAATGATGACGATCCGCGCAACATGGTGCTGGCGGACGAAATGGGGGTGGTCATGGGCACCTCCCACCATGAGCCGATGACCAGGGCCCAGGCCGAATGGCATCGTAACAAGGAACAGGGCGTCACCGGCGGCCGCTGGGACTATACGGTCAATGGCGACAACCTGCGCACCTTCTGGCGTGGCGGCATTGAACGGATGATGTCCAAGGGTGACGGCACGCCTTATGAAAGCCTGGTGACCCTCGGCATGCGCGGCGATGGCGATGAACCGATGGCGGAGGGCACGGCCACCCAGTTGCTGGAAACCATCGTCGCCGACCAGCGCCGGATCATCGCCGAGGTGACGGGCAAGCCGACACAGGCCACGCCACAGGTCTGGGCGCTCTACAAGGAGGTGCAGGATTACTACGATCACGGCATGCGCGTGCCCGACGACGTGACCCTGCTGTTCGCCGACGATAATTGGGGCCAGATCCGCCGCCTGCCCGTGCCCGGCCGCGACCCCATCGACCGGGCCGGCGGTTATGGCGTCTATTACCATTTCGACTATGTCGGCGGCCCGCGGAATTACAAATGGATCAACACGATCCAGAACGCCAAGACCTGGCAGCAGATGAACCTGGCCTATGAGACGGGGGCCAGAGCCCTGTGGGTGGTCAATGTCGGCGACATCAAGCCGCTGGAATATCCGCTGGATTTCTTCCTGGACATGGCCTGGAATCCCGAGGCGATGACGCCGGCGGCACTGGAGACCTTCCCCCGCCGCTGGGCTGCGGAAACCTTCGGCGCGGCACTGGGGGAACAGATCGGGGAGGTGATGGCCACCTATGGCACCTATGCGTCGCGCCGCAAGCCGGAACTGATCGACCAGGACAGTTTCCCGCTGGGTGACGGCATGGGGCCGGAACTGGATGGCGGCCCGTTCGGGCAGATGGTGGAGGATTGGCGCACCCTGGTGGACAAGGTCGCGGCGATCAAGACCAAGCTGCGCCCCGATCAGCACGACGCCTATTTCCAGCTGGTCGAACATCCGGTCCTGGCGCTGTCCAACCTGTACGAGATGTATTACGCCACGGCCTGGAACCGCCGCCTGATGACGCGCAACGACCCGCGCGCCAATTATTTCGCCGATATGGTGGAACGCACCTTCAAGCGCGATGCGGAACTGACGGCGCAGTACCATGCGCTGAAGGGCGGCAAATGGGACCGGATGATGAGCCAGATCCATATGAGCTATGTGATCTGGCAAGACCCGGTGGCCCAGACCATGCCCAGCATCAGCCGCGTATCGGCCGATACCCCGCCCGACCGGCTAGCAGCCCAGATCAAGTTCGCCCGCTCCGACCGCAGCGATCCGCGCACCATCACGCTGCCGGCCGCGAAATTCGACCGGGCGGTGGGGGCCAAGGGCTTTACCTGGACGGTGCTGTCCCATCTGGGGCAGGGAGACGCCGTGCTGGCCCTGCCACAGGGCCGGCCATCGACGGGGGCGGAGGATGGGGTGCGGCTGGAATACGCCGTCACCCTGCCAGAGGCCGGCACCGCCCATGTGGCGCTGCGCCTGGCCCCGACGCTGGACACGCGCGGCGGGCAGGGCATCCGCATCGGTGTGTCCATCGATGACGGCCCGGTCCAGTTGGTGACCTCCCACCTGATCCCCACCCCCGGTGCGGTCACCATGCCGGAACAGGCGGCCTGGGTGGAGGCGGTGAAGAACCATGCCCATACGGTGGATACCAGCTTCCCCGGCATCAAGGCCGGGCGCCATACGGTCAAGGTCTGGCGCATCGATGACAATGCTGTGCTGGAAAAGCTGACGGTCAGCCTGCGCTGAGGAGCGTCAACCGATGGGTTCGAAGACGATCAAGGCGCTGCGCTGGTGGATGATCGGGCTGATCATGCTGGGCGCGATGATCAATTACCTGACGCGCGCCACCCTGGGCGTTGCCGCCCCGACGGTGCTGACCGATCTGGACATCACCACGCAGGAATATGGCTGGATCACCGGCGCCTTCCAGCTGGGCGTGATGATGCAGCCGCTGTGCGGCTATATCCTGGACGTGATCGGGCTGAAGATGGGTTTCGCCATCTTCGCCACCGTCTGGTCGCTGCTGACCATGGCGCATGGGCTGGCCAACAGTTGGCCCATGCTGGCGGGGTTGCGCGGCCTGCTGGGCATCGCGGAGGGATCGGCCAATCCTGCCGGGATGAAGGCCGTGTCGGAATGGTTCCCGGCGCGTGAGCGTGGCCATGCCGGGGGCCTCTATAATATCGGCGCCTCGGTCGGGTCGATGCTGGCCCCGCCGCTGGTGGCCTGGGCCATCCTGTTCTGGAACTGGCAGATGGCCTTCGTCATGGCCGGTGCACTGGGGCTGGTCTGGGTCGTGGCCTGGTTGAAATTCTACCAGTCACCTGCCACCCACCCCGCCCTGTCCGATGCCGAACGCGCCCATATCGCGGCGGGCCAGGAAACCCACCTGACCGGCGATGGCACCAAGCCGTCGATCCGGCAATTGCTGAAGCAGCGCAATTTCTGGGGCATCGCCCTGCCGCGCTTCCTGGCTGACCCCACCTGGGGCACCTTGGCCTTCTGGGTGCCGTTGTACCTGACGACGGTGCGCGGCTTCGATCTGGCGGCCATCGCCATGTTCGCCTGGCTGCCCTTCGTGGCGGCCGACCTGGGCTGCCTGTTCGGGCCGACCATCGCCAGCTTCCTGCACCGCCGTGGTGTGGGGCTGTTGAACGCGCGGCGCTGGGCCTTCACGGTGGGGGCGCTGATGATGACCGGCATGGCCTTCGTGGGACGGGTGGAAAGCGCCTATCTGGCCATCGCCCTGCTATGCCTGGGCGGTTTCGCGCACCAGACCCTGTCGGTCACCGTCATCACCATGGCGTCGGACCTGTTCCGCCGCAACGAGGTGGCGACTGTGGCCGGCATGGCGGGTACCATGGGCAATCTGGGCGTCCTGATCTTCTCCCTTCTGATCGGTGGATTGGTGGCGAGTGTGGGTTATGATCCCTTCTTCCTGGCGCTGGGCGTGCTGGATATCCTGGGCGCGGTGCTGCTCTGGGTGCTGGTGCGCGACCATGCAAAGACGGTGACGCCATGATCCGCAACCCCATCCTGCCGGGCTTCAACCCTGACCCCTCCATCGTCCGTGTGGGCCGGGACTATTACATCGCCACCTCGACCTTCGAATGGTTTCCCGGTGTGCAGATCCATCATTCGCGCGATCTGGTGCATTGGCGGCTGGTGGCGCGGCCATTGAACCGGCCCAGCCAGCTGAACATGCTGGGCGCGCCCGACAGCTGCGGCGTCTGGGCCCCCTGCCTGACCCATGCCGATGGGCGGTTTTACCTGATCTATACCGACGTGAAGCGCTATGGCCGCACCAGCGTGGCCGGTGCCTCGGGCGCCTCGCTGCGCGACTTCCATAATTATCTGGTGACAGGTGAGACCATTGATGGCGACTGGTCCGACCCGGTGTATCTGAACAGCAGCGGCTTCGACCCGTCGCTGTTTCATGATGATGATGGCCGCAAATATCAGGTCAACATGCTGTGGGACCATCGACCCGGCCACAACCGCTTCGCTGGCATCGTCTGTCAGGAATATTCCCACGCGGCACAGGCCCTGGTCGGTGACCGCACGCTGATCTTCAGGGGCACCAGCCTGGGCCTGACCGAAGCCCCCCATCTCTACAAGCGCGACGGCTGGTACTATCTGCTGACGGCCGAAGGGGGGACCGGCTGGAACCATGCCGTGACCATGGCAAGGTCGCGCGCCCTGACCGGCCCCTATGAGCTGCACCCCGATACCTATATCCTCACCTCTCGCAACCGCCCCGACGCGGCCCTACAGCGGGCCGGCCATGCCGATCTGGTCGACACGCCGGAGGGGGAGACCTATGCCGTCTATCTCTGCGGCCGGCCGCTGCCCAACCGCGGTCGCTGTGTGCTGGGGCGGGAGACAGCGATCCAGCGCATGGTCTGGGGCGGGGATGGCTGGTTGCGCACCGTGGACGGGCAGGGACTGCCCAGCCTGTCCACCCCGTCGCCCGGCCTGCCCCCCCATGCGTTCGCGCCCACGCCGGTGCGGGCCGATTTCGACGGGCCCGACCTGCCCATCGATTTCCAATGGCTGCGCACCCCCTATCCGGCGGAGATTTTCAGCCTGACCGATCGCCCCGGCTGGCTGCGGCTGCATGGACGGGAGACCATCGGCAGCCATTTCCGTCAGGCCCTGGTGGCCAGGCGCCAGCAGGCATTCTGCTATTCGGCCGCCACAAGCATGGATTTCGAGCCACGGCATTTCCAGCAGGTGGCCGGTCTGGTCTGCTATTACGGTGCCGCCAAGTTTCATTATCTCCATGTCAGCCATGAGGAGGGGATCGGCCGCCATCTGCGTGTGATGTCGGCTCTGCCGGACAGTCCCCAGGCCGACGCCTTCACCGATCCCATCCCGCTCCCGCCTGGCCCCCTGTGTCTGCGGGCGGAGGTGGATTTCGAACGGCTGCGCTTCGCCTACAGCCTGGACGGTACGTCTTGGTCCTGGCTGCCCCAGACCTTCGATGCCAGCATCCTGTCGGACGAGGCGACCAGCCCCGGCGCCCCCAATTTCACCGGCGCTTTCATCGGCATGGCCTGTCAGGACATGTCCGGCACCGGCCTACCGGCCGATTTCGACTGGTTCGATTATCGCGAAAGGGACTATGTCGCCGATCCCGCTGCCATCACTAACACCTAGATATGATTCCCCTCCGCCCGGCCCTCGTGCCAGCATGGGACCTCACATCCGCCCTTGGAAGGATGCAAGGTGTCCGTGCCCCTGCTTGTCTGTGTCATCGATGACGATCCGTCGCTGAGTGCGGCGCTGGTGAACCTGTTGCGGTCATTCGGCTACCGCGCCACGGCACATGGATCGGCAGAGGATTTCCTGGCCAGCGCCGATCTGGGTGGTACGGACTGCGTCGTCACCGATATCCAGATGCCGGGCCTGTCGGGCATTGATTTGCGCTTGGCCCTGGCGGGCCGGCGGCCCGACCTGCCCGTTATCCTGATGACGGCGCGCACCGAACGCCCGCTGCTGGAACGCGCCCTGGCGTCACACCCGTTCCGGCTGCTGCGCAAGCCGTTCGATGCCGACGAGTTGGCGGGCTGCCTGGCCGAAATCATCGGGCCGGCGGAGGGACTGCCACCCCATGATTGACGATATCGCCGATCTGGTGACGGAAAGCCTGGTGGTCCGCGATATGGGCGGCCGCATCACCCTGTGGAACCGCGCGTCGCAGACGCTCTATGGCTGGCCACGGGCGCAGGCGCTGGGCAGGGATCTCAACGATCTGCTGGTTACCCGCCACCTGTTCCCCATCGCCGATATCGAAGCCAAGGTGCTGTTGGCTGGGTCCTGGGAGGGGGAGGTGGGCCGGCGCGCCGCCGACGGGGCGGAGCGCCGGGTGGAGGTGCGCTGGACCCTGCGCCGCGATGCCGATGGCCAGCCCCGCGATATTGTGGAGACGGGGCGCGACATCGCCACCCTGTCGGCGCTGGAACAGGATGCGCGGCTGGCGGCCCATCGTTACCGCAACCTGTTCCAGGCCATGGCCGCCGCCTTCTGGGAAATGGATTTCAGCCGGGTGCGCATGATGATCGGCGACCTGATGGCCGCCGGCGTCACCGATTTCCCCCGCCACATGGCCGAAAATCCCGACTGGATTGTCGAGGCAATGCGGGCCGTGCGCGTTATCGACGTCAATGACAAGGCGGTATCCCTGTTCGGCGCGACGAGCCGAGAGGAAATGGTGGGTGGCCATGTCGCCTGGTGCTTCCCACCGCAAAGTCACCGGGTCTTTGCCGAAAGTCTGATCGCCGCCGCCCGGCGCCAGGACCGTTACGCCACCGAAACCACCCTGACCCGTCTGGATGGCCGGCCCATCGACGTGCTGTTCACCGTCTGCTGGCCGGAGGAGCATAAGGGCAGGGGCCATGTGCTGGTCGGCGTTATCGACATTACCGAGCGCAAACAGGCGGAGGAGGAGACGCGGCGCAGCGAGCGGCGATACCGGGAGTTGTTCGACAATATGCCCGTGGCTCTGGGGCAGCTGGACCTGCACTATATGAACAGCCAGTTGCGCTCATATATCGGCAATGGCCGGCCCATGCCCCGGACAGAAACCGATATCGACCTGGATTTCATCCGCGACATCCTGCGCAACACCCGGACGATCGAGGTGAACCCCCAGGCGCTGCGCCTGTTCCGTGCGGCGGACCGGGAGGAGATGCTGATCCCCATCGAACGGTTCTGGCGCACCCGGCCGGAAACGGTGCGGCGCACCGTGCTGGCCCGTCTGCGGGGCGAGCCCGGATATTCGGAGGAAACCCAGATCGACGCGCTGGACGGTACGCCGATCGACGTCCTCTATACCGTGGCCTTCCCGCACGCCACCTGGGAACGCGGCACCAATATCGTGGCCTTCGTCGATATCGGCGACCGTGTGGCGGCCGTGGCCAAGGTGGAACAGATGCAGACGGAGCTGGCCCATGCCGGCCGCGTCGCCATGCTGGGCGAACTGGCCGCCTCCATCGCGCATGAGGTGAACCAGCCCCTGGCGGCGATCAGCGCCAGCGGTGCTGCTGCGCTCCGCTGGCTGGGCCGGGCGGAGCCCGATCTGGCGGAGGTGCGGGAACTGGCGGGGCGGGTGGTGTCGGATGCGCAACGCGCCGCCGGCATCATCGCGCGGGTGCGCGACATGGCCGCCAACCGCCGCGCCGACCATGTGCCCGTCGGCCTGAACGATCTGGTGGAGGAGGCGACGCGCTTCCTGAAGCATGAGTTCCAGGCGCGGCAGGTGGAATTGCGCTTCGACCCTACCCCCGGCCCGGCCCTGGTCGCGGCCGACCGTATCCAGATACAGCAGGTCATCGTCAATCTGGCCGTCAACGCCCTGCAGGCGATGGCGGCGGCGCAGATGTCGGAACAGCGTCTGTCTGTGACCGTGGCCGCCACGGATGAGGGGCACCTGTCGGTGATCGTGGAGGATAATGGCCCCGGCCTCAGCCCCACCGTCGCCCCGCGCCTGTTCGACAGTTTCTTCACCACCAAGCGGGACGGGCTGGGCATCGGCCTGGCCGTCTGCCGCTCCATCATCGAGGCGCATGGCGGCAGTATCGAGGCCACCAACCGTGCCGACGGACCCGGCGCAAGATTCCGTTTCACCCTGCCCGCCCTGGCGGAGGGGGACGTACTTAAGAAGGGGGCATGATGAACCCCATCGCCCTTGCGCCTGATGCTTCCGCAACTTAACCTTTCCCTCGTCAAATGTCCGGAGCGGCCCCCGATGTCGGCTGAATCCATCGTCCATATCATCGATGACGACGCCTCCCTGCGGCAGTCGCTGGACAGCCTGTTCCGGTCCGTCGGGCTGGGAGCCATGGCGCATGACAGCGTGCGTTGTTTCCTGGATACCGTGCGCCCCGATGTGCCGGGCTGCCTGCTGCTGGATGTGCGCATGCCGGGGATGAGCGGGCTGGATTTCCAGGCGCAGCTTCAGGGCCTGGGCATCTCGCTTCCCGTCATCATCATGACCGGTCACGGTGACATCCCCATGTCGGTGCGGGCGATGAAGGCCGGTGCGTTGGATTTCCTGCCCAAGCCGTTCCGCGAACAGGATCTGCTGGACGCCGTCTCCGCTGCCATCGAGCAGGACCGCACCCATCGCCTGGCGCACGGTGCGGTGACGCAGCTCCGTTCCCTTTACGAAACCCTGACGCCGCGCGAACGGCAGGTGATGGCCCTGGTCACGGCCGGAAGGCTGAACAAGCAGGTGGCGGGTGATCTGGGCCTGTCGGAGATCACGGTGAAGATCCATCGCGGCTCCGCCATGCGCAAGATGGGGGCCCGCACGCTCGCCGATCTGGTGCGCATGGCGGAAACCCTGAAGCTGGACCCGCAGGCGGCCGCTCCCCGCGCCTATACGCAGGTATGAGCAGCCTACATCCATGGACAATTGGTTAACGGCATCTCAGGGCGCATCGTAGGCACACCCCGCAAGCACGGGGCCCAGCGATCACCGGAGATGACCCGATGTCGGCGACCACCCCTATCGACAGGGCGCGGACGGCACTGCTGTTCGTCGATCCTTATAACGACTTTCTGGCGCCGGAAGGCAAGCTCTGGCCCATGGTGGCAACCGTGGCCACGGAACTGGGCCTGCTGAACAACCTGCGCAAGGCCGTGGCGGCGGCGCGCGGTGCCGGCCTGCCCATCATCATCGTGCCGCATCACCGTTGGAAGGATGGTGACCTGGATGGCTGGGACCATCCCAACCCGTATCTGGAGGGCGGTTACCGCCACCGCGTGTTCGCGGCCGGCAGCTGGGGTGGGGAATGGTTTCCCGACTTCGCGCCGCAGCCGGGCGACATGGTGGCCACCGAACATTGGGGCTCCAGCGGCTTCGCCAACACCAACCTTGACTTCCTGCTGAAGCAGCGGGGTATCGCCCGGGTCATCCTGATCGGGCTGATCGCCAATACCTGCATCGAAAGCACCGGCCGCTATGCGGTGGAGCTTGGCTATCACACCACCCTGGTCCGCGACGCCACGGCGGCGGCCGGGCCGGAGGCCATGCGCGCCGCGCACGAGATCAACGGTCCCACCTATGCCCACGCCATCGTCACCACTGCTGAGCTGGTGGATGCGCTGGCCACGCCCAATATCTGAGGAGGATGACATGAGCAGCATTTCCGTCGATTACACCGCCCTGACCGCTCCCAACCGCAGCGTGGAGGTGGATGGCCGCACGCTGGCCTATCGCCGCTTCGGCCAGGGACCGGACCTGGTCCTGTGCGTGCGCTTCCGGGGCACCATGGACAGTTGGGACCCGCTGTTCCTGGATCTGCTGGCGCGGGATTTCACCGTCACCACCTTCGATTATTCCGGCCTGGGCCTGTCCACCGGCAAGGCCAGCTATGCCAAGCAGGACATGGCCAAGGATGTGGATGATCTGGTCAAGGGCCTGGGCCTGGGCCGGGTGGTGATCGGTGGCTGGTCACTGGGCGGCTTCGCGGCGCAGGTGTTCGCGGCGACATATCCCGACAAGGTCAGCCACGTCCTGGCCATCGCCACCATGCCGCCCGGCCTGTTGGTGAAGCCGCAGGATCCGTTGTTCCTGCAGACCGCCTTCACGCATGACTATGGCATGGCGGAGGAATATATCCTGTTCTTTGAGCCGGACAGTGCCAAATCCCGTGCCGCGGGCGACGCGTCGGTGGCCCGCATCCGGTCGCGCGCCGCCGTGACGGATGCCTTCACGCCGCCCGATATCATGATACAATCGGTGATCGCCAGTTCCGATCCGACCACGCCGTTCCCCGATCCCGACGGCGCCTTGCAGGCCTTCTTCCGCAGCACGGACATCCCCGTCCTGGCCCTGTCGGGCGACCATGACATCATGTTTCCGGTGGAGAGCTGGTACGCGCAGAACGACCTCTGGCCCACCCTGTTCGTGGCCACCTGGCCCGACAGCGGCCACGGGCCGCAGCACCAGTATCCGGAACTCAGCGC
The DNA here is from genome assembly GCF_058793615.1 of Niveispirillum sp. GW835-FHT14G11. NCBI lineage: Bacteria > Pseudomonadati > Pseudomonadota > Alphaproteobacteria > Rhodospirillales > Azospirillaceae > Niveispirillum > Niveispirillum sp. GW835-FHT14G11. The sequence goes on from NZ_JBXAFZ010000015.1 coordinate 133,276, forward strand.
CGATCTGATCGCCAGCTTCGTGAAGAACAACCCGCGCCCGGCCTGAGGGTCGGACGCATCAAACAGCAGGAGACGACCATGCTTCTTGGATTATCGATCGAGGCGTTCACGACGCTGCATGTGGTGATTTCCCTGATTGGTCTCGCCACGGGACTGGTCTGGCTTCTGGCCCTGGTCAATGGGCGGTGGCTGGGGGCGGTGAATGCCGTCTTCCTGGTCACCACCATTGCCACCACCATCACCGGCTTCATGTTCCCCATCACCGCCTTCACGCCCGCCTTGGGCGTGGGGGCTGTCTCCCTCGCGGTCCTGGCCGTGGCGCTGGTGGCTTATTTTCGCCGCCAGCGCAGCGGGGTCTGGGCCGCAACCTATCTGGGGACTGCCATTTTCGCCCTGTACCTGAACGCCTTCGTGGCGGTGGTGCAGTCCTTCCTGAAGATCGCGGTGCTGAACGATCTGGCCCCCACGGGAAGCGAGCCGCCCTTCGCCCTGGCTCAGGGCGCGGTGCTGGTTGCCTTCATCGGGTTGGGCTGGCTGGCGGTGCGCCGGCGGCCGCTGCCCCTCTGATCAGCGTTGGCGCACCGGCCAAAACCCCTGCGCCTGCCGGCCTCACGGGCACATGGCCGTGAAAAGGGCGGCATAGTCGCTCTGGTTTTCCAGAGCCGCGGCGAAGCCCAGGATGGCATCCTGGCTGCCCTTGTCGATATGCGGCCCGGCCATGCGGCGGAATTTCGCCTCAAAATCGGCGTCTTCCATCGGCGTTTCGACAGAACCCGGCCCGGACACCACCTCCTGCACCAGCAAGGCACCCGACCGCAGCGTCAGCGTGATCCGGTTGGGCAGATATTGGGGGAACAGGGCTGTCAGGGCCGGGTCTTCGCTGACCGTCGTCCGGGCCATCAACGCCCCCGCCCGCGGATCGGCGATCATCGCCGGATCGTAGGAGGCGAGCGTGATCCCGCCATCGATCAGCGCACGGGCCACATTGTAGGGCAGGCTGTGATCGGCGGTTTCCCTGGTGGCGGGCCGCCATTTCTGCGGATCGCTGGCCAGGATGCGATACCCGATGTCGGTGGTGTCGATGTGGATCGACGCGATGTCGCCAAGGTCGGGCACCTGGGACCGCAGGGCGATGCCGGCCCAGACCGCCGTGTGCAACTCGCCATTGGTGGGGAAGGTCTTGGTCAGGGATTTCAGGATGCGGTAATCGCCGTTCTCCGGCGTACCGAACCGGCCGATATCGAAATCCAGCTCACCCGACACCTGCCGGATGAAACCCATCTTGCCCTCGAAGATCGGCGACGGACCGTCCATGCCGTGGCGGGCCAGGCCGGCACAGAAGATGGCGTTGCGCGCGGCATTGGCCGCGGATGCGCCTTTCCAGGCCGACAATTCACCCGAGCGCACCTGGCGCATCGCAACATGGCCGTTGAGTGCCATGTTGATGGCCTGTGCCGTCTGTTCTTCGGTCAGCTTCATCAGCCGCGATGCGGCGGCGGCCATGGAGACCAGGATATAGTTCACATGGTCCCAGCCGCGCTTGTTCAGCCCGGCCGCATCCTGCAGGCGCATCTGCACCTCGTACGCCAGGGCGATGGCGGCGATCAGGTCTCGACCCGATGCCCCCTCGGCCTCCGCCACGGCCAGGCAGGCGGGGATATTGTCGCTGGGATGGCCCGGCTCCAGGCTCATATAGCCGTCATTATAGTCCAGATAGCGGACCATGGTGCCGTTGGCGAAGGCGGCGATGTCGGGTGTGGTGCGCAAGCCGGTACCGAAAACCGTCGCCGCCGGTACCGGCACCGTGGCCGCCAGCGCCGTCGCGGCCATGGCGGGCGTGGAGCCATAGGCTCCCAGCGCACAGGCCAGGCTGTCGACCAGCCGCTGCTTCACCCGCGTCACGACAATCGGTGGCAACCGCGCAGCATCCAGGGTTATCGCGTAACGGGCGATCTGCTCGGCAATAGTCATGATGATCTCCAGAATGGGCCCGGTGCACCACACCGGGCCCCACAGGTGCTCACATCTTCCAGCCGACCGTCGCGCCAAAGGTGCGCGGTGGGCTGTAGGACCCGAAATTGGCCCCCAGGAACACGGTCTGGTGCGTACGAGTCACCTCCTGGGTCAGGTTCTTGCCCCAGAGCGACAGGGTCCATTGGCCAGAGGCTGCGGTATAGGTAGCGCGGGCATCGACGAACTGGGTCGAGGGACGACGTTCCGGCCCGTCATTGGAATTATCGTCGAAGATCATGCTTTCATACCGATAGTCGGCGGCGAACAGCAGGGTGCTGCCATCGCCCAGCGACGCCTCGTATGAAGGCGACAGCACGATCTTGTGCTTGGGCGTGCGCGACAGGCGGTTGCCGGCGTAATCCACGCCGGGCTCCGGCGCGAACTCGTCAAAGGTGGCGTCGGTATAGCCATAGCTGGCGGCCAGCCGCGCACCCTTGAATGGGCTCCAGTTCAACTGGGTCTCATAGCCTTTGATGGTCGCCTTGCCGGCATTTTCCGTGACGATGGACAGATTGGGCAGGGTCCGCTTGGTCTGCAGGTCCGTGTACTTCATCACGAAGAAGGTGTTGTTCCAGGTCAGGTGCCCATCCAGGAAGCTGCTTTTCTGGCCCAACTCATATTGGGTGGCGAATTCCGGCTCGAATCCGTCGGCCGCGTCGGCGGCGGAGGATGGCGTATCCTGGAAGCCACCGCTCTTGAAGCCGCGGGACACCATGGCATAGAGCTGATGGTCGCGCTCCAGCTTGTATTGCGCGCCACCGCGCCAGGTCCAGGCGTCATAGCTGTCGGATGTGGTGACGTCGAACTCTTCCTCCCCGCGCAGCACGGCCGTGCCGGCGGTGTTGGAAACGCGGTAATCCTTCTTGTCCTTGGAATAGCGCAGGCCGCCGATCAGCGAGAAACGCTCGCCCAGCGGCACGGTGGCGTCGCCGAAGGCGGCATAGGATGTCAGCTTGGCCGCCTGGGTATAGATCTCCGTGGCCGGACGGCCCTGATCGATGACCAGGATATCAAGGCGGTCGGTATCGTTGTTGAAATTATAGAGCCCGGCCACCCACTGGATGGTGCTGTCGGGCAGCGAATTCAGCCGCAATTCGTGGCTGGAAAATTCGCTGTCCTCGTCATTGCCGCCGCTGATGCCGAGGGGGTTGGTCGTCTCGTTGCCGCCGTCGAAATCATAGGCGACGTGGTAATCCAGGTCGCGGTAGGAACCGAGATATGTCGCCGTCGCGAACGGCAGGTCCCAATCCAGCTGGCCCCGCACCCCCCAGGTGTCGCGGTCCTGATAGCCCTCGTCAGAGCCGGCCGTACGCTTGCGGTTGCGGTCGACGGTCCACAGGGCGCGGCGGGGATCGGTCGGGTCCAGGTCCAGCACATGCTGGGCCGGGCCCGTGGCGCGGTCGCGGGTGCCATCGACGCCCAGCAGGACGCGCACCGTTTCCGACGGCTCGCCATAGATCTGGAACCGGCCGCTGCGCGTATCCTGGTCCTCCACCCGGCCCCCGGTGAAACTGTTCTTCACATAGCCGTCATGGGTGCGCCAGGCGCCGCTGGCGCGAGCCGCCCATTTGCCCTCGGCCAGCGGGATATTGGCAAAGCCCGCCGCCTCCAGCCGCTCATAATTGCCGACCGTGGCCTCGGCACCCGCATCGGTGCGGTCCAGATCCGGCCGGTTGCTGACGACATTGATGGCGCCGCCCACCACGTTGCGGCCATAGAGCGTGCCCTGCGGTCCCTTCAGCACCTCGATCCGGGACACGTCGAACGCGTCGAAGGCCACGGCCGCCGGCCGGCCCATATAGATTTCGTCCAGGAAGACGGCGGCGCTGGGGTCACCGGCGGCACCACGGTCGCTGGACCCGATGCCACGGATGGCGATACGCGGCTGGGACGCGGGGAAGGCATCGAAATTCAGGCCCGGCGTGCGGCTGGCGATATCATCGATCTGGCGCAGGCGGGCCTGGGCAATCTCCTCGGCGCTGAACGCCGTCACCGTGACCGGCACGTCCTGCAGGCGCTCGCTGCGGCGCTGGGCCGTGACGATGATCTCCTCCAGCACGGCGGGGCCCGCCGCTTCCTGGGCCAGGGCGGCACTGGCCGACAGCAGAATGGCGGCGGATGTTCCACAGGCCAGGGCCTGGCGGCTGAAAACGCGCATTTGTTCCTCCCTAAAGGCTCTTCTACCCGGTTATTGCCGGTTATGGAGCGCACCATATGCACGCTGGATGCTATCGGTCAACATATTGGATGCAAAATTTATTGGATATGGATGTTGTTCTTGACGAAGTGGCGCCATCCGCACAGGATGCACACCGACGGATGGCAAAGCCCCGTCACTTCATTCAACAGCCCTATGGCGCCGAACCGCCCTTTGAATGCCTGATGTCAGGGCGTCGGGTCGGCTGGCGGCCATGGCGGCGGGGAGACGGTACCTTGTTCGATACGTTGCTCTCGCCGGCCCTGCTCGGGACGGCGATGGTCACCACCTTCATGGTGCTGATCATGACCAAGCGGATGTCGGCCATTGCCGCATTGCTGGTGATCCCCATCCTGTTCGGCCTGATCACCGGTGCCGGCGCCGGGCTGGGCGACATGATTTTGCAGGGCGTGATGCAGGTGGCGCCCACGGCGCTGATGCTGACCTTCGCCGTGCTGTATTTCGCCATCATGATGGATGCCGGCCTGTTCGACCCGCTGGTGCGACGGGTGCTGGCCGCTGTGGGTGACGATCCCGTGCGTATCGCGCTGGGCACGGCCCTGCTGACCACGGTGGTATCGCTGGATGGCGACGGCACGACCACGGCACTGATCATCATCACCGCCTTCCTGCCGGTCTATCGCCGGGTGGGGATGAACCCGCTGATCCTGGCCACCTTGCTGGGCCTGTGCAATTCGCTGATGAATTACGTGCCCTGGGGCGGCCCGTCGGCGCGCGCCGCCGCTGCTGTGGGCGCCGATCTGGGGCAGGTGTTCGCGCCGCTGATCCCGGCCATGGTGGTTGGCTTCCTCGCCATCTTCATGCTGGCCTGGATGCTGGGCCGGTCGGAACGGCGGCGGTTGGCGGGTGGGGTGGCCCTGTCGGCCGGCACCGGTACGCCACGTGCCCCGGTGGCAATGGACATTGAACCCGGCGTGCGCCGTCCCCGGCTGTTCTGGTTCAACCTGGCCCTGACAATGGGCCTGGTGGCGGGCATGATCTTCGGGTTGGCGCCGCTGCCGGTGATGATGATGGGCGCCTTCGCCATCGCGGCCACCGTCAATTATCCACGGCTGAAGGACCAGAAGGCCCGCATCACGGCGCACGCCGACAATGTCGTCAATGTCGTGGTGCTGCTGTTCGCGGCCGGGGCCTTCACCGGCATCCTGAACGGCACGGGCATGGCCGACGCCATGGCGAATGCCGCCCTGTCGATCATCCCGCCTGAAATCGGCCCCTACATGGCACCGATCACGGCCCTAGCCAGCATGCCGCTGACCTTCGTGATGTCGAACGACGCCTATTATTTCGGGGTGGTGCCGATCATCGCCACCGCTGCCGCCGCCTATGGCATCGACCCGGAAGTGATTGCGCGCGCTTCCCTGATCGGGCAGCCGGTGCATACGCTGAGCCCGCTGCTGGCACCCATCTATCTGGCCTGCGGCCTGCTGGGCGTGGATGTGGCCGATGCCCAGCGCTTCGCCCTGAAATGGGCGGTGCTGATCTCGCTGGTCGTGCTGGTCGCTGCCATCGCCACGGGCGCCATCCCGTTCCGGGCGGGCTGAGCCATGCTGGCCAAGGGGGGGCAGTGGCTGGGGCTGGCAGTGCTGACCGCTTTGCTGGTCGCCGGGTTGAAGGCGGCGGAAATGCCGGCGGCGCTGCTGCTTGGCCCGCTGCTGGCCGGGATCGGGTTCGGTCTGGGCGGGGTGGCGATCCGGCCGTCGAAATCGGCACTGCTGGCCAGTTATACCATTGTCGGCTGCCTGGTGGCCGTCGCCATGGGCCGGACCATGGGACCGGCACTGCTGGTACACCTGCCGGCCTTCCTGCTGATGGCGGGATCGACCATGCTGGTCAGCGCCGGTCTGGGCTGGATGCTGGGCAAGGGCGGCTGGTTCCAAGGCTCCACCGCCGTCTGGGGCCTGGCGCCTGGCGGGGCCGCCGGCATGGTGGCCCTGGCCCAGGAACAGGGGGCCGACGCGCGTATGGTCGCGGTGATGCAGTATCTGCGCATCCTGATGGTGACGGGATCGGCCATCGCGCTCGCCCATCTCTTGACCGGTGAAGCCACACCCCTGCACGGGGCGGGTTGGTTTCCGCCGCTCGACACCTGGGGGCTGGGGCAGACGGCGGCCTTGGCGCTGGCGGGTGCCTTGGTTGCGCGCTGGTTGCGCTTCCCGTCCGGCGCCTTCCTGGTGCCGGGGCTGGTCGGGGCGGCGCTGATGGCGGCGGGGTTGGCCAAGCCGTCAGTGCCGCCGCTGCTGGCCGCCGGGGCCTATGCCATCATCGGCTGGAATATCGGCCTGTCCTTCACGCGGTCGACTCTGGCCGACTGTGCCCAGTCGATGCCGCGCATCATCGCCGCCGCCATCGGCCTGATCGGCCTGTGCGCGCTGCTGGGCCTCCTGGTCAGCGTGCTCTGCGACGTGGACTGGCTGACCGGATATCTGGCGACGACGCCGGGCGGCATTGATGCCATCCTGATCATCGGCGCCACGGTGCCGGTTGACCTGCCCTTCATCCTGTCGGCGCAGGTGGTGCGGGTGATCGTCGTCCTGCTTGTCGGGCCGGCTTTGGCCACCTATGTGGCCCGCCGCCTGGCGTGAGAAACATCAAACGGGAGAAAACGCGATGTCGAACCTTGAGCAGATGTCGGCAGATGAGCGCAGGCTGCGCACCGATCTGGCGGCGGCCTTCCGGCTGGTGGCGCATTACGGCTGGGATGATCTGATCTTCACCCACCTGTCGGTGCGGGTCCCCGGTCCGGAGCATCATTTCCTGATCAACCCCTATAATCTGATGTTCGATGAGATCACAGCCTCGTCGCTGGTGAAGATCGATGTGCAGGGCAGGGCGGTGGAACCAACGCCGCACATGGTCAATCCCGCCGGCTTCACCATCCATTCCGCCATCCATATGGCGCGCGAGGATGCCCATGCCGTCATCCATCTGCACACGCCCCACGGCCAGGCCGTATCGGCGATGAAGGAGGGGCTGCTGCCCCTGACCCAGACGGCGATGATCGCCCATCACGATATCGCCTTTCATGAATATGAAGGCATCGCCACCGATCTGGATGAGCGGGAGCGACTGGTGGCCGATCTGGGCACCAAGAACATCCTGCTGCTGCGCAACCACGGTACCCTGGCCGTCGGTTCCTCCATCGCCACCGCCTTCCTGCGCATCTATTTCACCGAGCGCGCGTGCGAGGCGCAGGTGCATATGCTGGCGGCAGGGCGGGACAATCTGCACCAGCCGCCGGCCGGTGTGGCCGACAAGGTGCGCGCGCAGTCCAGCGGCCCCATGGCCGATATGGCGGCCGAAAAGCTGGCCTGGCCGGCGCTGTTGCGCAAGCTGGACCGTATCGATCCCGGTTTCCGGTGCTGACGGCGCCGGCCCGTGCGCTGGGGACGGTCCCCCTGCTGGAGACCGATCCCTGGTTCGCCGGCCTGCCGCCCGCCTGCCGGGGGTGGCTGGCCGCCGCCGCGCAGCGCCGGTCCCTGGCCGATGGGGACTGCGCCTACCGCGTTGGCGATCCGCCGGGCGGACTTTACCGCGTGCTGTCCGGCGGGGTGCGGCTGGTCTCCTACCCGCAGGGCGGAAGGCAATTGCTGAACGTCACCGTGCCCGCCGGCCGCTGGTTCGGGGTTCTGTCCACACTGGACCGCGAGCCGCAGCCCCATGATGCCGTGGCCGCCGGCCGCACCTGGCTGCTGCATATCCCACTCGCCGATATCGACGCCCTGACCGCTGTCACCCCGGACCTGCACCGGCACCTGGCCCTGCTGTCCTGCCGGCAGCAGCGGGCGGCCATCGATCAGGTCGGGGCTTCCCTGCTGCACAGCCCACCCGCCCGGCTGGCCCATGCCCTGCTGGACATGGGGAATGGTGGGCAAGTGATGGTCAACCGCGCCGATCTGGCCAGCCGCGTCGGCCTGTCGCGTGATGGGTTGAGCCGGCTGCTGGCCCATGCCGAAGGGGCCGGCCTGATCCGCAGCGCGCCCGGCCGCATCGATATCCTTGATCCGCAAGGGCTTTCGGCACTGGTTCGCTGACATCCAAATTTTTGCATCCAAAAACTTGACATAATGGATGCAATAAATCAGTCTCCCCTCACTGGCCTCACGACAGGCCGCCGCAATCACCTGGATTGAAAAAATCATGTTGGATGGTCCGATCAAAATCCTGGTCCCCACCGGGTCGCTGGGCGCCGGCGCGCGGGAGGAGGAGGTGCGGTACGGCATCGCCCGCGGCGCGCACGCCATCGCCACCGATGCCGGTTCCACCGACAGCGGGGCCGCCTATCTGGCGCTGGGCATCTCCAAGAACAATCGCGGTTCGGTGAAGCGCGACCTGACGATCCTGATGCGGGCCGGTGCCGATGCCGGCATCCCGCTGATCGTGGGCACCAGCGGCCAGGCCGGCGGCGACCGCAACCTGGACTGGACCCGCGACATCGTGCTGGAGGTGGCGGGCGAACTGGGCCTGCGGCCGAAGATCGCCCTGCTCTATTGCGAGCAGGAGAAGGAAACGCTGAAGAAATACAACGCAGCCGGCAAGATCCGGCCGTTGCCGCCCCTGGGTGATCTCGCCGATGCCACCATCGATGAATGCGACCATATCGTCGCCGTGATGGGGCCGGAACCCTATATGGCGGCCCTGGAATCGGGTGCCGACATCATCCTGGGCGGGCGCACCACCGATACGGCGGTGCTGGCCAGCTTCGCCCTGCTGAAGGGTGCCAATGTCGGTGCCTCCTGGCATGCGGCCAAGATCGCCGAATGCGGCGGGCAATGCACCGTCTCCCCCGCCGCCAGTGCGGGCATCCTGATCAGCATCGGCGATGACGGGTTCGAGGTGGAGCCGCTGTCGCCGGCCAACCGCTGCAACCCGGACAGCGTGTCGGCCCATATGCTGTATGAGAACAGCAACCCGTTTCTGCTGACCGAACCCGGCGGCGTGCTGGACGTGACCGATGCGGTCTACACCCAGCGGGACGACCGCACGGTGTCCGTCACCGGCTCGGTCTGGAAGAAGCAGCCCTATACGATGAAGCTGGAAGGCGCGGGCAGCCGCCGGTTCCAGACGGTGATGCTGATCGGCATCCAGGACCCGCATGTCCTGGCGGACGTGGATACATTCCACGACCGCATGCTGGCAGCCCTCTATGACCGGGTGCACAAGACCATCGGTGCTGCGGCCGGTGATTTTCACATTTCGCTGCGCATGTATGGCTGGAACGCCGTGTCCGGCGACCGCCCACCACCCGGCACCCCGGCCCCGCGGGAGATCGGCGTGCTGTTCGTGGCCACCGCCGACAGCCAGGAGACGGCGTCGCAGATTGCCAAGGCCTGCAACCCGTACTTCTTCCATTTCCCCGTCATCATGGACGAGGAACTGCCCAGCTACGGCTTTGCCTTCAGCCCGGCCGACATTGATCGCGGGCCGGTCTACGAATTCCTGCTGAACCATGTGGTGGAACTGGACGATCCCATGGAACTGGTGCGCACGGTTTGGATCGATATGAGCGAAGGGGAGGCGGCGTGATGGTCAAGCTCAAGGATGTCTGCCGCCATGTCCGGTCCAAGAATGCCGGACCGTTCTGGGTCACGTTCGACCTGTTCTTCGACGGGCCGGAGAAGTTCCGTGATTATCACGCCCACCCGGCCCTGGGCCCGGACACGTTCCACCGCCTCTATGGCGCCGACCCGGCCCTGGTGCGCCATTACCCGGTGCCCAGCCTGAACATGGTCAAGATCTCCCATGCCCGCACCAGCCCGCAGGGTGGTGTCGTGGAGCGCGACATGCATTGCGGCCAGCAATTCGTGCGGCTGCTGGATGTCGAGTTGGGATAGCGCCTTTCCACCCCGCTCCGGCGACAGGCCGGAGCGGGGATGAAGAAATAGTCGGGAGCCTCGCAGACAATCAAAGCCGGCGGGAAGGCGACAGGATGATCGCCGCCGCCGCGAAATCCCCGGGAGGGACGCTCGTCATCTGACGAGGAGACTAGATTATGCGGGGCTTTCGCCTCCAATTCCTGCTGGCCGCCCTGACGGCCGGCACCTTTCTGCATGCCGAAACCGTGCACGGGCATGAATGGTCCGGCAGTCTTGTCGCCGGCATCGGCGCCCGGCCCGACTATCTGGGTTCGGACGATTTCGAACTGACACCCTATGTCGCCGGCAACCTGTCCTACGGCCCCTATTTCCTGGAAGCCCAGGGGCAGGAGGTGCGTCTGGGCTGGGAGCTGACACCCGGACTGTCGTTCGGGCCGATGATGGATATCGGCGATGGCCGCGACAAGGGCGTGAAAAGCGACCGGGTCAGCCGCCTGCCCAAGATCGATGACGCGTTCGAGGCCGGCGGATTCGTCCGCTATTCCTGGCAGGGCATTTTCGACCGGCGGGACAGCCTGACCCTGGAGGCGACATATCTGACGGATGTGTCCAACGAGCATGATGGTGCCATCGGCTCGCTGGGCCTGTCCTATGGCCGCAAGCTGGGCGACCGCTGGTCGGTGGGCGGCGGTGTCCGCCTGACCTATGTCGATGACAAATATGCCCAGGCCTATTTCGGTATCGACGCGGCCGGTGCGGCGGCCAGCGGCCTGCCTGTCTACAATGCGGGCAGCGGCATCCGCGACATCGGCATCAGTGCCAAGGTCGGGTATGCCCTGGACGAGAACTGGAGCCTGCAATTGCTGGGCAGCTACAAGCAACTGACCGGTGATTTCAAGGACAGCCCCGTCGTGGGCCTGGAAGGCAGCGCCAGCCAGTTCTCCGGCGCCTTGGCCATCGGTTACCGGTTCTGAACCCGATATAAGCGACCTTGATCGCCTCCCCGGCGAAGGCCGGGGCCCAGGATCACAAGCCCGACCTGTCAGCCGCGTTGATCGATGCGGCTTAACGGTTTTCCTTGCGGCCCCTGGGCCCCGGCTTGCGCCGGGGAGGCGGGAATAGCGGCTTCTGTGGGTTGGACAAAACTTAGCGCGGGATCACGATGGCCTTCAGCCGGTGCCGGGTGGCCAGCACATGGCTGGACATCAGGCGCTGGGCCTCCTCCGCATCCTCCCGCTTGAACGCCTCCAGCACCGCCTCATGCTCCGCCTGGCTTTCCATTATATGGTCCGGCGGGGTGGGGGGCAGCTGGCGGTAACGCGGCGGGACGCTGGCGGCAATGCTGGGGCACAGCCGGGCGGCATCGCCCAGGATCGTATAGATCAGGGTCATGCGCACAGCATTGCGCAGCACCTCGTTGCGGGACGCCACCAGGATCGAGCGGTGGAACTGCCGGTTCAGCTCGTACCAGTCATATTCGATCTGTTCGGACCATTCGCCCTTGTCGACGATGACGCGGCCCTGTTTGACCAAGCTGGCCGATTGGCGCAAGGCGCCGGGTTCCCATCCAAGGTTGACGGCGGCGCGCGCGGCAATGCCCTCCAGCGTCGATCGCACCTCGATACTGTCGAACACGTCGCCGATGGTGACGGCCCGCACTGTATAACCCCGATTGACGCTGTAATTCACCAGCCCCTCGGCCGACAGCACGGCCAAGGCACTGCGGATGGGGGTGCGCGACACGTCCAGCAGGGTGGCCAGCGCTTCGGCGCGCAGCCGGCTGTCGGGCGCGATCTTGCCCGTCACGATCATCTCCCGCAGGCGCATCAGCACCGTATGGGTGGCCGGTTCCGTCTGCTGGGGTTCGGCCAGCGCGTCGTCGCGTTCAAATTCTTCGCTGTCCACCATGCCCCAGCCCCGTCAGATGCCCCTCCTGGCCGGTTCCCCTCCGGCACAGGTTGGGGGGACTGTATCGTTTCCCGCTGGGTTTGCATTCAAATAAAATGACAATTGATCCAAAGTGCCGCGACCCTGCTATCGGGGCGTGGCCGCCGCCGGCGTCGGGTAGATGCTTTCCCAGACGGGGACGGTCGGCACGGGTGCGGCCTTCATGCCCCAATGGCGCTGGAACCACGCGGCGGCATGGCGCACATGGTCGGCTACCTCCGGGAAGGCGGGGGTCCAGCCCAGATGCGCCCGGGCGGCGGACGCATCTGCAATCAGGATGGCGGGATCGCCCGGCCGCCGCGCCTCCTCAATGGCGCGGATCGGCCGTCCCGTCACCTCGCCTGTGGTGTGGATGATCTCGCGCACGGAGAATCCCTTTCCGTTGCCCAGGTTCAGGCGGATATTGCCGCCGCCATCCAGCAGCCGGCGCAAGGCCCGCACATGCGCGTCGGCCAGGTCATGGACATGGACATAATCCCGGATGCAGGTGCCGTCCGGGGTGGGATAGTCCGTACCGAAAATCCGGATATCCGGCCGCCTGCCCAATGCTGCCTGCAGCACCAGCGGGATCAGGTGGGTCTCCGGGTCATGGCGTTCGCCCAGTTCCCCATCCGGATCGGCGCCTGAGGCGTTGAAATAACGCAGGGCCGTGAAACGCAAACCGTTGGCGGCGGCCAGGTCGGCCAGGATGGTTTCCACCATCAGCTTGCTCTGCCCATAGGGGTTCACCGGCTGCCAGGGATGGATCTCCTTGATCGGCTGGTCCCCGGCATTGCCATAGACGGCGGCGGTGGATGAGAGGATCAGCCTATCCACACCCTGCCGCGCCATCGCCTCGGTCAGGGCCAGGGTCCCGGCCACATTGTTGCGGTAGAAGCGGCCGGGAGAGCGGACCGACTCCCCCGCTTCGATCAATGCTGCGAAATGCAGGACGCCGACAGGCTTGTGCCGGCGGAACACCCCGTCCAGGAACCCCGGCTCCTCCAGCGACCCTTTTTCCAGGGGCCCCCAGAGCACGGCTTCGGCCGATCCGTTGGACAGATTGTCGACGGCGACGGGCAGGTACCCGGCCCGCGACAGCGCCTTGCAGGTATGGCTGCCGATAAAGCCGGCGCCGCCGGTGACGATCACGCGCGGTGCGATCATGTGAAGGCTCCCTTCATCAAAAATCAGGACCATCGGTCCCCATGATGAAGACACCGCAGCGCAGCATGCGGGCAAGGGGCCAAGGGTGCGGCCACATATTGGTCACAAGCCGCCGCAGCCAACCCGGTGTTGTGATGCTGCCATGAGCGACAGCATTCTCCTTGCCGGCAGCGGCCACACAAGAGCAAACGTGCCCGTCCCCGTGACAGGCGCCGGCAATATCGACGTGCCCCGGCTGGCCGCCTTCTTCGCGTGCTGCGCCGCACTTTATCTCGCCATTTATGCGCTGGAGGCACCGGTCCGATATGGGCTTTATCTGGCCGGCAAGGACAGTTTCATCCTGCTGCGCGACGGGCTGATGGCCGTACCGCTGGTGCTGCTCTGTGCGACACAGGCCAACCAGTTGCGCCTGCATCCGGCCATCCTGGCCTTCGGCGTCGCCATGGCCTTTCACGGGCTGGTGCTGATCGGCACGGTGGGCAGCGTCACGGGTGCCGCCTATGGCGTGAAGGTGGTGATGAACCTGCTGTTCGGCTTCTTCGCGGCTGGCATGCTGATCGCGCCGCAGGGGCGGATGCTGCGCCTGTTCGCCCTGCTCTGGGTGCTGATCATGATCGGCATCATCCTGGATAAGGGGGGCATGGCCTTTCCCTGGACGGGCATGACCACCCAGGTCGGCGATCTGAATGTCGATGTGTCCAAGGATTGGCAGATCAGCGACCCGTTCGCCCGGCGCGTGGCCGGCTTCACCCGCAGTTCCATCGCTGTGGCCGCCATCCTGCCCTGCCTGACCATCGTGCTGATGTGCCGGATGCGCAGCCGGGGCTGCCGCATGGCCCTGGCCCTGCCGTCGGTGATCGGGGTGTTCCTGACCACGCAGAAGGGGTCGCTGATCGCCTTCCTGCCCATCGCCTTTCTGCTGTGCCTGCCCGCGGCCCAGCGGCTGGGCTGGCTGCGCGTCTGTTTCCTTTGCTTCCTGCTGCTGGCGGCGGGGCTGCCGCTGTTCACCCATGGGCTGCATCTGGACCATGGCGACGGCGTGTTCAGCATGGAATCCCTGTTCCTGCGCATCGCCTATACCTGGCCCGACGCCTGGGACTGGATTGCCCGCCACCAGTTGCTGGTGTTCGGCGTCGGCCTGGGCGGCATCGGCGGGCCGCAGCGTCTGTACGCGCCCAGCGCCTTCAACCCCGCCGACAATATCGCCGTCCTGCTCTACGCCTATTTCGGGCTGTTCGCTGTGCTGTATGCCGCCCTGGCCGTGCGCCTGGCGCTGAAGCCTGTCACCAGCGGCAGGACCCGCCGGGCCGAGGCGTCGGTGGCCATCCTGGCCTTCGCCGCCGGCTATGGCGTCGTGCTGTCGGTGATCGAGGATCAGGCCGCCTGCCTGTTCCTGGGCGCCGCCATCGGCACCCTGTGGCGTGAAACCACCCTGACCCGGCCTGAAGAGCCGCAGGCAATCCCCAGCCAGATGGAGGTCCCGGATGATCGGGAACAGCAACACCGCCCGGCGCCCAGACGTCGTCAGCTTCGATCAGGCCGGATTTGATGCCGCCTGCGCGCAGCTGATGCGGCAGGTCCTGGCGGATTTCAAGCCGGATGCCCTGATCGGCATCCGCACCGGAGGGCTGCATGTGGCCCACGCCATGGCGCGGTCGCTGGCCGATCCGATACCCGTGCTGTCCATCACCTGCCGGCGCGCCACCACCGCCCACAAGCAACGGTCCAGCACCTTGAAGTCGCTGGTGACCAGCCTGCCGCGCCCCATCCTGGACAAGCTGCGCGTCTGGGAACATGCCATGCTGACCCGCCGGCCCCGCCCGGTGGCCGATCAGCCCTATCATTTCGACCCCGAAGAACTGTCACTGCTGGACGTGTGGCTGGCGAAGGCCGGCGACAGCCCGTCGCTGCTGGTGGTGGATGACGCCATCGATACCGGCGCCACCCTGTCCCATGTCATGGGCCTGCTGCAGCGCCAGGCCCCGCAGCAGGCGCGGATCAAGTCGGCCGTCATCACCGTGACGACGCGCCAGCCCCTGATCCAGCCCTGGTACAGCCTTTATGACCGGCAGCTGTGCCGGTTCCCCTGGTCGCTCGATGCATAGCGTCGTGATCCTGGACCTGGATGGAACGGTCCTTAGCGTGAACAGCTTCCGGCTGTGGGTGGTGCAGATGCTGTGGGCCCGTTATCCGCATCTGTCCGCCGGCCGGAGGCTGGGCCTGGCCTTGCGCGCCGGCGGGGCGCTTGCGGCGCGCAAGGCCGGGTTGATTGATCACGAAACGCTGAAATGGCGCCTCCAGGGCCTGTGGCGTGAGGCCACGGACGGGGATGGCGGGGCCAGCGTTGCGGTATTGAACAATCGCCTTTACAGCCATGTCCGCCCGGAACTCGCCGCACTGCTGGCAGCGGTGGCCGATGGCCGCGTCGATGCCGTCCTGGCCACGGCGGCGGTGGCCGATTACGCCAGTGATCTCGGCCGCCTGCTGGGCGTGCCGCATGTCCTGGCGACACTCGCCAACCGTGCCCGCCATGTGCCCAGCAATGTCGGCCCGCACAAGCGCGACGCGGTGCTGGAATTCCTCGCCCGGCGCGGCTGGCAGCACCGGCCGCGCATCCTGTTCACCGATCATGAGGACGACCTGCCGCTGATCGCGGTCTGCGGCACCGTCTACTGGTTCGGCGATGACCACGATCTTTTCGATCTGGCCGGGCGGTTTCCCGGCACGCTGCTGCGCCCGGGTTCCCGGGGCGGCGAAATCCTGCCGCCCGGCGGCGATGAATGGCAAGACAGGAGGCACCAATGCTGATCAACATGTTCGACACCGCCATGGACAGCGACAATCTGGGCGACCAGTTCATCATGGACGCCGTCTGGCAGGAGGTGCGGGGACTGTTCCCGGATGCCGATTTCATCAGCACCCCCACCCATCGCCGCGCGACGCTGGCGGAACTGCGGGAGGGGCGCAAGGCCGACCTGTCCATCGTCGGCGGCACCAACATCCTGAAATCGCACATGCTGGTACGCGGCAACTGGAAGATCACGCCGCTGGATTACCTGAACTGGCGCAACGTCGTGCTGATGGGTGTGGGCTGGCAGCAATATGGGCGGGCCGGCGCCGATGCCGCCACGCGCCTGTTCTTCCGCAAGGTCCTGTCCAGGAACCTGCTGCATTCGGTGCGCGATATGCACACCTATGAGCTGCTGCGGCCGCATGTGCCCAACATCGTCTATACGGCCTGTCCGACCATGTGGATGCTGGACCGCGCCCATTGCCAGACCATCCCCGTGCGCAAGGCGCGTGACGCGGTCTTTGCCGTCACCTATTACCGGCCGGCCCCGGAACTGGACCTGAAGATCTTCGAAATGCTGCGCCAGCAATACCGCACCGTCTATTTCTGGCCGCAGCAGGAAGAGGACCTACCCTATATGCAGGAGATCGGCGCCACCGGCTATGTGCCCATCGCGCCCGACGTGGCCGCCTATGACCGGCTGCTGGAGATGGAGGATGTGGATTTCATCGGCGCCCGTCTGCATGGCGGCATCCGCGCCCTGCAGCATCGCCGCCGCGCCCTGATCATCCCCGTGGACAACCGCGCCACGGAACTCAGCGTCTCTACCGGCCTGCCGGTGGCCTCGCGTACAGAACCCGACGCGATTGAGAACTGGATCAACAATCCCCGGCCCCTATCGCTGACCCTGCCGCTGGAAGGCATCGTCGCCTGGATGGGGCAGTTCCGACGGGACGCCCCGGTTTCCGAACCGCTGGCGACGATGGCATCGTAAAGGCTTTTGCAATCGTCGGTTTGCAAGAAATTATGGAGGCGGCATCCGTGCCGCCTCCATATTCTTATCCATGGTATGCAACCATCTGACGGGAGCAAGCACATGGATGACGACTTCTGCACATGCCACGTGCATGGAAGGCAGCCCATCGCGTTCGTCTGCAATCACATCGTCGGCGTGCCGTGTCCTGGGACGGTCGGGTTCGTTTCCGGTGTGTCGGAGCATGAGGACGATCTGCGCGATGCATGGTGCGAAGCCTGCGATGAATATCTGCAGGCCAATGGCGGGGAATGGACCGACACCGTGGAAGTGCCGGATGGCATCGCCATCCTATGTGCCGAATGCTACCGCCTGCGTGAAGCCGATGCGCGATCAGCGGGCCGCCGCAGGCTGATCGAAGGCATCTAATAACGCGTCACTCCGCTGCCGCCATCCTTGGCCCGATCCCCACCGTCTTGCGGTAGATCTCCAGCAAATCGGCCACATGCCGGTCCCCCGACCGCGTGTCCGACCAGAAGGCATTATAGGCCGCGGTACCCACCGCCTGCACCTGCCCATCATCCTTGACCAGCTTCAGGCAGCGGGCCAGATCGTCCCCGTCGCCGCTGCGGAAGCGCCAGCCGGTCACCCCATCCTGCACCCGCTCCGCCGCCGCCGTGATGTCGCTGACGATGGCCGGCACGCCGCGCGCGGCGGCTTCGGACACCGTCAGGCCGAACGTCTCGTACCACAGGCTGGGGAACACCAGGCAGCGGGCGCGCGACAGATAGGTCTGGATCTCCGCCGACCCCAGCCAGCCGGTGACACTCATGCCTTGCATCGCTTCGATTTCGGCCCGCAGCGGTCCTTCGCCCACGAAGGTGACGGGAAGACCCAGCTTGGCCGCCGTCCACGCCAGCAGCCGCACGCCCTTTTCCTCATCCAGGCGGCCCAGATAGAGGATCATGTCGTTCTGGGCGACAGGGACGGGCAGGGCATGCGGCGCCTCCACGGGATTGGGCAGGCGGTGGATGCGGGAATGGGCCGGCAGATAGGGCGACAGGATGGCGGCCGACCGCTCCGACAGGGCGATATAATGCCTCACCGAGGCCGGGAAGCGTCCCGCCAGCCGCTGGATCCACCCGCGCCCCACCCGGAACAGCTTGTGCGCATGCCGGCGCTTGTCGCAGCGGGTGGCGATGCAGCCACCCGACAGGGCCTGGCGGGTGCAGGGCTGGGCGGTCTGATAGTTGAAGAAGGCGCCGTTAGGGCAGGCGGGGAAGAAATCATGCAGGGTGCAGATCACCGGCACCCTCATCCGTTCCGCCATGCGCACCGGTGCCGTGGTCAGGGCCTTTGTATAGCCGTGCAGATGCACGATGGTGCGGTCGAGCGGCAGGGTGTGCAGGATTTCCGCCACCCGCTTGGCCGCCTTGCCGTTCCACAGGCCCTGCAGCACGGTGGACGGATGCTTTCCGGCTTCCAGCAGCTCATGCTGACCCAGGCAATGCACCTCCACCGGTGCCTGGCGCAGCGCGTCGCAGACGGGGCCGACGGCGCCCACGAAGATCACCTTCACGCCGGACTGCGACAGGCGCACCGCCTCGTCGATGGCCACCTTGCTGGCCCCGCCCTGCACATGGCAGTAATCGTTCAGCATGACCACAGTGAGTTCCCCCGGCCACCGGGGCGGGGATGTGCGCGGCGGCGTCGGGCGACGGCCCAGTCGCTTGATCAGGCTGCGGCCCATGGCGATGCCCGGCGCCTCCACGAACCTCTCCGCCAGGAAGGCCAGCGCCAGCACCAAGACCACGGTGATCGCCACCCCTTCCAGTCCCGGCTCATAGATGCCGAACAGCAGGAACAGTTGGATCATCGGCGCATGCAGCAGATAGACGCCGTAGGAGACATCCGCCTCCATCCGCAGCCGAGGTGTCAGCAGCGCCAGCATGACCACCAGTGCCGCCACGATCAGTGGATAGATCAGCGGCGGGCGGGTGGTCAGCATGGCCGTGACCACGGCACCCAGCACGATGGCGATGCCCAGCCCCAGCCATTTGTTCTCCAGCCGCAACAGGTGGCGGTAGCGATAGGCGGCCACGCCCAGCACGAAGAACTGCAATTGCCCCGGCAACTGCTTGGCCAGCGTGTGATGGCCCGCCCGCTCCAACCCCCAATGATACAGGGCGGATGCCAGGAAGATCGCCACCAGCACGCCCACACCCCGGCGCTCGAACAGCCGCCAGAGGAAGGGGAGCATCAGGTAAAAGGCGAATTCGATCTTCAGGGTCCACAGGCTGGCATTGATGCTCTGCTCATACAGCCTGTTCAGCGCACCGGCGCCCACATCGTACTGCAGGAAGTTGGCAAAGGCGGCATTGGCCAGCAGATAGGTGCCCATGGAGCCCAGATTGCCCATGATGCCGCCCGGCGCCAGACTGCCCAGGATCAAGGTCTGTGCCGCGACCACGGTGATGTAGAGCGGATAGATGCGGAAGAAGCGTTTGATGAAGAAGCGCTTCAGGTCGGGATCGCGGTCGAAGCTGTTGGCCACCAGATATCCGCTGACCACGAAGAAGCATTCCACCGCCAGGGCGGCATAATTGAACGGCCAGGCCGGGGAATTGATGCCGATGAACAGCTTGTAATGGCCCAGCACCACCAGCAGGGCCAGGCCTTGGCGCAGGGACGTGAAATTATTGTCCGCGAACTTGTCTTCGGCTTGCATGTTCATGTGGCCAATCCAGATTGTCGCGGAAAAGTCCCATTACTTCGATGCACCTGCGAACGGCGCAGTCACGTAAAGGTTCCGTCTCTACCTGATTATTCAGGCATGGCTGTGAATGCGTGTTGTGACCTTGCTGTGACCCAGGTTTTTGTATGATGCGTGCGTGATTTCCCGATGTTATGCCGGGGGAGAACAGGACGGGACCATCATGACCCAGGAAAATACGGTCCCCATGGCGGTACCCGGCCGGTTGTCGCCTTTGTTCCTGGCGCGCCGGTTGCGCGACGGGCTGGCGGCCCGGCCCTTCCTGCGCAATGTCTCCATCATGATGACCGGTGCCGCCGGCGGGCAGGCGATCTCCATCCTGCTGGCCCCCATCCTGACCCGGCTTTATTCCCCGCAGCAATTCGGCATCCTGTCGGTCTATCTGGCGGCCTTGACCATGATCACGGTCGTCGCCTCCCTGCGCTATGAACTGGCTTTGCCGCTGGTGCGCCGGCAGGGGGATGCCATCAATCTGACCGCATTCTGTCTGTGCGTGCTGCTGGCCACCACCACGGCCCTGGGGCTGGCGGTATTCGCCGTGCCGGATGCGATGGTGCGGGAGTTTTGGCCGGTGCCGCTGGAAGGCGAACAGCTGACCCTCTACCGCTGGCTGTTCATCATCGGCTATGCCTGCCTGGGCGGCTATTACATCGCCCTGCAGCTGGCGACACGGGCCGGCGACTTCCCCGCCATCGCCAAGACGCGGCTGGCGCAGGGGCTGGTGGGGCCGGGCAGCCAGATCGGGCTGGCCCTGGCGGGAGCGGGCACGCCGGGCCTGCTGGCAGGCTCTGTCCTGGGCCAGTCGGCGGGCACGCTGGGCCTGTTCGGCACGGTGCTGGGCCGACGACGGCAGCGGCTGCTGTCCTGGCGCCGCATGCGCTTGCTGGCAAACCGATATATCCGCTTTCCCCTGATCGCCAGTTGGTCCGCCCTGATCGATGCGGCCGGCAGCAGCCAACTGCTCTATCTGCTGGTCGGGCTGTTCTATTCACCCTATATCGCCGGCTTCATCTTCCTGGTGGAACGGGTAGTATCGCGGCCGCTTTCCATCGTCGGCACCTCGATATTACAGGTCTATATCGGGGAGGCGGGGAAGATCGCCGCGACCGATCCCGCCCGCCTGATGCGCCGGTTCCGGCAAGTCGTGTCGCGCCAGTTCATGCTGGCGCTGGCCTGGGTGGTGGTCGCCAACATCGCCGCCACCTTCCTCTTCGCCACCGTCTTCGGATCCGAATGGCAGGATGGCGTGTTGTATCTGCGCGCCATGAGCATCGGCTATCTGGCCCAGGCGCTGGTGCAGCCCGTGTTCCACACCCTGCAGCTGCTGGAGAGGCAGGCGATGGCGGCGGGCTGGCAGGTGGGGCGCCTGTGCCTGACCGTCGCCGTCTTCCTGGGCGGCATCAGGTTCGGGCTGGATCCGCATTGGGTGATCACGGGCTACAGCGTGGCGCAAGCCGTTTGCTGTCTGGCCCTGCTGGTGCTGATGGCCCGTGCCATCGGCCAGCGCGTGGAAAGGGATGAGAAGGCATGAAACGGATCGGACTGATGTTTGCGCTGTTGATGGCAGGCCCGACGATGGCAGCACCCTATTGCGTGAAGGTCACCGGCATTCCCGACCAGTGCCTCTATGTCGATCCCGTTTCCTGCCAGCGCGAGGCCAACCGCGCCGGCGGCCGCTGCACCACCAACGCTCGGGAATTCGAGGCACCGGTCGCCGCCCAGCCCTATTGCTTGGCGACGACGGGCAATGTCATGTCCTGCGTCTATTCCGTGCATGCCGATTGCGAGACGGACGCCAAGCGCCTGGGCGGCGCCTGCATCGCATCCAAACGGTCGGCCAGTCCCCAGCCTTTGGACCGGCCGGGGCAGGACCCGTTTGCGGTGACGCGGCCGTAAACCTACGGCACATCTACCAGGTTGGGAATGAACCGCCCATAGCCCCGCTGCGGGAAGCCCGAAACGGGGATGGCGGCGCGCAGAGTGCTGGTCATGCCGGCCGTGGCGTCGCGGCCGACATAGACCTCGTACCGGCTGCCCGTGCGCAGCGATTCTTCGATGAAGCTGGCCGACAGCCAGGAATTGTTGTTGATGAAGGTCGGCACCGTCGCCGGTGCCCCGTCGCGCACCACATAGACCAGCCCGCCGAAAATATCGCTGCGCGCACCCTCGCGATTATCCAGCACCGTGCACACCCCTTCGGTCTTCAGCCCCAGGATCGACAGCGGGCTGCCGCGATTGATGATGCGGGTGGTCGTGCCCTCGCTGTTGAACTGCCGGGCGAAGACCGGCTGGGCGCCGGTGATGCGCAGCAGGCCGCAGCACATATTCTCCAGGAACGCCTTGCCGCCGCCGACCTTGCGGTCCAGCATGGTGGTGCCGGCGGTGACAATGTCGCGCATGACGATATCGCGCGGGCCCGACAACTCAATCGCCACCTGTTCGCCCAGGTTGGTATTGTCGAAGGCCAGTCGTTCCACGAACAAGGGCTGGCCCGCCGTGGCCGCGCGGAACATGCCGGTGGAGCGCAGGAAGGTGGGCTTGCGGTTCAGGATGCGGATGGTGGAATTCATGCCGACGATCCGCACCAGGCCAGCCGGCACATCGACCACGTCGCTCAGCGAATAGGTGCCCGTGGGCAGATAGATGGTGGCAGCACCCGAGGCGAAGGCGGCGCGGAGCGCCGGTGTCGCATCCTGCGCCGGGTCGCCCGTGGCGCCGAACCGGGCCACGCTGACCCATTGGTCGGCCGGTGCTTCCGGTGTGGCGGGTGCATCCTCCAACGGCGTGCGCCAGACCGGTGCTGTTGCCGTCTGCCAGTTGCTGCGGCCCTGCAGGATACCGTTCTGGACATTGCCGGCCAGTGACAGGCCGCGCACGCTGACGAACCCGTCATTGCGGATCAGGGCGGTCAGGCCCGGCACGGGGGCCGTCCCGCCCTCGATGGCCAGGAAAGCCTTGTCGCCGCTGTTGATGATGGCGGGGGCGGGGCCTTCCACCACCAGGTTGCGGATGGTCAGGGCGTTCTGGCTGTTGGCGATGGCGGCCTGCGTCTGGTTGCGTAGTTTTATATGTTCGAAGGTCAGGCCATATTCGGTCTGCGCGGTGGCAATGCCGGTGGCGAACCCGTCGATGGTCAGGTTGCGCACCAGGGTCGGGCCCGGCCATTTGCGGGTCATGGACAGGCCGACGGTGCCGCTGCCCGGACCGGCCTTCAGCGTGACATGGCGGATGGCACCGGTATTGTTGCCCAGATAATCGATGGCCACGGCACCTTGATTGCCAGCGCCGACATCGATGGTCATGTTCTCCACGAAATTCATATAGGCGTCGTTGCCTTCGCCGCGTCCCAGATAATCCTTGCCGCCATCGGCCGCCCCGCCGCGCAACAGCTTCGACGTCGTGAAGATCACCGCCTGCGGGCGCTGCGGATCGCCATAACCGGGCGCATTGTCGGCCAGCTTCAGCACCGTGCCGGTTTCCGATTGCCCGATCAGGACGAAGCCCGACCCGAAATTGCCATTGGCATAGCGCTTCACCAGCGGGGCGGAGAGGCGATAGGTGCCGTCGGGCACGAACACGACCTTATCCTGCCAGAACAGGGTGCCGGTATCGCCGCCGCTGGCCGCCAGCGCCGCCAGGAAGGCAGCGGTATCATCGGTGCGCCCGTCGCCGCGCGCCCCGAAATTGCGCACGTTCAGGGCGCTGCTGTCGGCCGGATAGGTTTCCGCGATGGCACCGCCCACAGGCAGCAGCATCAGGATGATGAGGGACAATGCGCGGCTATTCCGCCGCCACCGCCATGCCGGCACCCGTAAGCGCCAGATAATGCCGTTCATAATCATCAATCATGCGCTCCAGGCTGAAGCGTTGCGCCAATGCCGCCGAAGCGTCGGGCAGCAGGGGCAGGGCGTCCGGATCGCGGGCCAGACGCGTCATGATCGCCGCCAGGGAACCCGCATCGCCGGGAGGAAACAGGAAGCCGGTACGGCCCGGTTCGACGAATTCCGGGATGCCGCCGATTTCGCTGCCCACCAGACCCAGCCCATAGGCGGCGGCCTCCACGATGGTCACCGGCGCATTCTCATACCAGAGGGACGGCAGCAGCAGGTGGCCGGCCCGCGCCAGCGCCTCGGCCTTGGCAGGTCCGTCCAGGAAACCCAGATAGCGGATGCGCGGATCGGCCGCCACTGCCGCCCGCACCCGGTCCTCCAGCACGCCCTTGCCGGCGATGGCCAGTTCCACGGGCAGGTCGGCGGGCAGGCGGGCCATCGCGTCCAGCACCGTCTCCACCCCCTTCTCCACCGTCAGACGGGTCAGCATCAAGAAACGCTGGCGCGCCTCCGGCGGGCGCTGGCGGCGGATATCGACGGCGTCAGGGGGCAGGGGGATGCCGTTATGCACCACTGTGCCGGCCCCCGCCTGCAGCCCGGCCCGCTGGTGCATCTCCAGCAGGAAACGCGACGGGCTGGCGAACAGGTCGACATGGCGGGTGGTGCGGATGTGCCAGTGGCGGAACAGCCGGCAATGGGCACGCGGCCGGGTGCACAGCTTCCAATCCGCCGTCAGCATGAAGGCGCGGGGGCACAGCAGGTGGTAATCATGCGCCGTGTGGATCACGGGCACGTCCTCCTGCCTTGCCCGCGCCCAGATGGCGGCGGAGAAACCATCGATCAGGTGGGTGTGCATGATGTCGGGCCGATCCCGGTCCAGGATAGCGCCCAGCCTGTCGGCCGCCGCCCGGTTCCAGGCATCCTTGGCATGCCACAGCCATTTCTTCGGCCCCGGCTTCAGGGAGCGCTGGAACGACCAGTAAAAATTGGGCGGGAAGAAGCGGATCACCTCCACCCCGTTCTGGTGTTTCACCGGATAGGGTTCCATCTCCGGCCCGCAGGTGGACACCACTGTCACCTTGTGCCCGCGCGTCACCAGCCCTTCAGCCAGAAAGGCGACGATACGCTCCGCCCCGCCGGCCATCAGCGGCGGGTAGAGATTGTTCACCACCATGATGTGTAAGGGGACGGCCCTCGTCACAGCAGCTGGGCCATCCAGCCCGGCATATGGTTCTGGCGGTCGTGCAGCACGGCACCCAGGATGGGCCGGTTGCAGCGGGCCAGCAGCTCGCGCAGCCGGATGGCGGAGGACCGGCGGGTCTGCTCCGCCTCGATCACCACGATATTGCCATCGACATGGCCGGACAGGATGGCGCCCAGCGGTTCGGCGTCCGCGGGCGGGGCCACGACAATGACCATGTCGAAATGCCGGCAGAAATCATCGATCTGGCCGGCGATCTCGTCCGACCGGGCCGACGTGACATTGCGGCCGGACCAGGCGCGAAGATCGGCCATGTACATCTCATGATCGGGGATCTTCATCAGTTCCGGCTGGCGGGCCAGCGCGCGGACCACGCCGCCCTCGCCGGTGTCGGCCGCCGCCTGGGGCCAGGGCGTCCAAGGCTGGCGCGTGCAGTTCAGGACCAGCATCCGCTTGCCCAGGATGGAACTGGCGGCCCAGGCCATATCCAGCGCGATCTCCGACGCGCCGGGGCCGGCGGATGCGGCCAGGAACTGGATGGCCATGCCGCGGTCCGTGGACAGGACGGCATCCACCTCCAGATACAGCTCGATCAGGTCGACCATGGTGAGGTCCTCCGGTACGGGCCAGTCAACCTCCCGGACCGGGTGATCGACCCAGGGCGGGGGCGGCTCGTGGAACGGTTCCGGGGCAATGTTCAGCTTTGTCATTTTGCATCTCCGAGAGCCATCAATTGCAGGGGCGGGCGATGCGGCTGACGTTCGAAACTGGCCAGGACCGGCAGGTCCAGCAGATAGACCACCTGTTCGGCCGTGGTGAATCGGTCGTCGCGGGCCTCGCGCATCAGCACGGCGATGGTGGCCAGGATGGCACCACCGACCAGGCAGGCGAGCAGCGTGATCAGGCCACGCGGGCGCACCGTGCG
The DNA here is from genome assembly GCF_058793615.1 of Niveispirillum sp. GW835-FHT14G11. Taxonomy (NCBI): domain Bacteria; kingdom Pseudomonadati; phylum Pseudomonadota; class Alphaproteobacteria; order Rhodospirillales; family Azospirillaceae; genus Niveispirillum; species Niveispirillum sp. GW835-FHT14G11. Next base: position 158,909 of record NZ_JBXAFZ010000015.1, read on the forward strand.
ATAGGGCTGGGTCGGCTCGCTGATCACGGCGGCGGGGGAAATCCGCTCGTCGTTCAGGTTGCCTTTGACGCGGGCATTGGCATGCTGCATCGACAGCGACCGGTACGCTTCCTCCTTGATCTGGTATTCCCGCACCAGATTGTCGAACGTGCCGCGGTTGCTCCGCAGTTCCGCCAGACGCTGATCCAGCGCCGCGATCTGCCCGCCCAGGATTGCCACGGGCTGGGCATTGCCCTCCACGTCAGCGCTGGCGCGCAGATAATCGGTCTGCAAGGTCTGATAGACGCTGTTGGTGGTGGTGGCCGACCGGCGCTCCAGCTCGTTGCGCCGCGCCGCCACTTCCTTCTCCGCCGTCGCGATGCCGGCCTTCAGGGCTGCCATGGCCGGCCCGTCGGGATTATAGGTGGCGACCATCTGGCTGCGCTTCATCTTCAGTTCCAGCAGCCGGGACTGGGCCTCGTCCAGCGCCCGGTATTTCTCGCCATTGGCGGTCTCCGGCACCTTTTCCGGCACTTTCTGCATCAGCTGTTCCAGGCCGCGCTTGCGTTCCTGCGACTGGGCCAATGCTGCGCGCGCGGCGTGCAGGCTGGTATCCAGCTCGCCGCGCTGGGCCAGCAGATCCTCCACCTCGCGGTCGAAGGAACTGATCCGCCACTGGTCCTTGAACGTCTCCAGCGTGGTCTGCGCCGTGGTCAGCTGCTCGCCGGCCTGACGCACCTCGCTGGCCAGGAAACCCTCATGCGGGTTGTGATAGATCTGGGTCTGGCGGCCGACATAAAGGTCGATCAGCTTGCGCACCAGCTTGGGCACCATCTGCTTGTCGGGATGGCGCAGCGACAGGGTGATGATATTGTCCTGCGCGCCGACTTCTGCCGCCAGATCATCCTGCAGGCGGCGCACGGCGGCGTCCATGGCCGTGCCGCTGGACGGCGGCTCCTCGGCCAGGTCGGGATAGACACTGGCAAGGCCCACCGCCTCGATCGTGGCGCGGGCCAGATCGTGGCTGTGCAGGATGGCGGCGTGGGCCAGCACGATCTCGCGCCGGTCCGACGGGGTCAGTTCGGTGGCCGGCCCGCGCTCCACCTCCGGCGCCGACCAGCGGCCGAAGGTGACCACTAGCTCGGCCACGGATTCATATTTCCGGGTGGCGAAGGTCAGGTAAACGACGCCCATCAGCATGACGCAAAGGAACACGGCCATGAACAGCCGCCAGCGCTTGCAGATGGTGATCAGGATGCCGTGGGGGAGCGCTGTCGCGTACATCGGCCTTCTCCGGCGGGAGGGACTGACATCACCTTCAATTGTTCGAAGGATTGATGTTGTAGGTGAAGCCCCAGTTGAAGGGCACGAACTGCTGCACGAACTGATTCCAGAACGTATAGGCCTCATAGACCCCCGTGCGGGGCACATAGACCACGTCATACTGGGCCAGCCGGACATCGGCGGCGGGGTTCTTGCCGGAGATGACCGACATGTAATCCACGGCCAGCGCTTCCGGCTTGTCGCCTTCACCCCGGCGCAGAATGAAGATATTCTCCCGCGAGGCGGAGAGCTTCACGCCGCCGGCCCGCGCCACGGCCTGACTAACGGTGAGGTTGGGGCCTACGGTGATGAATTCGCCGGGGGTTCCCACTTCGCCCGCCACATAGACGCGGTTGGGCGCGAAAGTATGGACGATCACGGTGATCTGCGGATCGCTCAGCAGCGCGCGGTATTTCTCGCGCAGCGTGGCAGAAATCTCCGATGGCGCCCGGTTATAGGCCATCACATCCTCGGCGATGGCGGTGGAGATCATGCCGTCGGGGCGGACCACCACCTCCTCGTTCAGCTCGGGATTAAGGTAGAGGCGCACATGCAGCATATCGCCGACCTGCACCTTGTATCCCGGCAGCGTGGCAGCATTGCCGGCCACCGGGGTTGCGACCTGGGGGGCGGGCGGCAGGTTGGCCTGCCGCTGCGCGCAGCCGCCCAGCGGTCCGGCCAGCAGCAGCGCCACGGATAATCTTGTTATGTTCTTGGGCGTCGGCATGGCGTCACCATTGTGTCCGTTGCTCAATACGCGCCATCGCGGCGCAGCACGACGGAGGGCGTTTTCAGCAGAACACGCAGATCGGACAGAAAGGTCCAGTTGCGGGCATATTCCTTGTCTAGCGCCACGCGCTCGCCATATCCGGTGTCGTTGCGGCCGCTGATCTGCCACATGCCGGTGATGCCGGGGCGGCAGCGTATATAATCGTGGAAGGCGGCGCCATAGCGGCGCACCTCGTCCTGGACGATGGGGCGCGGGCCCACCAGGCTCATGTCGCCGGCCAGCACGTTCAGCAGTTGCGGCAGCTCGTCCAGGCTGGTGGTGCGCAGGAAACGGCCGATCTTCGTGACGCGGGGATCATCGCGCAGCTTGAAATCGCGCTCCCACTCCTCGCGGGCCTTCGGGTCGGTGGCCAGCAGGCGCGCCAGCACGGCCTCGGCATTGGGCACCATGGTGCGGAATTTCCAGCATTTGAAGGGCTGGCCCCGTGCGCCGATGCGGCGATGGCCAAACAGCATCGGCCCGCCATCGCGCTTGGCCATCACGGCCAGGATCAGGAACATTGGCGACAGTAGCGCCAGCAGCGTTCCCGCCGCTGCAATATCGAACATCCGCTTGCTGATCCGGGTCGCCGGTTCGCGCAGCGTCCGTGTCCGGGGCTCGCGGGTCTGGCGCTGGTCGATGGCGGCCGCGTGAAGGCGATGCCAGTCATAGCCGCGGCCTGAATGGGCCGACCCGGTCAGCACAGTTTGACGCTGGAAGGTGCCGGTAAGGGATTGCGGTGCCATGATGCACTCCATCATCTGAGGTTGAGCGCAGCCATTACCTGCGAATACATTCGCAAGTTGCCGGTACTATTGGTTGTTTGCGTCCTTCTTGACTTTCATGACCATAACAACGGGCACGAAGTTTCGGCCTGTGGTCAATCTGTGGCCGGCGCATGTTGCACCGCATCAAAGCCTAGGAAGTTGTGTCCGCTCCCACGCGGGTCAGGACAATGCCGGCCACCTGGCCGCGGACCTTGCGCAGGCGGGTCAGGGCACCGATGGCCCGTCCGCGCCGCGTGTGCTTCCAGCGGATGGCAAACAGGATGCGGTCCACGACCCGCGACAGCAGCAGCACGTCAGTGGCCGCCAGCACGGGCGGCAGGTCGATCAGCACCAGTTCATAACTGCCGGTCAGGTCCGACAGCAGGCGTTTCATGGGATCGGACAGCAGGCGTCTTACCCCCAGCCGCCCGACACCAGCCGTGATCAGGTCCAGGCCGGAGACAGGGTCGGTACGCACCACCTCGTCCAGCCCCGGCGGGCGGGGGCTCAGCAGTTCCGCCAGCCCCTGCACGTTCGGCACCTGGAACAACCGGTGCTGGTCGGGATGGCGCCAGTCGGCATCGATCAACAGCACGCGGTGCCCCCGGCTGGCCAGCAGGCGGCCCAAGGTGGCGGCAAGCAGCGACCGTCCTTCCCCGGCCTCCGCCGATCCCAAAGCCACCGTCAAGGGCGGGCCGGCCGGGCTGGTGGCCAGCAGGGTGGTGTAGAGCCTGCGCAAGCTGCCGGCCAGGGGGCTGGCCGGATCGCGCAGCGCCTGGGCCATGGCCGTGTCGGCATCGGGCAGTTCGGGCAGCGAGGCCATGACGCTGAGGTCGGTGGCGGCCTCGATCTCGTCGGGCCGCTGGAAATCACGGGGCCCCCTGGGGCCGCGCGACAGCCGCAGGCCGGCCAGCAGCACCGCCACCCCGCCGACCACACCGACGGTGACATCCAGCCACCCTCCAGCGCCAAGGCCGGACAGCAAGGCAATCGCGGCAACAGCCGGCAGACGCAAGCGCCCTGACGATGCCGTCATCTCAGGCTTGGGCGGGGGACTGCGGCGGTCTGCCACGTCGCCGCCACGAAGGGGGGAGGCAATGGCGCACATCCGGTTCCGGGCGGGGGAGGGGCGGTATCATCATCCGTCCGGCACGCCTGGGCGTACCGCCGGCTTTCGTGGCCGGGCCTCCCGTTTCCCGCCACCAGGGTCAGAGTGCGTGACCAAGGTGGCGGCTGCCAGTGACCATGCTGTGTCCGTGTAAGGCGACTTGGCCACTGGGCGGAGGCTTCTGCGAAGGTTTGGGCTGCAGGGTTGCCTGCGATATCCACCGTCACCCCGGCGAAAGCCGGGGCCCAGCGTAAGGCGCGGTCAGCGCCAACATGACTCATGCCGCGGCTATCGCCGCTTCACTGGGCCCCGGCCTTCGCCGGGGTGACGGTAGATAGGGCGGGGAGCATCGGTGCCCAATGGTATGCTCCGATCACCAATTATTCCGCGGCAAACACACATGCATACGCAAACCGCCGGACGAACGGTTGGAGGCTTCGACCGTGCCGCCCAGCGCCTCGATATGATGGCGCACGATCCACAGGCCCAATCCTGCATGCGACGGCTCGCTTGCCGATGGGCCCGTGCCGGCGGGGCGGAAGGAGAAATTGCGGTCGAAAATATGGTCGATCTTGGCGGGGTCTATACCCGGCCCCTCATCATCGATGATCAGGTCAACCCGGGTCGCGGTCCGGGTCAGTGTTGTGCTGATGGTGCCGCCGGCTTTGCAGAAGCCCACAGCATTGTCCAGGATGTTTTCCACGATGATGTCCAGGATGCCGTCAGGCGCCAGAACACGGACATTCTCATCCAATTGCCGGATGAAGCGGATATGCCGGTCCAGCGAGATGTCGCGCGCATTGTGCAGCGCGTCGGCCACCACATGCGTCAGGTTGATGGGCAGTTTTGGCGCCTCGATGAAATCGGCCGTGTCGTTGCCCAGGCGCTGCGCGGCGGAGATCAGGGCCGACAGGCGGCCCAGCGCCGTTTCGATCAATTGCAGCGCCCGCTGCGACCGCTGGTCCGCCTTGGGCGCCACGGCCTTCAGCGGTTGCAGGGCTGAGCGGATCACGGCCAGCGGCGCCTTCACCGAATGGGCGTTCTCCTCCGCCGTGCTGCGGATATTGGCGGCCGCACGGTGCAGATCGCCCACCAGCCGGTCGAACTCCCGCGCCACCGGGGCCATTTCGGGCAGAGGGTTGCGGGCGGCGAAGGTGGCGGCCCCGGCCCCGCTGCGGCGGATGTCGCCCGCCACGCGCCGGAAATGGCGCAAGGCGCTGCGCATGCGCAATGCCACCAGCAGCGCCAGCCCGGCGAACACCAGATAGATCAGCGCCGCCATCCGCACATTGTCGGTCTGCCAATAGGGGCGCCCGAATGCCGTGCTCAGCAGGGCGGAACTATTGTCGGCCGACACCAGCACCCAGCAGCCGCGCCGTCCCTGGATGGGGATCACGGAGGTCAGGATCTCCTCCACCCCATCCATCTGGCGATAGCGGATTTCCACCGGTTTGTCCCAGGAACAGCTTTCGCCCAGCGATTGCAGGATGCCGTGGCGGCCCAGCAGGTCCAGGTCCGCCCCCATCTGATCGGCCGGCACGCGCGGGGCCGAGGCCACGAAGAAGAAGCTGCCCGCTGCCCCGCCCATCCGGGGCTGGAACATCAGGCGCAGGCTGGTATCCGCGTCCGCGAACGTGGCCAGCATGGCGTTCAGTTCGGAAGGCGGCATATCCTCCCGCTGTTCCAACCGGGCGGACAGCGCCTGGGCGACCAGCCAGCCATTGCGGCGCAGGCTGTCGGCGACCAGGGCGCGGCTCTGCCTGTCGGCCTCCTCGAACTGCCCATACAGGATGACGGGCAAGGCGATGAAGATTCCGAGCAGCAGGACCAGCTTGAAGCTCAGCGACGACAGCGCTTGGACGCACTGCCGCCACCACGCCTCAAGCCGGTGTCGGTGGGTTCTTCCAGCAATAGCCGAAGGCGGCGAAATTCTCGATTTCCTCGAATCCGGGATCGATGGCGCGGAATTTATTGCGGATGCGTTTGACTGAGGATCGGACATTTGTTCTGTATCCATCTTCGCCGCTCCCCGCGATGAAGCCGCTGCGATGCACGCAGTCATAAATGGCCCGATAGGTCACATGGTCGCCGGCGTGATTGACCAGCCGCTGGACGATGTTGAACTCTGTGACCGTCAGATCGACATCGGTTCCACGCCAGAAGGCCCGGCTGAGGCGGGGCTTCAGCAGCAGGGCGCCATGCTCCACCACCTCCTCCGCCGGCACGCCGGGCGGGTGCTTGGCCGCCTCCGCGATCAGGCGCGCGCGCCGGGCCAGCACAGGCACGCCGCGCGACTTGTCGATGAAATCCAGGGCGCCGCGTTCCAGCGCCGTCATTTCATAGCTGGTGCCGGACTGCGCCGTCAGGATGATGACCGGGATGTTGATGCCCCGCCGGCGCAACTGTGGCAGCAGGTCGGCACCACTGGTGGTGGGCAGATTCCAGTCCAGGATGATGATGTCGGGCGCGTTGCCGTCGGCCAGATGCTCCAAAAGCGGTGGGCCATCCGGGAAACTGGTGACGGAGAAGCCGTGATCCTCCAGTTCCGCCCCCACTACCTCGCGGAAATCATCGTCATCATCGACCAGCGCCAGCCGGAGCCCGTGTTCGCCGGTCCTTCTATCGGCGGGCTGCGACGTTAGCGCCGTCGGCGGGCAGGCCGAACCGGGCGTGGCATAGCTTTGCTGTACGTTCGTCGTGATCATCGCTGGTCACCTCGTAGGACAGGGTGCGAAAGGTGCGCGTCTCGACATCCGGATAGAGCGTCAGGTTCAACGCGCACCCGCTGCGGCGGAAGGAAAGGACCTTGGCAGGCATTTCGTCCCTGATGGTGCTGGGTTGGCCCAGCAGTTTTTGCAGTGCTTCTTCATTCAGCCCGATCGGTTGCAGGCTTGCCGGTTGCGGCGTGATATCGACGGGCGGTGGCGCTGACGGCTGTTGACGGGTGGGGGCGGTGCGCTTGGCTGGCTTGCGCGGTTCGGGCGTGCTGGGGGCCGGCTCTGGTGCTGCACGGGCGGCGGCCTGGGGCGTGGACGTGGCGGGCGGGGCGCGCTTGGCATCTTCCTTGCCGCCGAGATAGGCGCATCCCGTCAGGGACAGCAGCAGCCCTCCGCAGATCCAGTTCCGAAACCGAGCCATCACGGCCGACGACATATCCGCTTCCTTTCGCATGGAACCGCCCTGGCTCAGCAACAGGCGCTCCCGGCGGATGATGGCGCCCGAAACTGCATCCAGGCACGGGTGAAATGGGGGTATGATACGGAATGGTGAGTAAAAACGACCTTTCGGCCATGGTGATTACTTCCACTGGGTGACTTGTGGCTGCTTCATCTTCGGCTGAGCGTGGATTTTAACGAAAATTCCGTGACATATATGGAACCAGTTTCATTATTGCATCGTTTTCGAATGGGAAATTGCATCATTCCCGAACCATCCGCCACTGTTCTTGCCGGGCGCTGACATGGTCGGGAATCGCACCGCTTACAGGGTGAAGGTCCGCTTGGGGATATAGGTGATGCGGCAGGCCAGATCGGCTTCGCCCGAGGCCACGATATAATGGTCCCCGCCATCAACGATGCCCGTGGTGAACACCACATCGCGGATATAAAGCAGATGATCAAGCGGCCGGGTCAGTTCCGGATTGGGCTCCAGCAGCGGTTCTGCCGGGCTGTGCAGGATGCGCGCCGGGTCCTTGGCGTCCAGCAGCGACCAGTAGGTGCGGTAGATACCGACGATCTCCTTCGGCTCCACCCCGTGCCACAGGGTCAGCCAGCCTTCGTCGGTCAGGATCGGCGGAGCCCCACCGCCGATGCGCGCCGTGGCGACGGTACCCGATTGCGGGCGGATGCCCGGCTCCCGATGCGGCTTCCAGTGCCTTCCATCGGGCGAGGTGGCCAGATTGATCGATGGCCCGGCCCGCCAGGGGCTGTCGGGTGGATAGGCGAAATAAAGATCGCCGAGCGGCCGCGTCTGCGCCCAATAATTGGCGCCGATCTTGCCTTCGAAGATCAGCATGTCCTTGTTCTGATGGTCCAGGACGATGTCGTCGAAAGTCCAGCGCAGCCCGTCCCTGGAGCGGTAGAGCGTGGTCGAATGCCGCTCCGGGCTGACCGAACAAGTGGTCATCAGATATTCATCACCCACCTTGGAGATGCGGGCGTCCTCTACCCCATAGCATTGATAGCTGCCCCGCGGCGCCACGGCATGCTCGTAATGAATGGCCACCAGTTCCAGCCCGTCAGGGCTCAGTTCCACCGGCAGCAGCCAGGATAGCGAGGTCAGGGCCATGGTGCGCCAGCCGCCGCCATGGATCATGAACTTGCGCGGGTCAGCCGTATCGACCATCTCCAGCTTCCAGGCATCCAGCATGAAGCCATTCCTGGTCCCGTCCCAGCGGATGGCATGGACATGGCCGTCGCGGATCGGTTCGCGCAATGCCTCGGCGATGCGCACCATCAGCAGCAGATTGCCGTTGGGCAACCGCGTCAGGCCGGGATTGAAGGCACCCAGCACATAGGTTTCCACCCCCAGCTGCCCGGCCAGGGGTGAGCGGGAAAGGTCGATATCCCTCGGCGTCAGGATCAGTTTGTCGACGGGAAAGGCCATGGAATGCCTCTTGTCAGTTACCACCGGTCAGCATGGCGGCCAGGATCATGGCGGCAATGGCCAGTGCGAGACCGACCCCCAGCACATAGCGCATGGGCTTTACTTCCACGGCCTGGCGTTCCGGCGGGACGGACGCCCTGACCGGGCCATTGTCCTTCATACGCAGGTGTTCTTCGGAAACTTGCGGGTCCTGGTCGGGTGTGGGGTCCGGCATATTGTTCTCCTTTTCGATCCGGCCCCGCCGTTTGGCAGGGGGGATGCATATTTCCTAACAATGCCAAACACCTTGATGTTCCTCAGAGCCCCCCAAACGGTGATTTCGGCGATTTCAGGGCGGGTGGGGGGAACTATCGCGCCGATCCGGTGTTTCTTGTGTGGAGACCATGGGGCGCGGCCCCGCTCCCATCGCCGGCAAAGAGTTGCCCGCGACCCTCATCGTCAATGGATGCATCTACAGGAGCCAGGACCATGGGCTTGTTCACCCGCGACATCCACACGCTGGATGACCTCTTCGTGCATACCCTGCGCGACATCTACTACGCTGAAAACCAGATCGTCAAAGCGCTGCCGAAGATGATCGCCAAGGTCACCGACACGGACCTCAAGGCCAGTTTCGAGAACCACCTGGTGCAGACCCAGGGCCAGATTCAGCGCCTGGAACAGGTCTTCAAGCTGCATGGGGTGGAGGTCAAGGGCGTGGAATGCCCGGCCATCGACGGCATCATCAAGGAAAGCAACGAGATCGCCGGCGAGGTCGATGACAAGGATGTGCTCGACGCCGCCCTGGCCGCCGCCGCCCAGGCCGTGGAGCATTACGAGATCACCCGCTACGGCACCCTGATCGCCTGGGCCCGCCGGCTGGGCCGCCCGGACTGCGCCGCCCTTCTCCAGCAGAATCTGAAGGAGGAGGAGGCGACCGACCGTAAGCTGACCGAACTGGCCGAACGTGTGCTGAACCCGCACGCGGCGGTGGTTTAAGGAAGGTGGGGGGGGCCGTTCGCGACCTCCCCCTTTTTTATTCCGTTACTCCTGCATTGCTGCAACCAGTTCGTCGATGTTCAGCGTTACGAAGCCGGTGATGGTGTCGGCGATGCCATAGGGAATGACCAACTGTTTGTTGTGCAGAATCGCCCCGCAGGTATAGACAACATTGGGTACATAGCCCGAGCGTTCCGACTGTTCGGGGCGCAGCAGCGGCTCCTTCAGCCGCCCGATCACCTTGGCCGGATCGTCCCTGTCCAGCAGGACGGCTCCGATGGCATAACGCCGGACGGCACCCACCCCATGGGTCAGCAGCAGCCAGCCATAGTCGGTCTCGATCGGCGGGCCGCAATTGCCGATCTGCACGAATTCCCACGGGAAGGCCGGCTTCAGGATGGGCTGGCCATCGTCCCAGCTGTACAGATCGTCGGACAGGATCAGATACAGATTCTCATTGTCCTGCCGCCCGATCATGGCATAGCGGCCGTTGATCCGGCGCGGGAACATCGCCATACCCTTGTTGCGCACGGCCACGCCCCGCAGCGGATACATGCGGAACGTATCGAAATCCCGGGTCTCCATCAGCTCCGTTCGGATGGAATGGCCGCTATAGGCGGTGTAGGTGGCGTAATAGGTTCTGTGCCCGCCATCGATGAATTCAACGAAACGCGCATCCTCCACCCCGTTGGCCTGGGAACTGGTGACGGGGAAGATCACGCGCTCGCTGATATCATCCTGCGGCCGGAAGGTCAGTTCCACCTCGTCCCCGTCCGGACCGGTCCGGCGGTTGGTGACGCGGGGGACGGAAGCCAGCTGCGATTTCGCATCCATCAGGATGCGCCCATCCGGGTAGATCACGCCCGTCTGAAAGGTGAGGGAGGAGATATGCCCCTCGCCCACGGCCCGCAGGCTCATCACGAAGCGCAATCCCCCTTCTATGACCCCGCGTTGGTCGGGGTGGCGCACGATGGACGGGTTGAACAGGGCGGAGGCTTCGAACGAATATTCGTGCAGGAAATAGGCGCCGACCAGCTGGCGCTGCGTGGGTGTGAAGGGGTCGTGACTGTCCAGCGCCTCCTCCATCTCGTCGGCGCGTTCCTCGAATATCTCCAGCAGCTGGCGGTGCCGGCCCCGGAAATTCTCCAGCACGTCGGTCAGCTGGGTGGTTGCCGTCTCCGCGTCAAGCGACAGGACCCGGTCCACGATGCGGTTGGCCCGCGTCTTGTCGGTGGATTTCAGGTCACGCGGCTCCGTCGCCGGCTTGAAGGGCCGCACGACCACGCGTGACGGGTCCGGCCGCAGCTGCAGCGGCAGGCGGATCAGGCTGGGTATCCGGGACATTCTTCTCCTCCTTCTCCTGTCGGATGGGGCGGTTCAGGGAAAAACACCAAAACCCGGCAAGATGTGCTTGCCGGGTTTGGTTCAACAGCGCGGCGCCTGGGGCAAAGTCATCAAGCCCTGAGCATCCGCACAGGTGCCGTGGCCTGCGCCTCCAACAAACGGCGCATATCGACCAGGGACAGCAGGTATGAGAGCACCGACTCCCCACCGCGGTTCTGGTTCAACCCTTCCGGCCGCAGCCCGTCGCGGCACCCGCCATCCTCGTCCACCATGGGCAGGTTCTGGTCATTGGCACCCAGGAACCAGGCGAAGGCGCGCGACGCCTCCTCCATCCACAGGGGCTCGCGCTTTACCTGATGCGCCGCATGGCAGGCGGCGATCATGGCCGCCGCCTCCAGCGGCTGCTGGTCAAAGATGCGCGGCCGCTGCCGCAGGTCGCCGAACGTGTCCGATCCCACCGGGCGGAACAGGCCAGCGGGGGAGGTCTGCACCCCGGCCAGCCAGCGCAGCGACTGCAGGCCGGCATCGACCATCGCCGCGCTGCCCAGGGCCTGGCCGGACAGGATCATGGCTTGGCTCAGGCGCGGATTGTCATAGGACAGCCCGTCCTCGAACCAGCACCAGTCGAAACTGGCATTGCTGCGGAACAGGGTCAGCAGGTTCGTCGCCAGAAGCTCGCGCATGCACGCCGCCTCGCCATCCCCCGGCAGGGCGGCGCAATAGGCATCCAGGCCCAGCAGGGTGAAGACCTGCGCACGGGTGGCCGCGAACCCTTCCACCGTGGGCAGCGCCCGGCGGAACAGGTCCTGGGCCCAAAGACGCCGGCCGGGATGGATGTCGCTGCGCGCGCATTCGCCCAGCGCCCACAGGGTGCGGCCATGGCTGTCCTGGGATCCGCGCGGTTCCAGCCATTGCCGGTTGAACCCCATGAAATTGCGGAAATAGCGGGTGTCGGGGTTCCAGGCATGCTGGATGAAGGCCGCGTAGCGCGACACCATCAGATCTGGCAGCGGCATGTCGGTATGTTCGGCCAGGGTGCAGGCCAGCAGCAGGGCCCGGGCATTGTCATCCACGCAATAGCCGTGCGACCGGTCCGGGACAGGGCCGACCGCATGCTGGTACAGCCCGACATCGTCGCTCATCTGCTGAAGATAGCTAAGGTTCAGGTCCGGCAGATCATGCAGGCGCCGGGGGCGGGGGGCCTGCTGGCGCCGCTGCGGTGGCCGCCAGCGGGCCCGAACCTCCTCGAACATGCCGTGATAGCGTTCGGCGACACGGTCCCAGGCCATGTCGCGGCCATATTCATAGGCCCGTCGCCGCATGGCATCGCGGGTGCCGTCATCGGTCAGCAGGTCGGCAATGGCCGTCCCCGTCGTTTGCGCATCACTGAACGGCACCAGCACGCCGCGCCCCTCATCCAGCAGTTCGCGCGCATGCCAATAGGGGGTGGACACCACGGCCTTGCCCATGCCAAAGGCCTGGGCCAGCGTGCCCGAGGTCATCTGCGCGGCATCCAGATAGGGCGTGACATAGACATCCGCCATGGAGACATATTCCAGCAGCGTGGGACGGTCCACGAACTGGTTGGCGAAGAACACCGCACCCTCCACACCCAGATTGCGGGCCCGCTCCTGCAGCTGATCGCGATATTTCTCGCCCTCATGGCGAAGCAAGTGGGGATGGGTGGCGCCCAGGATGACGTAAGCCGCATCGGCTCGGCGCTCCAGGATCGCCGGCAGGGCGTCGATCACCGTCTCCAGCCCTTTGTTGGGGGACAAGAGGCCGAAGGTCAGGATGACCGACCGGTTCAGATAACCCAGCTTGCGCTTGAAATCCTCCGTCTCCAGGAAGCCGTAGCGGTCGATCCCGTGCGCAATGACCGCGATCTTCTCCTCCGGCACATCATAGACGGTGCGCAGCAGGTGCCGACCCATGTCCGCCATCACCACCACGCGGGCGGAAAGTTCCGCCACCTCGCGCATCACCCGCCGCTGCTCGCCGTTCGGATGGGCCAGCACCGTGTGCAGGGTGGTGACCACCGGCATGCGCAGCCGCTTCAACATCAGCAGCAGGTGGCTGCCCGCCTCGCCGCCGAAAATGCCGAACTCATGCTGGACGCAGACAAGCTCGACCTCGTCCTCGTTCAGCGCCTCCGCCGTATGGATATAGTCATCGACCACCTCCTCGCGGATTTCGTGGCGGACATGGGCGGGATAATCATAGGATTGTCCCGGGTCTGTCATGGCGACGATATCGATGGTGACTTCCGGACCACCGGAGGTCTTCAACGCCGTATAGAGATCGGCGGTGAAGGTGGCGATGCCGCAGCGGCGCGGAAGGGCGTTGCCCAGCAGGGCAATGTGGCGGGGCGTCGGCATATCCGGTCCTCCGAGGGTTTCCCATCGAAAACGTTCTTGGACCGGTATGGTTCCCCGACAGGGCCGCAAACAACCGATATAGCCCTTTGCGATAGCGGCCTTATCGCCAATGGCAATCAGCGATATGACGGGTGGGGCCGCCCCGACGGATCGACCCCACCCGCGTGTTTATTTCTTCGCGGCCAGCGCATCCTTCAGGCCGGGGACATAGTCCGCCCCTTCCAGCACAGCCAAGCTGGACCCGTCGAAATCGGTCCCCACCGGTTCCTGCCGCCCGCCCAGGCAATGGGACAGGAAACCCTCCGCCACGGCATAGAAGCTGGTGCGGTTGGTCGGCCGGGCGAAGCCATGGCCCTCATCCGGGTACAGCGCATAGGTGACGGGGATATTCCTGGCCTTCATCGCCGCGACGATCTGGTCGGATTCCGCCTGCTTGACGCGCGGATCATTGGCCCCCTGGGCGATCAGCAGCGGCTTGACGATCTTGTCCGCATAGGTCAGGGGCGAGCGTTCGGTCAGCAGCGCCTTGCCCTCTTCCGTGCGCGGATCGCCGACGCGGCGGGCCAGCTGTTCGAAGAAGGCCGCCCAATAGGCCGGCACGCTGGCCAGCAGCGTGTTCAGGTTGGACGGGCCGACGATATCGACGCCACAGGCGAAGCGGTCCGGCGTATTGGTCATGCCCCACAGCGTGGCATAGCCGCCATAGGACCCGCCATAGATCGCCACCTTGTCCTTGGGCGTGACGCCATTGCTGACAGCCCAGTCGACAGCGTCGATCAGATCGTCATGCATGGTCCGGCCCCATTGCAGGTCGCCGGCATTGGTGAAGCCCTTGCCGAAGCCGGTGGAGCCGCGGAAATTCACCGACAGCACCGCATAGCCGCGGTTGGCCAGCCACTGGTGCTCGCTGTGATAGCCGAAGCTGTCGCGCGCCCAGGGCCCGCCATGGACATTCAGCACCAGGGGCAGGGGCTGGTCCGGCTTGCCATCGCCATTGGCATCGGCACCGGGCGGCAGAGTCAGGTAGCTGACCAGCACCTTGCCGTCGCGCGACGGAATCTCCAGCGCCTGCATGGGCGCCAGCTTCTTGCCCTCCAGGTTCGGGCGCACGGTGAACAGACGGGTGAGGCTCTTGGCCTTGCGGTCATAAAGCCAGAAGGCCGCCGGTTCCGTCACCCGGTCGATGACCAATGTCCACAGATTATCGTCGCGGCTGCGGCTGGTCACGCCCCACTGGCCCTTGGCCTGTTCGTTCAGAAAGGCGATGTCGGCCGCGACCGCATCACCCACGGGCGTCCATTCATCCTTCAGGTAATCGACATTGAAGGCTTCGACCTCTCCGGTTTCCGGATTGGCCATGATGCCGCCGATATCGGCCTTGTCGCTTTCAGCCAGCAGCTTGGTGGCCCCGTCCGTCAGGTCCAGCGTGTACAAGGCAGCCTTGTCCCGCCCGGCGGTGGACAACAGATAGGCGACGCCCCCTTCCACCGGAATGCCCGAAATGCCCGACGACAGCACGTCATCGGCGGCGATGGTCAGGATGGGCGTGTTCTTGCCACCCTTGTCCATGCGCTCCACCTGCATGCTGCCATCAGGCATCGGCTTGGATGCCAGACGCAGGGTCAGGTTCTTGTCGGCGTCGAACCCGCCATAGCCGTCATTCTTATAGACCAGGGTCAGCTTGCCGGTCTTCAGGTCCAGCCTGTGCACGTCGTGCCAGCGTTCGTCCCGATTGTTCAAGCCGACCAGGATGGCATCCGGCACCTTGTCGGAGACGCCGACGATCTGCACCGTCGTCTTCTCGAACGGGGTCAGCAGCTTGGTTTCCGCCGTGGCGACGTCCACGCCATAGAGCAGGAAATCCTCGTTGCCGCCCTTGTCTTGCAGATACAGCACTCTGGTGCCGTCCGGCGCCCAGAAGAAACGGCGGATGGGCCGCTCGGTATCGGCGGTCAGCGGCTTGGCGGCATCGATCTGGCCGATGGGCGCCACCCAGATATTCATCACCCCGTCGCGCGGCGCCAGGAAGGCGATCGATGCGCCATCGGGGCTGATGCTGGCGGCACTGCGGCTGGGATTGCCGAACAAATCCTTGCGGGCGATCAGTTCCGGTGCCGGCGCCGCGGCCGGTGCGGCCACGGGGGTCGCCGCCTTCTCCTCCTTGCCGCAGCCGGACAGGATGCCGGTCAGGCCGACGGCCAGGATGGTGGTGCCAAGCAGGGAGGACAGCTTCTTCATCGTCACGGGAGGGATGATCCTTCTTCTGTGGCGAGCCGGTGGCCGGCGCCTTTCAGGTTCGCGACTATAGAGCAGTTTTTGGTTAACCGGAAACGCCTCCGCCCGCGTCTCTGCGCGCCGGACTATGTCCCCATCACATCGGCGATGATCTCGAACGACCGCAGCCGCTTGGCGGCGTCGAACATGTCGGACACGATCATCAACTCATCGGCCTGGGTGCGCTCCAGCAGCGCGTCGATGCCGCGGCGCACCGTGTCGGCATTACCGATGATCGAACAGCCCAGCATCTGCCCTGCATGCGCCTTTTCCTGCGGTGACCAATAGCTGTCGATATCGGCGATCGGTGGCTGGGTCAGCTGGCGGGCGCCGCGCACCAGATTGGCAAACGACATCTGCTGTGATGTGGCCAGGAACCGCGCCTCCGCATCGCTCTCCGCCGCGATGATATTGACACCGACCAGGGCATAGGGCCTGGCCTGCTGGTCCGATGGCTTGAAGCGCGCGCGGTAGATGGCAAGCGCCTGGTCCAGCGACCCCGGCGCGAAGTGCGAGGCGAAGCCATAGGGCAGGCCCAGCTCCGCCGCCAGCTGCGCCCCGAACAGGCTGGACCCCAGGATCCACAGCGGGATGTTGGTGCCGGAACCCGGCACCGCCTCGATCCGCTGGCCGGGCTGCGGCGGGGCCAGGAAGGCCTGCAATTCCAGCACATCCTGCGGGAAATTCTCGGCATTTCCCGGATCGCGGCGAAGCGCCCGCAGGGTCAACTGGTCCGTACCCGGTGCCCGGCCCAGCCCCAGATCGATGCGGCCGGGGAACAGCGTCTCCAGCGTGCCGAATTGTTCGGCGATCACATAAGGCGAATGGTTGGGCAGCATGATGCCGCCGGCCCCCACCCGGATACGGCTGGTGCCGGCCGCGATATGGGCGATGACCAGCGACGTCGCTGCCGTGGTCACCGTCGGCATGTTATGGTGCTCGGCCACCCATAACCGCTTGTAGCCCCAGTTCTCCGCATGCTGGGCCAGGGTCCTGGCCTCGTCCAGGGCGTCGCGGCGGGTCCCGCCCAGCCGCACACGGCCCAGTTCCAGGATCGAACGTTCAACCAATTGTCTTCTCCGCGAAGGGGATGTCGTCATTACCCCCTATATGGGGCTGCCGCGCCGGTCCGGGCAGTGAGGACACTCACTCACGATGCCGCTTTGCCCATCCAGCCATGGTCGTTCCCCGCCGCCTCCTGTTCGGCCAGGCTTGCCGCCATGCGCCGCCGCGCGTCCAGCACGGCCACATGATTGGCCTCCGCCCAGGTGATCAGGCCGATCAGCGGCCCCATGAAGCTGACCCCCAGCGGGGTCAGCGAATAGGTGACGCGCGGCGGCACGGTCGCCTCCACCCTCCGGTCGATCAGCCCGTCCGTCTCCAGCGTGCGCAGGGTCTGGGACAGCATGCGCTTGGAAATGTCGGGCACGGCGCGGGCCAGCGCGTTGAAGCGCAGCGGCCCCGCCGCCAGCATGGACAGCAGCAGGATCGACCAGCGGTCGCCGATACGGTCCAGCAGGTTGCGCACGGCGCAGCGGTCGGGATCGAAGCCCAGCTTCTTCCATTCCTCGACCTTGGCCCCCATTGCGGCGCAGGCATCCATGGCGGTAACTCCGGTGTTACCTGGTGACGGGAAAGTGCCGTCTTACAGGCTGGTCAAACGGTCTCTATTCTATACCTAGTTTTTCATAGAGACCGGAGCTTGTCCATGTCCATTCATCCCCGCTTCGCCGTCACCGCCGCCGGCGGCGAACTTGGCCGCATCATCGTGGCCGAACTGGCCCGCCGCGTCGGGGCGCAGAGCGTCACCGCCATCGTCCGCGATCCCGTCCGTGCCGCTGGCCTGTTCCCGACCGGTGTCACCGTGCGCCAGGGCGATTATGATCAGCCGGAAACGCTGATTGCCGCCCTGGAGGGTGTCGAACGGCTGCTGCTGATCTCATCGAACGCGCTGGGCGCGCGCGTCGCCCAGCATCGCAACGCGATTGAGGCGGCAAAGCAGGCCGGTATCAAGCGTCTGGCTTATACCAGCGTCCTGCGGGCTGACACCTCCCGGCTGGGCCTGGCGGAAGAGCATCGCCAGACCGAAGCACTGATCGCCGACAGCGGCATCCCCCACACCATCCTGCGCAATGGCTGGTATACGGAGAATTACGCCGCCTCCATCCCGCCGGCTCTGCAGCACGGCGCCTTAATCGGCAGTGCGCGTGACGGCCGCATCAGCAGTGCGGCGCGCGCCGATTATGCCGAAGCCGCCGCCATCGCCCTGCTGGACGCTGCGGCCCCCGCCCGTGCGGTGCTGGAACTGGCCGGCGACACTTCCTACACCCTGGCGGATTTCGCCGCTGAACTGTCGCATCAGACGGGCCGCCAGATCCCCTATGTCGACCTGCCGGAAGCTGATTATCGCGGTGCCCTGCTGGGGGCTGGTCTGCCGGCGCCCGTGGCCGACCTGCTGGCCGATTCCGACGCGGCGGCGGCCCAGGGTGCGCTGTTCGATGATGGGCGGACGCTGTCCACCCTGCTGGGCCGACCGACGCTGCCATTCGCCGCGACCATCGCGGCGGCGCTGAAGGGCTGAAACAGACGGGGGCGCTACTGCGTCGGCGCCAGGCTGACGCGGTTGCGCCCCGCCTGCTTGGCGGTATAAAGCGCGGCATCGGCGCGGGCATAGAGACCGTCCAGATCATCGTCAGGGTGCATTTCGGCCACGCCGATGCTGGCCGTCACCCCGATCCCGTCCTGGCCCACCGGCACCCGGGCCGCCGCCACCGCCTCTAGCAGGCGGGTGGCCAGCAGCAGGGCGCCGTCGGCGCCGGTATGCGGCATCAGCAGGGCGAATTCCTCGCCCCCCACCCGGCCCACCATGTCGGTCGCCCGCATATGCCTGGCCAGCAGGTTGCCGGTCATGACGAGCACCGCGTCGCCGACAGGGTGCCCATGGGTGTCGTTGATGCGCTTGAACTCGTCCAGATCCAGCACCGCCAGGGTCAGCGGCGTGCCATGGCGGTGCGCCTGCGCCACCAACTCCGCCGCGCGCTGCATGAAATGCCGGCGGTTGGCGCAATCGGTCAGCGGGTCGGTCATGGCCAGCCGTTCCAGCCTTTCATTGGCAGCCCGCAGGTCTGCGGTATGGTGGGCGATCTGCTGTTTCAGCACCGATTGCTGGCGCCGCAGCAGCGCCGT
Organism: Niveispirillum sp. GW835-FHT14G11; assembly: GCF_058793615.1. NCBI lineage: Bacteria > Pseudomonadati > Pseudomonadota > Alphaproteobacteria > Rhodospirillales > Azospirillaceae > Niveispirillum > Niveispirillum sp. GW835-FHT14G11. The sequence continues at coordinate 177,620 of NZ_JBXAFZ010000015.1, forward strand.
GCGCCAACGCACCAGGGCGAAGACCAGCGCCAGGGCCAATGCCATTCCCACGCCCTGGACCCAGTGCTGCTGGTACCAGGCGGGCAACACCTCCACCGGCAGCACCAGATCGCGTGCCGCCGGCCGACCCTCGCGGTTGCTGCCCCGCAGGTGCAGCCGGTAACGGCCCGGCGACAGATTGGTATAGACGGCGAGCCGCCGGCCGGCATCGGCTTCCACCCAGTCGCGATCAAACCCTTCCAGCTTGTAGGCATAGCGGTTGCGGCCGGGAGCGGTGTAATCCAGGGCCGCGAACTCGACGGCCAGGCTGTTGGCGTCGGGCTTCAGGACCAGCGGCGCCGGCGCGTAGGCCCCATTATAGGCGCCCACCGGCAGCGGTTCCCCGCCCACGCGCAGGTCGGTGATGACCAGGGGCGGGCGGAAACGCCAGGGCGACAGCGTGCCCGGACGCGCCACGGTCAGGCCGCCCAGCGCCCCGAACAGCACCTCTCCCGACCGGCTGGTGGCGCCGCCTCCCGCCACATAATCCAGCAGGGGAACCCCGTCCGCGCGACGCAGTGGCCGGGCGGTCAGCGCTTCGGGATCGATCATGGCCAGACCGTCATCGGTGCCGGCCCAGATGCTGCCCGACCCGTCCATCTGCAAGCTGCCGACATTGACATGCGGCAGGCCCTGTTCCAGCCCGATCCGCTGGAACTGAGGCCGGCCATACCTGTCGCGGCCGGTCATCACCGCCACGCCGCCGCCGAACGTGGCGACCCACAGCCGCCCCTGCCGGTCGAACACCTGGCTGACGATGAAGCGGCCGGGCAGGGCATGGGGATCGGCCGGGTCGGCGGCGATATGTTCGACAGCGCGGGTCTTCAGGTCGACCCGGTGCAGCCCGTCACGCGTGCCGACCCACAGATCCTGTTCCTGTCCGCGGGTGATGCTGTTCACACCGGGATCGGCCAGATTGACATCCCCGCCGGCCAGCACCGTCTGCGGCACCGGGCCGGGGCGCCAGCCCCACAGGCCGTTCTCCTCTCCCCCGATCCACAGAATGCCCTGATCAAAGGTCAGGCTGCCAATGCCGGCGCGGGGATCGCGCCCGGCAACGGTCACCAGTCGCAGGTTTCCCTTGGGATCGCGCGCATACAGCCCGCGCCGCGTACCGAAATAGACGGTGCCGTCATCGCCCTCGGCCAGGCCGAACAGGGCGGTGGGTGGCAAGGCCGTGTCCGGGTTGGCCGGATCGGCGGCCAGGATCGCAACCCGTCCGGTCTGCGGGTCAATCAGGTCAGCCCCGACATTGAGATAGCCCAGCCAGATCCGCCCGTCACGCAGCGCCAGGATGGACATCACGTCTGCGCCGCGCAGCCCGTCCGCCTGCTGCGACGCGCCGAAGATGGTGGAAACCAGCCCCGGATCATGGGGGTGATAGGAGAGGCCGCCACTGGTCCCCGCCCAGACGGAGCCAGCATCGTCGCGCAGCAGGGCCCAGACATCGTCATGCGCCAGGCTGCCGGGCAGGGTACGGTCATGCCGGATGGCCCGTCCCTTCAGGCTGCGCATATCCACGGCCCAGATGCCGCCGCCGCGCAGGGCCGCCCAGAATTCCTGCGAGCTGGCCTGGACGATGGCGGATACGCTGGCTGTGGACAGGGCCGTGCGCGGGTCGATGGCCCGCGGGGTGCCGTTCGGCGTTTCCAGGATGAACAGCCCCCGGCGCCGGGTGCCGATCCACAGCCGGCCATCCCCGTCCTGGGCCAGGGCGGTGACGCCGATGGCATCGGCCACCGCCACGGGCGTAAAGCCCGCCTGTCCCGCCGCCCGCTTGGCCAAACCCTCGTTGGTGCCCACCCAGAGTGTGCCCGTCCGGTCACGCAGCAGCGACCGCACGGTCCCCGGCGGAAGGCCGGTATCGGTCATGCGCACGGGCGCGGCACCGCCGGGCGGCAGGCGGTAAAGCCCGTCACCGGTCCCGATCAACAGCCCGCCGGAACCATCGTCGGTGAGGGCCGCGATATGGGTTCGTTCATTCCTGGCATGCAGTTGCACCGGCTCGAACCGGTCGCGCACCTTGTCATAGCGGGCAAGGCCCCCGGCCCCGCCGCCCACCCACAGGCTGCCATCGGCCGCAACATACAGGACATTGATCCAATCGTCATGCAGGCTGCCCGGTACAGCGGGATCGGCCCGCCAAGCCCGGAACCGGTAACCGTCCCACCGCGCCAGCCCGCCCTGCAGCCCGACCCACAGGAACCCGTCGCGGTCCTGGGCCAGGGCGGTGGGCACAGGATGCGGCAACCCCTGGTCGCGCCCGTAATTCTGGAAAACCGTGGTGGCCAGCCCGTCCCAGCGCTCTGCGGCAAGGGTGGGGGCGACCTCCAGGAAAAGCGAAAGCCCGATGACGGCCCAGAACGCACCCGCCGGAAGCTTCCAACACGGCCAGCCCAGTTTCAAGATACCGCCACCCTTTTGCCAAGGACTGCATCACCTTAGCAGATGCGACCCAAGAAAGCAGTGTGTGTTTGCCAAGGGCAGGGGGAGGATGGGCACAATCCTCCCCCTCCAATTTCACAGGGATGCGCACAAATTAACCAATACACGGCGCGGTTGTCCCCAGAAGCCGGCATTGGAATGGCCGACATTGCGGTAATACTTCCTGTCGAAGAAATTGGTGGTGTTTGCGCCGATGCTGTCCGGTGTTCCCTGCCTGCGCGGGCCTGGCCGCCGGTCAGGCGCCATTGCGGGGCGATCAGGGCCGGCTCAGCACCGCCTTGGGTTAAAATAGGTGCGGGCCAGCACCAAGGGGCCTGCGGAGACGCTCAACAATCCGCACCAGGCGATGCTGCCCAGTGACGGCCCCCAGGACGCGGTGGCGGCCCCCCAGGACAGCGCCAGCAGCGGCCAGCCCAGCAGGCGCAGGGTGAAGGCCCCCCGTCTGGAGGGGCGGCGGCCCACCAGCCAATGGTGATGGTCTTCCATGGCCAGCGCCAGACAGGCGAAGCCGGCCAGGGCCAGCAACCAGGATATCAGGCTCATTCCCCGGCCACGGCCAATGCCGCCTCCCTGTGTGTGCGGCCCTTGGCGGGAGCCACGCGTAGCTTGTGACGATGGACCTTCACCGCGATGGCGGCCTGCGACAGGCCCAGGGCGATGAGGGTGACGTCGGTCCAGAAGCGGGTGGCGTCACCATGGGTCAGGTGCTGCCACATTCCCTGGCCGGATAGCTGGTCAAAGATCGGCAGGGCCACAAGCGCTGCCCCGGTCAGGCCGAACTGTTCCACCCAGCCGCGTTTTGGGGGGCGGAGAAAGGCATAGGCCAGGGCGAGGCCCCAGGCGATGAACATGGCGTTCACCTCCCCATGCCAGCGCCCCTCGATGTCCACGGGCAGCAGCCGGTTGGCGCACAGCATGGTGACCATTCCCAGCGGCAATCCCGCCACCGTGCCGACATTCAGCCGTTCAACCAGCCGGAAGCCGAAATGCGGCTTCATGGGATCGGGCAGCTTCTCCCGCCGCTTGGCGGTCCACATCACCAGACCGGTGCCGACCATCGCCGTGCCCGCCAGTCCGGACAGGAAATACAGCCAGCGCACGGTGATGGGGGAGAAGCGGCCGGCATGGATGCCGACCATGGCATCACGCGTCGCCGTGCCGGCACCGCCGGCCGGTGCCTGGCCCAGCAGCGCGCCCGTCACCCCGTCGAACACCAGCGGGTCCCCATCATCCAGGATGGAATGGTTGAGGTCGCGGCCCATGGTCACGCGGGCCGAGGCATCGCCGGGATTGCTGATGCGGATGCTGCCGGGGCCGACGCCGCCCCACACCTGACGCGCCTGGTCCAGCATCGCGCCCATCGGCGCCATCGGCGCCGGCGTGGCGGCGTACTTGGCCGGTGGCACATTGGGCTGGGTGGCGGCGAAGGCGGCATTGCGGTCGTCGAAATTGGCGAGCATCCCCCAGGGCATATACAGCGCCATCAGCGTGACCAGCCCGGTATAGGTGATCATCAGATGGAACGGCAGGGCCAGCACGGCGGTGGCATTGTGCCCGTCCAGCCAGCTGCGCTGCCCCTTGCCGGGCCGGAAGGTGAAAAATTCCCGGAAGATCTTCTTGTGCGTGATGATGCCGGTGACGATGGCGATCAGCATGAACATCGAACAGAAGCCCACGAACCAGCGGGCCCAGATCACCGGCATGTAATGCAGGTCGAAATGCAGGCGGTACCAGAAATCGCCACCGCGCGTTTCCCGCACGGCCACGGGCTGGCCATCGCCATCCACCCACAGGCTGTTGGTGGCGTCGGGCCAGCGGAAGGGACGGCGTGGTTCACCGGGGGGCAAGCGTTCGGTCCACACACCCTGGACGCCCACGCCACGCGAACCCGGCAGGCTGATCGACCAGCTGGTGGCATCGGGCGCGCGGGCGACCAATGCGGCCAGGGCACCCTCCACCATCCGCCGCTCATCCTCAGGTGTGCGCATTTCGGATGTCACGGACAGTTCCGGCCGCATCCAGCGACTGATTTCCTCGCGCCAGAAACTGACGGTGCCGGCGATGAAGATCAGGAACAGCACCCAGCCGACCAGCAGGCCGGTCCAGGTATGCAGGGCCGATTGCGTCTGGCGGAACCCCTTCATGCCGGCCACCCCCCTTGAATGGAGAGCCAGGCCAGCCCGCTGACCAGCAGTGCCAGCCCCCAGATCCAGCCCGCCACAACCAGCGCCCGGCCGGCCCCGAAGGTCCAGACCACGGCCCCCGTGAACAGGGCGAAGGACAGGGTTGTGGCCGCCATGGCGGTCTCCAGCGGCGAACCGGGCAGCAGCCGGGCCAGCAGTGCGGTGGTCGCCGCCGTCAGGAGATAACCGCCCAACGATGCCGTCAGGATTCGCACCGGCAGGTCCCAGACCGGCCGTTTGGCCAGCGCTGGCCGTGGGCTGGCTTTCCTGCTGGGGGAGGGGGAGGGGACGGGCAAGGGACGGGGCCTTCGCTTGATTATCAAACTAAGAATTATTCGCATATGCACAAAGCCGAACCCTGTCAAGACCCAAGCAGGAAACGGATCGGTGGGGCCATCATGCGCCAAGTCCCAATTCCTTTTTGGGACAATGGCTTGAATGGCGGCCAGCAAAGTGCTGACCAGCCTACCGGTCATCGGGCGGGATGTGGCGACAGATTGGAAAGGGGATTGTGAAAAGCAGGCGCGCCGATCATCCTTATAAAAGGGTCGGGTTTCCAATCATTTCTTAACCATGACTGGGCTCTTGAATTTGTAATATAAATTATATTATGGGAGCGGTAACAAAATCAGATTGACGGACTACTCTCATTAGATAATAATTCCTTTCAAAATATGGGATACATGCCGGGTAGGGTGTATGGGATGGTTCCAGGCTCCCCGGTATGTCGGCAAATCTTAAGATAAGACAAGAGGGAGGTCCCTGTGAGTAAGTGTGAGATCAGCCGTCGCGGACGGCTGCTGGCCGGTACTGCCATGGTCGCAGCCGGTTTTGTGTGTTCGGTTTTGCCAGCGGTGGCACAAACCGCCGACCCGGCCGGTGAGGTGCTGGAAGAGGTGGTGGTCACCGGTTCGCGCATCCCGCGCGCCTTCTCTGCCCCCACGCCGGTCAGCGTGGTCGGTCAGGAGGAGTTGAAGCTCTCCGGTAACGTCAATATTGAGAAGATGCTGGCGCAGCTGCCGCAGGCGGTCGCTTCCCAGCTGGGTTCCGCCACCTCCAACACGGTTCCCGGCGGCTTTGCCGACGTGAACCTGCGCGGCTTCGGCGCCACCCGCAATCTGGTGCTGGTCAATGGCCGGCGCTTCGCTATCTATGGTCCGGAGCAGGTCACCGACCTGAACACCATTCCGTCGACCCTGGTCGCGCGCACGGAAATCGTCACGGGCGGTTCGTCGGCCGTTTATGGTTCCGATGCCATCACCGGCGTCGTGAACTTCATCATGCGCGATGATTTCGAAGGTGTCGAAGCCCGCGCCCAGATCAATCTGGACCAGCCGACGACGACGCCCACCTATAATGTCGACATCACGGCGGGCGGCAATTTCGCCAATGGCCGCGGCAATATCGTGGTGGCCGGCAACTTCCTGGACCGCGGCGCCATCACCCGCGGCGACCGCGGCAGCTTCGCCTATGACAGCCTGTCCGACGGTTGCGTCGTGAAGGGCTCGGGCAGCGCCAGCAGTGCGGGTACACCGTTCTCCCCGGCCGCCGGCTTGGGCTGCGTCGCCGGTGGTGGCGAACTGGGCTTCATCCGCGGTGGTTCGGGCGACATTCCCAATGGTCGCTTCTCCGGCCTGCCATCCTTCGGTGGTTCCAACGCCGCCTTGAACGCGGCCTATACGGCGGCCGGCCTGGGCACGCTCGGCTCTAGAGGTTTCACCTTCAACGATGCCGGCACCACGGCCCGGCCCGCGGTCACGCCGCAGGACGATTTCAACCTGGGTCCGGACAATTACCTGATCCAGCCGCAACGCCGCGTGATGCTGAACAGCTTCGGCCATTATGATTTCACGGACAAGATCCGTGGCTTCATGGAGCTGCATTACTCCAACAACGTCGTCGATGCCCGCTTGGCTCCGACGAATGTTGGCGCGCCGACCCTGTTCAATGTGAACAACCCCTATCTGTCGCCCGCCATGCAGGAGGTCTTCCGCCAGCTGGACCTGGCGGAGACGGGCACCTCGACCGTGACCAGCGGCACGGCCACCCGCACCACGACGCGCGGTGACGGCCTGGCGCTGATCACCGCCGGCCGCCGCTATGTGGAGGTGGGTCCCCGCCGTGCCACCGAACGCCGCAACACCTATCGCGGCGCCTGGGGCTTCGACTGGGCTCTGGGCAGCGCGTCGGAGGATTATTTCACCGACCTGAATTTCAACACCTACTACACCTACGCCCGGACCGAGAATACGCTGCTGTTGCAGAACGCCATCTCGCGTAGCCGCCTGCAGGCGGCATTGCTGTCCAACGGTTCGGCGGCCCCGGTCTGCAACATCTTCGGCGCCAACATTTCCGAGGCCTGCCGCTCGGCCATCGCCATCAACGCCACCAACTCCACGGTGGCGACGCAGCAGACGGCCCAGGCCAGCGTGACCGGCAAGCTGTTCCCGCTGCCGGCCGGCGATGTCGGCTTCTCCACGGGCGTGGAGTGGCGTGACACCAGCGCCACCTTCACTCCGGACAGCTTCCTGGCATCCGGCGACGTGGCCGGCTTCAACCCCGGCCTGCCCACCAGGGGCAGCACCAGCGTCAAGGAAGTGTTCGGCGAGCTGAACGTGCCGCTGCTGGGCGACCTGCCCATGGTCGATGCGCTGGAGGCCAATGGCGCCTTCCGCTATTCCGACTATTCCCTGTCGGGCATCGGTTCGGTCTGGACCTATTCGACCGGTCTGGATTACCGCGCGAACAAGGACATCGCGTTTCGCGGCCAGTATCAGCGCGCCATCCGTGCGCCCAACGTGAACGAGCTGTTCGGCGGCATCAACCGCGTCGTCAGCGTCGCCACCGACCCCTGCTCGTCGCGTGCACCCGCTGCCCAGCAGACGGCGGCGGTGCGCGCGGTCTGCGTGGCCACCGGCGTGCCGGCGGCCAATGTCTTCGGTGCCGGTGTCCAGCCCAACACCATTTTCGGTGCCGATTTCGGCGGCAACCCGAACCTGCGGGAGGAAGTGTCCGACACCTACACGTTCGGCACCATCCTGACGCCGGACTTCGTACCCGGCCTGAACATCAGCGTTGACTACTTCAAGATCAAGCTGGACGGCGCCATCTCCGCGCTGGGCGGCGGCCTGCAGAACACCTTGAACCTCTGCTACAACGTCATCCAGGACGCCAATAGCGAGTTCTGCCGCGCCATCAACCGCAGCCCGACGACGGGTGAGATCAACGACCCCTATGTGGCCAAGATCCTGAATGCCAATACGGGCAAATTGCAGACCTCGGGCATCGATTTCGCGGCGCGTTACTCCTTCGCCGCCGATTTTGGCTTCCCTGGCCTGTCGGACGTGTCGTCCTTCGACATTTCCACCAGCTACACCTTCCTGGATGATTTCACCTCCACCCCGGTGGCGGCGTTCCCCAACATCCAGAACCATTGCGAGGGCTCGTTCGGCCCGACCTGCGGCCAGCCGCTGCCGATCTGGCGTGGCAGCACCCGCGTGTCGTGGAATGTCGATGCGCTTCAACTGTCGGTCCGCCATCGCTATATCGGCAAGGTGACGACCGACCGCTATCTGGTGCCCAAGCGCCAGGGCTCGGCCGCCACGCCAGCGCTGGACAGCATCGCCTACCCGACGCTGAAGGCGCAGAACTATTTCGACGTCTCCTTCAACTATGACGTCAATGACAGCCTGCAGGTCTTCGGCGGCGTGAACAATGCCCTGAACAACAAGCCGCCCATCACCACCCAGGGGCCGAACGCCAACACTTTCTCGGCCACCTATGACGTCCTGGGGCCTGAATTCTTCCTGGGCGCCACGGTGAAGTTCTAAGATTGCGGAATTGGTTGAAGGGGCGGCGGCTGCCGCCCCTTCTCCATCTGCGAAAATTAAGATACCGGGAGGTGATGATGTTCGACCGCCGTTCGCTCGTTCTGGGTGCCGGTGCGGTGGCCGGGGCCGGCATGGCCATGGCCGCAGGCGCCAAGACCCCGGAAAAGCCCACGGGCCCGTTCCAAGTCTTCCAGGCCGATATCCGTCAGTTCGGCGCCAAGGGCGATGGCAGCGCCATCGACAGCGCGGCCATCAACAAGGCCATCGATTACGTGGCCGAACGCGGCGGCGGCACGGTCTATTTCCCGCCCGGCACCTATGCCTGCTACACGATCCGGCTGAAAAGCAAGATCACGCTTTATCTGGAGCAGGGGGCCACCATCCTGGCCGCCGTGCCCACGGAGAGCCAGGGTTACGACCATCCCGAACCCATCCCGGAATGGAACAAGTATCAGGATTTCGGCCATAGCCACTGGCGCAACAGCCTGATCTGGGGCGAGGGCCTGCACGACGTCGCCATCATCGGACCCGGCCTGATCTGGGGCAAGGGGCTGGGGCGCGGCGACGGCAAGGACAACTGGCTGAAGGACCCGTCCGGTCCCGGCACCGGCAACAAGGCCATCGCCCTGAAATGGTGCCGCAACGTCCTGCTGCGTGATTTCAAGGTGCTGGAGGGCGGCTGGTTCGCGCTGCTGGCCACCGGCGTCGACAACTTGACCATCGACAATCTGCTGGTCGATACCAACCGCGACGGGTTCGACATCGATTGCTGCAAGAATGTCCGCGTCACCAACTGCACCGTCAATTCGCCCTATGACGATGCCATCTGCCCGAAATCCAGCTTCGGCCTGGGCGAGGCGCGGGTGACCGAGAACCTGACCATCTCCGACTGTCTGGTCACCGGCAATTACCAGGTGGGTTCCGTCCTGGATGGCACCTGGAAGAAGATGCCGGCCGATTTCGCCCCCCTGATCCATGGGCGCATCAAGTTCGGCACGGAGACCAATGGCGGCTTCCGCAACATCACCATCACCAACTGCATTTTCGAGGATAGCCGCGGCTTGGCGTTCGAAACGGTGGATGGCGGCGTGCTGGAGGATGTGACGGTTTCCAACATTACCATGCGCGGCATCGTCGATGCCCCCATCTTCCTGCGTCTGGGCAAGCGCATGCGGGGGCCGGCGGGTGTGCCCGTGGGCAGCCTGAAGCGCATCCTGATCCAGAATGTCGTCTCATCTGGCGCCACCATCCTGCCATCGGTCGTGGCGGGCCTGACGGAAAAGCCGATCGAGGATCTGCGCATCACCGATTGCTATTTCCACCATGTCGGTGGCGCCCCCGCCGCGATGGCGGCGATCACCCCGCCAGAGGCCGAGATGGCCTATCCGGAGGCCACCATGTTCGGCGACCTGCCGGCCACGGGCTTTTTCATCCGCCATGCGCGGCGGGTGGAGATGACCAATGTCGAGATCGCGGTGGAGGCACCCGACCCCCGTCCCGCCATCCGGCTGGAGGATGTGAAGGACGCCGATTTCTTCCGCCTGCGCACCCCGCGCGGTGTTCCGGCCTTCGCGCTGGAAAAGGTTGTGGATTTCCGCAGCACGGGTGCCCGCTGGCTGCCCGACCGCATCACGGATGGCGCCATCAGCGGCACGTTCTGATTTTTGGGAAGGATGGGCACCTTCGTTAACGCCCACCATTCTTCGTCATCCCGGCGAAAGCCGGGATGACGAAATGAGCGAATAAATGAACGCTTCAGCCCGTTTCACGAGGTTCCACGCTATGAGCGTATTTGCCGGGCGCTTTTCGGGGCGCAATGCGATCATCACTGGCGGGGCGTCCGGCCTGGGGCTGGATGTCGCCCGCCGCATCCGCGACGAAGGTGGCCAGGTCGCCCTGTGGGACCTGAACGCTGCGGCGCTGGACGCAGCGAAGACGTCGGTCGGTGCCGCCCATGTCCAGGCGCTGGATGTTTCGAACTCCGAACAGGTTGCCGCGGCGACCCGGGCCACCATCGCCGTCTTGGGCCATGTCGACATCCTGGTCTGCTCCGCCGGCATTACCGGCGCCACGGCACCCGTACATGAATTCCCGCTGGAAAGCTGGTACCGGGTGATGGCGATCAACCTGAACGGCGTCTTCCATTGCTGCCGTGCGGTGGTGCCGCACATGCTGGAAAACGGCTATGGTCGCATCGTCAATGTCGCCTCGGTCGCCGGCAAGGAAGGCAACCCCAACGCGTCGGCCTATTCCGCGTCCAAGGCCGGGGTGATCGGCCTGACCAAGTCGCTGGGCAAGGAACTGGCCACGCATGGCATCATCGCCAACAGCCTGACGCCCGCCACCTTCGACAGTCCGATCCTGGATCAGCTGCCACCCGCCCAGGTCGATTACATGCGCTCCCGCATTCCCATGGGACGCCTGGGCATGGTGGAGGAAAGCACGGCCATGGTCTGTTTCATGGCCTCTGAGGAATGCAGCTTCACCACCGCCTCCACCTTCGACACGTCGGGCGGGCGGACGACGTTTTAGGTCCGTAATATAAGATCGTAATTCATAATGTGAGAAATTTACCCTATAAGTCACCGGGCAGGACGCCCTTGGGCGTATCCTGGTACCCCACCGCAGAGGCATTCAGCCCGACAAGGTGAGCAGGGAGGATCTTGAAGTATGGTGGCCAATCCGTTGCTGGGCGTTCTCTTCCACTGGCTGGGCGGTCTCGCCTCGGCCAGCTTCTACGTCCCCTATCGCGCCGTGCGGCGCTGGTCGTGGGAGATCTACTGGCTGACGGGGGGTATCGTCTCCTGGCTGATCGCGCCCTGGTTCTTCGCGTCGGTGCAGACCAACGATCTGTTGGGCGTGCTGGCGCAGACCCCGACCCCGACCCTGGTCTGGCCCGTCATTTTCGGCATGCTCTGGGGCTTCGGCGGCCTCACCTATGGTCTGACCATGCGCTATCTGGGCCTGTCCCTGGGCATGGCGGTAGTTTTGGGCCTGTGCACCGTCTTCGGCACCCTGATCCCGCCCTTGTTCCAGGGTGATTTCAAAGCCAAGCTGATCGACACGGCCGGCGGTAATGTCATCCTGCTGGGTCTGGCCGTCACCTTCGCCGGCATCGTCGTCGTCGCCATGGCCGGTGCCCGCAAGGACGCTGCCCTGTCGGATGAGCAGAAGAAGGCCGCCGTGGCGGAGTTCGACTTCGTCAAGGGCGTGGCCGTGGCTACCTTCTCCGGCATTATGTCCTCCTGCTTCGCGTTCGGCCTGGCAGCGGGTGAGCCGGTGAAGGCGCTGTCGGCGGCGGCCGGCACTGGTCCGCTGTGGACCGGCCTGCCCATCCTGTGCCTGGTGATGTTCGGCGGCCTGATCACCAATGCCGTCTGGTGCGGCATCCTGATCAACCGCAACCGAAGCGCGGGTGAATGGGTCGGCCGTACCAAGGAAGCGGGTGGAGAGCGTTCGCCGCTGGCCGCCAACTTCATCCTCTGCGCCATCGCCGGCGCCGCCTGGTATTTCCAGTTCTTCTTCTACACCATGGGCGAAAGCCAGATGGGGACCTATGGATTCTCCTCCTGGACCCTGCACATGGCGTCGATCATCATCTTCGGCACCCTGTGGGGCTTTGCCTTCAAGGAATGGAAAGATGCGCGGCCGGGCGTGCGGCTGATGGTGTGGTCGGGCGTGGGCCTGCTGGTCCTGGCCACCATCATCATCGGCTATGGCAACCAGATGGCGGGATAAGGTCCAATGCGCAAGATGATCCTGGCGGCTTTGCTGTCCACCACCCTGTTCGGCGCGCTGCCAGCGCTGGCGGCGGACAGCCCGGCGACCTACACCAACCCGATCCTGTTCGCCGACTATTCCGACCCGGACCTGATCCGGGTGGACGATGCCTATTACATGGTGGCCTCCAGCTTCCATTTCTCGCCCGGCATCCCGGTGCTGAAATCGCGTGATCTGGTGCATTGGTCCATCATCGGCCATGTCCTGCCCAAGCTGCCCTTCGCGCCTGAGTACGACATGCCGGGCCCGTTCAAGCTGGACGACACCAAGTCCAAGCCGGTGGACGGCACCCGCTATGCCAGCGGCGTCTGGGCGCCCGCCATCCGCCACCATAACGGCCTGTTCTATGTCTATTGGGCCACGCCGGATGAAGGCGTGTTCATGTCCACGGCGAAAAAGGCCGAAGGCCCCTGGACCGCCCCCGTCCAGGTGATCGCCAAGCCCAGGCTGGAAGACCCGTGCCCCTTCTGGGACGAAGACGGCACCGCCTGGCTGGTGCATTCCGTCGTCGGCGCCGGCCCCATCATTCTGCACCGCATGAGCCCGGATGGCAAAAGCGTGCTGGATGAGGGCAAGGTGATCATCCAGGACAAGCAGAACCTGCCCATCCTGGAGGGCCCCAAGCTCTACAAGCGCAACGGCTACTACTACATCCTGGCGCCGTTCGGCGGGGTGGAGAAGGGGGCGCAGGTCGCACTCCGTTCGCGCAACATCGAAGGCCCCTATGAATGGCAGGTGTCGCTGAGCCAGGGCACGACCGCCCTGGAAGGCCCGCACCAGGGCGGCTGGATCGAAACCCCGTCCGGCCAGGACTGGTTCGCGCATTTCAACAGCACCGGCGCCTTCGGCCGCATCGTGCATCTGCAACCGGTGGAATGGATCGATGACTGGCCGGTGATGGGCCAGCGCATCGCCGGCACCTATGGCGGCCAGCCGGTTGCCACCCACGCCATGCCCGACACTGGCAGCGCCCCCACCAACGACCGCCTGCAGGACAGCGACGAGTTCAAGGGGAAGAAGCTGGGCCTACAGTGGTCCTGGAACCATAATCCCGACGACAAGGCGTGGAGCCTGTCGGCGCGCCCCGGCTTCCTGCGCCTTACCGCAGGCAAATCCGAGCATCTGGCCACGTCGCGCAACACCCTGACCCAGATCCTCCAGGGTCCGGAACGTCAGGTCACCACCCGGCTGGATGTCTCCCGCCTGAAGGAAGGCCAGCGCGCCGGCCTGTCCCTGTTCGGCGTGAAGCCCAGCTGGATCGGCCTGGTCCGCGACGGCGGGCAGAACCACATCACCCTGGCATCGGAAGGGGTGGAGACCAGGGGGCCGGCGCTGAAGGCCAAGAATATTCAGCTGCGGGCCCATGTCACGCCAGACCAGAAGGTCCGCTACAGCTTCAGCCTGGACGAGGGCAAGCGCTTCCAGCCGATGGGGGAGCCCATCCAGCTGGCCCGCTTCTCCTGGTGGAAGGGCTCGCGACCCGCTTTGTTCACCTTCTCCAAGGGGGAGATTGGTGGGCATGTCGATATCGACTGGGTGCATGTTGACAAGCCGGAGATGGCACAATGATTTCCAACCGGCTTTCCCGCCGCACTATTCTGACCGTCGGCACCGCTGCCCTGGCCGCTGCCTCGCTGCCGCGCCTGTCCAGCGCGCAGGAGAGGATGGCCGCCGACGCCCCGCGCTTCACCACGTCCGACACGTCCTGGCAGACGGCCTACGACAAGGCGCTGGAGGTGCTGGCCGGCAATGTCCAGGTGATGCCCTATGTCACCAAGCCGGTGCTGATCGAAGGCTCGGTCTATAAGGGTATCTGGCAGGAATGCGGCCCGCATGAGGCCCTGGTCTATGCCAAGTTCCGTCCCGACGTGGCCCGCAACAGTCACCTGACCTTCTTCGAATTGCAGCGCGCCGACGGCCAGTTGCCCGCCAATAACAAGGTGGCGGAAACCGGTTTCGGCCAGATCCAGATGGTGGTGCCCATCGCCGCCACCGCCTGGGAACTGGCCCGCGATACCGGCGATGCGGAGCTGCTGGAGGCGGCATATCGCGCCGGTGGTGCTTGGGACGGCTGGCTGATGCGCCACCGCAACACCCGTGGTACCGGGCTGGTGGAAGGCTTCTGCACCTACGACACCGGCCACGACAATAGCCCGCGCTGGCAGGGCATGCCCAATCAGTGCCCCAACAAGGACGCGCGACGCCATCACGACCTGCCCGGGTTGCCGCGCCTCTGCCCCGATCTGTCGGCCACCATCTACGGCGCCCGCCGCGCCCTGGCGGAAATGGCCAAGGCCCTGGGCCGCAACGGCGAGGCCGACAGATGGACGGAGGAAGCCGACAAGATCCGCAGCCTGATCCTGTCCAGGCTCTATGTCGCCGAGGACGCCGCCTTCTACGATCTGGATGCCCAGAACACGTTCATCCGCGTTCGTTCCGACGTGATCAGCCGGGTGTGCGGCGAGCATGTGGTTGATCAGGCCCTGTTCGACACGCTGTGGACCCGGCAGCTGCACAATCCCAAGGCATTCTGGGGCAAGTATCCCCTGTCCTCCATCGCCATGAATGATCCCGCCTTCGTGCGGCCCATCCCGGCCAACAGCTGGGGCGGGGCCAGCCAGGGGCTGACGGCGCTGCGCGCGCCGCGATGGATGGACCATTACGGCCGCGCCGCCGAATTTACCGAAATGATGGACCGCTGGTGCGACGCCATCCAGAAGGACCTGACCTTCCGTCAGCAGATGGACCCCGACACGGGTGAATTCACCCATGGGGAGGATCATCCCAACTATTCCCCCACGGCCCTGGTCATGGTGGATTACACGTGGCGCCTGATCGGCGTGGTGGAGGAACGGGACGCCCTGTCCTGGAACATCCGCCCCGGCCACAAGGCCGCCAAGGGTGCGCGCCTGTCCCTGCCGCTCTATGGTGGCGGCTCGGCAGCGGTCACCTATGACACCAAGGGTGCGGACCTGACTCTGTCCGGCAAGTCGCTGACCCGCCTGGAAGGCGGGGCCGCCCGGCTGATCACCGCCAAGGATGGCACGCCGCAGGCCTTGCTGGGCATTGCACCGGATGCACAGCGCGTGACGGTGCGCCTGCCCGGCCGGCCGGTTCGTCACGTCAACCTGATGCCCAACCAGCGCTTCGCGCTGTAGCGCAGAAACCCCAAGGGGAGGAAAGCATGTTGATCGGATATGCCCGCCCCGCCCATGGGGATGAGAAGGACTGCAGGCAGCAGGTGCGCCGTCTGCGCGAGGCGGGATGCGAGCGCATCGTGAGCGAGGGCGCCTCCTCCGGCCGCTGGGACCGGCCGGAACTGCATCGGCTGCTGGAGGAACTGGGGCCGGGCGACATACTGATGGTGGCCGAACTAGGCCGGCTGTCACGCTCGCTGAAGGAGGTATTGCACCTGCTGGAACGCATCGCCCAGGCCGGTGCGGGCTTCCGCAGCCTGGAAGAGGGGGTGGAGACCACTGGTCCCGCCGGCCACATGCTGATGCGCATGATCGGTTCCTTCGCGGCGTTCGAACGGGTGATGCTGCGGGAGCGCACCGGTGCCGGTCTGGCCACGGCCCGCGCCGCCGGCCGCATCGGTGGCCGCCGGCGCAAGCTGGATGCCGCCCAGCGGCGGGAGATCGCCGAAAGCATCCTGTCCGGCGCCAGTTCGGGGGCCGAGATGGCCCGCCTGCATGGTATCAGCCAGCCCACTGTCTCACGCATCGTGGCCGAATACCGGGTGTTCGGTCTGGCGGGCGCGCCGGCTGAACATCGCGACAGCCTCTGAGGCGGCCGCACGCCCATTGTCGCGCCATCCCTGCCCACGGCAGATGGTCGCCGCCGGGTGGCACGTGCCGCGTCACCAAGGGCGCGGATGCGCCGGCCCGGCGCCTTGAGAGGGCGTCGAAAAGTGGCCATCGGTCACTCTTCATGCCGATCGCATAGGACGGTTCCGATGCGGTTTCCCGCCAAACGGGTGTGGCGCCGGTACGGATACGAAGCTATGCCTCTGTTATCAATGCAAAATTTCCATATTCTGGTCCGGCCGAGCATGAAGCGAATGCCAAGCGGTTGCCATTGGTTTTCTGAATGTTATCCTTTAAATATATCCCAATGTATATGGTGAACGCCTAATCATGGTTCGTTCATTAACTAATGTTAATGAGACAATGCGCATTATTATAATCACTGAATATTTCTCAATCATAACCTTCCGATACAATGATCCCCTCTGTTGATTTTCGTATGGTGTGTGCATCATTGGGATAGGGAACATCCTTCTGGAGGGCACCATGTTGTTCGGTAGTAATCATGACGCTGATGCCATCCTTGCCGCCATCGGCAAAGCACAGGCCATCATCGAATTCACTGCTGACGGTATCGTTCTCGGTGCCAATGATAATTTCCTGACATTGATGGGCTACAGCCTGTCCGAAATCCGCGGCAAGCATCACGGGATGTTCGTGGATGAGGCGACCCGCACCAGTGCTGCCTATGCCGAATTCTGGCGCATGCTGCGGGGTGGCAAGCCGGGCAAGGTGGAAATGATCCGCCGCATCGCCAAGGGCGGCCGGGAGGTCTGGATCCAGGGTTCCTACAATCCCGTGATGGACCGGCGCGGCAATGTCATCAAGGTCGTGAAGATGGCGTCGGATGTGACGGCCCAATATCAGCATGCGCTGGACCAGCAGGGCCAGCTGGCGGCGCTGAACCGCTCCCAGGCCGTGATCTCCTTCGCCATGGATGGCACCATCCTGGATGCCAATGACAATTTCCTGAAGACTATGGGCTACCGGCTGGATCAGATCCAGGGCAAGCACCACAGCATGTTCATGGATGCCGCTGAAGCCGCCAGCCCCGCCTACGCCACCTTCTGGGAAGGTCTGCGTGCCGGCCGTTTCAGCCAGGCGGAATATCGTCGTCAGGCTGCCAATGGTCGCACCGTCTATATCCAGGCGACCTACAATCCCGTGCTGGATCACCGGGGCCGTCCCGTCAAGGTGGTGAAGTTCGCCACCGACGTGACCGAGGCTGTGCTGGCCCGCCACCGCAAGGAGGAGACGCTGGCGGCCGTCCAGAATTATCTGGGCGACATCGTCAACGCCGTCGAACAGTCCAACAATCAGGCGGTAGACGCCTCTGCGGCGTCGGAACAGACCTCGGTCAGCGTCGCCGCCATCGCCAGCGGTTCCGAACAGCTCGATGCCTCGATCCAGGAGATCGCGCGTTCGATGAGCTATTCCAAGACCGCCACCGAGCAGGCCTTCAAGGAGGCCACGGTGGTGGACGCGGCGACGCAGCGCCTGCTTTCCGGCACCCAGGCCATGGACGAGATCGTCAAGGTGATCGGGGAGATTGCCGGTCGTATCAATATGCTGGCACTGAACGCCACAATCGAGAGCGCGCGGGCCGGAGAGGCCGGTCGCGGCTTCGCCGTGGTGGCGGGTGAGGTGAAGTCTCTGGCCCGTCAGGCCGCCGACGCCACCCAGCGCATCTCGCACGAAATCGTCGGGCTCCAGTCGGTGGCCGGTGACGTGGCGGAGAAGCTGGATGCCATCCGGGGTGCCATCGATGCCGTGCGTTCCTATGTCATCGGCACCTGCTCCGCCGTGGAGGAACAGAGCGCCGTGGCCCGGCTGATGAATTCCAGCATGCGCGGCGCATCCGGTGCGGTCGCCCAGATCAATCACAACATGGGCGAGATTGCCAATTCCACCCGCGCCGCCAACCAACGCATCGGCAATGTCCGCGACGCCCTGCGCTTGATCGCCTGACGCAAAGCGGGCGATTACCCAAATCGCTCAGCGAATATGATCGCTATGGGCATGGACGAGCATATTCGTCCTGCTCACTGTGCCGCGTCCTTTGTCCTAAGCCCGAGAGCGCTGCCAGATGAAAGTCCTAGTCGCCGTGAAGCGTGTCGTTGACTACAACGTCAAGATCCGCGTGAAGCCCGACGCGAGCGGTGTCGAGCTTGCGAATGTGAAGATGTCGATGAACCCGTTTGACGA
>NZ_JBXAFZ010000016.1:0-143163 GCF_058793615.1 Niveispirillum sp. GW835-FHT14G11
GCAGCCTCCATTGCTAACCATCTGATTATAAAAGAGAGTCGCACTTCAAAATAGAATCCACCGCGCCTACAGACATGCGCGTGATAATTTAAATTATGGAAATTAAACACTGGACATTGCGTGTCAGGACTTCTGCTTCGATGTCGTTTTGGCCTGCGATGTCGTTTCCCCCAGCGGTACCACGGCCACGCAACCGGCCAGTAGCCCCACGACGGCCGCCACGGCCGCCAGACGGACCATCATTCCACACATCGTCCTTCTCCCCGATTGGTGCATCATCAGGAAACACGCGCGGCAGGGGAAGGTTGCGCGCGGTTGCCGCAAATGCGGGCGCCACGGAGGGAAGGGAGTATCTGGATACGCGGTGCGGGCGCGATGTATGCAGATATGCCAATCTGCGTATCCAAACTCACGGCGACAGCTTGACTTGCCCACAGGCATGACCGATACATGGCAAGAGCGCCGTCCTTTGCCGGTAAGGCTGGCGGCGCTGTTTCACCCAGGTTTGAAGGGAGCGCGCGGGGGCGCGTTGGAGGTCGGATGAGCAAGCCCACACACGTAACGCATGCCGAACATGTACGCGTGTCCCTGGAACAGGACATTTTCATGGGCCGCCTGCGTCCCGGGTCCCGCCTGGATGAGGAGGTGATCGCCAGCCGTTTCGGCATTTCGCGCACGCCCGTGCGTGAAGCGGTGCTGCAACTTGTGGAAAGCGGTCTGGTGGAAAAGCGGCCGCGCCAGGGGGCGGTGGTGGCCAGCATGGATATCCGCCGCATGATCCACATGTTCGAGGTCATGTCGGAACTGGAAGGCCTGTGCGCCAAGCTGTCCGCCCGCCGCATGTCGCCAGAGGAAAAGGCCAAGCTGGCCGAGGTGCATAAGCAGTCCGAGGAGCATTATACTGCCGGCCGCCAGGATGAATATTACACCACCAGCCGCAAGTTCCATCAGCTGCTGGTCTGGGGCAGCCATAATGACGTGCTGGTGGAGATGACGGACAAGCTGGCGCTGCAGCTGGTGCCCTATCGCCGTTATCAGCTGAACTATCCCGGCCGCGCGGAGGAGAATTTGCGCGACCATGCCGCCATCCTGGATGCCGTGCAGCAGGGCGACCCGGAGATCGCCTATCGCCGCCTGCGCCAGCACACGACCATCCAGGGCGACATCTTCGCCGAATATATCTCGCTGACCGGACAGCGGGCGGCGGAATAGGCCGGCGACGGGCCGCCGGCCGGTTGCATCACCCCTTGGCCACCGCCCCGCGCAGCGCCCCGGCGATGGCGTCGCGCAGCGGATGGGGCTGGTAATCGCTGCCATAGGGGCAGCAGCGGAAGGGCTGCTTATCGGCGCGCGGGGTCAGGCCCTGCAGCCAGGAGAACTTATCGACCATGCCCCAGACCAGTACGTCGCCCATCTGCAGGTAGGACAGCATCAGGTCCAGATAGGCGCGGGCATAATCGGCCACACCCTTGTCGCGGGCCGCGATGTCGGTGGGCAGGCCCTTGTCATTGACGTCGAATTCAGTGATCAGCAGGCCATAGCCCATGCCCACCACGTCGTCGACGAAGCGGCGCCAGGCGGCCTCGTCATATTTCGGGCCATCATCGACCACCATGATGTGCGACTGCACGCCCAGGGCATCGACGGGGGTGCCACGCTTGCGAAAGCCCTCCAGCAGGCGCAGCACGCCGTCGCGGTGCTTCTCATGGCCGGGTTCCCAGCTCATATAGTCATTATAGACCAGCTGGCCCTGGGGCAGCACCGCGCGCGCCTTGTGGAAGCTGAGGTCCAGGATACGCTCCGCCGGCACATGGCGGGTGAACGGCGTGTCGCGAAGCCCACCCGTGTCGGCGTCCACCGCCTCATTCACCACGTCCCAGGAGGTGATGCGGTCCTTGTACGAACCGGCCACCCTGGCGACATGGTCGGCGATCATCCTCTCTACGCCTTGCGCGGGGTTTGCGCCGAAATCATGCGTGTCCAGCCAGCCCGGCAGCCAGCGCGGATGGTGCCAGAGCAGGGTATGGCCGCGCATGGCCAGGCCCTTCTCCCCGGCGAAGGCCAGCAACCGTTCCGCCGCCTGGAACGTATAGACATCGGCCGAGGGCCGCAGTGCGCCCCATTTCAGCTCATTCTCCGGCACCAGCAGCCCGCATTCGGCCACCAGCAGATCGCGATAGGCCGGATCGGCGAAGGACCCGGTCAGGGTGCCGGGCTTGCCGGTGCCCACGGTCGACCCGAAGCGGCGACCCTTGGCCTTGGCCAGATCGTTCAGCGACGGGCCGGGGGCGGCGGCCGGCACCGGCAGAGCCGGGATGGCGGCAGCGGCCAACGCGCCGGCAAGGATCTGGCGGCGGGACAGGCGGGGGTTCATCGGGCATCTCCCAGGGTTTGCTATTGTTAGCGATAACATAACAGGACGAGGGCGCGTGGGAAATGGGGTTGCGGAGGAAAGCCGGGCCCAGGTCACAGAAGAAAAAGGCGGCCCGCGCGTGCGGGCCGCCAGTTGGGCCGGTTATCGGGGAGACAGGCCGACCCTTGAGGGAAGTACCGTACGCCTGATCAGAGGCGGCCGCGCAGGCCGATCATGAAGGTCCGGCCCGGCGTGTAGGAGGTGAAGGTGGCATTGTCGAACTGGAAGTAGCTGCGCTGCTTGGCGTTCGTCAGGTTGGTGACATCGAAGGTGATCTGCGGCAGGCCATCGCGCTTCAGGATCTCGTTGAGGTCGAGGCTGGAGGAGAAGTCCCACTGCCGGTAATCGTCGCTGAACAAGGCGGCGGCGGGGATGCCGTTCTGGTTCAGGCCGCTGGTCTGCGCACCCTTGGTGAAGGTCTGCGAGATGCGGGCCGAAATGCCGCCATGTTCGTAATAGCCGGTGACGTTGTAGGTATACTCGGCCACGCCGATGGCCACCGCCGGGGCGGCACCCTTGCCCTTCTGGTCGATGATCGTGGCATTGGCCAGGAAGCCCAGGCCCGGCACGACATCTTCCAGCAGGAAGTCCAGCGGCTGCACCCAGTTGAATTCCAGGCCATTGACCGTCAGGCGGCCTTCGGCATTGACCTGCTGCTGCAACACCACCGTGGCCGTGCCCGGACCGCCGCGGGAATTGATGGCAGCCTGCTGCGTCGGCGACAGCGTGTCGAACGTGACGCCATAGGCGGCCAGCGCGCTGAACGGCACCGTGCTGGACCCGTTCACCGTGAAGCCGGTGATGGCCTTGCGGAAGGCCGCCACACCGATATAGCCCTCGCGGCCCGTATAATATTCGAAGCCCAGATCGATATTCTCGGAGATGTATGGGGCCAGGGCCGAGTTGCCGACCGAACCGACATCGGCCGAGGGGCCGGAGAAGTTCAGGCCCGGCAACTGGGCATTCGGGTCCGGACGGGTCATGGTGCGCGACAGGGCGGCGCGGACCACCGCATTGTCGGCGACATTATAGGCGGCGGACGCCGAGGGCAGCCAATTGTCGTACTTGTTGTTGATATAGACGAAGTTGGTGATGTTGGGATAACGCGAACCATCGGGAATTTGCGCGCCGTTCAGGGCCGGCGGCGTGTTGCGCGGATCGGGCAGGCTGACGCGGCCGCCCACCTTCTGGTCGGTCTGCACCCAGCGCAGGCCGACATTGAAGCGCAGGTCCTGGCCGTCGATCTGCTGGATGCCGTTCACCTCGCCATAGGCGCCCAGCGTCTCTTCCCCGATGAAGCCGCCTGACGCGCCGGTATTGGACGAACCGGCCTCCGGTGTCGCATCATGGAACTGGTCATACTTGCTGTCGGCCTTGAACTTGTCCCAATCCACGGTCAGGAAGCCGAACTTGCCCGGCTTCAGATAGTTGGCGAAGGACGCGTTGGGGATCAGCGACCCGCTATAGGTGACGCCACCCGTCTGGCCCGCCGTGAAGCCCGTGCCGTAGCCCGGATATGTCGGATAGCCGGCCGGCGCCGCGCCCGGCTGGTTCAGGCCGGCGCAGGGCGGCTGGCTGTTGGGGCTGGGCACGAAGACCGACGGATTGTTGCCGCAGACGGCGTTCTGCCAGGCCTGGCTGTTATCATAGGCGCGGATGCGGCGGGACACATCGTCCCAGGCGCCACCGACCTTCACATTCAGGGTATCGTCGCCCCAGGTCAGATTGGCGCGCGCCCCCTTGGTTTCCGTCGTGCGGCGTTCATCCTGCATGTTGACGCGACCGCCGGGCCAGCCGAACTTGGTCGGGTCGTTCAGGTCGATATTGCTGGAGATGTCGGGAACGCCGCCGCCATTCTTATAGGTGACGGTGACGCCGGAGCTGGCGGGCGTCAGCGGGCCGACGGTGGGCGATTCACGATGGAAGGTGGACTTGGTATAGTTGGCCTGCATGTCGAACTTCAGATCCTCGGTGATCTGATAGTCGAAGCCGGGATTGACGCCGTAGAATTCCGTCTCTTCCAGGAAGGGGCGGTATTCCAGGAAGAACTGGGCGTTGGCGAAGGTGGCTTCGGTCACCACGCAGCCGGCGGAACAGTCGGTGCGGTCGACCTTCATGTTGATCGGGATCATGGCGCCGTTGCGGCCGATCCAGTTCATGTCGACGCGTTCCAGGTCGTTCTTCTTCTTGCCATACAGGCTGTCGACATAGAAATGCAGGTCTTCCGTGGCCTGCAGCTCGAACGCGGCGACGGCGCTGATCCGGTCGCGGGTGCCGAAAATCTCCGCCGGGCGGCCCAGGCGCGGGATGATGGCATTGTCAAGCTGCTGGATGGTCAGGCCGGGGTTCAGCGCCAGCAGGGCGGCGCGGTCCAGGGTGGCACCCGTGGTCAGCCCGTTGCCGGCATTGGCCGGCACCGTGGCCGGGATGGTCCAGTTGCCGCCGCCGGTGCTGTTGCAGCCGGTGGTGGCGCCGCACTGTGCGGCCGACAGGTTGGGATTGGTCCAGCCGATGGTCTCAAAGCCCGGCGTGCTGACCTGGTTGCGCACGGCGGCCACGCCGATCAGGGCGCCGAAATTGCCCCAGGTATTGCTGGCCAGGGCGGAGGTGCGGCCGCCCCACTTGTCGGCCTCGCTGTTCTTGGTGCCCTGGATCGAATAGCTGACGCGCGGTCCGTCGCTGTCGAAGGGACGCGCACTGCGCATATTGACGGTACCGGCGGCACCGCCCTCCACCATGCCGGCATTCGGGCTTTTCGACACGGTCAACTGCGAGAACAGTTCCGTGGGGAACATGTCCAGATCGACCTCGCGGTTGGTGCTCTGCGCATCCGTGCGGCCGGTCGATGCCACGGCGACGGGTGCGCCGTTCAGCAGCACGCGGGTGAAGTTGGTGCCCAGGCCGCGGATGGCGACCGAAATACCCTCGCCCGACACTTCGCGGTTGATGGTGATGCCGGGAACGCGGTTGAAGCTCTCGGCGATGTTGGTATCGGGGAACTTGCCGATATCCTCGGCGAAGATGCTGTCCTGGAAGCCGGTGGCGTTGCGCTTGTCATTGGTGGAATTGGCCAGGCTGGACCGGAAGCCGGTCACCACGATCTCTTCCAGCGTGTCGGCGCCGCTGCCGCCGGATACGGTCTGCGCCTGGCCCGGCAGGGCAAAGCCCGCCGCCAGGCAGCTGGCGGCCAGCAACAGGGCCTTGGCGGGCCGGCGATGGGGACGATTATTATGCGTATTCATGTTCACTCCCTCCCTTTGATGCCGCCGTTCGTGCGGCTTTAGGTTCAAGACATTGATACCGCTAACAATTTTAAACGGACCCGGGGCCGTAACATGGGATCGGGTGCCAAACCTGATCCGGTTACGGCGACGGTCCCTCCATTGCCGCCGGCGCCAGGCGCGGCGACAGCAGGTGCAGCAGCAGCAGGGCCAACGGATAGGCGCCGGCCGCCACCAGCAGGATGGGGGTGTAACTGCCGGTTGTATCCAGCACCCATCCCGTGAACTTGGACATCAGCATGCCGCCCACGGCCCCGGCCATGCCGCCGATCCCCACCACCGACGCCACGGCGGCACGCGGGAACAGGTCGGACGGCAGGGTCAGCAGGTTGGCGGAAAACCCCTGGTGCCCGGCCGTGGCCAGCCCCAGGATCAGCACGGCCACCCACAGGCCGGACGCGGACGTGGCGAAGACCACGGGCAGCACGCAGGCAGCACAGGCCAGCATGGCGAATTTGCGCGCGCCATTGACGCCCATCCCGCCCTTCATCAGGCGGGAGGAAAACCAGCCGCCCGCCACGGAGCCGACATCCGACAGGATATAGATGGCGACCAGCGGCGGCCCGAACCCTTTCAGGTCCAGCCCATAGGTGCGCGCCAGAAAGTCGGGCAGCCAGAACAGGAACAGCCACCAGACCGGATCGGTCAGGAACTTGGCCCCCGCATAGGCCCAGGTCTCCCGCCGGGCCAGCAGCACGGACCAGCCGATGCGGGTGGTCACCGGCGGCTCCGCATCGGACCGGATATGGGCCAGTTCTTCCGCACTGATGGTCTTGTGCGTTTCCGGCGTGCGGTAAAAGGCCAGCCAGGCCCCCAGCCAGGCAAAAGACAGCACGCCCGTGACCACGAACGCCGCCTGCCAGCCCCAGGTCAGCGTGATGACCGGCACGATCAGCGGCGTGATGATGGCGCCGATATTGGCCCCGGCATTGAACACACCGACCGCCAGGGCCCGTTCCTTCCGGGGAAACCAGTCGGCCACGGCCTTCAGCCCGGCCGGGAAGTTCCCCGCCTCGCCCGCACCCAGAAACAGGCGGGCCGCCATGAACTGCGCCAGGGTGGCGGCGGCGGCATGGGCGATATGGGCCAGGTTCCACACCGTGAAGGCCAGCGCATAGCCCCAGCGCGCGCCGATAATGTCGATGAACCGCCCGAACAGCAGGTAGCAGACGGCATAGGCGGCCTGGAACACAAAGACGATGTCGGCATAATCCGTCTCCGTCCAGCCGAACTCCACCGACAGGGTCGGCTTCAGCAGGCCCAGCATCTGCCGGTCGACATAATTGATCACCGTGGCCGCGAACAGCAGCGCCACAACGATCCAACGTCGGCCAAGGCGGGGGGTGGTGGGCATGGGCGGCGCGTTCCTTCAGGGCAAAAGGCGGGCGTTCACCGGCGCGGGTGGCGACGGCGGGGGAAGGATTGAAGCGGGTATTCTTGCCGTAGGTCAGGTCGAGCCGGAGGCGAGCCCTGACAGCAAAGCTTGTGGCCTTTCCTGTCAGGGCTCGGGGCTCCGCCCCTCGACCTGACCTACGGCATCACCAATTCCACATGCTGCCGTCGCGCAACCGCGCGACGGGCAGATAAGCCGGCGTGTAGGGGTACTTGGCGGCCAGTTCCTCGTCGATATCCACGCCATGGCCCGGTGCCTCACCCGGATACAGGTACCCGTCCTTGAAGCTGTAGGCATGGGGGAACACGGCGTCGGTCACGTCGGCATGGATCATGTATTCCTGGATGCCGAAATTCGGCACCCAGCTGTCGAAATGCAGCGCCGCCCCCATGCAGACGGGTGACAGGTCGGTGGCGCCATGACAGCCGGTGCGCACCTGATACAGGTCGGCCAGGGTGGCGATGCGGCGCAGATGCGTGATGCCGCCGGCATGCACCAGGGTGGCGCGGATATAGTCGATCAGCTGGTTCTGGATCAGGTCCCGGCAATCATGGATGGAATTGAACACTTCCCCCACGGCCAGCGGCGTCGTCGTGTGCTGGCGGATCAGGCGGAAACTCTCCTGATTTTCCGCCGGGGTCGGGTCCTCCATCCAGAACAGGCGATAGGGCTCCAGCGACTTGCCCAACCGGGCCGCCTCGATCGGGGTCAGGCGGTGATGCACATCATGCAGCAGGTGCAGGTCCCAGCCGAACTTCTCGCGCACCGCCTCGAACAGCTTGGGCGCGAAATCCAGATAGGGCTCGGTCGCCCACAGCGTCTCGTCGGGGGTGCCGGCGCGGATGGCGGGCTCATACGCCTCCCCCTTCTGCACGCCATAGACCTTGTCCAGACCCGGCACGCCGGTTTGCACGCGGATGGCCTTGAACCCCTTTTCCCTATAATAGGCGACGCGGTCCAGGGCCTCCGGCACGTCGCGGCCATTGGCATGGGCATAGACCATCACGCCCTCGCGGCTCTTGCCGCCCAGCAGCTGATAGAGCGGCATGTTGGCGGCCTTGGCCTTGATGTCCCACAGCGCCATGTCCACGGCCGCGATGGCCGACATGGTGACGGGGCCGCGGCGCCAATAGGCGCCCTTGTACAGATACTGCCAGATATCCTCGATCTGATGGGCATCCCGGCCGATCAGGCAGGGGATGACATGGTCGGTCAGATAGGATTCCACCGCCAGTTCGCGCCCGTTCAGGGTCGCGTCACCGATACCATAGACGCCCTGATCCGTGACGATCTTCAGCGTCACGAAGTTGCGTCCCGGCGAGGTGACGATGCAATAGGCATTGGTGATGCGCATCGACGGTGGCTCCCCCGGTCCCCTGCCCTTATGGCGGGTCCGGAATGTCATGGTTGAACAGGGCGGGAAACCGCTTCTCCAGCTCCGGCAGAGAGGCCAGGATTTCCCGCAGATGGGTGCGCATGGCCGCCTGCGCCTGATCAGCATCATGCGCGGCAATGGCATCCACGATGGATGTGTGCTGCGCGATCAGGCGCGGCAGCGGCGTGGCATCGGTCATGGACAGGTAACGGGCCCTGTCCATCTGGGCCTTGGTTTCCTCCACCACGCGCCAGGCATAGTCGCACCCGACCGACAGCGCGATGGAGCGGTGGAAAGCCTCGTCCAGTTCCATGAAACGGGCATGGTCGCGCTCCTCGATGGCGCGGGCCTGCTGCTTCAGGTTGATACGGAAATCCTCGATATGCCTGGGCGTGGCCTCCGCCGCCGCACGGGCGACAACGGCCATTTCCACGGCCTCGCGCACGAAACGGGCGTCGAACACCTGGCGCACCGAAATCTTGACAATGAAGGACCCGCGCTGCGGCTTGATCTGCAACAGGCCGGCATCCGCCAGCTTGATGAAGGCCTCCCGCACCGGCTGGCGCGACACGCCAAGCTGGTCCGCGATTTCCTGTTCAGAGAGGGCTTGTCCCGGCAGAAACACCATGCGGACGATGGCGCGGCGCAGCTCCCGGAAGACGCGGCGCGCCACCGGTTCATTGCTGTCCATATCGATCGGCCGCAGGCCGGGCCGTTCCTGGTCCCGTTCCAAGCGCTTGCACTCCCTCATCCTTATTCCCGAGCCCCGGAACCGGTATTTCCCGGTCGAGGTTTCGGCGGCAATCATAACAACGTCGTTGCCGTTACCATTCATGTATACTACCATACCAGTGACGGTCAAGGGCGCTGTTGCGGATTTTTGATAGCGCTACCATAATTCCCACAAGGCAGCTCAACTCGTCATCCCGGTGACAAGCCGGGATGACGGAGAAAAAAGCACATGCGCCGACCGGCCGAAACAGGCCGGCGGCAGGGAGGAAATATGCGATTGCTTGGACGCCTGCTGGCGGGGCTGATGCTCGCCGCCGGCCTGCTGGGGCCGGCCTGGGCCGAAGACGGCTATGATCTGTGGCTGCGGTTCCGGCCGCTGACAGGTGCCGCACTTGCCCAGGCGGAAACCCGCCTGGGCAGCATCGAGGCAGCGGATGGCAATGACACCGCCGTGACGGAACTGTCGCGCGGCCTGTCAGGCCTGCTGGGAAGGCCGGTGCCGGTGGCTGCCGGCGGCCGGGTGCTGCTGGGCACCGCTGACGATCCCGCCATCAAGGCTTTGGGGCTGGATCTGTCGGGCCTGGGCAATGACGGCTATGTCATCCGGTCCGTGCGGGACCGCACGGTGATCGCGGCGGGCACGAAGACCGGCCTGCTCTATGGTGCCTTCCATCTGCTGCGGCTGGCCCAGGAACAGGGGCCGCTGACCGCCCTTTCCGTGCGCGACGTGCCGAAGATCGACCGCCGCATCCTGAACCATTGGGACAATCTGGACCGCTATGTCGAGCGCGGCTATGCGGGCGAATCAATCTTCGACTGGCACAAGCTGCCCGACTGGAAGGACCCGCGCTATACCGACTATGCCCGCGCCAACGCGTCGATCGGCATCAACGGTACGGTCGTGAACAATGTAAATGCCAATGCCACCATCCTGACCCGTCCCTGGCTGGATAAGGTAGCGGCGCTGGCAGAGGTGTTCCGGCCCTATGGCATCAAGGTCTATCTGACGGCCCGGTTCTCCGCACCGAAAGAGATCGGGGGCCTGCCCACGGCCGACCCGCTGGACCCGGCCGTCGTCGCCTGGTGGAAGGCCAAGGCGGATGAGATCTACGCCATCATCCCCGATTTCGGCGGCTTCCTGATCAAGGCCAATTCGGAGGGACAGCCAGGGCCGCAGGATTACGGCCGCACCCATGCCGATGGTGCGAACATGCTGGCCGATGCGCTCAGTCCCCATGGCGGCATCGTCATGTGGCGGGCCTTTGTCTATAGCCATGAGACGCCCGACGACCGCGCCAAGCAGGCCTATGCTGAGTTCGTGCCGCTGGACGGCAAATTCCGCGACAATGTGCTGGTGCAGGTGAAGAACGGCGCCATCGATTTCCAGCCGCGTGAGCCGTTCCATCCGCTGTTCGGCGCCATGCCCAAGACGCCGCTGATGATGGAATTCCAGATCACCAAGGAATATCTGGGCTTTGCCACGCATCTGGCCTATCTGGCGCCGATGTGGAAGGAGACGCTGGACGCCGACACCTTCCGCCCGGCCAAGGGATCGACGGTGGCCAAGGTGGTGGATGGCAGCCTGGACCGGCACAAACTGTCGGCCATGGCCGGCGTCGCCAATATCGGCAGCGACCGCAACTGGTCCGGGTCCCATTTCGACCAGGCCAACTGGTACGCCTATGGAAGGCTGGCCTGGAACCACGGCCTGACATCCGACGCCATCGCCCTGGAATGGATCGCGGCGACCTTCAGCCCCGATCCCATGATCGTCGATCCCATCTTGTCGATGATGATGGGCTCACATGAGGCGGTCGTGAACTATATGACGCCCATCGGCCTGCATCACCTGATGGGCCGCGGCCATCATTACGGGCCGGCCCCCTGGGTCGATGGCGGCCCGCGCGCCGACTGGACCTCCGTCTATTACCACCGCGCCACCAAGGACGGCATCGGCTTCGACCGCACGCGCCGGGGCAGCGGGGCGGTGGACCAATATGCCAAGGTCTGGGCCGACCGGTTCAACACGGTGAAGACCACGCCGCCGGAACTGCTGCTCTGGTTCCACCATATCGGCTGGCAGGAGAAGCTTTCCACCGGCCGCACCCTGTGGGTGGAGCTGCTGTACCGTTATGGAAACGGTATCCAGACGGTGGCCGGCATGCGCCGCACCTGGGACGGGCTGAAGGACAAGGTGGACGGGGCCCGCTGGACCCAGACCGCCACCTTCCTGGCGATCCAGGAACGGGAAGCGCAATGGTGGCGCGATGCCAGCGTGGCCTATTGGCAGAGCTTCCATGGCCTGCCCCTGCCGCCGGGTGAGAAACCGCCGCCGCGGAGCCTGCAATACTACCAGTCCCTGAGCTTCCCCTTCGCACCGGGAGATGGCAAATGAAACAGTCTGCCTCGACATTGGGCCTGTCCTCCTCCGCTCTCTCTACCGTCACCCCGACCTTCGCCGGGGTGACGGTCGTGATGGGATTAGCGGTGATGCCCGCCCACACCGCCGATGCCCCCCTGCTGCACCCGATGTTCCAGGACCATGGCGTGCTCCAGCGTGACCAGCCCATCAAGGTGTGGGGTGATGCCAGGCCGGGGGAAAGCGTCACCGTCACCCTGGGCGGCGAGAAGGCCACCGCCAAGGCCGGCACGGATGGAAGCTGGCAGGCCACCCTGCCCGCCCGCAAGGCCGGCGGCCCCTTCACCCTGACGGCGAAGACGGCGACGGCGGAGCAGACGGCGACCGATATGCTGATCGGCGATGTCTATCTCTGTTCCGGCCAGTCGAACATGGAGATGCAGGTCCGCCGCTCGCTGGACGCCTGGAATGAGACCGGGACCCGCGCCAACCAGCCGATGATGCGTTATCTGAATGTGGAGCGCGATACGGCCACATCCGTGAAGCGCAGCTTCGGCAAGCCCGTCTCCTGGAAGGTGATCTCGCCCCAGACTGTCGGCGACATGTCGGCCGTCTGCTATTTCTTCGGCCGCGAGATGCGCAAGCTGGAGGAGGTGCCGGTCGGCCTGATCAACACCGCCTGGGGCGGGTCCACCATCGAGAGCTGGATGCCGGTGGAGGCGCTGCGCCAGCAGCCCGATTACAAGGAGGCCCTGGCCTTCCTGGCCACCTATGACCGCAACCGGGCCGAGGGGGTGCGCGCCTTCATCGGCGGCTGGCAGGCCTGGTGGAAAGGCATCGGCCAGCCGGAGCTGTGGCGCGAAACCTTCGGCCAGGGCGAGGGCTGGCGTCCCGCCCCCGCCACCTTCCGCCCGTGGGAGACCTGGGGCATCGCGGACATGGCCGCCTATAACGGCATCGTCTGGATGCGCGCCGGCATCACCCTGACGGCCGAACAGGCGAAGGCCGGCATCGCCCTGCATCTGGGGCCGGCGGACGATCTGGACGTCACCTGGGTGAACGGCACCCCGGTCGGCAGCCTGTACGGCCCCGGCGATCCGCGCCGCTATCCGCTGCCGCCCGGCACGCTGAAGGAAGGCGTCAATACCATCACATTGGCGATCCTGGACGGCTATGGCGATGGCGGGCTTTATGGATCGGCAGAGGCTCAGGCCATTGAACTGGCCGACGGCGCGCGGCTGACCCTGCCCACGCCCTGGCAGTTCAAGCCCACACCCGTCGATACAGCCATGGCACCCCAGGCGCCCTGGGGCACGGTCAACGGCCTGTCCACCATCCATAACGCCATGCTGGCCCCCATCGGCCCCTATGGGGTGCGCGCCGCCCTCTGGTATCAGGGCGAAAGCAATACCGGCCGGCCGGTGCAGTATAAATCCCTGCTGACCGGTCTGATGGCCGGCTGGCGGCGGCAGTTCGGTCCCGACCTGCCCTTCCTGGTGGTGCAGCTGCCGGAATGGGGATACCCGTCCGACAGGCCCATGGAAAGCGGCTGGGCGGATTTGCGCGAAAGCCAGCGGGCCGCCGTGGCCGCCGATCCCAGGGCCGGGCTGGCCGTGGCGCTGGGGGTGGGCGACTGGTACGACATCCACCCCGCCAACAAGCAGATCGTGGCCAAGCGTCTGGTCCGCGCCGCGCGCAAGGTGGTGCTGGGCGAGAAGATCGCGCCGTCTGGTGCCCTTCCGGCATCCGTCACCCGCAGCGGCGACGCCGTGTCGGTGCGCTTTACCGACATCGATGGCAGCCTGAAGGCCCTCTCCTATCACCGCCCGCTTGGGTTCGAGCTGTGTGGCGAGGGGCCGGGCACCTGCCGCTTCGTGGACGCGTCCCTGTCGGGCGACACGGTGACCCTGCCCGTGGGCGACGGGCCGGCAATCCGGGTGCGCTACTGCTGGGCCGACAGTCCCATCTGCAACCTGCAGGACAGCGCGCGCCAGCCGCCAGGACCGTTCGAGGCGGTGGTGAAGTGACCCGTCACCACCCCAACACCCGCATTGACATCCGTGTCACAGTCCCTCAATGATAGCGCTACCATCGCCCCGGCAGAGGGCGACGTTGCGAGAAGATACCGGGAGGAAAATTACCGATGACACCCAAGCTGTCCCGCCGACTGTTCGGCGCCAGCCTGCTGGCGCTCACCTCTGCCGCGGCTATGCCCGCCGGCATGGCGTTTGCGCGTGGCAAGGAGCCTTATCGCGACCCGTCCCTGCCCATCGATGCCCGGATCGAGGACCTGCTCTCCCGCATGACGCTGGAGGAGAAGGTGGCCCAGATGATCGGCATCTGGCAGGACAAGAAGCTGGTCAATAATGAGAAGGGCGGCTTCGACGCCAAGAAGGCCGCCAAGAATTACCCCAACGGCCTGGGCCAGATTTCCCGTCCCGGCGACCGCGTCGGCACCGTGAACAAGGACGGCACCCCCATCGCCGCCGGTGCCAAGGCCAATATCATCAACCGCGAGGGGCTGGAGGCCGCATCTTACGTCAACGACGCCCAGAAATGGGCCGTTGAGCAGACGCGCCTGGGCATCCCGCTGATCTTCCACGAGGAAGCGCTGCATGGCTTCGTGGCGCGCGGCGCCACCAGCTTCCCGCAATCCATGGCGCTGGCCAGCTCCTGGGATACGGCCATGGTGGAGCGTATCTTCGGCGTGGCCGCGCGCGAGATGCGCCTGCGCGGCGTTCATCTAGCCCTGGCCCCCGTGGTTGATATCGTCCGCGACCCGCGCTGGGGCCGGACGGAGGAAACCTATGGCGAGGACCCGTGGCTGGTCTCCGAAATGGGGCTGGCGGCGATGAAGGGTTTCCAGGGCACGACCCTGCCGCTCGCCAAGGACAAGGTGCTGGTGACGCTGAAGCACATGACCGGCCATGGCCAGCCGGAAAGCGGCACCAATGTCGGCCCCGCCCCGATTTCCGAACGCACCTTGCGCGAAAACTTCCTGGTGCCGTTCGAACGCGCGGTTAAGAACCTGCCCATCCGTTCCATCATGCCGTCTTATAACGAGGTCGATGGCGTACCCAGCCATGCCAACAAATGGCTGCTGGATACGGTGCTGCGCAAGGAATGGGGCTATCAGGGCGCGCTGGTCAGCGATTATTTCGCGGTGCGCGAGTTGAAGACCGTCCACCACATGACCCGTGACCTGGCCGATGGTGCCGTCCGCGCCCTGAATGCCGGCGTGGATATCGAGTTGCCGGACGGCGAGGGCTATCTGCTGCTGCCCGGCCTGGTGCGCGAGGGCAAAGCGTCCGAAGCCCAGATCAACACCGCCGTGCGCCGCATCCTGCGCATGAAGTTCGAGGCCGGGCTGTTCGAAAGCCCCTATGTCGATGCCAAGATCGCCGACAAGCTGACCGCCACACCGGACGCGATTGCTTTGGCCCGCGAGGCGGCGGCCCGGTCGATGGTGCTGCTGAAGAATGCCGGCAACATCCTGCCGCTGAACCCTGCGGCCGCGGGCACGCTGCTGGTTGTCGGCACCCATGCCAGGGACACGCCCATCGGCGGCTATTCGGAAAAACCGCGCAAGGTGGTCTCCGTCATCGAAGGCCTGCAGGCGGCGGCCAAGGGCCTGAAGGTGGAATATGCCGAAGGCGTGCGCCTGACCCGCCAGCGCGTCTGGGAAGAGGACAAGGTCGAGCCGATCCCCGATGCCGAGAATGACGCCCTGATCGCCGAGGCCGTGGCCAAGGCGGCCAGTGCCGACACCATCCTGATGGTGCTGGGCGAGAATGAGCAGTTGAGCCGTGAAGCCTGGGCCAAGACGCATCTGGGCGACCGCGCCAGCCTGGATCTCTATGGCCGTCAGTCCGATCTGGCCGAGGCCATGTTCAAGACCGGCAAGAAGGTCATCGTCCTGCTGCTGAACGGCCGCCCGCTGGCCGTCAACCGGCTGGCGGAGAAGGCCGATGCCCTGATCGAGGGCTGGTATCTGGGCCAGGAGACGGGCAATGGCGTCGCCGACGTGGTGTTCGGCAAACTGTCGCCCGGCGGCAAACTGCCCATCACCATTCCGCGCTCCGTCGGCCAGCTGCCGGTCTATTACAATGCCAAGCCGTCCGCCCGGCGCGGCTATCTGTTCGACGACGTCACGCCCCTGTTCCCGTTCGGCTTCGGCCTGACCTATTCGACGTTCGAGCTGGATGCGCCGGTCCTGTCGCGCAGCCAGATCGGCACGGGCGACAGCGTCGATGTCGCCGTCACCCTGCGCAATACCGGTTCCCACACGGCCGACCAGGTGGTGCAGATCTATGTCCGGGATGAGGAGGCATCGGTGACGCGGCCGGTGAAGGAGTTAAAGCGGTTCCAGCGTGTAACACTTGCGGCTGGTGCCGGCACCACCGTGCGCTTCACCCTGACCCCGGACGATCTGTCGCTCTGGAACCTGGACATGAAGCGCGTGGTCGAACCCGGCATCTTCACCATCAGCGCCGGATTCGACTCTGTCGAGTTGAAGCCGGTCGAATTGAAAGTGGTTTAAGCAAGCGCCCAAGCATGCGGAGTAGGGGGAGGGCCATTATCTCCCCCTCTACTTCACGTAACTTTGTTGCTTTTGCTTGTTACCGCTATCAAGTTTTGCCCATATCGACTAAAGTCGTCCCTCTATCTGGGAGAGTGTCCCATGTCTTCGTCGCCCGCGTCCCCTGCCCTGCTGACCGATTTCCTGCCTGCGGACTGGCGTGATGCGCATCTGCTGGGGCGGCTGGATTTCGGGCAGGGGCCGACGCCGGTGCTGATCAAGGGCGGGCATTTGTTCGACCTGTCGGGCGTGGCGCCCACCGTTTCCGACCTGCTGAACAACCTGCCCGACGGCGCCCTGCCCACCGGCGGCCAGGATCTGGGTGATGCCGGTACGATCAAGGTGGCGCTGCAATGGGGCGACGCCCTGCCCGGCGCGCCCCTGCTGCTGTCGCCCATCGATCTTCAATGCATCAAGGCCGCCGGCGTCACCTTCGCCGTATCGGCGCTGGAGCGGGTGATCGAGGAACGGGCCCGCGGTGATTACGCCAAGGCCAATGAAATCCGCAGCGACCTGTCGGCCCGCATCGGCACCGACCTGCGCGCGGTCAAGCCCGGCTCGGCCGAAGCCGCCGCCTTGAAACAGGCGCTGATCGCCGACGGGCTGTGGTCGCAATATCTGGAAGTGGCCATCGGCCCGGATGCGGAGATTTTCACCAAGGGTCCGACCCTGTCGTCGGTGGGCTGGGGTGCCTATATCGGCGTGCGGTCGGACAGCGACTGGAACAATCCGGAGCCGGAAGTGGCTCTGGCCGTCGATGGCAAGGGCCGCGTGCATGGCGCCACCCTGGGCAACGATGTGAACCTGCGTGATTTCGAGGGGCGGTCGGCGCTGCTGCTGTCCAAGGCCAAGGACAATAACGCCTCCTGCGCGCTGGGCCCCTTCATCCGCCTGTTCGACGGTACTTTCACCATCGACGATGTGCGCAATGCCGAGGTGTCGGTGAATGTGACCGGCGAGGACGGGTTCGTCCTGAACGGCAAGTCCAACATGGCGCTGATCAGCCGCGATCCGCTGGACCTGGTCGGCCAGACCATCGGCAAAAACCATCAGTATCCCGACGGTTTCGTGCTGTTCATGGGCACCCTGTTTGCGCCCATCGATGACCGCGAGGCACCGGGCAAGGGCTTCACCCATAAGGGTGGCGACATCGTCACGATATCCTCCCCCCGTCTTGGCAGCCTGTCCAACAAGGTTGCCGGCTGCCATGAGGCGCCGGAATGGAACTTCGGCATCGGCGATCTGATGCGCAATCTGGCCCGGCGCGGCCTGCTGCGCGACTGATCCCACCCCAATCTTTCCCCAATGCAACGCCCCACCCTGGACCCTTCATCATGACCCATGCGATTTACCCCTCCCTGCGCGGAAAAAGGGTGCTGATCACCGGCGGCGGTTCCGGCATCGGCGCCGGGATGGTGGAGGCCTTCGTCCGCCAGGGGGCGCGCGTCCATTTCGTGGATGTGGCGGTCCAGGATAGCGGGGACCTGGTCGCCAGCCTGTCCGGCGCGGAGGTGCCGCCGGTTTTCACCCAGTGCGACCTGACCGACCTGGGTGCGGTCAAATCCACCATCGCCGCCATCATTGCGGCCGAGGGTGGTATCGATGTCCTGGTCAACAACGCCGCCAATGACGACCGCCACAAGGTGGAAGAGGTGACGCCGGAATATTGGGACAACCGCATGGCGGTGAACCTGCGCCACCTGTTCTTCGCGGCCCAGGCGGTGGTGCCGGCGATGAAGGCGGCCGGCGGCGGGGCCATCATCAATCTGGGCTCCATCTCCTGGCATCTGGCTTTGCCGGAAATCGCCCTGTACCAGACCGCCAAGGCCGGGATCGAGGGCATGACCCGTGCCTTGGCCCGCGATCTGGGCGAGGATAATATCCGCGTCACCTGCGTCGTGCCGGGCGGGGTGAAGACCCCGCGCCAGATGCGCCTCTGGCACAATCCGGAGGAAGAGGCGCGCATGCTGGGCCTGCAGTGCCTGAAGCAGCGTGTTGAACCGCGCGACATCGCCGCGATGGTGCTATTCCTGGCGTCCGACGATGCGAGATTGTGCACGGCGCACAATTATTTCGTCGATGCGGGGTGGCGATGACCGATCTCTCTTCCATCAATCCGGACTGCATCTGGGACCTGAAGGGCATCCTGCTGGAAGGCGCCTGCTGGGATGCCGAGCGGGCCGTGCTCTGGTTCGTGGATATCAAGAAGAAGCAGATCCACCGCCTGGACCCGGCCACGGGCACGCGCGACACCTGGGGCGCCCCCGACCAGCCGGGCTTCGTCCTGCCCCAGGCCGGCGGCGGCCTGGTGGTGGGCATGCCGCACGGGCTGCACCGGTTCGACCCGGCCACGGGCAGCTTTGCGCCGCTGGTTTCCGTGGAAACCGACCGTGCGGGCAACCGCCTGAACGATGGTTTCACCGATGCCACCGGCCGCGTCTGGTTCGGCAGCATGGATGATGCGGAGAAGGCCGACACCGGCGCCTTCTATCGCTGGGATGGCGGCGCGCCCGCCCGCATCCTGGACGGTATCTGCATCACCAACGGCCCGGCGACCAGCCCGGATGGCACGATCCTCTACCATACCGACACGCTGGCCCAGACCGTCTATGCCGCCGACATCCAGGCCGATGGCAGCATCGCCAACCGCCGCATCTTCGCGAAGATCGGTGAGGGCGAGGGCTATCCCGACGGCATGGCGGTGGACGCGGAGGGCTGTGTCTGGGTCGCCCTGTTCTTCGGGCATGGCATCCGCCGCTACGCGCCCAACGGCACGCTGCTGGGCTTTGTCCGTTTCCCCGTTTCCAACATCACCAAGCTGGCCTTTGGTGGACCGGACCTGAAGACGGTCTATGCCACCACGGCGTCCAAAAGCCTGTCGGCGGAACAGGCGGCGGCACAGCCCCTGGCCGGCGGCCTGTTCACCTTCCAAAGCCCCGTGGCGGGCCTGCCGCCCGCAAAGGTACGCGCATGACCGACGAAAACCGCCCCGCCCGCCGCTTCCGTTCGCGCGAATGGTTTGATGCGCCGGGGCGGGCCGACATGACCGCGCTCTATCTGGAACGCTTCATGAATTACGGGCTGACGCCCAAGGAACTGCGCTCGGGCAAGCCGATCATCGCCATCGCCCAGACCGGTTCCGACCTCAGCCCCTGCAACCGCATCCATGTCGATCTGGCCCGGCGCGTGCGCGACGGCATCCGCGACGCCGGCGGCATCCCGTTCGAATTCCCCGTCCATCCGATCTTCGAGAATTGCCGGCGGCCCACGGCGGCCCTTGACCGCAACCTGGCCTATCTGGGCCTGGTGGAGGTGCTGCACGGCTATCCGATCGACGCCGTGGTGCTGACCACCGGCTGCGACAAGACCACGCCGTCGGGCGTGATGGCGGCCAGCACGGTGGACATCCCGGCCATCGTCCTGTCGGGCGGGCCGATGCTGGATGGCTGGTTCGAGGGTGAGCTGGTGGGATCGGGCACCGTCATCTGGCGCGGCCGTCGCCGGCTGGCGGCCGGCGAGATCAGCGAGGAACAGTTCCTGGAACTGGCGGCGGCAAGCGCCCCGTCCGCCGGCCATTGCAACACCATGGGCACGGCCAGTACCATGAACGCCATTGCCGAGGTGCTGGGCCTGTCCCTGCCCGGCTGTGCCGCCATCCCCGCCCCCTACCGCGAGCGCGGGCAGATGGCCTATGAGACGGGCCGGCGCATCGTGGAAATGGCCTATGAGGATCTGCGCCCGTCGAAGATCCTGACGCGTCAGGCCTTCATCAACGCCATCGTCGCCAATGCCGCCATCGGCGGATCGACCAATGCCCAGCCGCATATCGTGGCCATGGCGCGGCATGCCGGGGTGGAAATCAGCCATGATGACTGGCGTCAGTACGGGTACGACGTGCCGCTGCTGGTCAATCTGCAGCCGGCCGGCAAATATCTGGGCGAACGGTTCCACCGCGCCGGCGGCGTGCCGTCCGTGCTGTGCGAACTGGCGGGTGCCGGCAAGATCGACACGTCCTGCCTGACCGTGTCGGGCAAGTCCATCGCCGAGAATATCCAGGGCCGCGAGACGAATGACCGCGAGGTCATCTTCGCCTATGATCAGCCGCTGATGAGCCGCGCGGGCTTCCTGGTGCTGAAGGGCAACCTGTTCGACTTCGCCATCATGAAGACGTCGGTGATCTCCGATGATTTCCGCCAGCGCTATCTCTCCCGTCCGGGGCATGAGGGCGTGTACGAAGGCCGGGCCATCGTCTTTGACGGGCCCGACGATTATCACGAGCGCATCAACGATCCGGCCCTGGATATCGATGAGAACTGTATCCTGGTGGTGCGCGGTGCCGGCCCGCTGGGTTTCCCCGGCTCGGCAGAGGTGGTGAACATGCAGCCGCCCGACGCCCTGCTGAAGCGCGGCATCAAAAGCCTGCCGACCATCGGCGACGGGCGGCAGTCCGGCACGTCCGACAGCCCGTCCATCCTGAATGCCAGCCCGGAATCGGCGGCGGGCGGCGGTCTGGCCATCCTGCGCACCGGCGACATCCTGCGCCTGGACCTGAACAAGGGCACCTGCGATATGCTGGTTGCCGATACGGAAATGGCGCGGCGCCGGGCCGAGGACCCGGCCCCGCCGATCCCGGCCTCCAAAACGCCGTGGCAGGAACTGTACCGTGACCATGTCGGCCAGCTGGACAGCGGCGGCTGCCTGGAAATGGCGCTGAAATACCGGGGCGTGGCGGACGAGACGCCACGGCATAATCATTGATCGGGGAAACGCCGTAGGTCAGGTCGAGCCGAAGGCGAGCCCTGACCTACGAATGGGAAAACCAGGAGAAAGCAATGAGCGGTTCCAGGGAGGAACAGGTCAATATGGGGTTCATCGCCGCCATCGTGGCGGTGGCGACCATTGGTGGCTTCATGTTCGGTTATGACAGCGGCGTCATCAACGGCACCGTCGAGGGGCTGAAGAAGGCCTTCAATTCCAACAGCGTCGATACCGGCTTCAACGTGGCGTCGATCCTGCTGGGTTGCGCCGCCGGTGCCTTCAGCGCCGCGCGCCTGGCCGACATTATCGGCCGGCGCAAGGTGATGATGATCGCCGCCTTGCTGTTCATCGCCAGCGCTATCCTGACCGGCGGGGCGCACAGCGCCTCCATCTTCGTCATCGGCCGCCTGATCGGCGGTCTGGGCGTGGGGGCCGCCTCGGTGCTGTCGCCGGCCTATATCTCCGAAGTGACCCCCGCCTCCATCCGCGGCCGGCTGTCCTCGGTCCAGCAGATCATGATCATCTCCGGTCTGACCGGCGCCTTCCTGGGCAATTACCTGATCGCCGGTGCCGCCGGCGGGTCGACCGAGCCGTTCTGGCTGGGCTATGAGGCCTGGCGCTGGATGTTCTGGGCCCAGATCATCCCGGCCACCCTGTTCCTGGGCGCATTGCTGATCATCCCGGAAAGCCCCCGCTATCTGGTCGTCAAGGGCCGCGAGGCGGAGGCGCAGGCCGTGCTGTCCCGCCTGTTCGGCCCCGCCGCCGGTGCCGCCAAGGTGGTGGAGATCCGCCAGAGCCTGGCCGCCGACCATCACAAGCCCAAGCTGTCCGACCTGATCGACAAGGTCACCGGCAAGGTCCGCCCCATCGTCTGGGTCGGCATCGGGCTGGCCGTGTTCCAGCAGTTGGTCGGCATCAATGTCGTGTTCTATTACGGTGCCGTGCTATGGCAGGCCGTGGGCTTCTCCGAAGCCGATGCGCTGCGCATCAACATCCTGTCGGGGGCCCTGTCCATCCTGGGCTGTCTGGCGTCGATGGCGCTGGTGGACAAGCTGGGGCGCAAGCCGCTGCTGATCATCGGGTCGGCCGGCATGGCCATCACCCTGGGCATCATGGCGGTGTGCTTCGCTTCGGGCTCCCTGGTCGACGGCAAGTTGCACCTGTCGGACAATATCGGCCTGATCGCCCTGATCAGCGCCAATGCCTATGCGGTACTGTTCAACTTCTCCTGGGGCCCGGTCATGTGGGTCATGCTGGGCGAGATGTTCCCCAACCAGATCCGCGGGTCGGGCCTGGCGGTCAGCGGTCTGGCGCAGTGGACGGCCAATTTCGGCATCACCATGACCTTCCCCATCCTGCTGACCAGTATCGGCCTGACGGGGGCCTACGGCTTCTATGCGCTGTTCGCCGCCATCTCCTTCTTCTTCGTCCGCTCCCTTGTGCATGAGACCAAGGGCCGCGAGCTGGAGCAGATGGAAGGCTGAGATTGCGCGTGATATTCCGCCGGGGGACCTCCCCGGCGGAATTGGTTGCGCGGACAAGGCGGCGGGCCGATAAAGGGGCGTTTTCCGACACCAGGGACGGGGCATCATGGAAAGACAGAGACGGCGTGGCAGCCAAGCGGTAACCATCCGTGAGGTGGCGGCCCGTGCCGGTGTCTCCTCCATGACCGTATCGCGCGTCATCAACAAGGATGACAAGGTCAACGAGAATACCCGCGCCCTGGTGGAAACCGCCATCCGCGAGCTGAACTATACCCCCAACCCCGCCGCTCGTCGGCTGGCCGGCTCAGAGGTGCTGCGCATCGGCCTGCTCTATTCCAACCCGTCCAGCGCGTACCTGTCGGAATTCCTGGTCGGCGCGTTGGATGAGAGCAGCCGCGAGGGCCACCAGCTGGTGGTGGAGAAATGCGCCGGCACGGCCAAGGCCACGGCCTCGGTCACCCGCCTGCTGGCCGGCGGCGTCAACGCCTTCATCCTGCCCCCGCCCTTGTGCGAATCCAAGCCGATCCTGACCATGCTGGAAGAGGCAAATGTGCTGAGCGTGGCCGTGGCCACCGGCCGGCCCAATCCGCACCTGCCGACCATCCGCATCGACAATTACGCCGCGTCCCGGCAGATGACGGAGCATCTGATCAGCCTGGGTCATCGCCGCCTGGGCTTCATCAAGGGCAATAAGAACCAGTCGGCATCGGACATGCGCCTGCACGGCTTCCTGGATGCATGCGCCGATGCCGGCCTTGCCGAGGCCGACATCCTGACCGAACAGGGCCAGTATGATTATGCCTCAGGTCTGGAGGCGGCGGAAAAGCTGCTGACCGCCACTCCGCGCCCCACCGCCATCTTCGCGGCCAATGACGACATGGCGGCGGCCACCATCTCCGTCGCCCATCGGCTGCATCTGGACGTACCGGGCGATCTGTCCGTGGCCGGCTTCGACGACACGCTGATCGCCACCACCGTCTGGCCGCCGCTGACCACCATCCGCCAGCCCATCGCCGCCATGGGCAAGGCCGCCGTCGTGGCACTGGCCACCGCCATGCGCAACCGCTGGCAGCCCGGCCGCAACAGCGACGGGCCGGAACAGAAGCTGCTGGCCTATAAGCTGGTAAAGCGGGAGAGCACGATCCCGGTGGGGTGAGGGGGCGTACTTTCGCCCTCCCCCTTCACACGTTACCGGATCACCCCCCGATGCCGCGCAAGCCCCCCTTGGCGGCTTCTTCCAGGAACCATTCATAGGTCTGGCGCAGGCCCTCGGCCAAGCTGGTCCGGGCGGTCCAGCCCAGGTTCTTCAGCTTGGTGTTATCCATCAACTTGCGCGGCGTGCCGTCGGGCTTGGACGCGTCGAACACGAAGCGGCCCTGCCAGCCGACCGTGGCCGCCACCTGTTCGGCCAGCGTGCGGATGGACACTTCCTGCCCCGTGCCGACATTGACATGGTCATATCCACTGTAATTCTTCAGCAGGAAGACCAGGGCGTCGGCCAGATCGTCGACATACAGGA
This sequence comes from Niveispirillum sp. GW835-FHT14G11, assembly GCF_058793615.1. Taxonomy (NCBI): domain Bacteria; kingdom Pseudomonadati; phylum Pseudomonadota; class Alphaproteobacteria; order Rhodospirillales; family Azospirillaceae; genus Niveispirillum; species Niveispirillum sp. GW835-FHT14G11. The sequence goes on from NZ_JBXAFZ010000016.1 coordinate 23,894, forward strand.
ACTCGCGCAGCGGCTTGCCCGTTCCCCAGACGGTCACCTCCGGCAGCCGGTCGCGCTTGGCGTCGTGCAGGCGGGCCAGCAGGGCGGGCAGCACATGGCTGTTGGACGGGTGGAAATTGTCCCCGATGCCATAGAGATTGGTCGGCATGGCCGAGATATAGTCGCAGCCATATTGCTGACGATAGGCCTGGCACAGCTTGATGCCGGCGATCTTGGCGATGGCATACCATTCGTTGGTGGGCTCCAGCGAGCCCGTCAGCAGCGCATCCTCGCGCATCGGCTGCGATGCCAGCTTGGGATAGATGCAGGACGATCCCAGGAACAGCAGCTTTTCCACATTGTTGCGGAACGACGCCTCGACGATGTTCGTCTCGATGGCCAGGTTGTTGTACAGGAATTCGGCTGGATAGCTGTTGTTGGACAGGATGCCGCCCACCTTGGCGGCAGCGACCACCACGGCGTCGGGCTTCTCCGCCGCCACCCATTCCTCGACTTCCCGCTGGCGCGTGAGGTCCAGCACGTCGCGGCCGGCGGTCAGAATGGTGCATCCTTCCGACGCCAGACGGCGGACAACCGCACCCCCCACCATGCCACGATGGCCGGCCACCCAGACGCGCTTGCCCGTCAGGTCGTAGCGCTTCACGTCACTCATCTTCATTCCTCCGCTGCGCGCTTCAGGCCAGCAGCTTCACGTCGGCCTCGACCATTTCACGGACGAGGTCGGGGAAGGGGGTTGTGTGGGTCCAGCCCAGCTTTTCCTTGGCCTTGGCCGGATCGCCCAGCAGCAGGTCCACCTCGGTGGGGCGGAAATAGCGGGGATCGATGCGCACCAGCACGGCACCGCTGGCGGCATCCCGGCCGATCTCGTCCACCGCCGACCCGCTCCATTCGATGGTGCGGCCGACATGGCCGAAGGCGCGCTCCACGAACTCGCGCACCGTGTGCGTCTCGCCCGTGGCCAGCACGTAATCCTCGGCCACATCCTGCTGCAGGATGCGCCACATGCCCTCGACATAGTCGCGCGCATGGCCCCAGTCGCGCTTGGCGTCCAGATTGCCCAGATAGAGGCAGTCCTGCTGACCATGATGGATGGCGGCAACCGCACGGGTGATCTTGCGGGTCACGAAGGTTTCGCCGCGGATCGGGCTTTCATGGTTGAACAGGATGCCGTTGCTGGCATGCATGCCATAGGCCTCGCGGTAATTCACCGTGATCCAGTAGCCATAGAGCTTGGCCGCGGCATAGGGGCTGCGCGGATAGAACGGCGTCGTCTCCCGCTGCGGCACCTCCTGCACCAGGCCGTACAGCTCCGACGTCGATGCCTGATAAAAGCGGGTCTTGCCCTCCAGCTTCAGGATGCGGATCGCCTCCAGCAGCCGCAGCGTGCCGATGCCGTCGGCATTGGCCGTATATTCCGGCGTCTCGAAGCTGACCTGCACATGGCTCTGGGCGGCCAGGTTATAGATCTCGTCCGGCTGGGTTTCCTGGACGATGCGGATCAGGTTGGTGCTGTCGGTCAGGTCGCCATAATGCAGCTGGAACCGCACATCCTTTTCATGGATGTCCTGATACAGATGGTCGATGCGGGCGGTGTTCAGCGAGGAGGAACGGCGCTTCAGCCCATGGACGATATAGCCCTTCGACAGAAGCAGTTCCGACAGGTACGCACCGTCCTGACCGGTGACGCCGGTGATCAAGGCAACCTTACGCGACATGCTCAACTCTCCGGGGCGATGGCATGTCCATCGCCGTTAAAGAAACCGCCTGACCGCCCCCGCCAGCGGCGAATAAACCTTGGTCATAAACTGTTGCAGCACGCTTGTGAACACGCACGATCAGTGCGATACGCCACCCAATAGCTCCAAAGCTCTGAACACGCCGTTAACATTTCCGACATCGATGCGCATATAGCGCTGATCCGGCCGTTGCCCCTCCCGGCAGATCAGGTCGACATCGGATTTGGCCGAGCCGATATACAACACATCCCTGCCCGACGCGATGCAGCCATAAGTCTTGGAGGGTATGACATAAGCCACGAAACCATCGCGCAGCGTGATCAGGTGCGCATCGGGCGTCACCAGCAGGCGCCCCAGGTCGCCGAACGGCACCGGCCGGCCGCGCGCCACGGGCAGGCCCTCATTCTTCAACCGTTGTTCCACCAGATCCGCCCCTGCCCCGATGGCGTTCAGCCACAGGCCAACGGTACCGCTGCCTTCCCGGTGATGGCGGATATAGGCATCGATGAACGTGTCGGTATCGTGCGCTACGCCCCAATTGCCGGAATAAAGCAGGATTTTGCGGCCCGCCAGCTCCGCCGGCACGGGCAGCGGCACCTCCTCGCCCGTCAGTTCCACGGGCGGCGGGTCGCGCTTCAGCACGATATTCTGCGCGGGAATGCCGTAATGGCGCAGCAGGCGCACCTGATCCTCGCCCGACGCTTCGAACAGCTGGACCCGGCGGCGCAGCCAGATGGTCAGCGCCAGGGCGGCATCCAGCACCCTGGACGGCCGGGGGCGCGAGGCGATCAGGCATTCGGGATGGAAATCCGCAATGCGGTAGATCAGCTTCTTACGCAGCACCACATTCAGTGGCACCAGGAAATGCAGCAGGAACGGGGGCGAGCCGGTGAACAGGATTTCGTCCGCCGCCGACAGATATTTCCAGGCCCGGCTGATGAGCATGGCATTGGTGCGCACGGTCCAGGCCAGCCGGCGGCCCAGGCTGGCGCGGTCCAGCGGTGGGGCCGGCAGACGCAGGGTGCGCACGGTACCCGGGCCCACCTGCTCCGCCTCAATGCTGGCTTGCCCGCCCGACGTCAGGCCGACCAGGGTAACGTCATAGCCCAGCGCCGCGCGCTCGCGGCAATGCATGACGGCATATTGGCCGACGGCGCCGAAATCCGGGGGCAGCCAGTCGCACAGGTAAACAAGCTTGGTCATCGCTCAACCGGATGGGCATCTGCACAAGCGCGGCATTGACCGCGAAAGCGTCCCCCCTGTCAATCCGCCCCGCTCGCCGGGCTGCCCCCCGTGCCGCCGGCGGAACCTTTATCCAGCAGATGCGCCGCCTCCGCCTTGGCCCGCGCCACATCGCCGGCAAAGACCACGGCCCCCTTGCGGTGGCGCAGGCCCAGATTATGCAGCACGCCCATCGGCTGCCGCTGCACGCCGGCCATCACCACATGCGCCCCGCGCTTGTCGGCGCGGGCCACCAGGGTGGACAGCGCGTCGGCGCCCGTGGCGTCCAACATGGGTACCCCGCCCATATCCAGGATCAGCACGCGCGGCACCCCGCCGGTGCGGTCCAGCACGTCCAGCAGCTTGCGCGCCGCGCCAAAGAACATCGGCCCGTCGATCCGGTACAAGGCCGCCCCGGCGGGCAGGCCCAGGGCCAGCCCCGGCTGTTCCCCGCCATCGGAGACCTCGACCGTTTCCGACATGCGGTGCATGAACAGCACCGCCGCCAGCAGCACCCCCACCTCGATCGCCACGGTCAGGTCGATGGCGATGGTCAGGACGAAGGTGGTCAGCAGCACCACCCGGTCGCTGGTCGGGGCCGCGCGCAGCTGATGCAGGAAACGGCCGGCATCGCTCATGTTCCAGGCCACGACCACCAGCACGGCGGCCAGCACCGCCAGCGGCACGAAGGATGCCAGCCCGCTGAACACCAGCATGAACAGCAGCAGGAAGGCGGCATGCAGCATGCCCGACACGGGCGAGCGGGCACCGGAGCGGATATTGGTGACCGTGCGCGCGATGGCGCCGGTGGCCGGCAGCCCGCCGAACAGGGCGGATGCGGTATTGGCCACACCCTGGGCCAGCAATTCGGCATTGGGCCGGTGCCGCCGCCCCGTCATCCCGTCCGCCACCACCGCCGACAGCAGCGATTCGACCCCCGCCAGAAAGGCGATGGTCAGCGCCGCCGGCAGCAGGGTCCGCAGCTTCTCCAGGGTGATCACCGGCAGGACCGGCATGGGCAGATGGTCGGGAATGCCGCCGAACCGCGATCCGATCGTCTCCACCTCCAGCCCCAGTGCAAAGGCCGCGACGGAGCCCAGCACCACCGCCACCAGGAACCCCGGCACCTTGGGCGCCAGGCGGCGCAGGCCCAGGATCAGCGCCAGCGACCCCAGCCCGACAGCGGCCGCCACGCCGATACTGGCGCGGGCCTCCCAGAAGGCCGGCCATTTATCGATGAAGTCGGCCGGCACGGCTTCCATGGACAGGCCCAGCAGGTCCTTCACCTGGCTGGAAAAGATGATGACGGCGATGCCGGCCGTGAAACCGGTGACCACCGGTTCCGGGATATATTTGATCCACTGCCCCAACCGCAGCAAGGCGGCCGCCACCAGGATCAGCCCGGCCATCAGCGTGGCCAGCACCAGACCATCATAGCCGTGCTGGTTGATGACCCCGACCACGACGACGACGAACGCCCCCGTCGGCCCGCCGATCTGCACCCGGCTGCCGCCAAGCGCCGAAATCAGGAACCCCGCCACCACGGCGGTGACCAGCCCCTTGTCCGGCGTCGTCCCCGACGCAATCGCCAGCGCCATGGCCAGCGGCAGCGCCACGATGGCCACCGTCAGCCCGGCAATGGCATCGGCGCGCAGCGCGGCCAGCCCATAGCCCTCCCGCAAGCTGGTGACCAGCTTGGGCAGAAGCTCCTGGCCAAGGGAAACAGGCGTGGCGCTCATGGGCGACCCCCCGGAACAACATCATGATTTATGTAGTTCGGGGAGGTTCCGCTTTTTGGGTGGTGTTAGTCAAGGGGGTGCCGATCCGGACCTCTCCTTAGCGTTGCAAGCGAATCTCTGAATACTAGATAAATAGAGCAATTAAACAACTAATTATGCTTTTCCGACATACAGCATCTGTTATCTTGGCGTCGCCGGCGAAGAGATACCGGCATGATATGTTGCGCGAGGTCCGGGGTGTTCAGCATAAGCAGCGTCAATCTGGACGTGCTTCGCGAAGAATGCATCCACGCGGATTGCGAGGAAATCCGCGCAATCCTCTCCGCAACCGACCCCGCCATGGCACAAATGCCGCTGCTGTCCGAACGGATCAGGGAGGTCCTGTGCTGGGCGGCGGACAGGAAGATTGCCGGCAAGCCAGACGTGACGATCCTGGCGGAACTGGTGATCCGGCAGCGGCGGGGCGTCCTGGAGGATCCGGATCTGCGCCGGCTGCTGGATACCGGGACCCCGCCGCATCGGGATATCATGCTGCATTATCTGGCGGAGAAGCCGCCGGGTTTCTGGGCGGCCTGACCGATGTCCTGCGCCGAGCTTCTCTCCCCAAAGATCATGGGCGTGTCCAATGCCCTGTCGGCCGGCGGACAGGCGGCGGACAAGTTGGTCATGCAGGTCTGCCAGGACTGTCCAAACCTGGACCGCGCGTCCGACGATGCCAAGTGGCTCGTTGACAAGGCCCTGATCTGCGATGTGATCTGCTGTTGTCGAAGCGAAGTCGATAAGCAGGTCTGCGTAGACAAAACCTTCAAGAGCGCGGATCGCGCCCTCAACTATAAGAGCCGATACAAGACCGAAGTTAGTTACAACATGACGACAGATCCGCCGTCGCCCTTCATGCACCGCGACGACAACGGACGGGACACGACGCAGCCCTCGACGCACTGGCAGACCCGTGCATACCAGGACATCCAAGGCTACCGACCCAATACCGGACAAGTCCGGCGCCCGGATATGGTGATTGTAAGCGATCCGTCCAAGCCGCCGCACCAGGCCAACATCGAACGCGTCGCGGAGGTGAAGTTCGGCAAAGACCCGGAAGGCAACGGACAGTTCGCCGCCTATACGGAAATCGCCGGCGATGCCGACCGGTTTACGCCCGTGCACGACAGCGAGTGCAATTGTGCGGATCGCCACCGGCGGCCGGTGCCGGTGCCGGTTCCCGTGCCGGTACCGGCACCGCAGGAGGAGAAGCGACCCTGGTGGGACAACACGGCGGTCCTGACCGGTGCTGTTGTCGTGGGGGCCATCGCCACCGTGGCACTGGCGGTGATCCCGTTCGACGGTCCCGTCGGCGAAGTGGCGGCCGCCAGCGCCACGGCTGGCGCGTTCAGCCGTCTTGCCGCAAGTTGGGGAGCGACGTTCGGTGGGACCGCAGCGGCTGGAGGCCTGTGATGGAAGTTCCCGAGGAATTGACGCCCGACCATGTCGACGCCATCGCGCTGGATGGTGGCCACGGCCTCGTGGCGGCACGGATCGGGTTCCTGGCGACCCTGTATTTCCGCGAACCCGGGGAGCCGGAGACACGCAGGCGTCTTGCCGACTGCATCGATCTGCTGGCGTCGACCTTCGGCGACCGCATCCGCTGGCTGAAGCCGGAGGAGAAGGCGCCGTTCCAGGGGGTCCGGGGACTGCGCGGATCCGACTATACCGCGGCTCTTGTCGGCACTCCGACATATGAATCCATCGATTTCATGGCCCATAGCGGCACGCGGGAACAGGATGCCGGGCATTTCATGATCAACGCCTATGCCCCTTTGAAAATGCCCAAAGAACAACTGGGCTTCCTCAGCTTCGCGGCGGCGGTGGGCGAACTGGCGGCGCGGCAGCCAGGCATGGTCGTCGGGTTGGTGACGCGCCTGTGCGACCTGCTGTTACCTTTGCACGGCTATGCGGGGCTCGGGATCATCCGCAATCCCAACCCCTACACGGCACGGCGCACCGACCATCTGGTGGTGCCCCTGGCCAGGCGGTTTGCCGGGCTGGAGCTGGACATGCCGGCCACCCATGTCCTGAAGCTGCGGGACGGGATCAAGGGCGTCAACTGGCTGACCATGGTCAGCGACAGGCTGGCCGACCGCGCCGGCGGCTGCGCCGCCCTGGCTCAGGCGGCCACAGCCGCCGGGCTGGGCACGCTCGGGCTGGCGAGCGGACTGATCATCCAGGCGGGTGCCACACCACAGTTCGGCGACCTGGAGGCCGCTGGCATACCCGCCCCCTACCACAGGGCCGATACCCTGCTGAAGCCGTTACGCTCCTCCGGAAAGGATATCCTGACCACGGAAACGATCGCCGGTCTAACACCGCGGGAGTTCTCTGCATCATGGTACGCACGGTTCGAGAGCGGGCATTCTTCAGGCACGTCATGATCCACCCTATTGCCCTCCTCCCCCGTGCGGCGTATCCGGATGCAGCATCCGCCCGCGCGAAGGTTCAGCACACCCATGTCCTTGCCCCACGACACGCCGTTGCCCATCCCCGCCGCCGTGGGCGCCAGCCTGTCGGGAACCAACCTGGAGCGGGCGGGGGACCATAACCAACGTGTGACGTTGCAGGCCATCCGGGTGGGCGGGCCGATCACGCGGGCCGATCTGGCGGAGATCACCGGGCTGACGGCGCCGGCCATCGCCAATATCACCAAGCGGCTGCTGTCTGAAGGGCTGATCCTGGAGGCGGGGCGCCTGCTGGGCCAGCGCGGGCAGCCGGCCATGAAGCTGGCCGTCAATCCCGATGGCTGCTTCTCCGTCGGGGTCAATATCGACCGCGACCACATCACGCTGGTCGTGCTGGACCTGGCCGGCCAGGTACGGGCGCGGGCCACGCGGGAGGTGGATTTCGCCCTGCCGGATGAGGTGGCGGAGTTCGCGCGGGTCGAGCTGTCCGCCATCCTGGCCAAGGGTGCGATCAAGGCAAAGCGCCTGGTGGGGCTGGGCGTGGCCCTGCCCGACGATCTGGGCCGGGTCCACCTGCCCCACCAGCCCGACGCCTATGAAACCTGGGACCGGACCGATATCCCGGCTTTGTTCGCCGGGCTGCCGCCCCTGCCGGTCTTCGTGGAGAATGATGCCACCGCCGCGGCCTTGGGCGAGGCGCAGTTCGGCCTGGGCCTGCGCCATCCCAGCTTCTTCTATCTGCTGGTCAGCCGCGGGCTGGGCGGCGGGCTGGTGCTGGACGGGCAGTATTTCCGAGGGGCCGAGGGGCGCAGCGGCGAGATCGGGTTCCTGCCCGTGCGCCATCCCGCCGTTCCGGGCGGCAGCCTGCAGGACGCCGTGTCCCTGTCGGCCCTGTTCGACCATATGGCGGCGCGCGGGTACCGGGTCACGCAGCCCGACGACCTGCTGTCGCTGGATGCGGCGGGTCAGGCGGCGGTGAAGGAGTGGATCGGGCTGTCGGCGGAACTGCTGGCCGGGCCCATGCTGTCCATCTCCTGCCTGATCAACCCGCAGGCCATCTTCATTGGCGGCCGGTTGCCGGCCCCGCTGGTTGATGATCTGGCGGCGGCCACCAATGACCGCATGGCCGCCGAACGCGGCCAGGTGCCCATCCTGGCCCCCCTGCGCCGCGCCGCCATGGCCGCCGACGCGCCCGCCGTGGGGGCCGCCATCCTGCCCTTCAACCAGCACCTGCTGCCCGGCCGATCGGTGCTGATGAAGACGGCGGAGGAGTGAGCGCCGGGGACCCTTCACATGCCCAGATGAACGACCCGCAGGTCGGCACCAGCACGAATGCCCTTGTCATTGGTAATGAACATGTCACAGCCGGCGGCCTTTGCGGTGGCCATATGGATGGCATCTATCAGTTTCAGCCGGTGCTGCGCGCCCGATCTGGCAGCTGCCTCCAATATCCCTCAATCAACCGGTATCAGTTGGAAAATATGGCCATCCAGCAGGATGTGCCGGTACTGGTCAGCCAATGCCTGATAGATGATGACATTCGTATCGATATAGATTTTCGTCATGGCGAAGGCTCTATTCGTCGCCTCGCATCTCCCGAATATCCGCGTCGATATCGTCCATGGTGCGCGGCGCGGCCATCCGGGCACCCGTGCCGGCCAGAGCCAGAAAACGGGCAACGCTGCCTTCGGCCTGGACTGCCATATCGGCAGCCGCCACATCCGGGACAGGGGTGTCTTCGAACGTGACCGTGATCTGCCGGCCGTCCGCCAGCTTGTGGGTCCGCGCCATCTCCTTGAAGGCGCCTACGGTGGTATCGACCGATATATGGCCCATGTCCGTCAACTCCGCCCGTCAACTCCCTACTGATAGGCCATTGTAGGCGATGCGCCCTTGGTGTCAAATCCACACAGGGTTTCCGAAGGTTCTTATTTATTATTTCAAATTGTCTATTTAAACGAAGGCCGCTAACCTGCCCCGTATAAGCGCCTCCATAGGCGCATGCGTGGGGAGGGTTTCCGATGGTTCGGATCGGGGTTGATTTCGGCGGCACCAAGATCGAGGTGGCGGCCCTGTCGGCGGATGGCACCTTCCTGTCCCGGCTGCGCGCGCCCAATCCGGGTGCCTATGATGCAGCCATCGCCACGCTGCGCGACCTGATCGACCGGACGGAGGCCGCGACCGGCCGGGCGGAAAGCGTGGGCCTGGGCGTGCCGGGCAGCATCAACCCCGCCACCGGCCTGATGCGCAACGCCAATTCCACCTATCTGAACGGCCGCGACTTCGCGTCCGACCTGTCGGCGGCGCTGGCCCGGCCGGTGCGTCTGGCCAATGACGCCAATTGTCTGGCCTTGTCGGAGGCGGTGGACGGGGCGGCGGCGGGGGGCCGCGTGACGTTCGCCATCATCATCGGCACCGGCTGTGGCGGCGGGCTGGTGGTCGATGGCAGGCTGGTGGAGGGAGGCAACGGCATCGGCGGCGAATGGGGCCATGTGCCCCTGCCGTGGCCCACGATTGAAGAGGTGCCGGGCCCCGCCTGCTGGTGCGGGCAGCGGGGCTGTCTGGAAACCTGGGTGTCCGGCTCCGGCCTGCGCCGCGACCATGCCGCCGTTACCGGTAATGACCAGCCCGGCGAATGGATCATCCAGGCGGCACGGGATGGTGATCCGGGTGCGGCGGCGGCGCTGGATCGCTATATCGGCCGGCTGGGCCGGGCCATGGCCCTGGTCGCGAATATTGTCGATCCCGACATCTTTGTGCTAGGTGGCGGTCTGTCGAATGTCGCGGAAATTTATGAGAGGCTGGAACCCGTCATCCGCTCTTATGTGTTCTGTGACACGTGGCGGGCCCGTATCGTGCCGGCACGCTGGGGCGACAGCTCGGGTGTGCGGGGCGCGGCACGGCTCTGGCAATCCTGACCGGCAAGCAAGGTTCGAAACCATGACCACGTCCCCCCTGTCCGACGCCACCCGCCGCCGCGATACCCTGGTCGCCTGGGCATTGGACCATGCCTATCCGCTGTGGTGGGAACAGGGTTACGACCATGTCCGCGGCGGCTTCCATGAGAAGCTGGACCAGGCGGGCAAACCTGTCGACGCACCGCGCCGCGCGCGGGTGCAGCCGCGGCAGATCTATTGCTACGCCATCGCCCCGCAGCTTGGCTGGACCGGCCCGGCCGACGATATCGTGCGGCAGGCGCTGGAGACCTATCTGACCCGCTATCGGCGCGAGGATGGGTTGTTCCGGGCCCTGGTGGCGCCCGACGGGTCGGTGCTGGACGACAATGTCGATCTCTACGACCAGGCCTTCGCCCTGTTCGGCCTGTGCAACGCCGCCCAGGCGCTGAACGATTTCGTGCCGCTGCATCCCATCGCCGCCGCCCTGCGCGACCGGCTGATCGCACGCTGCGGCCACCAGGGCGGCTTTGCGGAATTGCAGCCGGACACGCTGCCGCTGCTGTCCAACCCCAACATGCACCTGTTCGAGGCGTCGCTGGCCTGGGAAGCGGCCGGAGGCGACGCCGGCTGGGGCACAATGGCCGACGGCATCGCCGGCCTGGCCATGACCCGCTTCATTGACCCGGCCAATGGCGGCCTGCGCGAGTTCTTCGATGCCGACTGGCGCCCCGCGCCGGGCACGCCCGGCCGCATCATGGAACCGGGGCACCAGTTCGAATGGGCCTGGCTGCTGCTGCGCTGGGGCAAGCTGCGCGGGCGGCAGGATGCGGTAACGGCCGGCCTGCGCCTGCTGGAGATCGGGGAGGTGCATGGCGTGGACCCGGCGCGCGGCGTGGGTTTCAACAGCCTGCTGGATGATTTCTCCATCCATGACCACAGCGCCCGCCTGTGGCCGCAGACCGAACGGCTGAAGGCCGCGGTGCTGGCGGCGGAGATCACGGGCGACGACGCGCACTGGGCGACCGCAGCACGGGCCGCCGACGGGCTGCTGTCCTATCTGAACACGCCCGTGAAGGGCCTGTGGTGGGACAAGCTGTCGCCGGCAGGTGCGTTTACCGACGAGCCGGCGCCGGCCAGCAGCTTCTACCACATCACCTGCGCCATCCTGGAAATGGACCGGGTGGTGAGGGCCGCCGGGTAACCAAGCTGCCCGCCTGACTATCATGGACCCATCCCGCGTCTGCCGGAACCAGCGGCCTGTGCCCCTTGGGTCGGACCGCTACAGGGTCTATCCGTTTCGGGCCAAATAATATCGCCATCAGGCCACATCTTTCCGGCATCCCTTCCCCCACCACCCCGCAATCCCAGGCGCCGCCTGGGTTCCCGCGCCCTGTCGCCCTGCCGCACCGCAGATGTTGCTTTGCTGGACGAGTACAAATAAGAATCATTATTATCTTGCGAACGATTATCAATACCACTATTCGCAGCGCCAACATCGTCAGCACCAGGGAAGCCCCGAGATGAAGTGGAAGCTCGCAATGATGCTGGGTGGCACGCTTGCCGCCTATGTCCCGCAAGCCGGCGCGCAGGAAGCGGCGACCGACCAGATCGACGAGATCGTGGTGATCGGCACCTATACAATGCCCGACAAGATCGACACGGCCACGGGCCTGGGCCTGACCGTGCGCGAGACGCCGCAATCGGTCAGCATCATCACGGCACAGCGCATCCTGGACCAGAATCTGGTCTCCATCTCCGACGTGATCGACAATGCCGTGGGCGTCACCTCTGAAGAGGTCGATGATGTCCGCAACCAGTTCTATGCGCGCGGGTTCGAGATCCGCAACTATCAGGTCGATGGCGTGCCGCTGGCCTGGACGCTGGCCGGCGGTGCCGGTGAGACCATTGCCGACGTATCGATCTATGAGCGGGTGGAGGTGGTGCGCGGCGCCACCGGCCTGATGTCGGGTGCGGGGGAGCCATCGGCCTCGGTCAATCTGGTGCGCAAGCATGCCGACGCCAAGGATTGGGGTGGCTATGCCAGCGCCAGCTATGGCCGTTGGAACACCTGGCGCACCTCGGCCGATATCGGCGGTGCCGTTACCGACAGCGGCAATGTCCGCGTGCGCGGCGTCGTGCGGTACGAGGAGGGCGAAAGCTATATCGACCTCTATGAGAACCAGAAGCTGGTCGCCTATGGCACGGTCGATGTCGATGTGACCGAGGACACGCTGCTGCGCGCCGGCTTCAGCCATCAGCGCGGCAAGCCCGACGCCCCGGCCTGGGGGGCGCTGCCCACCTTCTATTCCGACGGCACCACCACCGACTGGGACCGGTCCAAGACCGCCTCGGCCGACTGGAGCTATTGGAACACCACCAACCAGAACCTGTTCGTGACGCTGAAGCACGATCTGAATGATCGCTGGAGCCTGGTCGCCAATTACAACCGCCTGCGCAACGCCCAGCAGACCGAGCTTTTGTACCTGTCGGGCACGGTCAGCACGGTGACCGGCGACATCCAGTACAGCTATCCCTACAAGGATGATGGCGAGAGCATCCAGAACAGCTATGACGCCCAGGTCAAGGGCATGATCCCGGCCTTCGGCCGCGATCATGAGCTGGTGTTCGGCGCCCTGCATTCGGTGCAGCAGCGCGACACGACCACCTTCGGCGCCCTGGCCTTCCCGCCGGGCACCGATTACCAGAACTGGGACGGCACCGCCTATCCCTATCCCGGATTTTCCACCACCGGCACCCTGGGCGTGGATGAGCGGGTGGAGCAGACCGGCTATTATGGGGCCGTGCGCCTGAACCTGACGGATGAGTTCAAGCTGATCGGCGGCGGCCGCCTGTCCAGCTGGGAGCAGAAAGGCGTCAGCTTCGGCGTGAACAGCGATTATGGCGATGACGATGTGTTCATCCCCTATGTCGGCGCGCTCTATGACATCACCCCGCAGCACCGCGTCTATGCCAGCTTCACCAAGATCTTCCAGCCGCAATCCAACCTGGACCGCAACCTGAACCAGCTGGACCCGCTGGACGGCAAGGCTTATGAGATCGGCCTGAAGAGTGCCTATTTCGACGATGCGCTGCAGACCACGCTGGCCCTGTTCCGCACCAAGCAGGATAATGTCGCCACCGCCGACATCATGGTCACCCCGCCCGGCGGCCTGCCGCAGCAGACCTACATCGCCGGCAAGGGCACGGTAGCCAAGGGCTTCGAGGTTGAGGTGACGGGCAAGCCGGCCGAGGGCTGGAACATCTCGCTGGGCTACAGCCAGTTCCAGGCGGAGGATGCCAACGGCAACGACGTAATCACCGACCAGCCGCGCCGGCTGCTGAAGCTGTTCACCACCTATAATTTCCCAGGCCTGGAGGCGCTGACCATCGGCGGCGGTGCCAATTACCGCAGCAAGGCCTATTCGGTGGGGGCCAACCCGGTGACCGGCGGTGCCTATCGCTTCCAGCAGGATGGCTATGTGCTGGTCAGCCTGATGGCCCGCTACGCCGTGTCGGAGCAGTTGCAACTCCAGGCCAATGTCGAAAACGCGCTCGACAAGACCTATTACAGCCAGACCGGCTTCTACAGCCAGTACCGCTACGGCGCCCCGCGTAACTATACGCTGAGTGCCACGTACCAGTTCTGATGGGATGGGATCGGCGGCCGGGCGGGCTATCTGCTCGGCCGCTAAATTATATTGCTCTACTTTTATTCAGAACATGAATACCAATAGATAATTTTCCAAAGATGGCCGTGCCAATTGATTAAATAATATTTTCATAGTATCAGAATTTACTGAAACTGTTTAGGATTTTATTTCATCACTTGGCGGCATAATTGAATATTCACTCAACCGTATTGACAATATGCTGGGTCCATCTTATTGATCTATGTAAAATATTCAGATGCAGATATCGTGTCTGACTATGCCTTCATTGCGCCTAGGTTTGTACGCATTTCTAAGATATCTACCCTAAGTCCTGGTGATTTCTCCTTGTGAAATGAGAGGAGGGAGTTATGTGGCTTTTTGTAGGAGCGGCTCCTGGCAGCAATATTTCTAATGCCTTGATAACCGTCCGGGTATATGACTTTCTATATTCACTAACCGTAGACGCTGGATCAACTGCCGAAACCGATTTCAATCCCCCTGAAATTGACGGCCTTACAGACATCGAATTATGTATCGAAAGTGCGAATCGGCAAGTATCCATCTTGGGACAGAATATCCCTGTAGATGCTAAAATCGTTATATTGGGAAGTAAAGCTCTTCGTTTCGAGGGGCACATCTACCATCGGCAAATGAAAGGGCTAAATACGGCTCCTGCCTGTACTCTTCGATGCACTCCGCAATCATCCCCAATGATGGGTCCTGGCTGCAGGGAATGTGAAGTCAGAGGACTCGTATTCAAGCTGTGTTGCTGATGGAAAGAAAGCTAATGGATAAGCATCTTGCGGTCAACGTTTATGACCAACACAACAATGCTATAGCCGGTACGGCTGTTATGTTCAAAGTAAAAAAAGGAGGAAATGAGATTGCTGTTGGCCCTGTGGAAACACAGGGTGTAAAGGATAAACCAGTAAGTATTCAGATGCCAGATGAACTAGATGAACCATTTATATCAGTAATTGCCTCCTATGCGGGAAATTATAAAGAAGTTATTGTGGACACTAGACAGACAAATAGTATAATTATTCGCTTTAAGATTGAAAACTTATCTAGCGATAAAAGTTCACTTGATGCCACCAACATCGGCGATAGCCCAAATCCATTCCAGATACTAATGGAGGCTCAGAAGGCAGTTCCTGCTGTTAAGTTTGCTCTTGGGGTTGCAGGAATTGGTGCTGCTGCGGCACTGGTAAATCTTTTCGTCGGCCCAACCAAAGCTACAATTGTTATTATAACATTAATTTTCATTGGAATGGTATTATTATTTGCATTTTCAAAGCTTGTTGTATCCGAAAGCCGATCTACTCAATTGGCAGGTATTGTACTTCTTTGGGCCGTATTGTTTTTTTTCATCATATTTCTTGGATTTACGGTAACGGCGTTTGCTGTGGAGTGGCCGAGTCCATGGTCGCGGTTTTTAGGCGTTGTGCCTGAAAGGCCTGCGATCAATGCGAATTTTCCGAGAATACCGAGCAAAACTGGATGGATATTTTTGGGGTATATCGACATCAAGAGTCGAAATTTCGTTGAAGGACCAAAAGCTGAAGTGATTCAGAACACGTTTAAAGTTAAACAAAATATGTTCGAAATCGGAGATATCATAAGGATTAAGTTTCCATCAAAAGTAATTATCATTGACTATGCAACAATGAATACCAAGAAAAATCTAACTTCCCCCATTACAAAGGGAATAGTCACTATAGATGACGAAACTGGTGTTATTATACCTGCTAATGCCGAGTTGATAGTGCGTGACATTTCATATGGTTCGTGGCCGGGAAACCCAACTGCAGCAGTATGGGCTCGGATCGTCTATGCAGATGAAAATTGATTTCCGTATATCTACTTTTTCGACTTAGTAGCAACTAGACTCACCCCTCCAGCAGCTTCCACACCCCATCCACGCCCGCAACCGGTTTGCCCGCGACGCTCAGCAGGCCGCGCGCATAGATGACGCTGCGGCCCGAGCGCAGGATCTCTCCCCGCGCCTCGATGAAATCCCCGACCCGGCAGGCGCCGATGAACTGAAGGTTCATCTGGATGGTGGCGCAGGGGCGGCGGGCCACGCTGTCCCAGACGATCAGGCCGATCGCATGGTCGGCCAGGGTGGCGATCAGGCCGCCATGGATGGTGCCGCGGTCATTGCGGTGCTGGTGCGCGCATAACAGGCCATAGGCGCGATGCTCCCCCTCCTGCCGCTGCCAGAAGGGGCCGACAAGCCCGGCAAAATCCGCCCATTCCTCCGCTAGCCATCCCTGGGCCAGCAGTTCCGCGTGCGTCACCATTCCACGCCCCCGTGTTCGCCTGCATGGCTCATAATATACATGAATGTTGTCATCCATATAAATAAATCGTATCCGTTGTATCGGAAAGCCCGGCAAGGCCCGCGATGAACCAGGGGAGGACAAGATGGACATGCAGGGTCGCGCCGTGGTGATCAGTGGCGGCGGGTCGGGCCTGGGGGCCGCGACGGCGCAGGTCTTCGCGGCGGCGGGGGCCAGGGTGGCGTTGCTAGACATCAATCCCGATGCGGCCGCCGCCGTGGCGGACCGTATCGGCGGGTTGGCCGTCCAGGCCGACGTGACGTCTGCCGCCAGCCTGTCGGCAGCGCTGGAAACAGCGGCGGCCGCGCACGGCCCGGCGCGCATCGCCGTCAATTGTGCGGGCATCGCGCCGCCGGCCAAGGTGCTGGGCCGCGACGGGCCGCATGATCTGGACCTGTTCGCCCGCGTCATTCAGGTGAACCTGATCGGCAGCTTCAACCTGCTGCGCCTGGCGGCATCCGCGATGGCGGGGCTGGCGCCGGTGACGGCGGATGGTGAGCGCGGGGTGATCATCAACACCGCCTCGGTCGCCGCCTTCGACGGGCAGATCGGGCAGGCGGCCTATGCCGCGTCCAAAGGCGGGGTGCATGCGATGACCCTGCCCACTGCCCGCGAACTGGCGCGCAGTGGCATCCGTGTCGTCACCATCGCGCCGGGCATCTTCCTGACGCCGATGATGCTGGGCCTGCCGCCGGAGGCGCAGGACAGTCTGGGCCGGCAGGTGCCGTTCCCGTCGCGCCTGGGCCGGCCGGACGAGTATGCGGCGCTGGCCCGGCATATCGTGGAAAATGCCATGCTGAACGGGGAAACCATCCGCCTGGACGGCGCGCTGCGCATGCCGCCGAAATGAAGGAGGAGATCTCATGCCCGATGCAGTGATCGTGGAGCGCGACGGGCCGGTGGCCATCGTCCGCCTGAACCTGCCTTCCAAGCGCAATGCCCTGGTGCCGGAACTGGTGACGGCGCTGACGGCGGTGCTTGATCAAGTGGCCGCCGATCGCAGCGTGCGGGCCGTCGTGCTGACCGGCAGCGGCGGGGCATTCTGTGCCGGGGGCGACCTGGGGTCGATGGACGGGGATGATCCGCTGGGCGTCACCGCCATGATGCGGTCCTGCCAGGGCATCGTGCGCCGGCTCATCGCCCTGCCGCAGCCGGTGGTGGCGGCGGTGGAGGGGGCGGCGTTCGGCGCCGGTTTCTCCATCGCCCTGGCCTGCGACTTTGTGGTGGTGGGGCCGGGCAGCCGCTTCTGTGCCGCCTTCGGCAAGGTGGGGCTGATGCCCGATCTGGGCCTGCTCTGGTCCCTGCCGCAGCGAGTTTCCATGGGGCGGGCGCGTGAGCTGCTGATGCTGTGCGAGGTGCTAGATGGGAAGGCGGCGGTGGCGGAGCGTGTGGCCGACCTGCTGGCGCCCGAGGGCGCGGTGCTGGCCACGGCCCTGGCGCGGGCGGCCCAGTTGGCGGTGGCATCACCGGGCACGGTGGCCGCGGTGAAATCGGTGCTGGCCGCCTGGCCGCAGGGTCTGGGCGATGTGCTGCGGGCGGAGGAGGGGGGCCAGGCCCTGCTGATGGGCACGGCCGACCATGGCGCGGCGCGAGCCGCCTTCTTCGCGAAGGGCACGGCGCGGTTCGAGGGGCGTTAAGCATTCCCGGGGGGCGCCAGCCCCCACCGGATCCCCCGCCGCAGCAGCTGGTAATAGACCGGGTGCTGCCAAGTGCCGCGTTCGACGAACGGATAGAAATTGGCCAGCGGCCGCAGGTCATACCGGCCGCGGCAATGGCCCAGCGTCAGGTACAGCACCTCGCCCCCGTGGCTGGCACGGGTATACATCACCATATGCTCGGCCTCGGGCCAGTCATCGCGCACGAATTCCGGGGTGCGTCCGGCAAAGCGCGTGGTCAGCAGGGCGTGGTTGCCGGGGTGGACATCGCAGAGATACTGCTCATCCTCCACCACGAAATCGCGCAGGTCGCGGGTCAGTTCGTGCGTCTTGTCCGCCACCCTCACCTTGAACCGGCCGATGGGCGGATGGGCCTGGAACTGGCTGCCCAGCATCTCCATGAAATCGGGCGCGCAGTCGGGGCAATCCACCTTGCCGTCGGACAGGAAGTTCAGGATGGAGTTGGTGCCGTGCAGCGCGAACCAGCGCCGCCCCCGCCCCAGGAATTCCCGCAGCGCCACCAATCCGTCCGCATCCGGAACGATGTCGCAGGTATAGGTGATCAGCAGGTCGGCCCGGCGGATGCTGGCCGCATCGCCAAAATCGTTCAGCACCCTGACCCGCACCCGCTCATGCTCGGCCAAGAGCTTCAGCAGCTCCAGCCGGGCGAAGTCGATATCATGGTACCTGCCACCGGCGATCAGGCAGACATCGATCACGTTCGACATGGGTCACCCCAGGTTCCTGGCCACCAGCCGGCGGATCGGGTCCGACCCGTCCCAGCCATGGCTGGCCGCCTCCACCCTGGCGAAGAATGTCATCAGGCCGGGCGTCGCCTCGAACAGCTCCACCATGCTGCCCTGGAAGTCGCCGGCGCTGTCGAAATAGGCGAAGCCGGTGCCGGCGGCCGTGCTGCCGCCCATGGCCACGCCCAGGCCGTGGGCCGTCACCCGCGCCAGGTCGGCCGCATAATCGGTGCTGGCCACGCCGACATGGTGCAGCCCACAGCGCCCCTGATCCAGGAATTCCCGATAGATGCTGGGCGCGTCATTCAGTTGCTGTATCAGTTCGATCTGCAAGGCGCCGCTATAGGCCATGGCCACCGCCATCTCCACCTGCGTCGGGCGGCCGCGATAGGTGACTTCGGCGAAATCGACCTTCGGCAGCACGAAGAACGGCCCCACGCCAAGGCCCACCCAGTGGCGCATCGCCGCCTCCAGGTCGCGGACGACGAAGCCGTTCTGCATGATCGGTCCGAACAGCCGGCTCATGCCCCGCCCTCCGGAAAGGTCCGCGAGGACGAGGGTGCGGGCGGCGGTGCCGGGCTGCCCGTGGCACGGGTCCGCACGAAGGACGTGCTGTCGAACCGGATCACCACCGCACCCTCCTGGTTGACCAGTTCATGATGGATGGTGACGATCCCGGCATCGTCCCGCTTGGACGAGGGGCGCTTGGACAGGACATGCGAGGACGCCCGCACGATATCGCCGGCCCGCAACGGCGCGGCCCAGCGCACATCGTCCCAGGCGATGCCGCAGACCCAGGCGATGTCGCCATTCTCCTCATGATCCAGCAGCCGCCACAGCGCGCAATTATAAAGCCCGCTGGCGATCAGCGCGCCGAAGGGGGATTGGGCCGCAAGGTCGGGGTCGGTGTGGAAATATTGCGGATCGTACTTGTCGGCGAATTCCGTCATCGCCGCCGCCGTCACGGTCAGCGCCCGGCTTTGCGTCCGCTCCCCCACCACGATATCCTCCCAGAAGCGCCATGCCATGCCGCATCCCCTCCCCGATGTTATGGTTTCTTGTATCAGTATGGGCAAAATTTTGTATTCCTGTCGATGTAAATTGTATATTTTAAGCAATAAGAATGAATTTGATCCGGGGAGGAACCATGCCCACCATCATCGCCACCGACCGCAACGGACAGGACCACACCATCGGGGCGGAGGCCGGCCTGTCGCTGATGGAGAACCTGAGGGACAATGCCCTGGATGTGGCGGCCATCTGCGGCGGCTGCTGTTCATGCGCCACCTGCCATGTCTATGTGGATGGGGATTGGCTGGCGACGTTGGAGCCACAGGCCCCGGATGAGCGCGAACTGGTGCAGGACAGCGCGCATTTCCGCCACGGCGTTTCGCGGCTGTCCTGCCAGATCCGGGTGACGGACCGGCTGGACGGGCTGCGGGTGACCTTGGCGCCGGAGGATTGAGGGGAAGGCCGACACCCGCAGGTCGGGTCGAGCGAAGCGAGCCCCGACCTGCGACGGTGCCGGTGAGGTGTCGGGGCCCGGCATGCGCCTCGACCCGACCTACGGCACCACCACCCAGACCCGCCCCCCCTCGACCCGCGTCTCGAACATGGTCAGCGGCCGGTACCCCGCCGATCCCAGGCAGCGCCCGCCCTCGTTCAGGTCGAAGCGCGCACCATGCAGGGGGCAGGCCAGCACGCTGCCCCGCAACCTGCCCTCCTCCAGCGCGCTGGCGGCATGGGTGCACATGTTGCGCACGGCCCGGACCTGGCCGCCGACAAGGCAGAGCAGGATATCCTCCCCGCCCGCCTGCACCAGCCGCCGCCCGCCGTCGTCCAGATCGGACAGGGCGCAGACATCATGGGCCGTCGCCATGGGCTTCACGACCGCCGCTGGTCGAACCGGCGGCCGACCATGGCGGCGGCGATGTTGATCTTCTGGATGTCCACGGCCCCACCGGCAATGCCCCAGCCCCAGCTGTCGCGCAGCCGGCGCTCCATGCCATATTCGTGGCTATAGCCGTACCCGCCCATCAGCTGCACCGCCGCCCCCGTCACCTCACGGCTTATTTCGTTGGCAAAACATTTGGCTACGGCGCTTTCGATCAGTGAGGGCATGCCATCCTGGGCATTGCTCGCCGCGCGGTGGATCAGCAGGCGGGCGGCCTCCACCTTCATCTTCATTTCGGCCAGCTTGATCTGCACGGCCTGGAATTCCACGATGGCGCGCCCGAACTGCTTGCGTTCCTGGACATAGTCGGTGACCTCCTCCAGGGCGCCCGACGCCTGGGCCAGCGACATGGTGGCATTGCCGCAGCGTTCCAGGTCGAACGCCTCCATCATCTTCTTGAAGCCACCGGCCCCGACGATCACATTCTCGCGCGGGATTTCGACATCGTCGAAATAGATGTCGGAGCTGGGGATGCCGCGAAAGCCCATCAACTGTTCATTGGCGCCGAAACTCAGGCCCGTCATGCCCTTTTCGACAAAGACGGCGCCGATGCCCTTGGCCCCGGCATCATCGGACATGCGGACATAGACGACATAGCCATCGGCATGGCCGCCGCCCGAACACCAGCGCTTGGTGCCGTTCAGGTACAGTTTGCCGTCGCGCTGCGTCACCCGGCTGGTCAGGTCGGTCAGGGCCGACCCGGCCTCGGGTTCCGACATGGCGATGGCCACGATCATGTCGCCGCGACAGACGGCGGGGACGATCCGGTCGCGCAGCTCCCTGGACCCGAAATGCTCGATGGCCCGCACCGGGCCGACGCAGCTTTCGAACACCGGGAAGGCCACGGCGGAACTGATCTTGGCCAGTTCCTCCAGCACCACCAGCGCCTCCAGATTGCCCAGGCCCATGCCACCATACTCGACCGGTATATTTATACCCAGAAACCCCTGGTCGGCATATCGGCGGATCCATTCCTTGGGACAAGGTTCGCCGGTCTGGTCCAGATGCTTGGCCAGCGGACGCAACTGTTCCTGCGCGAAGCGACGCGCGGCGTCCCGCAGCTCCCGCTGCGCCTCTGTCATTTGGAAATCCATGGACCTCTGTCCCTCCCCATCCTGCCTGTCCGCCTTGTTCTTGCTGATCGGAAAGCGGCGGCACGCTGAATTCGCACGGGCCTGCGGCGCCTGAAGCGCGCTGACTCCTCCTCATATCTATACGCAGAGATAGTTTTTTGTATACATAAAAACGGCAAACCTGATATAAAGCGGACAGGGAACATGAAATCAGCACGCGTGAAGGCTTGCGCCCTCCGCCATTCCGGCGGACCATGGGCAAAGAGGCGTACAAGCCCGCTTGTGCAGGGGAGGATTGGGAAGATGGATCTGGGTCTGAGGGGCAAAAAGGCCATCGTCACCGGCGCCACCAAGGGCATTGGCCGCAAGATCGTGGAGGTGCTGGCGGATGAGGGCTGCGACATCGCGCTCTGCGCCCGTTCCGGCGACGAGGTGGAGGAGACGGTGGCCGCCCTGGGCGCCAAAGGCATCCATGCCGTGGGCGAGGCGGTGAATGTCCGCGACGGGGAGGCCTATAAGGCCTGGATCGCGCGGGCCGGTGAGCAGCTGGGCGGCATCGACATCCTGGTCCCCAACGTGTCCGGCGGGGCCGGCATGGACAGCGAAAAGAACTGGCAGCGCAATTTCGAGGTGGATGTGATGGGCGCGGTGCGCGCGGTCGAAACCGCCGTGCCGTTCCTGAAGAAATCCGGCGAGGGGTCGGTGGTGTTCATCGTGTCGACCAACGCCATCGAAACATTCGCGGCCCCCATGGCGTATAATGCGCTGAAGGCCAGCCTGATCACTTATGCCAAGCAGCTGGGCCAGTTCCATGGCAAGCGGCGCATCCGTTTCAACGCCCTGTCGCCGGGCCCGATCTTCGTCGAAGGCGGCGCCTGGGACATGATCAAGACCTCCCAGCCCGATTTCTACAGTGCCACCATCGCCGCCCATCCGTTCGGCCGCATGGGCACGGCGGAAGAGGTGGCCAAGGCCGTTGCCTTCCTGGCCAGCCCGGCGGCCGGCTGGGTGAACGGCACCCATCTGATCGTCGATGGTGGATATACGAAGGGCGTCCATTTCTGATCCGGGAGTGCGCGTCATGCCGATCAAACGGGTCAAGCCGGGTGATTTCACCCGCACCCCTGTCGACAAGGCCCCCGATCCGAACCTGGGCCACGCCATCATCGCCAAGGAGCGCTACACGTCGCCCGATTTCATGAAACTGGAATGGGAGCGGATGTGGAAACGCAGCTGGCTGATGGGCTGCCGCGAGGATGACATTCCGGAGCCGGGCAATTACGTCTGTACGGAGATCGGGCGGGAAGCGATCCTGATCGTCCGCCAGGCCGATCTGTCGATCCGCGCCTTCTATAATGTCTGTCAGCATCGCGGTAACCGGCTGGTCCCGCCGGGGATCGGCAAGTTGCGGACATTCAAATGCGCCTATCATCATTGGGAATATGGCCTGGATGGTGACTTTGTCCGCATCCCGGACAAGGAGACCTTTCCCCAGGGCACGCCATGCCAGGGTTTGCCGGAGGTACCGTGCGACACCTGGGGCAGTTTCGTCTGGTACAACCTGAACAAGGATGCCGAGCCGTTAGCTGACTTCCTGGGCGTCATCCCGGAGCATCTGGACCCGTATCATTTCGACCGCATGGCGATGACGCGGGACTGGACCATCGAATGGGACTGCAACTGGAAGGCGTCCGTTGATGCGTTCAACGAAAGCTATCATGTGCAGGGCATCCATCCGCAGCTTCTTTATTACCTGGATGATCTGGATATCCAGATCGATTGCTATGACCGGCACAGCCGCTATCTGGTGCCGTTCGCCACCACCAGCCCGCGCGTGAAGGAAACGTCGGACATCCCGCCGCTGATCCGCCTGATCATGAAACAGGCGGGCATGGACCCGGCCGATTTCGACGGCAAGACGCGGGAGGTGCGGCTGGCCGTGCAGAAATGGAAGCGGGAGAACGGGGCCTCACTGGGCCACGACTATACCGACCTGAATGATGATCAGCTGACCGATGATTATCATTACCTGATCTTCCCCAACATCACGCTGAACGTGCATGCCGACGACCTGATGCTGTTCCGCCAGCGGCCGCACCCGACCGACCCCAACAAGATGTATTATGATTTGCAGAATTTCCGCCTGCTGAAGCAAGGGGAGGAGAAGCCGGAACGGCCCGAACACCGCTTCTACCGCCATGGGGAAAAGTCGCTGGGCCAGGTGCTGGATCAGGATGCGTATAACCTGCCCGGCGTGCAGCTGGGCATGCAGTCGGAAGGCTTCCCCGGATTGTGGCTGGGCGACCAGGAACTGCGCATCCGGCACTTTCACAAGGTCATTGATGATTATGTTTATGGGGGGGAGGAGCCGTAACCCCTTCCGGCTCTCTCCACCGTCACCCCGGCGAAAGCCGGAGCCCAGCGTGAGGCGCGGTCAACGCCGATATGACTCTTATCGCGGCGGACGCCCCTCTACGCCTGGGTCCCGGCTTCCGCCGGGATGACGGGAAGTGAGGCGGCACCATCGTTGCACCCCGCCAGCGCCATTGAATGCCCACCCAAGGAACCAACCCATGCAGCTCAACCGCGACGCCCTGCTTCAGGCCTATCGGCGCATGCGCACCATCCGTGAGTTCGAGGAGCGGCTTCATATCGAGAACCGCACCGGGGAGATCGCGGGCTTCACGCACCTCTATGCCGGTCAGGAAGCCGTGGCGGTGGGCGTGTGCGAGCATCTGAGCGACCAGGACTGGATCGCGTCCACCCATCGCGGCCATGGCCATTGCATCGCCAAGGGCTGCGATGTCGGCGGCATGATGAAGGAGATTTATGGACGCGCCGACGGATTATGCAAGGGCAAGGGCGGGTCCATGCATATTGCCGATCTGGACAAGGGCATGCTGGGCGCCAATGCCATTGTCGGCGGCGGCCCGCCCATCGCGGTGGGGGCCGCCATCGCCGCCAAGCTGGCCGGTGAGGGCCATGTCGCCGTCAGCTTCACCGGGGACGGCGGGTCGAACCAGGGCACGGTTCTGGAAGCGCTGAACATGGCCGCCGTCCTGAAGGTGCCGAAGATTTTCGTGTTCGAGAATAATGGCTATTCCGAACATACGGGGGCGGCTTACGCGCTGGCTGGCCAGGATCTGGGCCGCCGGGTGGAAGGGTTCGGCATCCCCGTCTTCCGCGCCGATGGTTTCGACTTCTTCTCTGTGTACGAGGCGATGCGCCAGGCGCTGGAGATCGCGCGGACGGGCGGTGGGCCGGCGGCGGTCTATGCCACCTGCACCCGCTATTTCGGGCATTTCGAGGGCGACCCCCAGAATTACCGCGCCAAGGGCGAGGTGGAGAAGTTCCGGGAGGAGAGCGATTGCCTGAAAGGCTTCCGGGCGCGGGTGACCGACGCCGGCCTGATCGACGCGGCCACGCTGGATGCCATCGATGCCGAGGTTTTGGGCGAGATCGATGCCGCCACCATCGCCGCGAAGGCCGCCGCCCCGCCGGTGCCGGCGGATGTGTTGACCGACGTCTATATCAGCTATTGAGCGGGAGAGGTTCGATGCCCGTCATCACCCTGCGCGAGGCCCTGAACGAGGCCCTGCATCTTGAAATGGCCCGCGATCCCCGCGTCATCGTCCTGGGCGAGGATGTGTCCGGCGGGGCCGGCGGCACATCGGGTCAGCGCGACGCCGCCGGCGGCATTTTCGGCGTGACCAAAGGCCTGATCCACAAGTTCGGGGACGGCCGCGTCATCGACACGCCCATTTCGGAAAGCTGCATCATCGGGGCCGCCAATGGGGCGGCGCTGGCGGGCCTGCGGCCCGTGGCCGAACTGATGTTTGCCGATTTTGTCGGCGTGGCCATGGACCAGATTTTCAATCAGGCCGCCAAGTTCCGCTACATGTTCGGGGGCAAGGCGCGCACGCCGCTGGTCATCCGCATGTCGTTCGGTGCCGGCATGAACTGTGCGGCCCAGCATTCGCAGACCATCTACCCCTTCATGACGGCGGTGCCCGGCCTGAAGGTGGTGGTGCCGTCCACGCCATACGATGCCAAGGGCCTGCTGCTGACCGCGATCCGCGACGATGACCCGGTGATGTTCTTCGAACATAAGGCTTTGTACAGCCGCAAGGGCGAGGTGCCGGACGGAGATTACATGATCCCGTTCGGGGAAGCGGCTTTGGTGCGCGAGGGTGACCACGCCACCATCGTGGCGCTCGGCCGCATGGTGCCGTTCGCGGAAAAGGCGCTGGAAAAGCTGAATGCCGATGGCATTACCTGCGACCTGATCGACCCGCGCACCACCAGCCCGCTGGACGAGGAGACGATCCTGGAAAGCGTGTCGAACACCGGAAGGCTGGTGGTGGTGGATGAAAGCCCGCCGCGCTGTTCGGTGGCGTCCGACATTGCCGCCATCGTGGCGCAGAAGGGGTTCCGCGACCTGAAGGCGCCGATCCAGATCGTCACCGCCCCCCACACGCCCGTTCCGTTCGCCCGCGAACTGGAACGCGCCTATGTCCCCGGCCCCACCCAGATCGAGGCGGCCATTCGCAAGGTGCTGAAAGATGGCTGAGATCCACCCGATCACCCTGCCCAAATGGGGCATCGAAATGTCGGAAGGCACCGTTTCCGCCTGGCATCTGGCGGTCGGCACACACGCCGAGAAGGGCGCGGAGCTGGTCGATATCGAAACGGAAAAGATCGTCAATACGCTGGACCTGGAGGTCGCCGGCACGCTGCGCCGGCAATTGGCCAAACCGGGCGACGTGCTGCCCGTGGGCGCGCTGATCGCCGTGCTGGCCGATGCGTCGGTGCCCGACAGTGCGATTGACGCCTTCGTGAAGGGCTACCGGGCCATTGATGTGTCGTTCGAACCGAAGGAGGGGGGTGATAACGCCCCCGCCACCCCCTCTCCTCGCCTTCCCGGCGCAGGCCGGGACCCAGGGGCCCCAAGCCCGACCCCACCTCCTGCTCCGATCAACCCCGCCGAGAGCGCAGCGCCCGTGACCGTGTGCCGGGAAGGCGAGGAGAAGACGGCCCATGCCAGCCCCATCGCGCTGAAGATCGCGCGCCGGCTGGGCATGTCGCTGCACGGCATCCAGGGCACCGGCGCGCGCGGCCGCGTCTCGCTGGCCGATGTGCAGGCGGCCGCCACGGCACGCGGCCTGCTCCCGTCCCCCGCCCCCCCACGGGCCGCCGGTCCCGCCGCGCGCAAGCTGGCGGGTGACCTGGGCGTGGATCTGGCCAGCGTCACGCCCACGGGGCCGAAGGGCCACGCCACCAAGCAGGATGTGCGCGATGCCGCCGACCGCGTATCCCCCCCGGCCCCGTCGGCGGAGTATGACCTGCTGCCCGTCACCGGCATGCGCCGTTCCATCGCCACGGCCCTGGCCCATGCCAAGCAGACGGTACCGCATTTCTATCTGACGGCCGACGTGACCGTCGATGCGCTGCTGGCCTTGCGCGAACAGCTGAACGCCAGGGCCAATAGCCCCCGCAAATTGTCGGTCAACGACCTGCTGGTGAAGGCGGCGGCGGGCGCGCTGATGGACGTGCCCGATGTCAATGTGCATTGGGCCGAGGATGGTATCCGCCGGTTCCACGCCGCCGACATTTGCGTGGCGGTCGCTATCGAGGGCGGGTTGCTGACGCCGGTGGTGAAGGGCGCAGACAGGCTCGACCCCTGGACCATTTCCGCCCGCACGGCCGATCTGGCCGACCGCGCCCGCAAGCGCACGCTGACCAGGGAGGAGATCAGCGGCGGTACCTTCACCCTCTCCAACCTGGGCATGTTCGGCATCCGCCAGTTCCAGGCCATCATCAACCCGCCCCAGGGCGCCATCCTGGCTGTGGGCACCACACGGCGGGAAGCGCGGGAGCGGCCCGATGGCGGCATCACCTTCGCCTCGGTGATGTCCCTCACCCTTTCCTGCGACCACCGCGCCGTGGACGGGGCCCTGGGCGCGCGGTTCCTGGCCGCATTGGGGAAAAGGCTGGAGGATCCGATCGGGTTGGTGTTGTAGGGGCGCCTACTTCGCCGCCCGCAGCTCCGCGATGAAGCTGTCGAAACCCTGGCGCAGGCCGTCGGCGTCGCGCGACAGGGTGGCGGACGCCGCCCCCACCTCCCCGGCCACGGTGCCCACCGTGTCGGCGGCACCGGCGACGCCGGAGACGTTTTCCCCCACCTCCGCCGTGGCCATGGCGGCCATCTGCACATTGCGGGCGATCTCCGCCGTGGCGGCACCCTGCTGTTCCACGGACGCCGCGATGGCGCCGGAGATCTGATCCATCTCGCGGATCGTGCGCTCGATGGTGGCGATGGCGTCCACCGCCTTGCCCATGCGGGCCTGCATTTCGGCAACCTGACTGGCGATGTCCTGGGTGGCCCGCGCGGTCTGGTTGGCCAGCTGCTTGACCTCTCCGGCCACCACGGCGAAGCCCTTGCCGGCCTCCCCGGCGCGTGCCGCCTCGATCGTGGCATTCAGCGCCAGCAGGTTGGTCTGTTCGGCAATGTCGGCGATCAGGTCCACTACCTGGTTGATGCGGCCCGCCGCCTCCGCCAGGGCGCCGATGGTGCTGTCGGCATTGCCGGCCTCCAGCACCGCCTCGCGCGCCACGGCCGTGGACCGGCCGACCTGCGACACGATTTCCCCGATCGAGGCCGACAGTTCCTCCGTCGCGGACGCCACGGTGGCGACATTGTCGGCGGCGCGGTCGGCGGCCGTGTGGGCGGACCGGGCCAGGCCGGTGGTGTCGGCCACCGATTGCCGCATCCGGCCGGCGCTGCCATCCAGCTGCGATGCCGCCTGGGCCACGCCATCCACCATATGCCGGACATGGTCGTCCAGTCGGGCCGCCATCTGGTCCAGATTGCGGCTATGGCGGGCGGCATTCTCCTCCAGATAGACGGAGATGACCATATCCATGTCCAGCATCACGGCCAGATTGACGGCGCGCAGCACCTCGGCCAGCGCCGCCTCCGCGCCGGTGGGGTTCCAGCGGCTGCCCGACCCGGTGACCAGCGCCTTATACAGGCGCGACAGGGTGACGGCATAGGCGCCCAGGTACCAGCGCGGTTCCAGCCCCAGCACCGAATGCACCCGGCCGATGGCCTTCACCCCGTTGAAATAGCTCTCGTCGAAGCGGCCGGAGAACAGGTTCAGCCAATGTTCCAGCTGCTTGTCGCGGGCATGGCGTATCGCCGCCTCGTTGCGGAACATCGCCATCATCGACGGCCAGCGCTTCAGGTCGGCATAGAACGCATCGATGATGCCCGGCAGAACGGCGGCGATCCGGGGACGCACATCCGCCAGCACGGCGCGCACATCGGCGTCGATACCCACGAAGGCAAGGCGTTCTTCCCGATCGGCGGCACTCTGTTCCAAGATCAACTCCCTTGTTTTCCTTGACTGTCCGCTTGATCGGGCGGTGCCTGACCAAGGACTGAACTAGGTCAGGCACCAATGATTACCACAATGAATCATGGCCGGTGTGATCAGAGTTGGTGATTACATGGTTAACCGCCCGGCGGACAACGATAACATTGTTGGCGGTTGAGAAGATAATCATTCCGTCACCAAATCATCATCCCGCTTGACCGTCCTGACGGCATTCGCTAATAACTGACCATTCAGTCATTAGCGAATGCCGTCATGGATGATGATAGCGCCCCCCGTCCCCGTTTCCGCCGCAAGGAGGCGCGGCCGGCCGAACTGCTGGCCGCCGCCCTGGATTGCTTTGCGGAACGGGGTTTCGCCGCCACCCGCATGGACGATATCGCGCACCGGGCCGGCGTGGCCAAGGGCACCTTCTATCTGTATTTCCCGTCTAAGGAGGCGGTGTTCGAGGCATTGGTGCGCGAGAACATCCTGCCCCGGCTGGCGGCGCTGGAGGTGGCGGGCCGGGCCGGGGGCGGCAGTGCCGCGTCGCGGCTGCGCGCCATCCTGGCCGGGCTGGCGCCGGTGATCGGCAATCCCCGGCTGGTGGCCATTCCCAAGCTGGTGCTGGCGGAGGCCGGCAACTTCCCCGACATGGCCCGCTTCTACCGGCGGGAGGTGGTGGAGCGCGGCCTGCGCCTGCTGACGGGCCTGATCGGCGACGGTATCGCGGCGGGGGAGTTCCGGCCCCTGCCCGACCCGGCGGTCACGGCCCGGCTGTTCATGGCGCCCGTGCTGATGGCCGCACTGTGGCGGGCCAGCTTCGCCGCGACGGAGGAGACGCCGCTGCCCGTGGAAACGCTGCTATCCACCCATGCCGACCTGTTCATCCGGTCGATATCCGCACATTCGGACACGGGAGATGCCGTATGATCCGCACACTGTCCCTCCTGCCGGTGCTGCTGCTGGCCGCCTGCGGCCCGTCCGGCGATGGGCACACCCTGCAGGGCTATGTGGAGGGTGACTACCTGCGCATCGCCGCACCGGAAGCCGCCTGGATCGGCGCCGTGCCGGTGGCGGAAGGCACGATGGTCAAGGCCGGCCAGCGCCTGTTCACCCTGGATGACACAGGCGCGCAGGCAGCCCTGGCCGAGGCGACGGCCGGTCTGGCCCAGGCGGAAGCCGCCCTGGCCGACCGCCGGCTGGGCGCGCGGGCGGAGGAGATCGCCGGCTTCCAGGCACAGCGGCGGGAGGCCGACGCCGCCCTGAAACTGGCCCGCCAGGATCTGGACCGGCAGAAATCCCTGGCCGCGGAAAGCGTGGCGGCCCGGTCCCGGCTGGAACAGGCCCAGGCGACCGCGTCGCAGGCCGCCGCCCGGCTGGAACAGGCGACGGCGCAGCTGGCGACGGCCCGTCTGCCCGCCCGCCCCGACCAGCTGGCCGCCGCCGAAGCGTCGGTGGCGGCCGCCCGCGCCGCCCTGGCCCAGGCGCAATGGCGCCTGTCGCAGCGCCATGTCGACAGCCCGGTCGACGCGCTGGTCGATGATATCGTGCGCAGGCCCGGCGAATGGGCACCGGCCGGCGGCGTGGTGGTCAGCCTGCTGCCGCCCGGCCATGTCAAGCTGGTGCTGTTCGTGCCGGAGGCGCGCCGGGCCTCGCTGGCGCCCGGCGCCACGCTGTCCGTCACCTGCGATGGCTGCAAGCCGGGCCTGACCGCACGGGTCACGCGCATCGCGTCGGAGGCGGAATATACCCCGCCGGTGATCTATAGCCGGGAAACCCGCGCCAAGCTGGTCTATCGGGTGGAGGCGGCATTGACCCCCGACCCTGCCGCATTGCATCCCGGCCAGCCGGTCTCGGCGGAGCCTGCGCCATGAGCCCGGCCGACAGCGGTGCCGGTATCGCCATCGATGTACGCGGCCTGACCAAGCGGTTCGGCGGACGCACGGTGGTGGACAATGTCAGCTTGCGCGTGGGGCGCGGCCGCATCCATGGCTTCCTGGGGCCCAACGGCAGCGGCAAGACCACCACCATCCGCATGCTGTGCGGCCTGCTGGTGCCCGATGCCGGGGAAGGCACCTGCCTGGGCTTCGACATCCGCCGCGACAGTTGGGCCATCAAGCAGCGCGTCGGTTACATGACCCAGAAATTCAGCCTCTATGAGGATCTGACCATCCGGGAGAACCTGGATTTCGTGGCCAGACTTTATGCCATTGCCGACCGGCGGGCACGGGTGGCGGCCGCCCTGGACCGGCTGGGCCTGTCGGATCGCAAGGACCAGCTGGCGGGCACCCTGTCGGGCGGCTGGAAACAGCGTCTGGCGCTGGCCGCCTGCATCCTGCACGACCCCGCCCTGCTGCTGCTGGACGAGCCGACGGCCGGCGTGGACCCCAAGGCGCGGCGCGAATTCTGGGACGAGATCCACGCCCTGGCCGCCGACGGCATGACCGTGCTGGTCAGCACGCATTATATGGATGAGGCGGAGCGCTGCCACCGCATCGCCTACCTCGCCTATGGCAAGCTGCTGGCGGATGGCACGGTGGCCGACGTGGTGGCGGGATCGGGCCTGTCCACCTGGCACGTCTCCGGCCCGCCCGACCGGATCGCCGCCTTGGCCCGCACCCTGACGGACCGGCCGGGCGTCACCATGGTCGCCCCGTTCGGTGCAACCCTGCATGTCAGCGGGCCGGACGCGGCATCGCTGGACGCGGCCGTGACGCCGTTTCAGGGCGAAGCCGGCCTGGACTGGCGACGCGGCGACCCGACGCTGGAGGATGCGTTCATCCATCTGATGGGCCGGGCCCCGGACAATTTCCGCCCGGCGGGTGCCCCATGAGCGATCTTTCCCCCCGCTTCTCGCCTGCCCGGCTGGTGGCCCTGGTCATCAAGGAATTCATCCAGATGCGGCGGGACCGGCTGACCTTCGCCATGATGGTCGGCATTCCGCTGATCCAGCTGACGCTGTTCGGCTTTGCCATCAATGCCGATCCCAAGCACCTGCCGACCGCGGTGCTGAGCCATGACAACAGCGAATTCAGCCGCGCCATCCTGTCGGCCCTGCAGACCAGCAATTATTTCGACCTGACCCTGACCGCCGACAGCCCGCAGCAGCTGGACCTGCTGCTGGACCAGGGCAAGGTGCAGTTCGCGGTGGAAATCCCGGTCGGGTTCGGCACCGACCTGATGCGGGGTGAGCGGCCGGCGCTGCTGGTCATGGCCGACGCCACCGACCCGGCCGCCACCGGCAATGCCGTGGGTGCCCTGCAGCGCATCCTGGACAGCGTGATGACGGCAACCCTGACCGGCCCGCTTGCCCCCCTGGCGCCCGTGCCCGGTCCCGTCGACCTGCGCGTGCAGCGCCGTTATAATCCTGAGGGCCTGACCCAGCATAATATCGTGCCGGGCCTGATGGGCACCATCCTGACCATGACCATGATCATCATGACCGCCATGGCCGTGACGCGCGAACGCGAGCGCGGGACCATGGAGAACCTGCTGGCCATGCCCGTGCGCCCGACGGAGGTGATGCTGGGCAAGCTGTCCCCCTTCATCCTGGTGGGTGCGATGCAGGTGGCGGTGATCATGACCGCCGCGCGCCTGCTGTTCGGCGTGCCCATGCTGGGCAATCCGGCAGCGCTCGGCACCGGCATGATCATCTTCATCATCGCCAACCTGGCCGTGGGCTTCCTGTTTTCCACCCTGGCCCGCAGCCAGCTGCAGGCCATGCAGATGAGCTTCTTCTTCTTCCTGCCGTCGATCCTGATGTCGGGCTTCATGTTCCCGTTCCGGGGCATGCCCGACTGGGCCCAGACCATCGGGGAGGTGCTGCCGCTGACCCATTTCCTGCGCGTTGTGCGCGGGGTGATGCTGAAGGGCAGCGGCTTCCCCCAGATCTGGCCCGACCTCTGGCCCATGCTGGCCTTCCTGCTGGCCGTGTCGGTGCTGGCGGTCAAACGCTACCGGCAGACGCTGGATTGAGGGGGGCGGCGACGGGCATCGGTTTGCAGATAAGGGATATTATGCTATCCCTTATCTGCGATTTCAGCCTGTAAGTGACGAAATGTTGATCCTTAAGGAAATCCCGTCGGAGATTTGCATGGCCATCGGCGGCCGGCTGCGGGACCTGCGCATCCAGCGACAGCTGCGCCAGCGGGATGTCGCCGACCGGTCGGGCATTCCTTTGTCCACCTACCGGATGATGGAACGCAGGGGGGCCGGCAGCCTGGAGAATTTCGTCAAGGTCGCCGATCTGCTGGGTGCGGGCCACCCTTTCCAGATGCTGTTCCAGCCGGAGGATGAGCCCCCGTCCCTGGATGAGGTGCTGCGCCGCCAGAAGCGGCCGTCACGGGTGCGCCGGCCCGTGGGATGAGATCACCAATGGGTTGGGCATCAACCGGATGCCCATGCCATCGTTGCAGAACCGTCAACCATTATCTCAACTTTGTCTCTCAACCTGCCCTTGAGATTTACCCAGAAAGTTGAGATACGATGATATGTCATCTGATGAGGCGGGGTATCGATAGGTGCGTGGCAGCCGTCGAGGTCTGGTGCCGATGGCCGGTTCGACTTTGTTTGTCCTGGGGGCCGCCTGCCGTTCCGGGTTGATTTGCTTTGCCCTTGTCTTCACCATCCTTGCCGGTGTCCCGGCGTGGGCTGCCGATCCCTCTGCCATACTGGCCGAACGGGCGGAGGTGGGGTTCCAGAACCTGTCCACCACCAACGGCCTGTCCAACAATACCGTTATGGCGCTCGCCCAGGATGCCACGGGTTTCATCTGGATCGGCACGCTGGGGGGGCTGAACCGGTTCGACGGCTATGCCACCCGCAGTTTCGAGCATGATCCCCACGACCCCGGATCGCCGCCCAACGGCTTTGTGCGCGCCCTGCTGCCAACCTCGGATGGCGGCATGTGGCTGGGGACGCACACCGCCGGCGTCGCCTATTACGACCCGCGCAGCGACCGGTTCACCACGCTGGGCGCCGGGCCCGACGGGCTGGGCCATGTCCAGGTCTATGCGCTGGCCCCCGATGGGCAGGACGGCGTATGGGTGGCCACCGTCGCCGGGCTGGATCATGTGGCCCGCGACCTGACGGTGCGCGAACGGGTGCGGGCGGGGGAGCAGGGATTCCCCGACGGCTATGTCTTCTCCGTCTTCAGCGACAGCCGCGGGACGCTGTGGGCGGGGACGGAAAAGGGCGTGGCCCGCCGTGCCGCCGGCACCGGCAGCTGGCATGTGCTGGAGGGCGGGGACAGGGACAGCACCTTTGCGCTCTCCACCGGCATCTGGTGTTTCTATGAGGATCCGGAAGGGCGGGTCTGGATCGGCAGCAATGGCGGCGGCGTCATCTCCGTCGGCCCCAATGACCACCAGGCACGCTCCCATCCCCGGCTGACCGGGCGCGACACGCCCCTGGGCCGGGCCACGGTGCGCGGCATCGTGGAGGAGCGGCCGGGCGTGCTGTGGATCGCGCTGTTCGGCGGCGGGGTGGCGGAATATGACATCGGCCAGGACCGCATGCGCCTGTTCCGGGCCGATCCTAACGTTCCCAGCGCGCTGAAGGGCAATTTCACCCGCGGCATCCTGAAGGACCGGGGTGGGGTGGTCTGGGTTGCCACCAACATGGGGGTGGCCTGGCACAATTCAATGCCGTCGGGCATCGCCAACATCGCCCTGGGCCAGTCGCGCGGCTTTTCCGGCCGCGACGCCTGGAGCCTGTGGACGGCCGCCGATGGCGGCCTGTGGCTGGGCCAGGATGATGGCGGGCTGGACCGGCTGGACCTGTCCAGCGGCCATATCATCCCTTTCGGGCGCGGGGTGGGGCCGGGCGGTCGGGCCGGCACGCCCGTCTATGCTATCCAGGGGGCCGGCGCCGATCTGTGGGTGGGCACGGCGGGGCTGGCCCGGCTGCGCATCAAGGGCGGTGAGCGCACGCCGCTTCCCGTCCCCCTGCCCGGCACGCAGACCCGTGACGTCACCACCATGCGCGTCGGCGAGCAGCATTTGTGGATCGGCACCTATTACGGCCTGGTGCGGCAATCGCTGGCCGACGGGCAGGCCACGCTGTTCACCGCCGATCCCGGCAAACCCGACAGCCTGTCCAACAACGAGGTCTGGGCCATCCTGCCGCGGACCGACGGGTCGACCTGGGTGGGCACGGCCAATGGCCTGAACCTGCTGTCACCCGATGGCCGTTTCCGGCATTTCCGCCGCGAGCCTGACCGGGCCGACAGCCTGCCGCATGATTACGTGTCGGCCTTGACGCTGGACCGGCAGGGGCGGCTGTGGCTGGGCACGGTGGGCGGCGGCGTGGCGCTGATGCATGAACCGCTGGTGCCGGGCGCATCCCCCACCTTCCGCACCGTGTCGCGGCAGCATGGCATGCCGTCCAACACCATCGCCAGTCTGGCGCTGGGGTCGGACGGCCGCATCTGGGCATCGACCGACAATGGCCTGGCCGCCATCGATCCCAATGATTTCAGCGTCGCGCGACTGCTGCCGGGGGCGGCGCACAATGTCTCCTCCTACCTGCCGGGATCGGCCACCACCCTGCCGGATGGCGGGCTGGTGTTCGGCGGCACCAACGGCATCACCCTGGTGCAGCCGTCGCGCATCCGGGCCCACGCCTATCTGGACGCGCTGGCCGTGACGCGGGTGCTGGCGGGCGGGCAGCCGACCAATGCCAGCGCCCTGAACCTGCCCGGTGCCGACCCGGATATCAGCCTGCCGCCCGGCAACCGCCGCCTGACCGTGGAATTCGCCCTGCTGGACTTCGCCGTCTCCGGCATGGTGCATTACGCCTACCGGCTGGAAGGATTCGATACCGACTGGGTGGAGCCGGAGGGGGAGCGGCGGGTCGCCGCCTATACCAACCTGCCGCCCGGCCGCTATGCCCTGCGCCTGCGTGCCCTGGACCCGGCCGGCACGGTGGTGGCCGAACGCCTGGTGGGCGTGGCCGTCCCCCATCTCTGGTACGAATGGGCCTGGGTGCGGTTCCTGGGCGTGGTGCTGGCCCTGTCGGTGGGGGCGGGCATCGTCATGCTGCTGGAACGCGCCCGCATCGAAAAGCTGAGCGACGCCACCCGCGATCTGGAGGCCAAGGTGGCCGAACGCACCGCCAGCCTGCGCGACGCCAACGAGCGGTTGGCCGAGCTGGCCACGCGCGATCCGCTGACCGGCATCCATAACCGCCGCGCGTTCATGGAGCGGCTGGACCAAGAATGGAGCGCATCCCTGCGCCATGGCCAGCCCTTCTGCGTGCTGATGCTGGACCTGGACCATTTCAAGGAGGTCAACGACACCTACGGCCATCTGGTGGGCGACACGGTGCTGCGCGAGGTGGCGCACCGGGCGCAGGACGCGCTGCGCGGCACCGACCTGCTGGCCCGCTATGGCGGGGAGGAGTTTGTGGTGCTGACCTCCCATACCGACGCCAGCGCCGCCCTGATCGCGGCGGAACGCATCCGTACCGCCGTGGGCGACACGCCGGTGGTGCTGGACGGGGTGACCATCCGGGTGACGGTCAGCATCGGCCTGGCCCAGGCCGACCCGCAGCGGGAGACCCAGACCAGCCTGTTCAACCGTACCGACAGCGCGCTCTACGCCGCCAAGGCAGCCGGGCGCAACCGGGTGGTGGCGGCGTGAGGGGAAGGAATTGTCCGTCTCCTCAGCGCATCCGGTGCCCGGCAACATCGCAAGAAGCCCACGACCAATCCCTCACATCTGCCGGAACAGATGCAGGTAAGCCCGGCTGACCGGGATCGTTTCCCCCCTGCCCTTCAGGTGGATGGTCGCCGTCTCGTTCTCCGCGCGGACCACATGGCTGATGGCACGCAGGTTGACGATGGCACCGCGATGGACCTGGGCGAAACGGTCGGGGTCCAGCTGTTCGGCCAGATCCTTGATGGGGGTGCGGATCACGGCCTCCTGGGCCGCCCCTGCCTCCCCGCGCCAGCCGACATGGGTGTATTTGTCGCCGGCCAGCAGGAAATCCACATCCTCGGCCGCGATCATCCGCACCACCGGCCCGACAGAGGCCCGCAGCCAGGTCAGGCGGGGTGCCGGTGAGGGGCGCAGGTGGGCCGCCAGCCGGGCCAGCAGATCGTCGGGCACTGCCGCCG
This sequence comes from Niveispirillum sp. GW835-FHT14G11, assembly GCF_058793615.1. Taxonomy (NCBI): domain Bacteria; kingdom Pseudomonadati; phylum Pseudomonadota; class Alphaproteobacteria; order Rhodospirillales; family Azospirillaceae; genus Niveispirillum; species Niveispirillum sp. GW835-FHT14G11. Next base: position 60,849 of record NZ_JBXAFZ010000016.1, read on the forward strand.
GCTCCGCCGCGCCCAGCCGCTGTTTCAGCCGCGCCACCGTGTCGGCCAGCCGTTCGGCGGCCACCGGCTTCACCAGATAATCCAGCGCCCCTTGCGCAAAGGCCTCCACCGCGTACCGGTCGAAGGCGGTGACAAAGACCAGATGCGCCCGCCGGCCGATGGCACGGGCCGCCTCCACCCCCGACAATCCGGGCATATGCACATCCAGGAAACAGATGGCGGGGCGGTGGACCTCGAACAGTTCCACGGCCTGGCGGCCGTTGCGCGCCTGGGCCACCACCGCCAATTCCGGCCAGGCCAGGGCAAGCTGCCGGATCAGGGTTTCGCGCAGCAGGGGTTCATCCTCGGCGACCAGGGCGGTGGGACACAGGAGGGGGCGGGTCATGCGGTCGCTCCCGTCACCGGCCAGGACAGGCGGGCGCTGACCCCGCCGGTTTCCCGTTCCACCAGCGACAGGCTGGCAGCGGGACCGAAGGACAGGGCCAGACGCTGGCGCAGGGTGGCAAGGCCGGTACCCAGACCGCCCGTGCCGGGGCGCAGGCCCACCCCGCCATCATCGACGCGGACATGACAGATCCCGCCCTCCACCCGCACCAGCACCGCGATCTCCCCGCCCTCCTCATCCGGGTCGATGCCATGGCGCACGGCATTCTCCACCAGGGTCAGCACGGACATGGCCAGACAGGGCAGCGCCAACAGGTCGGGGGTGGCATCAATGCGGAAGGACAGACGGTCGGGCATGCGGGTGCGCATGATGTCCAGATAGGCCTGAACCAGCGCCAGCTCGTCCCCCAGGGTCGCGGCGGTGGCGTTCAGGCGCGGCACGGCGGCCCGCAGATAGGCGATCAGGCTGTCCAGCACGGGCAGGGCCTGTGGTGAGCCTGTCTCCACCAAGGCCCGGACATTGGCCAGCGTGTTGAACAGGAAATGCGGCTGCACCTGTGCCTGCATCAGAGCGAGGCGGGCATCGGTGGCCCGGCGTTCCAACTCGCTGCGTTCCAGGGCAAAGGACAGGGCCTGATGCCGGGCCATGGCCTCGCGCTGCCGCACCAAGGCACCAAGCGCCACCCACGGCCCGATCAGCAGGCCCAGCACGATCATGACGAACAGCGATTGCAGACGCGGCTTATCCTGCCACAGGGCGGGCCCCACCTCTGGTCCGGTGAGGATGTAGATTACCACCATGGTGGGCGGCACCGTCAGCGCCACGGCCAGCACCTGCACCACCCAGCGCGCGATCCAGCGGGGCAGACGGCGGGGAAACCGTTCCCAGAAGCCGAAGGCCAGCACGCACATCAGGCAGATGACAAACATCCGCAGCGGCAGCAGCCAGACATGGTTCTCCCAGGCCGGCAGCAGCAGCAGGGAGAAGATGCCGGCCAGGACCGCCGCCACCCGCAGCCGGCGCCAATGGATGATGGCCAGCAGCCTGTGCCCGATACTGCCGGCGGTCGCGTCCATCCACCCGTCCTTCCCATCGCCCCGTATCACAGCCGGGGCAGCCACATACCCATGGTCGCACCGAAGATACCACCGACGGTGAGCAGCGCCAGTACCGTCAGCAGCCCCGCCGTGCCCAGCCGCAGCACAGAACCGCCCCGGTCCATGGCGTGGAAGTAGAGCTGCAAAACCGCCAGCGGCAGCAGATATTGCGCGAAGGACAGCGTCTCCGGCAGGGGTCCGGTAAAGGTTTTGGGATCAAAGCCTACGGGTGCCTGGAAAATCAGCATCCACAGCATGAACATGACCCGGAAGAACCAGACCCCGCTGACCGCCAGGAACAGGCGCAGCGCCCAGCGGCGATGGCTATCGAACTGCCGCCGCCGCGCCAGCATCCAGGCCATGCCGGCGCAGACCAGGATGACCACGCCATTCAGGCAGGTCCCCACATGCATCAGCGTACTGCCCACCGTGCCGCGCAGCAGGATCAACCCGATCCCGCCCAGCGACAGAATAGTGGCGGCGATCATATAGGTGCGGCCCGTCCAGCGGTGAAAGGCAGGCCGGTGGCGGCGGAGCGCGGGCCAGAGCTGCAAGGCCCCACCCACAATGATCACCACCGCGAACAGCATATGCAGGGCATAAAGCGCATTGCCCAGGACATCACCCGGAACCAGCCCCTCCACCGGCCCGCCCCGCAGCCCCTGACCTGTCAGCCATTCCCGCCCATGGGTTGCCATGACATAGAGGGCAAAGATCATCTGCCCGGCAATGGCCACCAGCAGCCAGAGCAGCCCCGCCCGACCCAGCCAGCGTCTGGCGGTGGCAGGGTCGGGGCGGGCGGTTTCAGGGATCGTCGCGGCCAGGGACATCAGGTTTCTCCATCAAGGTGATGGCTGATCCTGACGCCGATGGGCGGTCGATGGGGTGAAGGTGCGACGAATGACGGATAGGTGCGATGGGTGGGGGTAGCACCCCTACCGCCCCTCATCCAGCCACGCCGCCAGCCAGACCAGCGGCGCGTTCCAGTTGATGGTGACCTCGTTCACCGTGAACAGGTCGATATCGTCCTTCCAGCAGGTCTGCGGCGCGCAGGGCCCGATACGCTTGCGCGCCTCGTCGCCCAGGCTGGTGAGATTGGGCCCCCCCGACACCACGCCCGGCGGCGGCGGCGGGAATGCCGGGTCCAGCACCCGCGCCCAGAAGCGGTGATGGGGGTGGGCCATGGACCGCGCGCCGTAGCCGGTGACATAGGAGATGTCCAGCGGATTGCGGCCCAGCAGGTATGAGGCCACATCCACCACCGCGTCGCGATACCTGGCCTGCCCCGTCATATCGCTCGCATAGGCCAGGATCAGCGCCCGGTTCATCAAGGTGGAATTGGACCCCCAGCCATAGCCCTCGGGCGAGAGGGGCTGGCGATAGCCATCAGCATCGGCCAGCGTCAGAAAGCCATCGGCCGCCCTGGTCAGGGACCGGGCCAGACGAATGGCATCCACCTCCTTCAGCACGTCGGGATGCAGCAGCAGGGTCAGCGATCCCAGGGGGGCGGTCTGGCCCCAGGAAGGTTCCTGCATCGCGTCGCGCTGAAAATGCTGCGACCGGGTGACCACCTCAGCGAACAAAGGCTGGCGCGTCGTGGCCAGCAGTTCCGATGCCGCCCAGAAGAACTCATCCGACACATCACCATCACCATAGCCGCCGCTGCCGTTGAAATCGCCCAGGGCCAGGGCGTCCGGCACGCGCAATGCCGCCTGCCAGGCGCGCACGGACGCCTTCAGGCAGCGTTCGGCAAAGGCGGGGTCGATGCTTTTCCAGAGGCGCGCCGCCTGCGCCGCATTGGCGGCCAGGTTCAAGGTGGCGGCGGTGGACGGCGGATAGAGGAAGCGGCGTTCAGGGTCCTGATGCGGGGCCAGCGGCAGGCCGGTCCAGCGTTCATCCGCCACCTTGTGATGGGCCATGCCCGAGATGTCGATATCGGGGGTGAAGGTGAGCTTGGACCTGGCATTCTGCGGGCCCAGCGGCAGGGCCATGCGCGCACCCGCCGGCACCTGCATGGCCAGCATGAATTCCATCTGCCAGCGCGCCTCGTCCAGCAGGTCATCCACGCCGTTGCCCGCCTCCGGGATGGCGGCGGCCCCGTCGGGGAAGGCAGGAACGCCGCCCCGCAATGCCTGGCGTTCATGCAGGTTCAGCAGGGTCCAGAGCGCGATGCCGCCATTGACCACGTATTTGCCATGGTCGCCGGCATCGTACCAGCCGCCGGTGACGTCCAGGCTGTGGCCGCAGGCCGGCCAGTCATTCCCGGCCTTGTCCTTGCCGCCGAAGCAGGGGGCGATTTCCCTGGAATGGCCGGCAGGGCGGGCCCAGGCATCGCCGACAAACCGCGCCTCGATGGGCGTGCCGGCGCGGTTATGATAGAAATAGGCCAGCGCGTCGCGCTTCAACGCCCTATACGGGCCGGCGCCGATGGCGAAGGAGCGGCTGATCCTGTCACCCACCGCCAGGGTAAACCCCTCCCCCGTGGCGCCGACGCTGCTGAAATCCACCCGATGCAGGTGCTGGCCCGACGACATGTCGTTGCCGGTGACGCGGGTCGTGCCGCTGGCCAGGGTCCGGCCCCCGGCATCAATCAGGGTCCAGGGCAGCGGCCGGGTCGCCGCATCGGGGATGATCGCCTGCTTCGGCCCCTTGGCCAGCAGGCCCGCCTGGTTCAGGCGCACCGGATTGACGGGCGCGTCCTGGGCCATGGCGGGAAGGGTCAGGGCCAGGAAGGCCAGCAGGATCAGGGACGGGCGCATGGGTCAGCGCCCCCCGGCCGCGGCCTGGGCGAAGGGCCCGATCATGGCGCCGATGAAGCCGCCGGCCTTCTTCGTCGACAGGATGGTGCCATCGGCCCCGGTCAGGACAGGGCGCCAGTCCTGGCCCGGCCCGGCGACATGGAAGTCGTATTCCCCACCCCGCGCCGTGATGCGCAGCCGGTAGGGGCCGGCCGATGGCACCGCCAGCCCGGCCAGCAGCGTGCCGTCGGCGGGCCTGTCCTTGCCGTCGCGCAGGGCGACGCGGGCGACCGTGCCCTGGCCGTCGCGTTCGATGGTGAAGCGCAACCAGTACTCATCGCTCTGCACCGCCGCCAGCCCCGCGCGCTGGCCGGCGGCGTCGGGAGTGAAATGCAGTTCGGTTTCCAGCACGGCATTGTGATGCTGCTGGCGGCGGGCCCAGAAGGAGGGATTGCCATGGTCGGACAGGCCCACGGGCCGCAGGTCCAGCACCAGGAACCCATCCTTCAGCGCAGACCATTTCCCCTTGGGATTGCGCGCCATCATCCAATAGGGCGGCAGCGACGGGCCATCGAACCCGTCGCGCACCTGAAAGGCGCCGGAGGTCGGCACGGGCGGCGCCGGCTGGGCCGGCAGGTCGGGCCGGACATGGGTCAGGGGGATGGGCTGTCCCGGTTCGGTGATGCGCGGCCAGCCATCGACCCAGCGCACCGGCATCAAGAACGTCTCCCGCCCGGTATTGTAGAGATCATCGCCATAGGGGCGGATGGCCAGGAAGCTGGCCCACCAGTCGCCCTTGGGCGTCACCACGAAATCGGCATGGCCGGCCGAGGTGACGGGATAGGGCCGGGCCGGGTCCAGATCGCGCTGCGTCAGGATGGGATTGGCGGGATTGGGCGTGAAGGGACCGGTGGGCGAGGACCCGCGCAGCACCACCTGCGAATGGTTGATGGCCGTCCCACCCTCCGCACAGATCAGATAATAATAACCATCCTTCCGGAAGATATGCGGCCCTTCGATCCAGATCGGCTTCTTGGACAGATCGACCCCGCCATTGACCAGCACCGTGCGGGCGCCGATGGTCTTCATGGTTTTCAGATCGAATTCCTGCACCCAGATGGCGCGGTGGCCCTGGTACAGCGGCTCCCCCACCGGCGGGCCGTTATTCAGGATCCAGGTACGGCCATCGGTATCGAAGAAGATCGACGGGTCGATCCCGCCCTCCAGATCGGGCAGCCAGACGGGATCGGACCAGGGGCCCTTGGGATCCTTGGCGGTGATGATGAAATTGCCGCCGCAATCCACACAGGTGTTCAGGATGTAGAAGGTGCCGTCATGATAATCGATGGCGGGCGCGAACACGCCGCGCGACAGGCCCAGATCCTTGAAATCCAGCTGGCCTGGCCGGTCGATGGCATTGCCGATTTGCGTCCAGTTCACCAGGTCGCGCGAATGGAAGATCGGGATGCCGGGAAACCAGCTGAAGGTGGAATTGACCAGGTAATAATCATCCCCCACCCGCGTGATCGACGGATCGGGGTAATAGCCGGTCAGGATGGGGTTGCGATACTCCCCCGGCCCCGGCACGGCCACGGCGTCCGACGGGTCGGATCCCCGGTACTCCAGCCAGTCGAAGCGGGCCTGGACCTGTTCAGCGGCCGGTGCCGCGGATGCGGCCAGCAGCGCCACCAGCATTGCCAGGGCTGGAACGATGCGTCCCATATTATCCTCCCGTTTGATGGTTTGGTTGTTGGTCTTTCAACAGATTGCTTGGGGCACCGTCATTGCCACCTGCTTCCGCCGTCACCCCGGCGCAGGCCGGGGCCCATATGACAAGCGCTTCGCTCTACGAACTGGGCCCCGGCCTGCGCCGGGGTGACGGTAGAGAGTGCTGATACCCCTTGCAGCCCGAACTTCACCTACCGCCCCGCCTCCGCATAGGGACCGACCAGCACGCCCAGAAAGCCGCCGGCCCTGGCCGTGGACAGGATGGTGCCGTCGGCCCCGGTCAGCACCGGCACCCAGCCTTCCGGACCGCTGGAGACCAGAAAATCATAGGCCCCGCCGCGCGCCGTCACGCGCAGCTGGAGCGGGCCGGTGGCCGGCACCGGCAGGGTGGCCAGCACATGGCCGTCCTTGTCCTGCGTCGCCCCCGCCCGCACGGCCAGGCTGACCAGGCGGGTGCCGTCCCCGGCCCGCTCCACCGTCAGGCAGTACCAATGCTCGTCATTCTGGATCACCGCCAGACCGGCGCGCTCGCCGGGCCGGTCGGGGGTGAAGGTCAGCTCGGTGGTGAAGCGCGCCTCCATATGCTGCTGGCGCCGCGCCCAGAGCGCGGGATCGGCCCGGTCGCCCAGGCCCACCGGGCGGGGGGTGAGGGACAGCGCCCCACCCGCCAGCCGGTGCCAGTTGCCGCCCAGCCGGCGCGGGGTCATCCAGTACGGGGCCAGGTCCGGCCCGTCGAAATCATCGCGGATGCGCATCGGGCCGGTGGTGGGCAGCGCCGCCGGTTCGCCCGGCGTCAGGTGGGGCCGGGTCGCCTTGCGCGGGATGGGGCTGCCGGCATCCAGGATGCGGGGCCAGCCATCGACCCAGCGCACCGGCAGCAGGAACGTGTCCCGCCCGGTATTGAACATCTCGCCCCCGGCATAGGGGCGCACGGCCAGGAAGACGGCCCACCAGTCGCCATTGGGAAGCTGCACCAGATCGGCATGGCCCGCCGCCTCCACCGGATCGCTCCGGCCCGGCGACAGGTCGCGCTGCGTCAGGATCGGGTTGACGGGCCCGGCCTCATAGGGGCCGGTGGGCGACCGGGACCGCCAGATCATCTGGGCATGCAGGGGGCCGGTGCCCCCCTCCGCCGCCGTCAGATAGTACCAGCCATCCCTGGCATAGAGATGCGGGCCTTCGACATAGACGGGTTTGCTGGCGATATCGACGCCACCGCTGACAATCATCGTGCGCGGCCCGGTGGTGGTCAGGCGCTTGGGATCGAATTCCTGGATCCACAGGGCGCGGTGGCCCTCATACAACTCCTTGCCCCCGGCCGGCAGGTCATTATTGACGATCCAGGCCCGGCCATCCTTGTCGAAGAACAGGGACGGGTCGATGCCATGGCCCAGATCCTTCAGCCAGACGGGGTCACTCCACGGGCCTTTGGGGTCGCGCGCGGTGATGACGTAATTGCCGCCGCAATAAAAGCAGGTATTGACGATGTAGAACAGGCCGTCATGGTGGCTGATGGACGGCGCGAACAGGCCACCGGTCAACCCACCTTGGCCAAAATCCACCATGCCCGGCCGGTCGATGGCGTTGGAGATTTGCGTCCAGTTGACCAGATCGCGGGAATGGAAGACCGGCAGGCCCGGCAGCCAGCCGAAGCTGGAATTGACCAGATAGAAATCATCCCCGACCCGCGTCACCGATGGATCGGGATAGAAGCCGGCCAGGATGGGATTGCGGTATTTGCCGGGCTCCAGGATGACCTTGGCGTCGATCGGATCGGCCCCCTGATACTCAAACCAGTCGAACCGCGCCTCAGCGCCATATCCGGTGTCGGATAATCCCAACACCAGCGCAAGCGCAAGCATTGGCGCCCAACATCCCCTGACCATGTTCCCCCCAACGCCATCCGTTTCGGATTGTTAGCGTTATCATGAGGAAACAGGGTGGACCTGTCCAGGGGTTTGACAGGGTTGTCAGGGGGCTGCCCCCTCGCTCGCGAGAACTCGGGGAAGTCTGGGCTGTGAGGGTTCCAGTAATTTCTACCGTCACCCCGGCGCAAGCCGGGTCCAGAATAACGAGCGCTTTGCTCTACGAACTGGGCCCCGGCTTGCGCCGGGGTGACGGTAGAGAGAACGGGAATGAAGGTGCCCAGGAACCCTCTCCCCCTTCACGCGGGAGAGGGCGAGGAAATACTATTTCCGCTCCGCCGCACTCACATCCCGCGCGGCGCGGAACTCGCTGTCCTGGCTCCAGTTGGGCCAGTCGCGGCCGTCGGCCAGGCGGCGGCCCAGGCCGTAGAGCAGGCCCATGTCCAGCTTGGCCCCTTCCAGGTTCCAGTCCGCCGACCATTCATCATCGGGCTGGTGGTACTTGTCCTTGACATAGGCATCGCGCCAGGCCTTGCCGGCCGTCACACCGCCATTGACCAGATCGATGCCGCCACCGAAGGAAATGGCGGGCACGCCGACCTTGGCCATGGGGAAATGGTCGGAGCGGAAGAAGCCGCCGGCCTCCACCCGCGGATCGGGCGTATAGGTGCGGCCGACCTTCCGGCCCTCCTCGATCAGCAGGTCGAGCAGGCCCAGCTTGGCCGTGCCGGAGATGGTGAAATCCTTGGCGGGACCCGGTCCGATGGTGCCGTCCATGTTCAGCACGCCCACCGTCTTGGCCAGCGGCCAGACCGGGTTGCTGGCATAATAGGTGGAACCCAGCAGGCCCTTTTCCTCCGCCGTCACCGCCAGGAACAGGACGGAACGTTCGGTCGGACCGGCCGCCTTGAAGGCGCGGCCCAGCTCCAGCAGGGTGGCGATGCCCGAGGCATTGTCCAGGGCGCCGTTGAAGATATTGTCGCCATTGGCGTCGGGTTCACCCACGCCGATATGGTCCCAATGCGCGGTATAGGCCAATGTCTCATCCGGGTACTTGGACCCGGTGATGCGGCCCAGCACGTTCTTGGAGGTGATGATCTGGGTCTTCACCTTGTAATCGGCCGACAGGGTGGCCTTCAGGGGCACCGGCTGGAAATCATCCTTGCGCGCGGCTTCCCGCAGCGTGTCGAAATCCAGGCCGGCGGCCTTGAACAGGTCGACGGCGACGTCGCGCTGGATCCAGCTTTCGAACGCGGTATGGGCCGATTTGGGATCGGTGCGCACGATGTCGAACATCGTGTTGGGGTTGGAACTGGCCACCGTCGCCCAGCCATAGGAGGCGGGTGCGCTCTCATGCACGATCAGGACGCCGGCAGCACCCAGGCGGGCCGCCTCCTCGTACTTGTAGGTCCAGCGGCCGTAATAGGTCATGGCCTTGCCGCCGAACTTACCCTCCGGCCCCTCGAAATCCGGATCGTTGATCAGGACGACCAGGATCTTGCCCTTCACATCCTGGCCCTTGAAATCGTCCCAGCCGCGTTCCGGCGCCTTGATGCCATAGCCGACAAAAACCAGCGGCGCATCCTTGATCGTCACGCTGTCCTGGCCCGTCAGGGCGGCGCGCACCGCGATCTCCTTGGCCTGGGTCAGGGCATGGGCCTTGCCGCCATAGCTCAGCGACAGGCTGGGCTTGCCCACGATGTCGGACATGCGCAGCGGCACATCCTGGGTCCAACCGCGCTTGCCATCGGGACCGATGGTGCCGCCCGGCTCCAGCCCGGCCGCCTTCATCTTGTCGATCAGGAAGGCGAGGGTCTTGGTTTCCCCCACGGTCGCGGGCCCGCGGCCCTGGAAATCATCGGCCGACAGCACGCGGATATCGTCGGATACGCGCTTCATGTCGAACTGCGGTTCGGCCGCGAAGGCCAGGGTGGAAGCAAGGGCCGCTGTGGCCAGCAATAGGTACTTCATGTCCGGTTGAAGCTCCCTGGATAACGTATACGATCCATAACAGAGACCGGAAACCTTACCAACTGCTTAAGCGCCGGTGCCGAAATCTGCGGCAACCAGGGACCGGCGGTCAGCTCAGCCCTCTGCCACCGCCGCGCGCGGGGTCCGCACGCGCAGCCGCTCCTCCTCCACAATCACCTCGGCCAGGGCGGGCACCCATTTTTTCAGGTTTTCCTTGGCGGTGGCGGCGGGCGGCAGGGTCATGCCCAGCTGTTCGGCACGCTTGGCCCATTCCATGCGCTTGGAAACTTCCGTGCCTTCCAGGAAACGCAGGGCGGCATCGGCCTTGGCGGCGAACAGCCCATCCTCGCGCGCCGCCAGGCGTTCGCCCCGGCGCTGGGTCTTGGGCTTGGCCATCTCCTTGGCGGCGCGCTCCACATCCTCGGCCGTCTTGCGGTGGATGCGGAAGACGCAGCCGACGACGCGCCCGCCGCCGCGCCCGCCGCCCTGGCGGATCTCATGCAGGGTGGCCATGAACTCCCCCAGCCGGCCGATCTCCTCCAGCGCCGGGTCGAGCGCGTATTTGCGCAGGTCCTTCCAGTCCTTCAGCTTGTCCATGCAGCCCAGGATGCCCCGCAGCTCATCCACCTTGGTCTGCCAATAGGGCTCGGCGGCGTTGCGGTCGGAATAGCGCTTCAGCACCTCATAGAGCGTCAGCGCATATTTGCTCTCAAACTCATAGATGATGCGCAGCGACAGATAGGAATATAGCGCCGGCTCGCGCAGGCGTTCGGACACCCAATTATGGAAGGTGTAGGTCAGGGTCCCGCCCTCGATCCGGCAGGGGCCCAGCAATTGCGAGCTTTCCCAGCCGGCGGTACCATCGGAGCGCAGATAGTTGAACTGGCACAGCACCTTCTGCAAAGTTTCGATGCTGGCCTTCAGGCGGGTATTGTTGACATCGGCCGTGCCGTCGCGCACCTCCGCCGCGAACCGGCGGATGGAGGCCAGCTCGATCGAATGGCTTTCCACCTTGCCCAGGCTTTCGTATGCATGGGCCAGCAGATGGTTGAACAGGCGGCGGTCAGCCAGCGTCAGGTCGGCATCGGCCTTGATCTCCACCGCCCCCGTGGCCTTCACCAGGGTGAGGGGGGTCTTGCGGGGCGCCGGGCCGGGGCTGGGTGGTTTCGCTGCCATGGGGGGAGTGTAGGTCGGAGGTTGGGGGCCGGCAACTCCGAATTCCCCCGCCCCACCCTGGCCAAAACTCCGGTTCGGCTCTGGCCAAAACTCCGGTTCGGGGCTGGCGAAACCTCCCCGAAGGGCTGGCGAAACCTCCGGAAAGGGGGTCGCAAGCGGTTGGAATGATTGGGGGATTCGGGCCTTAGGAATCTTACTAGGAATCTTAGGAACTTCAGGAAAGGCTGGGAATTCAAGGGATTCGGAGATTTCGCCAGGGGAGACGATGGCCGGAATTCCCACCGGCAGCGGCGCGCATTCGGAGATTTCGCCAGGGTTCAGGTACCCGTGCTGGGCATTATAGGGCCGGATGGCCCCCCGCCGCCACCTTCCCTTCACGAATCGGAGCGTGGCATATTCCTGCCATTCGGAGATTTTGCCAGGACGCCGGGTGGCCAGCAGCGCCGCATGTGCAACATCGTGCAACACATCATTCATGGTGTTTCACCCCATTCGGAGTTTTGGCCAGCCTGAGCCGACTCCAAGCAAATCCGCGGGTCTCAGAGGCAACGATTCGGAGTTGGGGCCAGGGGGTGGCCCATTCGGAGTTTTTGCCAGGAGGAGGGATTCGGAGATTTGGCCAGGGGTGGTTGGACTGCGTCACATCCTTTGATCTGCTGCGGGCCATAGGAATGTGGGCTCCAGAAGGCTTAACTATGGAATTAAATCCTACAGTCATTCCAGGCCAATTTCAACCTGAGATCAATGGCTGCTTCAAACCATGGTCCGTCAGGTTTAATTTGAAACCCTTCCCCGTCATCCCGGCGCAAGCCGGGACCCAGGACCAAGCGCTCGACCTGTCAGCAGCGTTGATCGACGCAGCGTATAAGTCTGATCCTGTGGCCCCTCGGTCCCGGCTTTCGCCGGGATGACGATGGAGAGAGGGATATCAAGGCCATCAAACATCTATCGTAGCGCCCATGGGCGACAAGCCGGGATGACGGGGGAACGGGGGGACGGGTGTCTCAGGGGGAATTGGACGAATTATGATCGCGGGTTAAGGACTTGACCTCACGGCCCACTTCATCGGGATGCAACCTGTAGCCATCGAACCGCTCATAAAGCGGCGACAGGAACGCGCCTACAGCAGCCGGCAGGTCGGCCCGGATACCGACCGCATCCGTCTGTATGCGCAGATCGGCGCTGTCAGCCTGTGAACGCGGCGCGCCGATCCGTTCCCGCAGGCCCGGATCGGAGAAGGAGGTCAGTTCCCGGCGAGCAAGGCCCCGGTAACGGGCCTGGATCGTGATCGGTGCGCTGTGGCCCGCCAGCAATTCGGCGAGATTGGCGGCGTGCAGCAGAACCAGGATCGCCCACTGGATGGGCTGTGTCGCATCGAAGAAGGTGCCGGGGTTCCTAACGCTGGGACCATCTTCCTCGAACGCCCGGCGCAGATAAGCGCTTCCCGCCGCTGACAGGCGCCAGAAATCAGTGTCCGCCGGATCGGCCGTCCGATCCAAGGCGTCGGGACGGCCCAGCCAGCATTCGATCATGCCGTCATCGGCAATGTAGGGGCGCAGATCCTCGCGGGTGGGCACCCAGAAGGGGCGCCATCTCAATTGCAGGCGGCGCATATCGACCACGGGCACAATGCCCCGCAATGCGCCTAGCAAATCCCGGGCATTCAGCGTGCGTGTGCCATCCGCGACCCGATAATCCACCTCACATCCCCCCAGCGGATGCCGGGCGGGGTCGTCTGCCGGCAGCGGGGCGATCAAATCCTGCCAGCGGGCCCGTGCCGCCGCAACGAAGGCGGCGTGGCTGCCGGGGGCCGGGCCTTCCAGCAGCAGCCCCACCACCTTCAGGATGGAGAGCGCCCGGCCCAGCGACAGGGTGGTCTCTCCCTTGTCGAAGGCGATGATCACCGGCTTGCTGACACCGGCCAGGTCGGCATGGGCCTGCTGGGTCAGGCCTTCGGCCTTGCGGCGGCGCAGGGCCTCGGCCACCAGTTGCGGCCAGTCGAGGGGCTGGATCATGGGGTCACCCGGGTGCAGGCGGCGTGGACGATGGCGGCATAGAGGTGGACGAAGCCGTCGGCCCCCTCCCCCGCCGGCGGAACCAGTCTCGGGCTGGCGGCGGTGCTTGTGGCCAGGTCGCGCAGCGCCCGGCGGGCGGCGCGGTCCGGCAAGCCGATGGCGGCGGCGAAATCCAGCAGCAGGGCGGCGTCGATCCGGTCGAGGTCGCGATGGTCGCCGCGCAGGGACAGGGCCGTCTGCCGGCTGAAATCACCGCCATAGACCAGGGTGTTCAGCAGGTCATAGGCGGGGGACAGGCGCATGCCCGCCGGTGTTTCCAGCAGGGAGAAATTCTTCAGATGCGCATCGGCATTGCCGATCAGCACCGACAGCACCAATTGCCGGAAGAAGCGGTCGAGGTCGATCAGGGGCCGGACGGAATGGCGGCTGATGGCGTCGGCCACCGCCTCGTAACTGCCGACATATTTGCCGCGATGGTCGTTGCCGCGCGCCCGCGCCAGGATCTGGGCGAAATCCTCCATCCGCCGCTTGGCCCCGTCCGCCGCCCGGTCGAAACGGGTGACGATCAGGGAGGGTTCGTCGAACCCCTCCACGAAGCCAAGGCGGAAGCCCGTCACCTGATCGCGGCCCAGGATGTCGGCGGCCACAGACAGGGACAGGACCTCGTTACACACGAGGCTGTCATGGGTCCGGTCGTTGAACTTGGCGATATGGGTGGCCGGGCTGTCGGCCGTGGCGGGGTGGAACCGCCCCCCTTCCTTATAGGCCAGCAGCTTGCGCTGTGCCCCGCTGACCGTGCGGCCGGGCGGGACATCGTCGGGCCAGGACACCTGGGCTGCCAACGGGTCCATCGGGTCCAGCGGCAGGACCGACACCGCCCCGATGCAATCGCCGCCATAGCGCAGCAGCAGGCCCAGATCATCCTGATCCTCGATCCGGCCGGCACGGGCCTGACGTTCCCGCAACCAGCCCTCCGCCCCCAGATGCTGGAAAAACGGATGCAGGCCGGCGGGCCAGTCAAAGGCGCCGGACGACACCGGCAGGCAGCAGCCGATATCCTGTGTCCAGCCGGGATCATAGATAAACTGGCTGCCCCCCGCCGCCGTTTCCCGCAGCAGGCCGGCCCTTTGCCCCTTGAACAGAACCTGTGCCGTGCGCAACCGACCCTCCGCTGTGGTCAGGAATATGTTACGTGTGGCCGATAATAGCCGAAATCAGCGTGGTCTGGTAAGGTATATGGTGCTGTTTGGGCGCTGTTTTGCGTCTTGGTCATTTATAGATAACTAGAATACAAAATCTGACTTTATGGTCATTAATAAATGACATTAGTGCCCATCTCACCAACAGGAAGGCGGAATGGTAAGCAGGAGTTGACCGACACCCGTCACCGGCGCCCGTGAGAACGGGTTGTTGCCGGGGTGGCTGACCGGCAGGTGAACAGGCAATTGTCCCCGGACAATCTGCCCGTTCCGCAACGGGGGCATTTCCGCCATGATCGGCCCGATGCTTGGCCGGGCGGGTTTGCATGCCCAGCTATTCCAGCATGATGCGGGCGGGTCCCCCCGCCGGACCCTTTGACGAAGGTGTGAGATGGTTGCCGATATGCTGCGCCCGCCGGGGCTTTCCGATGCCGATCTGCTGCGCGACAAGGGATTGATCGGTGGGGTCTGGACAGGGGCCGACAGTGGCGAGAGCTTCCCTGTGAAGAACCCGGCCACCGGTGAGGTGCTGGCGCATGTGCCGAAGATGGGGGCGGCGGAGACCGGCCGCGCCATCCTGGCCGCCAATGGCGCCCTGCCCGCCTGGCGCGCGAAGACGGCCAAGGAACGCGCCGTGCTGCTGATGCGCTGGAACGACCTGATGCTGGAGGCTGCCGATGATCTGGCCCTGCTGCTGACCCTGGAACAGGGCAAGTCGCTGGCGGAAGCGAAAGGCGAGATCACCTATGGCGCCAGCTTCATCAGCTGGTTTGCCGAGGAAGGGCGCCGCGCCTATGGCGACGTGATCCCCACGCACAAGGCGGGGTCACGCCTGTTCGCCATCAAGCAGGCGGTCGGCGTGGTCGGCGCCATCACGCCCTGGAACTTCCCCAATGCCATGATCACCCGCAAGCTGGGCCCGGCTTTGGCGGCGGGCTGTACGGTGGTGCTGAAGCCGGCGGAGGCCACGCCGCTGTCGGCCCTGGCGCTGGCCGTGCTGGCGGAGCGCGCGGGCATCCCGGCCGGCGTGATCAATATCGTCACCGGTGACCCGGTTGCCATCGGCGGGGCGCTGACCGCCTCGCCCATCGTGCGGAAGATCAGTTTCACCGGATCGACCCGCGTCGGAAGGCTGCTGATGGCGCAGAGTGCGGAGACGGTGAAGCGCCTGTCACTGGAACTGGGCGGCAACGCGCCCTTCATCGTGTTCGATGATGCCGACCTGGAGCCGGCGGTTTCCGGGGCCATGGCGTCCAAATACCGCAATTCCGGCCAGACCTGCGTCTGCGCCAACCGCGTGTTCGTGGAAGATGGCATCCATGACGCGTTCGTGGCGCGGCTGGTGACCGAGGTTGAAAAGCTGAAGGTCGGCAAGGGCACGGACAAGGGTGTCACCCAGGGCCCGCTGATCAACCTGGCCGCCGTGGAGAAGGTGGAGGAGCTGGTGGCCGACGCCCTGGAAAAGGGTGCGGTGCTGGTCACCGGCGGCAAGCGCCACGCGCTGGGCGGCTGTTTCTATGAGCCCACGGTGCTGACCGGCATCACCGGCGAGATGCGCATCGCGCATGAGGAGATTTTCGGGCCGGTGGCCGCCATCCAGCGCTTCCAGGGTGAAGACGAGGTGCTGCGGCTGGCCAATGATACCGAGTTCGGCCTGGCGGCGTATTTCTACAGCCGCGACATGGGCCGCATCTGGCGGGTCGCGGAAGGGCTGGAGAGCGGCATGGTCGGCGTGAATGAGGGGCTGATCTCCACCGAAGTGGCGCCGTTCGGCGGCGTGAAACAGTCGGGATTGGGGCGCGAGGGGTCCAGCATCGGGTTGGATGAGTATCTGGAGGTCAAGTATATCTCGATGGCGGTGGGGGGCTGAGGTCCCCCCTGCCCCTGCCGACCACCGTTAAAATCAAATGGCCTGCCCATGGCGACATGGGCAGGCCATTTTTTATTTTATATCAATGGTTTGACAGGATCCGGTCGATCTCTTGGCGCAGCCGTTCCAGTTGCTGGCGCTGCGGCTTGCTGAGCGGCTGGGGAGCGGCGGCAAAGCGGGTGACCAGCGGTTCCAGGCGGGCCACGGCGCCCGACAGGGCTTTGGCGCTGGGGGCGGCATCCTGGGCTTGTGTCGGGGCGGGGGCGGTCCCCTGCCCTGCCCGCGCCTCGCGCAGCGTCTTGACCGACGCCCCGCGGCGCAGCAGGGAGAGCAGGTGCTCGCGCTCCCCCTCCCCCGCCGCCAGGGCCAACTCGACCATGGCGTTGCGCGACAGGTGCAACGTTGCACATTCGGCCAGGACGGGTTCCGGCAGGCTCAGCAGTTTCAGCACCCGGTTGACCTGGGTCCGGCTCCAGCCAAGCGCGCCGGCCGCCGCCTCCTGCGTATAGGCGTGGCGTTCCATAAGGGCCTGGATGCCGGCCGCCTCCTCCAGCGGGGACAGGTCCACGCGCTGGAGATTCTCCACCAGGGCGATTTCCTCGGCATGGCCATTGCTGACGATGGCATGGATGGTGGGGCGGCCCAGCAGGCCGACGGCACGCCAGCGCCGCTCCCCGGCAACGATCTCATACTCGCCCCGCCGGTCGGCCATGGCGCGGACCAGGATGGGCTGCAACAGGCCCTGCTTGTCGATGCTGTCGGCCAGCTGGCGCAGCGCATCCTCATCGAAATGGCGGCGCGGCTGGTCGGATCGCGGGTGGACATGGGTCCGCTCCACCTCGATCAGGCGGGGAAAATCGCGCGAGATCAGGGAGCCGTCGCCCCGCGCGGCGACATCATCCATGGCCCGGCCAAAGGCGGACTTACCCTTCTGCAGCTTCACCGGCGATCTCCCTTGCCAAATGCAGATAGGCCTGGACCGGATGGTCGGCCGGCAGCGCCTCGACGGCGATGACATTGTTATAGGCGGCCTGGTTGATGCCCGTGCTCATCTTGATGGGCGCGAAGACGCGGCCCAGGTCGGACTGGCCGGTGAAGCGTGTCTTCAGGTCGGCCAGCACCTCGCGGTCCACCGTCTGCCGGTCGGTATACATGGTGGGCAGCACACCCAGCACCGTCAGATCATGGTTGGTGAAGCGCCGCACGCGGCCGATGGTCTTCAGCAGCAAGGGAATGCCCAGCAGATCGACCGGCCGGGTGGCCACGGGGATCAGCACATGGTCGGCGGCGTTCAACGCATTGATGGTCATGCTGCCCAGGTTGGGCGGCGTGTCGATCAGGATCCAGTCATAATCGCCCGTCACCTCCGCCAACGCCGCCTTCAGCCTTGTTTCGCGGCCGACCAGGCCGGCGGCACTGTCAAACTCCGCCAGGGCCACGCCCGACGGCAGCACATCGAAGCTTTTCAGATGGATGATGGTGTCGGCCACCGGCCGGTCATCGACCAGCACGGCATGCAAGGTGGCGCCCTTCTCCTCCAGCTCGATAATGTCACAGCCGACCATGGCGGTGGCACTGGCCTGCGGATCGGCATCGACCAGCAGCACGCGGTATCCCAGCCGCCCGAAGCAGGCCGCCAGATTGACCGCCGTCGCCGACTTGCCCACCCCGCCCTTCTGGTTGGAACAGGCAATCACCCGTGCCTGCCCCGGCCGCGCGCCGACACCGATCAGCCGCAGCACGGCATCGGGCACGGGTTCCTTGCCGCCTTCCCAGCGGCTGACCCGCGCCTTGTCATAGGACCGGCCCAACGCCTCGTTCAGATGCCGGGCACAGGCTTCCTGCGTCAGCTCCTTGCGCTTGCGAAACGCCTTCAGGGCATCGCCGGTCATGGGGGTCTTCCTCTTGCTGCCAACGGTGGGCAGTAAGGGGCAGGGGTGGGGGAGTTGTCAACAAGGTTGACGGTGGGGTGTCAACTTTTGCGGGGTGTCGGATGAGGAGGGGAGGGGGGGCGGTGTGCAACGTTGCACGGGGTTGCCGGGTCCCCGTCAATGTGCAGGGTGGTGACGTTCACATCCATTGGCGTATCCATTTCGGGATGGGGCGCCCCCCGTGCAACGTTGCACACCCCACCCCGGCGGCCCCCTCACCCAAACGGCTTCTCAATCGACACCGACGGCTGCGTGAACCATGCCGCTCCCTCTTCGGTGATGTACATATGATCCTCCAGCCGCACGCCAAACGCGCCGGGGATGACGATCATCGGTTCGTTGGAGAAGCACATGCCCGGCGCTAGCACCGTCTTGTCGCCGCGGACCAGATAGGGGCCTTCATGGATCTGCAAACCGATGCCGTGGCCGGTGCGGTGGGGCAGGCCGGGGAGTTTGTAGTCGGGGCCCAGGCCGTAGCGTTCCAGGACCAGGCGGGCGGCGTCATCCACGCTTTCGCAGGTGCAGCCGGGGCGGGCGGCGGCAAAGGCGGCGGCCTGGGCCTCGTGTTCGATGGCCCAGATGCGGCGATGCTCCGCCGTGGGCTCCCCATAGACATAGGTGCGGGTGATGTCGGAATGGTAGCCGGACATCTGACAGCCGGTATCGATCAGCACGATGTCGCCCTCGGCCAGTTGCTGATCACCGGGCAGCCCGTGCGGGAAGGATGTCGCCAGCCCGAACTGCACCGCGCAGAAGGTGGAGCCATTGTCGGCCCCCACGGCGCGGTGGGCCTGGTCGATGAAGCGCTTGACCTCGCTGGCCCGGATGCCGGGGTGCAGGATCGCGGCGGCGCGGCGGTGGATGTCCAGCGTCTTGGCCTTGGCATAGGACAGCAAAGCCAGCTCGGTGGCCGATTTGCGGGCGCGACAGCCATCGATGACCGGCGTGGCATCCACCATTTTCAAGGTCGGGGCGGCGGCGCGCAGGTGGCTGTAGAGCCGAAAGGGGGCGGCGGGGTCCAGCGCCAAGGTCTCATACCCCGCCACGGCAGAGGCCAGCAGCTCCGCCGGGTTCTCATCCTCCTCCCACAGCAGGATGTCGGCATCGATGGAGAGCACTTCGCGCAGCGACCCCAGCTCAAACGCCGGACAGATCATGGCGGGCCGGCGGCCGCGGCGCAGCAGCAGGGCCACCAGCCGTTCGGTGGCATTCCAGGGCACGCCGGTGAAGTAACGCAGGCTGGCCCCGGCCCCGATCAGCAGGGTGCCGGCGCCCAGGTCGGCGGCTAGGCGGGCGGCCTTTTCCAGGCGCGCGGCATGTTCGCCCGGCTGGATGGCGGGCGGGCGGGTGCTTGCATGGTCGATGGCGGCAAGGGAAGCCAGTTCGGCCGCTGCCGTCGATCCGCCGATGCTCATGGTGCGCACCTCCAAAGGGGGTTGAAGGGCGGCGTGTCCAGCGCCGCCCTTATTGGACGCAAAGCATAAAGGGGAAGGGGAGGCTTGTGCAGCCCATCCGATAGTGGCAATCCCGCGTTGCGTCGCAGATCGTATACCATATAATGCGTGCGCGTGGAAAGGGAGCGCTGTGATGGGCGGGATGCTGGTGGTCGGGGGGGGCGTGCTGGGCTTTTGCACCGCCCTGGCGCTGCAGGATCGCGGGCTTGCCGTCACGCTGCTGGATGAAGGGCCGGCGGTGAAGCCCGCCTCCTGGGGTAATGCCGGGCATATCGCGGTGGAACAGGTGGAACCGCTGGCCAGCCCCGCCACGTTGCGCGGCGTGCCGGCGCGGCTGCTGGCGCGGGACGATGCGCTGTCGCTGCCGCTGCGCGATATCGGGCACTGGCTGCCCTTTGCGGTGCGCCTGGCGCTGGCGTCGCGGCCGGACCGGTTCGCGGCCGGCAAGGCGGCCCTGAAAGGGTTGATGGCGGGGGCCATGCCGGCCTGGGAACGGCTGGTGGCGGGGCTGGAGCGGCCGGACCTGCTGATCCGCGACGGGCATTATGTGATCTGGGACAGCGCCGACAGTGCGGCGCGCGGCCGGCGCCGGCTGGACGCGGGCGACCATGGCACGGCGCGCGTGCGGGCGCTGGAGCCGGGGGAGGGGGCGGCATTGGCCGCCTTGCTGGGATGGGCGCCGGCCGGCGCGGTACGCTTTCTGGGCAGCGGGCATATTGCGGGGCATGACCTGCTGTTCGATGCCATGCGCGGGCGGTTCCTGGGGCGCGGCGGGGTACTGCTGCGCGGGCGGGCGTTGGGCCTGCCGGTGGCGGGCGGGCGGGCCCGGCTGGCGCTGGCCGGCGGTGGGGAATTGACGGCCGACGGCATCGTCGTGGCGGCGGGCGTGGGGGCCAAGGCGCTGATGGAAAGCGTTGGGCACACTGTGCCGATGATCGCGGAGCGGGGCTATCACCTGCAGGCGCCGGTGGGGGACTGGCCGGCCGGCCTGCCGCCGCTGGTGTTCGAGGATCGGGCCCTGATCGTGACGCGGTTTCGCGATTATCTGCGCGCCTCCAGCTTCGTGGAGTTCAGCCATCCCGACAGCCCGCCGGATGCGGGCAAGTGGGAACGGCTGCGCGGCCGCATCCGGGCGCTGGGCCTGCCCTTTGCCCTGCCGGGGGCAGAATGGGTCGGGTCCCGCCCGACCCTGCCCGATTATCTGCCGGCCATCGGCCGGTCGACCATGGCCGCCAACCTGTTCTATGCCTTCGGGCACCAGCATCTGGGCCTGACCCTGGGACCGGTGACGGCGGAAATCGTGGCCGGGCTGGCGGTGGGGCAGGGCAGGGGGCCGGCGCCCTTCGCGGTGGAGCGGTTCGGGGTGTAGGGCGGGGACGTCGCCCTTACAGCCGCACCCGCAACCCCGCCAGCCATTGCCGTTCCGGCCCGATATTGGTCAACCCGTCGCTGCGCCGGCCGGTTTCCACCCGCGCGGCCGTGACATTCTCCGCCGTGGCGAAGAATTCCAGGTTGGCATCCAGTTTCCAGGCGGCATAGAGGTCGCCCACCGCATAGGCGTCCAGCGTGCCCAGGTTGCGGCTATCCTCGAACTGCTTGGCCGCAGCCCGCAGCTGGGCGCGCAGGGTCAGGGCGGGCAGGGGCGTCCAGGTGGCGTCCAGGGTGCCGGCATGGCGCGGCGACTGTCCCAGCCGGTTGCCGCGCAGGGCGGTGATGCTGCCGGGATCGGTGATCTCGCTGTCGCTGTAGAGATAGGAGAGGCCCAGGCGCAGTGCCTCTGCCGCCTGCCAGGCCAGCTCCAGCTCCGCGCCCTTGACCACCACCCGGTCCAGGCCCCTGCGTTGCGCCAGGCTGCCGCCCACCGGCACGAACACGCCCAAGTCGGGATTGGTGCCGGGTGTGGTCTGGATCACGACATTGTCCACGGCGTTTTTCAGGCGCACATGGAACAGGGTGGCACCGGCCGTCACCCCGCCGCCCGGCGTCAGGCGCAGGCCGGCCTCCGCCCCGCGCATCCGTTCCGGCTGCAAACCGGGGTTGGCCTCGGTTATATCATTGCCAACCCGGAATGGACGATACAGCTCATTCAGGGTGGGCAGGCGGAAGCCGGTATAGGCGGCGGCACGCAGGCCCAGCAACCCACTTGCCTGCCAGTCGATGCCGGCGCGGCCATTGGCCACCGTGCCGTCGCGCCGGGCGTACCGGTCGTTGCGGATAACGGCGCCGGTGGCGCTGTCGGTTTCCAGCCGGTGGCCATCCCGGTTGCGCCAGCCATCCAGGCGCCCGCCGGCCGAGAGGGTCAGGCCTGCCACCCCCGTCCAGGCCTGTTCGATGAACAGGCCCGCCACCTGTTGCTCCCCGCCAGCATCGCGCAGCCGGGTATAGCGGCCGGCGGTATAGGTGAAGCGTTCCCGCGTCCGCCCGTCCGTCACCCGCAGGTCGGCGCCGATATCGGTTTCGTACCCGTCTGCGGGCGAGAAGGAGATCTGGGCGATGCCGCCCCGGGCCGTGGCCGGTACGTCATACTGGTCCAGCGACGGGGTTTCCGCCGTGCGGGCGGCGTTGACGCCGGAAAAGGTGCTGGCGAACGACCAGTCGCGCCAATAGGCCACCGCCTCCCACCCGACCCGGCCGGCATCGCCGATCAGGCGCAGGCTGGCCTCCGTCGCGTCGGTTTGGTTGTTGGTATCGGGCGTGCCGTTGCCCCGGCTTTCCTTGAAGCCCGACAGTTTGGCCGTGGCGGAGACGCCGCCGATCATCCCGGCCACCACGCCATCCACCGCATAGGCGTCGCTGTCGGCCCGGATGTCGATGGGACCGCGCCGCGCCCCTTCCACCAGCATCACCCCGTCGGTGCGAAAGGCACTGCCCGACAGGCCGAGATGCCAGCCATCGGCGCTGCCGCCCACCGCCGCCTGGGTCTGCCAGGTACCGTCGCCGCCGCCGGCCAGTTCCATATCGACGCCGTCGCGCTGCCTGGTTTCGATGCGGATGGTGCCGGCCAGCGCCGAATTGCCCCAGGGCCCGGCCCCGCCGCCGCGCGTGATCACCACACGCTGCGCCGACGCGGTGGGCAGGCGCGACCAATAGACCCAGCCGCCGAACGGGTCGTTCACCGGCACCCCGTCCACCAGCACCAGGGTGCGGCCGGCACCGTTGGGCCCGATGCCGCGCAGGGATACGCCCTGCGTCGTCGGGTTGGCGGTGCGCGATCCGGAACGGCGGAACAGGCCGAAGCCCGGCACGGCGCGCAACGCCTCGTCCAGGCGGCGCTGCGGCGCGGTGGCCAGGGTGGCCGCGTCGATCAGGGTGGGACCATAGGCGCGTTCATAGGCCGGCACGCCGTCGCGCCGCCCGGTCACGATGATCTCCGCGACCTGGGTCTGTGGGCCTGCATCCTGGGCGCCGGCGGTACCCGTCACCAGCAGGGCAGCCCCGGCCAGAAGGTGGGGTGAAAGGCGGCGGGTGGGAAACATCAACGCGTCTCCGGTCAGGACGGCCAGGGCTTCGGCGGCATGCCCGCATCAAAGGGCGGTTCCACCTATCATCCATGGCTAGGGTGGGGCAACGCCCGTCCATCGGAACAGGGGATGACCGATCACGGCGACGATTCCGTACAGTTCGGTTGAGGAACCATTTAGCCGGCTGCAATGATGCTTCTGCTTTCCTGCGCCAGACTGTACAGTCTGTGCAGGCCCCGGTTGCGAGAGCTGACCAGCAGGGCGGGAGTTGGTTGTGAGTTCTGCCATGAGTGCCGCGCCACCGATCACGCCATCTCGGGGGCCATCCCTGTTGCCATCCCTGGGGCCTGCCCACGGGAGGGACTGCCCCCATGCGTAATCCGCCCCTGCTGGCCCTGATGCTGTTCCCGCCCCTGCTGGGGGTGCTGGTGATGGCGATTGCCGGCGGGCTGTACCTTTATCCGGACATGATGGCGGAGGTGCGGGAGGGCGAAAGGCTGGCCTTTGCCCAGGCCGGTGCGGTGACGGCGTCGGAAATGTCCGAAACTGTCGATGGGCCGGATGTGGGCGCCATTGGCCGCGCCGCCCTGCGGTCCCGCGCCGATCTGGTGGTGCTGACCGACCCTTCCGGCCACATCATTTTTGCCAGCGACGCGAGCCTGCGTGACCGCGACCTGATCCTGCTGGAACCGGTGCCGGCGGAACTGCGGTTGGCGGTGGCGCAGGGGACCTGCGGCGATGGGTTGACGCTGGCCGATGCGGACCGGCTGGTGGCCGGCTGCTGGGCCCTGACCGGCGAGGGCAGGGGGAACCTGCTGCTGGTCCGGCGCATCGACCAGGCCATGGCGGCGGCCCGCGCCGACCTGCTGACCCAGGGGCTGCGGCTGGGGGGTGTGCTGCTGGTGCTGGGGGCGCTGCTGCTGTTCTTGTCGGTGCGGCTGATCGTGGCGCCGGTGCGGGTGCTGGCGGCGCGCGTCGCCCGGGCCACCGCAACGGATGAGCCCATCCGCCTGCCTGACACCGGTATCCGTGAGCTGCGCGACTTCACCCTGGTGCTGAACAATGCCCTGTCATCGCTGCGCCGGCGGGAGCGGGAGTTGCAGTCGATCCTGGACACGGCGGTGGACGGCATCGTCACCATCGATGCCCAGGGCACGATCCTGCAGGCCAACCGCGCCGCCGCCGATCTGTTCGGCCATCCGGCGGGGGCCATGCTGGGCCGGTCGATCACCATGCTGATGACCGGACCCGACGCCGACCGCCATCAAACCTATGTGAAAAACTATATGGAGACGGGCCTGGCCCGGGTCATCGGCAAGGGGCGGGAGGTGGTGGCCAAGCGCGCCGACGGGTCCACCTTCCTGGCCTGGCTGTCGGTGGGGCGGCTGGAGCTGACGTCGGGCCTGCATTTCACAGCCCTGATCCGTGACGTGACGGCCCAAAGGCAGGCGGAGATCGCGATGCACCGCCTGGCCCATCGCGACCTTGACCTGGACATCCTGAACCGCCGCTCGTGGGAGGCGGGGCTGGAGGGCATGCTGAATGCGGGGGCGGAGTTCTGGGTGCTGCTGGCCCATGTCCGCAATCTGGACGATCTGGCCGTCACCTTCGGCCCCCAGGTGGAAACGCCGGTGATGGCCGCCGTCCACCGGCGTATCCAGGCGCTGCTGCGGGATTGCGAGCTGACGGCCCGGCTGACGCGGCGGCAGCTTGCCTATGCCGTCTCCTCCGCGGGCGGGGAGGCGCCGATCTATCTCACCAGCGCGCTGGCCGCGTCTTTCCATGACGGGGTGGATCTGGGCGGACTGTCCATGGTGCCCGACGTGCATTTCGTGGTGATGCCGCAGGCCCAGTCGTTCGCCGCGCGCGAGGCGCTGATCCTGGCCCAGGATGCCGGCGGCAGTTGGGCGGCGCAGACGGCCGATCATCGCGCCAGCCCGGTCTTCACCTATGATGATCATGTGGCCCGCACCATCCGCGAACGCACGGAGGTGGCGGGCGAGCTGCCGGGCGCCATGGCCGCCGGCCTGCTCTATCCCGTGTTCCAGCCGCAGATGCGCCTGAAGGACGGAACCGTGCGGGGGGTGGAGACGCTGGTGCGCTGGCGCCGGGCGGATGGCACGCCCGGACCCGGCCCGGCCCTGTTCATTCCGGTGGCGGAACGTCTGGGCCTGGTGGGTGATATCGACCGGCTGGTGACGCGGCGCACGCTGGAGCATATGTCGGCGGGAACGCTGTGCCTGCCGCGCGACGCGGTGATCTCCGTCAATGCCTCGGTCAAGGAACTGGCCGATCCCGTCTGGCTGGACGGGTTGATGGATATCGTGCGCGATGCCGGCGTGGCGCCCGACCGGCTGGAGATCGAGGTGACGGAAACGGCGGTGATGGAGAATCTGGACCGCACGGCCGGCGTGCTGGCGCATCTGCGCGCGGCCGGGGTGAAGGTGGCCATCGATGATTTCGGCGCCGGCTATGCCTCGCTCTCCTATCTGAAGCATCTGCCGGCCGACCTGATCAAGATCGACCAGGGCTTCATCCGCGACCTGGCCGACAGCCGCCGGTCGCGCCACATCGTGGCCGCCGTCATCGCCCTCGCCCATGACCTGGAGATGGAAGTGGTGGCGGAAGGGGTGGAGAATGCCGCCATCGCCGACATCCTGATGGAAATCGGCTGCGATATCGGCCAGGGCTGGCATTTCGGCCGGCCGATGGAGGCGGCGGCCCTGGCGGCCTTCATGGCGGGGCGGAGAGAGGCTTAGAGCCCGTCAGCAGGTTTAAGTAGAAGCGCCCCCTTATCCGCCTTCCCGGCGAAGGCCGGGACCCAGGGGCCAAACGCCCGACCCATCGGCAGCTTCGATCAAGGCGGCGTCGAGGTTTAAGCTTGTGGCCCCTGGGTCCCGGCCTTCGCCGGGAAGGCGAGAGAGATGATCCAATCTGAAATCCCCCCTCAATCCCCCCGCACCTCCTCCACCATCTCCTCCAGCCGTTCAAAATCCGGCACGAACAGGCTGTTGCCCTGGCGGATGACGACATTGTCGCGCGACAGGTCGCTCATCACGCGGGCCACGGTTTCACGCGTGGTGGAGACGCGGGATGCGATGTCGGAATGGATGGGGATGGGGGTGATCTCCGCCTTGCCGTCGGGGCGCAGGCCGGCCTTGGCCAGGCGCAGCAGCTCGGCATGCACTCGGTTATTGGCGCCAAGCGTAGACAGGTCCATGATCCGCCCGGTGCTGGTGCGCACGATCTGGGTCAGGCGGTGCATCACCTTGGCGGCCACGCCCTGATGGCGGGTCGCCGTTTCCAGGAACAGGCGCGGCGACATGAAGGCCACCAGCGTTTCCGTCAGCGCCACGATGCTGGCCGAGCGCGGGCCGCCATCGATGGCCGACAGCTCCCCCAGATAGCCCCCGGCCTCGATATCGTCGAAGGTGATTTCCCGGCCCGACAGCGAATAGTTCACCACCCGCACCCGTCCTTCCACGATCAGACAGACATCGCGGCTGTCGGACGAGCGGTCGACGATCTGTTCCTGGGGGTGGAAATGCCGCCAGCTGCATTGGCGGGCGATGGACACCCGCTCCTCTGCCGTCAGGCTCTGCAACAGGTCGATCCGGTCGAGATTGGCGTTATGGGCGTCGCTCACGTCTACCATCCAGGATGGGGTCGTCGGGTTAATGGAATGTATATCTAGGCCCGCCCGCTGCAAACCGCTACGGTTACGGCATTGTTTTTCCAGCGACGGCGACGGGAGCGGATGATGGGCGGCACGGATGGGGGCGAGAAACGGCGGGGACTGGCGCTGTTCGCGGGCCTGCACCTGACGCTGGCCGCCCGGCTGAAGGCCTATCTGCTCACCGGCATCCTGGTCACCGCCCCCATTTCCATCACCCTCTACCTCGCCTGGCTGGTGGTGGACGGGGGGGACCGGCTGGTCGCTAATGTCCTGCCGCCATCCTTCCGCCCCGATCAGCTGCTGCCCTTCACCCTGCCGGGGCTGGGTCTGTTGCTGCTGCTGGTCTTCCTGATCCTGGTCGGCATGGTGTCGGCCGGCATGGTCGGCAGCCTGATGGTGCGACTCGGTGAGGCGGTGGTGGGCCGCATGCCGGTGCTGCGCGGCATCTATTCCGCCACCAAGCAGATCTTCGAAACCCTGCTGTCCCAGAAGTCCGACGCGTTCCGCGAAGTGGTGCTGGTACAGTTCCCCCATGCCGATGCCTGGTCCATCGCCTTCGTCACCGGTGCCGCGCGCGGTGAGGTGGCACGGGTGCTGGCTGGCGACGTGGGGAGCGGCGAGATGGTCAATGTCTTCGTCCCCACCACGCCCAACCCGACCTCCGGTTATCTGATCTTCGTGCCGCGCGCGTCGGTGCGACCGCTGAAGATGAGCGTGGAGGATGGGTTGAAGATGGTGGTGTCCGGGGGGCTGGTGGTGCCGGGAGAGACCGGGGAGCCGCCGTCGGGCGCACAGCGGGAATAAGTAATTTAAATTTTCTCCCCCTGATTGCGGTTGCGACCGGCGCCGATGTTTGGTCATAGTACCATCCATACCCAAGATAGAGGGAGGATGGGATGGGACGCGATCGGAATTGGCGGTGCCAGGGTGGCGCCTTGCTGGGCGCCAGCCTGATGCTGACGGCCTGCGGGTCGGTGTCGGCCGAACAGCCGGTCCGCGCGTTGCGCGCACTGCCCATGCTGGCGGCACAACCGCAGCTGCCGCGCGATGCCGCCCAGCCGGAGGGGTACAACCTGCTGAGTGCTGGCGCCCTGGCCGAGGCCATCCAGGACAAGCGGGAAATCCATTACATCCTGCCCATCCATTACACCGACGGCACCATCTACAACCCCGCCACGCAGAAGAACGACAAGGTCCGCCTGCGCTCCTACGGCAATGAGTTCCTGGCCCCGCTGATCCTGATGGATCCCGGCCAGACGGTGCGCATCACCTTGCAGAACGAACTGCCGGTGGAGCCGGCCTGCGGCATCGATCCCGCGACGAAGAAGCCCTATCCCACCAATCAGCCGCACTGTTTCAACAACACCAACCTGCACAGCCATGGCCTGTGGGTCTCGCCTACCGGCAACAGCGACAATGTGCTGCTGAATATCGAGCCGGGGGTGGATTTCCAGTATGAATATAATGTGCCGGAGGACCATCCCGCCGGCACCTTCTGGTACCACCCGCACAAGCATGGGTCGACCTCCATACAGGTGGGCAGCGGCATGGCCGGCGCCCTGGTCATCCGCGGCCACCGCCTGCCCTCGGAGTCGGTGAATGGCGACCTGGACACGCTGCTCCAGCCCGTCACCTTCAACAAGGATGAGGCGTCGCAGGTGATGCTGATCCAGCAGCTGCCCTATGCCTGCTTCGATGAGGATGGCAAGGTGGAGACGGATCCCGTCACCAAGCGCTGGATCTGCAAGGACAAGCAGATCGGCCAGGTGAAGGATTTCAAGGCGCAGTTCGACCCCGATGCCTGGTCCGAAAGCGGCCGCTACACCATGTTCAACGGCATCGTCCGGCCGCAGATGGCAGCCGAGCCGGGCCAGCTCTACCGCTGGCGCCTGATCCATGCCGGCGTGGAGGAGACGATCAACCTGCGCATCCGCAAGACCGGCATCGCGCCCAAGCCGAACGCGGCGGTGAAATCCGGCAAGGACGAGAAGAACGAGGTGACGAAGACCTGCACCGGGCCCGATGTCGTGCAGTACGAGGTGGCGACGGACGGCCTGACCCGCGGTGCGGTGTTCCCCAAGTCGGTGAACAATTTGCAGCCCGGATATCGCAGCGACATCCTGTTCGTGCTGCCGGAGGCCGGCGATTACTGCGTCTATGACGACAGCGACGGCACGGACCAGGTGGCCGGCGACGACAACCCCACCATCATCGGCTTCATCCATGCCGAAGGGCCGGCCAAGGTGACGGACAGCCTGTCCTTCGTTTCGGCCAAGCTGGCGGAAGGGGCCGTGGTGAGCCTGCTGCCGAAGGTGCCCACGCCGCGACCGCCCCGGATCATGGAGACGGTGCTGGCGGACCTGGCCGACGGGCTGAAGCTGACCAAATATGTCCCCCATGCCCCGATAACGGACGAGGAGATCAAGGCGTCGGCCCAGCCGGAACTGGATATCACCTTCAATATCGACATCACCACCACCCCGACCCAGTTCACGGTCAACGGCAAGGAATATGACCCGGCGGTGATCAACCAGACCCTGGTGCTGGGTGCGGCCCAGCAATGGGTGCTGAAATCCGACTTCGTGAACCACCCGTTCCACATCCATGTGAACCCGTTCCAGGTGGTGTCGATCATCGACAAGCGCACCAACCAGGAATGGGTGGGCGGCATCTATGACGGCATGCAGGGCACGTGGCGGGACACGCTGATCACCGACCCCAACGCCGTGATCACCGTGCGCACCCGCTATAACCGCTATATCGGCGAATTCGTCCTGCACTGCCACATCCTGGACCATGAGGACCAGGGCATGATGCAGAATGTGCAGATCGTGCTGCCGGGCACGGATGGCAAGCCGATGCCGGCGGGGCATCATTGAGGGGGGGTGGGGTGGGAGGGAATGCGCTCCTCCTCCCCACGCCCGTCAGCCCAGTTCGCGATAAAGGGGCACCGTCGGCGCATGCGCGTCGATCATCGCGGCGACCTTGCCGGCCAGCGGCAGGTTCTTCTTCTCCCCATCCCACACCGCGCGGAACCGCCGCACGGTTTCCCGCGCAGTGTCGATGACCAGCTTCTCCGGCAGCAGGGCCTTGGCCGCCAGATGCTGCAGCTCGTCGGTGGTGAGTTCGGCCATCTTGCGCGTGCGCGAGAAATTGAGCGCTGCCGTCTCCTCCCCCTCGATATAGGGAATGGTGGAGACAAGATCATAGGCGGGGGCCAGGGCGGCGTTGCGGGTGTCGGGGTAGATCAGCGACCAGTTCTTCAGGTGCATGTCGCCATTGCCGATCAGCGCGCTGAACACCAGCCGGCGTATGAATTCGGCACTGCCCGCCTCGCCGGTTTCGATACCGATGACCTGGCCGATATTGGCGTAGCTCGCCTTCCTGTACTTGTCGTCGGGATAGACCCCGAAGACCTGGGCGAAATCCTCGATATGCACAGGTCCGGTTTCTGTCCGGTCGAAACGGCGGACGGCCAGGGCCCGGCCCCGCAACTCCCCGATGCCCGTCGGCAGGCCGGCAATGGCGTCGAGATCGACGAGGTCGATGTCGGGCACGTCCATGCCGATGCGGCAGGCCAGGTGCATCATCGAGAATTCATTTTCCGGCACGCCGGCAAATTGCGGGGAGGGCAGCTTGACGATCCAGGAACCGCCGACACCTGTGGCCGGGATGGTCAGTCCGCCCCCCTTGCCGCCCGTTGCCAGGGCCGAGAATTTCAGCTGCACGCCCGCCAGCGAGAAACGATAGGCATTGGGTCTGGCCGGGGCGGGTGTGTCGGCGATGCCGGGCGGCAGTTCATCGCCCGCGACAGGGCTGATGGTCAGCGCGCCGGGCAGGTCGTGGCCCAGCATCCATAGCAGGAAGAACTCACGGGCCTGGTTGACGCCTGCACGGTCGGCGAGGTAGCGGCGCAGATGGCCTTCGGGCAAGAGGTTGGAGAAGAAGGGCGGCACCACCCGTTGCACGGGTCTGAAATCGGTGCGCAGGCCGCCGAACCTGTCCTTGAACGACAGGCTCAGGGTCGGGCGGTTCCGGTCCGCGACATAATCCTGATTGAAGGCAAAGATCGTGCGGTCACCCTGCACGCGGGTGAGGGTGGCGATGGCATGCCCATGCAGGCACACATCCAGGACCCAGACGTCAGGCATCGCTATCACCCTCGTCAAGCGCATAGGCCGGACCCGAGGGTCCCTCTGATGACCGCACCATGCCGGTGATGGCGGGCATCAGCTTCCTGGGCACCAGCACCAGCTCCAGGTCCAGCGCCCGCGCCATGTCGATGAAGCTGGACAGGCCGGGCTCCATCTTTCCCGTCTCGATCTGGGAGATGTGGCTCTGGGCCTGGCCTGTGCGTTGGCTCAACGCGCGCTGGCTCAGGCCGGCCGCTTCCCGCGCTTGCCG
This sequence comes from Niveispirillum sp. GW835-FHT14G11, assembly GCF_058793615.1. NCBI lineage: Bacteria > Pseudomonadati > Pseudomonadota > Alphaproteobacteria > Rhodospirillales > Azospirillaceae > Niveispirillum > Niveispirillum sp. GW835-FHT14G11. The sequence continues at coordinate 91,819 of NZ_JBXAFZ010000016.1, forward strand.
TACCTGGACGATCAGAGGCTCGCTTTTATAGGACATGATCATGATCCTATATCATAGAGAGGGCATGATATAGGATCGGCTATCAGCTGTCACGAGATGAAAACTGAGTGTGATAGCAAATTGTGATCATCTGGCGAGTATGATAGCTTAAAATATATCAGCAAACTGACCTTTGCAGCCGGCTCGCAGTGAGCCAACAAAAAAGGCGGGGTCGCCCCCGCCTTTTCCGTCTCAACCGTCCACCCGCACGGCCCGGCTCACGCCATCCCCACCGCCGCCGCGTGCTTCTTGCGCAGCTCATAGATCACCCAGCCGATGGCCAGCCAGATGCCCAGGCGGATATAGGCGTGCCAGCCCAGGGTGTAGATCAGATAGCCGCAGACCAGGATCGACACGATCGGCACCAGCGGCACCCACGGCACGCGGAAGGGCCGGGGCGCGTCGGGGCGGGTCTTGCGCAGGACCAGGACGCTGAGCGACACCATCATGAAGGCCAGCAGCGTGCCCGACGACACCAGTTCCGCCAGGAAGTCGATGGGGAACAGGCTGGCCAGCGCCGCCGCCACACCACCGGTGATGATGGTGGCGACATGCGGCGTGCGGTATCGCGGATGCACCCTGGCGAAGGTGGCCGGCAGGATGCGGTGCTGGGCCATGGCGAAGAACACGCGCGGCTGTGCCACCAGCAGCACCAGGATGACCGAGGTCAGGCCGGCGATGGCCCCCAGCGACACCAGCGGCAGGATCCAGGACACGCCCTCGCCCATGTTGGCAACGGCCAGCGCCACGGGGGAGGGGACCGAGAGCTGCGTATAGGGCACGGTGCCGGTCAGGACCAGCGACATGGCGATATAGAGCACGGTGCAGACGGCCAGCGAGCCCAGGATGCCGATGGGCACGTCGCGCTGCGGCCGGCGGGCCTCCAGCGCCGTGGTGGCCACGGCGTCGAAGCCGATATAGGCGATGAACACCACGCCCGCCGCCTTCACCACGCCGCCGATGCCATACTGCCCGTCGGGCGTGACGGGCGGGATGAAGGGGGTCCACAGGGTCGGGTCGACATGGAAGGCGCCGACCGCGATCACCACCAGGATGACGGTGACCTTGATCAGCACCACCACCATGTTGGCCGCTGACGACCGCTTGACGCCGATCACGGCGCACAAGGTGGCCAGACCGATGATCAGGGCTGCCGGCAGGTTGATGATGGCGCCCGTCGCCTCCAGCTTGCCATGGGTCAGGGCGAACGGCGCGCTGGTGAAGGATGTTGGCAGCTTGAGCCCCACGCTTTCGCACAGGGCCGACAGGTACCCCGACCAGCCGACGGCGACAAAGCTGGCCGCCACCAGATATTCCATGATCAGGTTCCAGCCGACCAGCCAGCCGATGCGCGGCCCCAGCGCGTCGCGCGTATAGGAATAGGCCCCACCCGATTCCTTCGATGTCGCCGCCAGTTCCGAATAGCACAGCCCGGCACAGGCGCAGGCAAACGCCGCCAGAAGGAAGGAGAGCGACACGGCCGGGCCGGCATAGTCCGCCGCCGCTGAGCCCGTGATGACGAAAATGCCGGCGCCGATGATGCAACCGACCCCCAGAAGCACCAGCTGTACCGGCCCCAAGGCCGGCAACAGGCCGCTGCGATGATCCCCGCTGTCTGACATTATGACCCCTGAGGTCTGCTGTTTATGCACGCTTTCTATGTGTTAACCGCATCCTGGGCAAGAATATATGGTTTCAACTGAAACGAATTTTTCGTGCGCTCTCAGGCGCCGGGCTGGCAGTCGCCGGCCTGGAAGCGGCACAAATGTTTTGCGCAGCCGGTGGCGTTGCAATTGACACCGGTTTCCATTAGGGTCCCTCGCGATGAATGAAGGTCGCCGCAGACGGCCGTTGACCGGAATCCTCTTTCAATAGTCGGGGGACGAGAATGGGAAGTGAAACGGCAGGGGCTGACGGCGTAAAGGTCGGTCGGGTCCGATGGATCGTGGTGGCGCTGCTGTTCACCGCCATGGTCATCAATTATGTCGACCGCCAGATGATCGGCGTGCTGAAACCGACCCTGTCGGCGGAGTTCGGCTGGACCGAAACCGATTATGCCGACATCATCTTCTGGTTCCAGGCGACATATGCGCTGGCCTATGTCGCGTTCGGGCGGATCGTGGACCGGCTGGGGGCGCGCTGGGGCTATGCCCTGGCCTTCAGCATCTGGACCATCGGCCATTTCGCCCATGCGGGGGCCAAGTCGCTGACCGGCTTCATCATGGCCCGCATGGTGCTGGGCGTGGGTGAGGGCGGTGGCTTCCCCGGCGGTGTGAAGGCCGTGGCCGAATGGTTTCCCAAGAAGGAACGCGCCTTTGCCACGGGCCTGTTCAATGCCGGCACCAATATCGGCGCCATCGTCACGCCCCTGGTCGTGCCGGCCATCACCATCGCCTATGGCTGGGAGATGGCGTTCATCATCACCGGTCTGGCCAGCCTGGTCTGGCTGCCGCTCTGGCTGATCTATTACCGCCACCCGCGCGCCAACAGGTATGTCGGTGCGGCCGAGCTGGCGCATATCGAAAGCGATCCGCCCGATACGGCGGAAAAGATCGGCTGGCTGCGCCTGTTGCGGGTCAGGGAGACCTGGGCCTATGCGCTGGGCAAGTTCCTGATCGATCCGATCTGGTGGATGTTCCTGTTCTGGCTGCCTGATTTCCTGGGTAAGCGCCATGGGCTGGACCTGAAGAGCTTCGGCATACCGCTGGTCATCATCTATCTGTTGTCAGACGTGGGCTCGGTCGCCGGCGGCTGGCTGTCGTCGAAGATGATGCAGAACGGTGCCAGCATCAACCGGGCGCGCAAGACGGCGATGCTGATCTGCGCCCTGTTCGCGCTGCCGGTCGGCTTTGCGGCCTTTGCCGACCAGCTGTGGGTGGCGGTGCTGATCATCGGGATCGCCACGGCGGCCCACCAGGGCTTCTCCGCCAATCTCTACACCCTGCCGTCGGATGTGTTCCCGCGCGCGGCGGTGGGCTCGGTGGTCGGCATCGGCGGCATGGTCGGCGCCTTCGGCGGCATGGCCATGGCTAAATATGCGGGATATGTGTTGGACCAGATCGGCAGCTACACCCCGATCTTCGTGGTGGCGGCCTCGGCCTATCTGCTGGCGCTCGGCGTCGTCCATCTGCTGAGCCCGCGGATGGAGCCGGTGCAGATCAAGGATTGATCGGGACCTGACTTTCCCAACGACGCGACCGGCGCTATGCTGACAGGCATTCGCCGGTCGTTTTCGTTGGGGCCGGTGCGATGGAAAGGGATTGTCCATGCCCGGCCATATCGACCTGAAGAGTGAGACGGACACGCTGCGCACCCTGGACGCCCAGTTGGCGCAGGGAGAGGAAGTGCTGCTGACCCGCGACGGCCAAGTCGTCGCCCGCGTCACCCCTGTGGCCCCCCCACCGACTGAGGCGGAGCGCCGGGCGGAGCTGGAGCGGATGGCGGCGCTGCGCCGGTCGGCCTTTGGCATGTTCAAGGGGCAGATCGATATTGCGCCGGATTCTTTCGACCCTGATCCGGAGATTGAAGATCTGTTCTACGCGGACAACGTGTTCCCGACGCCGGATACCGATCCTATGGCGGATGGCAAGCCTTGATCCTGCTGCTCGATACGCATGCCGCACTTTGGCTCATGCAGGATGGTGCGCAGCTCAGCCAGAAAGCGCGCTCCGCCATAGCGGACCCGGCCAATGAGGTCCGCTTTAGTCTGGCAACGGTATGGGAGGCGGAAATCAAGCAGGCGAAGGGAGCATTGCGCCTGCCGGAATGGATGTGGACCCGATTGGAAGCCAATAATTATGCAATGGTGCCGATAACGCGCGCACATTGCGAGGCGGCGGCGCGGCTGCCAGCGTTCCATCGTGACCCCTTCGACCGGATGCTGGTGGCGCAGGCCCTGTCCGCTTATAGCGTCCCCGTTCTCTGGTAGTCGTCCCCCTACCCTGGCCGCAACCCGGTATACCGCGCCCGTGGGCGGATCAGGACGCCGGAGCGCACCTGTTCCAGGAGATGTGCCACCCAGCCCGCACTGCGCCCCAGGGTGAAGATCGTAATGGGCGCATGCGGCGGCAGACCCAGCCGGTCGGCCAGCAGCACCAGGGCGAAATCGATGGTGGGCGGGGTGCCCGCCATCTCCGTCGCGGCCCGCGCCAGCGACAGCGCCCGGCGCAGCCGCGCATCTCCGCCCCAGGCCGTCCCCATCCGCTTCAGCAGCCAGGCGGCCCGCACGTCGCCCTGGGGATAGAGCGGGTGGCCGAAGCCCGGCAGCTCATCCCCGCGCGCCAGAATGGCTGACAGGGCCGCCACCGGGTCCGGTGCATCCAGCAGGCCGGGCAGCAAACCCGCCACCCGCGCCGTCATGCCGCCATGCCGCGGGCCGCGCAGGGCGCCGATGCCGGCCGACAGGGCGGCATAGGGATTGGCGCCGGTCGACGCCACGCAGCGCACGGTGAAGGCCGATGCATTCAGCTCATGATCGGCACACAGCACCAGCGATGCCCGGATCAGTTCCGCCCCCGGTCCGGTCACGCCCCAGGCCTGACAGAGAAGCTGGTGCAGGGGCAGGGGGGATGGCGCGGTGCCGGCCAGGATGGCGGCATTCAGGCGCAGGATGCGGGCACCGGTGCGGGCCAGCCCGGCCGGCGTGCGGTTGACGGCGCGCGGGTCGCCTGCCGCCGCCAGGGGCAGCAGGCAAAGCAACCGGTCCAGCGGGTCCAGGCCGGGGGGCAGGCTGGCGAAACCGGGCAGGGCGGGCGGATCGTCGGCGAACGGGTCCTCGGCGGTGTCCCACAGCAGGGTGCAAACCGCTTCCAGCGTGGCACCGGCCGCCAGATCGCCCGCGTCCCGGCCGCGATAGTAAAGTCCGTCTGCGGTGATCAGGGTGATGGCGCTTTCCAGCACGGGCGCGCTCCAGTCCAGCGCCCGGTCGCCGCCGGCATCGGCGGGCCGGTCGCGCCTGGCCGCCAGGGCCCGCACATCCTCGGCCCGGTACAGGCGCGTGCGGCCGCCGGCCGGTGCTTCCGACCGGATCAAGCCGCGGCTGACATAGGCATAGAGCGTGGGCAGGCTGATGCCCAGCTCGGCGGCGGCTTCCTTGGCGGACAGAGTCAGGGGCGTGGACATGGCTTCATATATTGATTTATTGAATCAATATTGACGATATATCAGCCCGCGCGCAGCCTGACCAGCGATGAAACATTGCGGGAAAGGGTCGGACATGTCGGCCGGATTGGATGGGATTGTCGCCGCGGAAACCGTGCTGAGCCATGTCGATGGCCAGGCGGGGCGGCTGGTGCTGCGCGGGCTGCCGGTGGAGCAGGCGGCGCAAAGGCTGGATTTTGAGGGGATCACCGCGCTGCTGTGGCAGGGGTTCCACCCGCTGGGCGGACGGCCCGACGCGTTGCGTGCCGCCATCGGGCGGGCGCGGGTGGATGTGGCCGCCCGGCTGCCCGCTCTGCTGCCGGCGGCGGCGGGGTTGAATGCGGTGGAGGCGCTGCGCCTGATGCTGGCAGGATTGCCCGATGGCACCCCGGCCGATGATGCGGTGACGGTACTGGCGGCGGTGCCAGTGTTCATCGCCGCGCGTGTGCGCCTGGAACGCGGATTGGCCCCCGTGGCGCCCGACGAAGGGGCCGGGCAGGCGGCGGATTTCCTGCGCATGATGAGTGGCAAGCCCGCCCTGCCGGACCTAGCCCGCGCCCTGGATACCTATCTGGTGACGGTCAGCGACCATGGGCTGAACGCGTCGACCTTCGCGGCGCGCATCGTGGCATCGACCCGCGCCGGCATGGTCAGCAGCGTGGTGGCGGGGCTGTGCGCACTGAAAGGCCCCCTGCATGGCGGGGCGCCGGGACCGGTGCTGGACATGCTGGACGCGGTGGGCACGGCTGATGCCGCCCCGGCCTGGGTGGCCGGCGAACTGGCGGCCGGGCGGCGGTTGATGGGTTTCGGCCACCGCATCTACCGCGTGCGCGACCCGCGGGCGGAGGTGCTGAAGCGCGCCGTGGCGCAGCTGTCCAGCCCGCGCATCGATCTGGCCGAACAGGTGGAACAGGCGGCCCTGGCCGCCCTCGCCGCCCATCGGCCCGACCGGCCGCTGGAAACCAATGTGGAATTCTACACGGCCCTGCTGCTGGATGCCGTGGGCCTGGACCGGGACTTGTTCACACCGGTCTTCGCCATGGGCCGCGTGGCCGGCTGGACCGCCCATGTCATGGAGCAGGAGGCGACCGGCCGCCTGATGCGCCCCGCCTCGCGCTATGTCGGGCCGATGGCGGCGTGAAGTTTCAGCCACCCTCCCGGCCGGCTGCCGCCCGCAGCCGGTCGATGGCGGCCCAGACCTCCTGGTTGCCGCGTTCGTGCCGGTCGGACAGTTTGGCCAGATCGGCCGACAGATGGCCGATATCGGAACTGATCTTGGTGACCAGCACCTCGACCGCGCCGAAGGCCCGGCGGCCGGCCTTGTCATTGGCGATGTCGGCCTCCGCCCGGTCCAGCCGGGCGGCAATCCTGACCAGTTCCATCTGCAAAGACTGCACCAGGGCGGGCATGCCGTCGATCTGCCGTGCCTTGCCCTGGGCCAGCCACCGCACCCCGGCCAGGGCACCCGCCGCCGCCAGGGCCATGCCGGCGCCTGCCAGCATCTCCATACCCATCATCACCCCTGTCATCGGCCCCGGTTCATGGGCTGACTATAGCGGCGGACGGGATTGATATCAAGAATATATTCCCAATAGGTCTGTGGGCCTATTGTATGATCCCGACATTTTGCAGATCGCGATCAACGGCGTTGATCAGGTTGTCCAGTTCCACCGGCAGGTCGCTGGAGATGGCGGCCAGGGCGAAATCCTCGCTGCGCCACATCCCCACTTCCAGCCCCTGGAATTCCTCCAGTACCGGACTGTCGGGCGCCAGTGCCTCGTCCGGGGCCAATGACAGGGTCATGCGCCGGCCGATCGCATCCTCATACAGCAACTGACCGGCCGCCCCCTCGTCCGTGCCCAGGACGCGGGCGCCGACCAGGGCCAGGCCCAGGCGTTTCAGGTCGGGCACGGCCACCCGTTCGCCCAGCTTGGCCGACAGCCAGCGTCGGATCTCGTCGGGGCTGGTGCCGGGGATCTCCACCGGGCGGGTGGGGTCGTTGGCGAAGATCTCATGCGCGTCCAATGCCTGCTGGGCATAGTCGGGCAGGCTGGCGAAGACCGGCTGGCGCAGCACATCGTTAGCCCCCCAGCCGAGCGCCACCAGCAGCACCGTGGCCGCCACCCGCGACAGGCGCTGGCGCCACAGGCCGCGCCGCAAACCGCGTTCCAGATCCTGGACCAGCAGGGCGGGCAGGGCCGGCCAGGATGGCTCATGCGCGGCCGCCGCCAGGGCCAGCTGCTGTTCGGCATAGCGCGACAGCCGCTCATGGGCGTCGGGGTTTTCCAGCAGCCAGGCGCGGACCCTGGCCTCGCGCGCCGGTTCCAGCGCCCCGTCCAGGAAGGCGTGCAGGTCGCTTTCCTCGATCCCGTCCGGTGATGATGGTGATGCCTCATCGACCATTTTTGCCCCCCTTCAGCAGGCGCAGCGACGGGCTGGCGCGGTCCTCCCCCTCCATCGCGCGGCGCAGGGCTTCGCGTCCCCGCGCGATGCGCGACATGAAGGTGCCGATCGGCACGCCCAGCCGCCTGGCCGCTTCCTCGTATTTCAGATCCTCGACCGCGACCATCAGGATGGCCTGACGCTGTGCCTCCGGCAGGGTCTCCAGCTTCTCTACGACGCGCGCCGCCTCCACCCGCGCCAGCTGGTCCGGCGGCTGGGCGGGTTCGACCAGCTCGTCCTCCAGGCTGGACAGGTTGCGGGTACGCACCTGCTGGCGGCGGCGGCGGCTGATATGGGTAGTATAGAGGATGCGGAACAGCCAGGCCTTCAGGTCGCTGCCCGGCCGCCATTGCCCCGCCGACGCCACGGCCTTGGCCAGGCAATCCTGCAACAGATCCTCCGCCTCCTCCGCCGACCGCGTCAGCACGAAGGCGTAGCGGCGCAGCGCCGTCAGGTGCAGGGTCAGTTCCTGGTGGAAGGGATCGTCATGCATGGGGGGCTCATCCGCGGATAAACACCATAAACGCGGAGGGGCAGATTTTCATCCCGGCGATTCTTCACTCACCGGAACGCCAGCAGATACATCAGGGCGATGTTGATGGCCAGCAGCGGCAGGGCGGTGGGGATCTGGGCCTTGATGACGCCGTTGCGGTCCTTCAGTTCCAGCAGCACGGCGGGCACGATGTTGAAATTGGCGGCCATCGGCGTCATCAGCGTGCCGCAGAAGCCCGACAGCATGCCGATGGCCCCCATCACCGCCGGATCGCCGCCGAATTTCAGCACGACCAGCGGCAGGCCCACCGCCGCCGTCATCACCGGGAAGGCGGCATAGGCATTGCCCATGATGAGGGTGAACAGGGCCATGCCCAGGCAATAGGCCAGCACCGCCAGGAACGGCCCGTTCAGGGGCAGATAATCCCCGATCAGCGTGCCCACCGCCTGTCCCACCCCGCCCAGGGCGAAGACCGCCCCCAGCGAGGCCAGCATCTGCGGCAGGATGGCGGCCCAGCCCACGGCGTCCAGCAGGCGCCGTCCTTCCTGCAACGGCGCCACCGGGCCCGGCCGCAGCCAGGCGTAACAGAGCGCCAGGGCCAGCAGCACGCCGAGCGTCAGCGAGACCAGGGTGGCATGCCGGCTTTCCACCAGCGCCACATCGCCGATGGTCAGATGCTTGAACAGCAGCGTGCCGACCAGCACCGTGGCCGGGATGACCAGGGCCGGGATCAGCAGCCTGACCCCGCGCCGTTCCGCCCGGTCGCGGCGTTCCTGCGGGCTGGTGGTTCTGGCCGTGCCGCGCCCCAGGCCGATGGCGCCCACCGCCACCAGCCCCAGCACCAGCAGCCCATTGCCGACATCACCCAGATGGTCGCCGGCCAGGAAGGAGGTGGCGAGCCCGCCCCAGAACAGGAAATTCAGCCAGCGCCGGGGATTGCCCCGGTCGATGGCGCCGAACAGGGCGCAGGCGGCGAAGAACAGGCCGCCGACGATATAAATCTCGTGCAGCCCGATCATGCTTCGAACCCCTTCATGCCCAGACGGCGGTCCAATGCCCGCAGCCGCACGGCATGCACGCCGAGCGCTGCCAGGGCCGATGGGATGGCCCAGAGCGACAGTTGCAACGGTTCCACCAGGATGCCGTTCTGTTCCAGGAAGCCCTTGATCAGCAGGATCGACGCGATGGCCAGGAAAATATCCTCCCCGAAGAACAGGGCGATATTGTCCACCGCGGCACAGTGGGCGCGCACCAGATGGCGCGTCTCCTCATCCAGGGGCCTGCCGCGCCGCTGTTCCGTCGCGGCTTCCGCCATGGGCGCCAGCAGCGGGCGCACCGTCTGCGGATGGCCGCCGACCGAGGTCAGGCCCACGGCGGCCAGCGCCTGGCGCACCATGAAATAGCCCAGCAGCAGCCGGCCCGGCGTGGCCGCCTTCACCTTCGCGATCAGGCCGCGCGCCAGTTCCTGCAACCCTTCACGCTCCAGCAGCCCGATGACGGGCAGCACGATCCAGATCAGACTGACATAGCGATTGTCGTTGAACGCCTTGCCCAGGGCGGCGACCAGGGCCAGCGGCTCCATCCCCGCCGCCAGACCCGTGGTGATGGCCGCCGCCGCGATGACCAGCAGGGGATTGATGCGGGCCACGAACCCCACCACCACAACCCCCACCCCCAACAGAACCCACATGGCGCCCCCGGCAGTGCGAATGAAGGCGACAGGGTGCCTGCATGGGCAGGGATTTTCCAGGGGCAAGGGGTATTATCATCCTCTTCCATCGTCATCCCGGCGCCAAGCCGGGACCCAGGGGCCATGTGCCCGACCGTGCAACAGCGTTGATCAAAGGGGTTGAGAGATTTGATCTTGTGGCCCCTGGGCCCCGGCTTTCGCCGGGGTGACGGTAGAGAGGGTCGGATGGTCGTAGCCTCACGTCCCCGCCAGCATCGCTGGCACCGTCTACGGCGTCCGTGCCACGGAACGGGTGAAAAAATCCCCGCCCCGCGTCCTTGAACCGCCGTCCACCCCTTCTTACATCCATGACATCCTGGGTCCGGGCCCCTCTGGCGTGATGGCGCAAATCCCTCACGCGATGTCGGACTCCTTGGGCGAAGCTGTGGCTTGGTCGTGAAGGAGCCTGTTTTCCATGTCGCACCCGTTGGACCATTATACCCCCCGTTATGATGCCCATACCGACAACCATTGGCGCGTGCGCCGGCGGTTGGACCGGGTGGCAAGTCTGCTGGACAGTGCCGTGCGCCTGCCCGTGGTCGGCTGGCGCGTGGGCCTGGACGCACCCCTGAACCTGATCCCCGGTGCCGGCCTGGCGCTGTCCACGGGCGTCGCCGCCTGGCTGGTCTGGGAAAGTTCCCGCCTGGGTGCGCCCAAACGGCTGGTCACCCGCATGGCCGGCAATGTCGTCATCGACAGCCTGATCAGCGCCATTCCCGTCGTGGGCTGGATGGGTGACCTGTTCTTCCGGGCGAACGACCGCAATGTTGATCTTCTGCGCCGCCATCTGGACGGCCAGCACCCTTTCCGTCAGCGCCAACATGGGCGCGGCGGGATCATCGACGGATAAAACCCGTCGTCAAATCCAAATAAATCAAAATCCTGGCAGATGAGGTCCTGATATGAGCCTGTTCAACATGTTCAAGAGCGACAAGGGCGAGGCCATGACGGCCCACAAGGCCTTTGCCATCGCCCTTATGTACACGATGGCCGCCGACGGGGAGATGGACCCCGAGGAGGTGGGCCATCTGCTGGCGGTGATCGGCGGCGAGCGGTCGGGCGGTACCATCGGCGTGGGCGCCAACAACCAGGCCCTGCTGAATTCCGCCATGAAATATGTGCGCAGCCACAGCCATGAACAGTTCCTGGCCGAGGCGACGCCGGTCCTGACCACCGCCCAGCGTCTGTGCATCATGATGAACCTGGTCGACAGCGCCCTGGCCGATGGGGAGGCCGAGCCGGAGGAGCGCGACTTCTTCGACAAGGTGCAGAAGGCCTTCGCCATCACCGACGAGCAGTTCCGACCCTATTTCGAAGTCATCATGATGAAGAATGACCGGTCGGTGTTCGTGGACAAGAACCACCCGCTGAACCAGCCCGGCTTCCAGGTGGGCTTGGCCGGCCAAGCGGCGTGATGCTTGCGGCCGCGGGCATTCCTGCCCCGCGGGCCGGCTCCCCTGTCCCGACCCGCACGCCCGCGGCCGCCTTTTCAACAAGGCGGCCGTTTCGGTTTGTGGGCCAGCCCGCCGTCAAATGCTGAAAATGCATAGCAAGCGATTTAATCGTGCACAAAATAATAAGTTGCACGCGATCCAATTGTGCGCGATCTTTCCCTCACGACATCGACGGGCCCGGCGCTGATGCCAAGCCGTCCAGACAGGAGTGAAGATCATGAAGGTTCTCTATACCGCCAACGTCACCTCCACCGGCGGCCGTGACGGCCGCGCTACCTCCGATGACGGTTTGCTGGATGTGAAGCTGGCCCCGCCGAAGGAGCTGGGCGGCGGTGGTGGTGCCACCAATCCGGAGCAGCTGTTCGGCGCCGGCTATACCGCCTGTTTCATCGGCGCCATGAAGTTCGTGGGCGGCCGCGACAAGATCGCCGTGCCGGCCGACGTTTCCGTCACCGCCAATGTCAGCATCGGCCCGCGTGAGGATGAAGGCTTCGGCCTCTCCGTGAAGCTGAATGTCAGCCTGCCGGGCCTGGACCGGGCGGTGGCTGAGGATCTGGTGGCCCGCGCCCACAAGATCTGCCCCTACAGCCATGCCACCAAGGGCAATATCAGCGTGGAGACGGTGATCGTCTGATTGGTTTCGGGTTCCAGGTAACGCCCTCTCCCGTCAAGGGGAGGGCGTTATGTTGTCCAGGGTCTGTCTGATCTGTATGGAAGCTTCTCTCTCGCCTTCCCGGCTTGTCGCCGGGAAGGCGAGAAAAGGGACATGTCGAGGCGGCTCACCCGCGCTTCCCCAACCCCCGGCTGGCCACCACGGCGCCGCCGACGATCAGCAGGCAGGCGCCGATGACGGGCAGGCTCCACGCCGCCCGTCCCGCCGCGATCAACAGGCCGGTGGACAGAAGCGGCGTGGTGTAGGACAGGGCCCCCAGCGTCTGGATGTCTCCGCGCTTGACCCCATGGTCCCAGACCAGGAAGGCCAGGCCGACGGGCCCCAGCCCCATGGCCAGGATGACGCCCCAGCCCGCCAGTCCCTGCGGCCAGACCGTCTGTTCGAACAGCAGATGGCAGGGCACGGCCAAAGCCGCGGTGGCCAGGCAGAAGAAGGCCACGATCTCCGTCGGCACCTGGCCGAACCGGCGCGACAGCACCGAATAGCCGGCCCAGGTCACCGATGCGGCCAATGCGGCCAGATAGCCCGGCAGATAGGCGGCCTCCACCGACACACCCTTACCGCCGGTGACCAGCAGCAGGGTGCCGGCCAGCCCGGCACCCGTGCCGGCCAGCTGTGCGCGGCCCAGCTTCTCCCCCGGCAGCAGGCCGGCGAACAGCACGATCAGCAGCGGCCACAGATAGTTGATCAGGTTGGCTTCCGCCGCCGGTGCCGTCTGCAGCGCCAGGAAATAGAGGAAGTGATAGCCGAACAGCCCGCCGATCCCCAGCGCCCAGACCTGGGGCGGCTGGCGCAATGCCGCCAGCAGCGGCCGGCCGGTGGCGGCCAGCACCGCCAGGCTGATCCCCCCACCCAGCCCGAAGGACAGGGCCACCAGCAGGAAGGGCGGCACCGGCCCGGCCAGGGCGGTCAACAGCGCCAGGGTCGACCACATCAGGATGGCGGCACCCCCCACCAGCGTGGCCCGGCGGATGGCGGCGGGGCTGGCACCTGCGGTCGCGGCGGTCATGCAAAGGGCTCCAACTGGCGCGAGGATATCCGGGTGGACAGGACCATGGTGGAATGGGTGGTGCCGTATTCGGACAGGGCGGTCAGCAGCCGGTCCAGATGCTGCACATCGCTGGCCCCCACCTTCAGCAGATAGCTGTCCTCCCCCGCCACCAGATGGCATTCCAGCACCTCGCGCCGGCCGGCCAGGAACGGTTCCAGTTCCGCGTCGTGGCCGGGATAGGTGCGCAGCCGCACGAAGGCCGTCATCTTCAGCCCCAGGGCGGCGCGGTTGACCTCCGCCCGGTAGCCCTGTATCAGGCCGGTGGCTTCCAGCCGGCGCACGCGCTCGGCGACGGCGGGGGCTGTCAGCCCCACCTGGCGGGCCAGATCGGCGAAGGAGGCCCGTGCGTCGCGCTGCAATTCCCGCAGCAGGTGCAGGCCGATATCGTCAAGCAGGTCGAGGGGGGATTGGGTGCGGTCTGACATGGTGGCGCCATCCTAGCCGGATGTCGGGGCCGCCGCCAACGGGTTGAGGTTGGAAGGGTCTGGATTTGTTGGACGATATCGGGATTTTCTGGCGGGGTGTGGTGCTGGGCGTGATCATCGCGGCCCCGGTGGGGCCCATCGGCCTGCTCTGCATCCGCCGGTCGCTGGAACGCGGGCTGGCCACGGGACTGGCCACCGGCCTGGGGGCGGCGCTGGCCGATGCCTTCTTCAGCGGCATCGCCGCCTTCGGCATCACCGCCATCATCGACATGATCACCGCCAATATGCGTCTGCTGCAGGTGGTGGGCGGCATCTTCCTGCTGATCGTGGCAGGTCACAGCCTGACGCGGGAGCCAAAGCCGCTGGCGGCCGAACCCGTGGCCGGCAATCTGCCGGCTTCCGTCTTTTCCGGCCTGTTCCTGACCGCCACCAACCCCGTCACCATCCTGGGCATGAGCACGCTGGTCGTGGGCTTCGGCAATACCAGGGGACCGGTGGAGGACGGGACCCTGGTGGGCGGCATCTTCCTGGGCTCCCTGCTCTGGTGGGTGACATTGTGCGGCGGCGTCACCCTGCTGCGCAGCCGCGTCACCGGCCGGACGGTGCATTGGATCAACGTCGGCACCGGCGTGCTGCTGGCGGCCCTGGGACTCTATACGCTGGGCAGTGCGGTGTGGGGGTGAAGGGAAAGCTGACTTTTCCCGCCTTGTTTGCTATAATCCATCCATCAACGCCATTCCTGCGTCCCGATCATCCGCCGGCTTGCCCGGTTATGGATTGAAATGGGATATTCGGAGTGATCCGTGGCCGGACTCCGAATTCCAGTATCTCTGAAACACCCCACATTTTCTGTTGCGCAACGTTGCACATGGCCGGAGTTGGCCCCCGGCCAACTCCGAATGCCCCCCTCAATCCGCCCGGCAATTCTGGCGCAGGAAGTCGCGGTGGGTGGGCATGTAATCGGCGGAATTGCTGATCGCATCCTTGATCTGGGCCAGCCGCGCCTTCGTCTCCTCCAGGCTCAGCACATCGGCCACGGGGTCATAGGCTTTGGGCATCATCAGCTGGCCCAGCATGACCGCGAACCAGCTGGTGTCGTTGAACAGTTCTTCATTCTCGCGGAAGGTGCGGCCATGTTCCAGGAAGACGGCCATCTTCTCGGCCAGGCGGTCGGGCACCGGCATTTCCCGGCAATAATCCCAGAACGGGCTGTCGGCGCGCTCGGTAGCCTTGTAATGCAGGATGATGAAGTCACGGATTTCCGCATATTCGGTGGCCAGGATGCGGTTATAGCGGGCGATGGTGGCCGGGTCGAAATCCCGGTCGGGGAACATGGCCATCAGCCGTGACAGCCCGCTCTGGACCAGCCAGATCGACGTGCTTTCCAGCGGTTCCAGAAAGCCCGACGCCAGGCCGATGGAAACACAGTTCCTGATCCAGACCTGTTTGCGGTGCCCGGCCTGGAAGCGCAGGATGCGCGGGTCGGCCGTGGGTCGGCCATCCAGGTTGGACAGCAGCACCGATGTCGCCTCATCATCGCTGATATAATGCGAACAGAAGACATGGCCGTTGCCGATGCGGTGCTGCAACGGGATGCGCCATTGCCAGCCGGCCTTGTGGGCGGTGGATCTTGTATAGGGCTCGATCGCGTCGACCCCCTCGCACGGCACCGCCACGGCCCGGTCACAGGGCAGATGGTGCGACCAGTCGGTAAAGCCGGCCTGCATCGTGCCCTCGATCAGCAGGCCACGGAAGCCGGAACAGTCGATGAACAGCTCGCCACCGACCTGACCACCATCAGCCAGTTGCACCGACTGGATGAAGCCCGTCTCCGGATGCTGGTGGACGCGCACGATCCGCCCCTCCCGCCGCACCACGCCGCGCGCTTCGGCATATTGGCGCAGATAGCGGGCATAGAGGCCGGCATCGAAATGGAAGGCATAGGCGATGTCCGACAAAGGCGAGCGGCCGGCATTGATGGCGCGCATGAACTTGCCGCGCACGCCGGCGGTGGATTGCAGCGACCAATCCTCGATCCTGTCCACCAGCCCCAGATGCTTCAGCCGCAGCCAGAAGGCATGGAAGGACACGCCCTCCATATTCACCCCGATATGGCCGAACGGGTGGAAATAGGTGTGGCCCAGGCGGCCCCAGTTCACGAACTGGATGCCCAGCTTGATGGACCCCTTGGTAGCCCGCAGGAACTCATCCTCGTCGATGCCGAGCATGCGGTTGAAGGTGGCCATCTGCGGGATGGTGGCCTCGCCGACGCCGACGGTGCCGATCTCGTCGCTTTCCACGACGGTGATCTCGGCATAATCGGGGCCCAGCAGGCGGGCCAGCGTGGCGGCACTCATCCAGCCGGCGGTGCCGCCGCCGACGATGGTGATGCGGCGGATACGGCGGTCGCTGGTCATGGCTTCCTCGCAGGGCAGGTGCGGGCCAGGAAGTCGCCATGGGAGGGCATGGCATCGGCCGCACGGGTGAAGACGGCGCGCAGCCGGTCCAGATTATGGCGGACCAGGCCCGGATCGATCGTGTCGACCAGCGGGTCCCAGCGTTCGGGGATCACCCCCTGGCCCAGCAGCACGGCGATCCAGCTGCTGTCGGCGAACAGATCATCCTCATGCCGGAACAGCCTGCCGCAGGCGCGGAACAGCGCCATCTTGGCCGCCAGGCTGTCGGGGATTTCCATCGCCGCCGCCCGCTGCCAGAACGGTTCGGGGCGGCCATTGGCCTTGTAATGCAGGATGATGAAATCGCGAACCTGTTCGAACTGCATCAAGGACAGCCGGTTGAACGCCTCTTCATTGGCCGGGTTGAAGCTGCGGTCGGGGAACAAGGCCAGCAGCTTGGAGATGCCGGCCTGGATCAGGTGGATCGAGGTGCTTTCCAGTGGTTCCAGGAAACCCGAGGCCAGCCCCAATGCCACGCAATTGCGGTTCCACATTTTCCGCCGGCGCCCGGTGGTGAAGCGCAGCGGCTTGGGATCGGCCAAAGCCGGCCCTTCCAGGTTGGACATCAGGATGTCGGCGGCCTGTTCGTCGGTCGTGAACCGGCTGCAATAGACATGGCCGTTGCCGGTGCGGTGCTGCAACGGGATGCGCCATTGCCAGCCGGCGGGCCTTGCCATGGCGCGGGTATAGGGTTTGGGGCGCGTGACATTGGCCGATGGCACCGCCAGCGCCCGATCACAGGGCAGCCAGTGGGTCCAATCCTCATACCCCGTCTTCAACGCCCCTTCGATCAGCAGGCCGCGGAAGCCGGAACAGTCGATGAACAAATCGCCCGCGATCCGCTTGCCCGTTTCCAGCACCACGGCCTCGATGAACCCGTCCTCGGCCCGCAGCGGCACCGATGCCACCTTGCCCTCGATCCGGGTGACGCCGCGCGCCTCGGCATAACGGCGCAGATAGGTGGCGTAGAGCCCGGCATCGAAATGGAAGGCATAGGTGATCTGGGACAGGACTGATGCGGGATCGGGCACCGGCCGTGTGAACTTCTCCTTGTTCACCATCGTGGCGCAGAGATTGTAATCGTCGATGCCGGACGCCAGACCCTGACTGTGCAGCTTCAGCCAGAATTGATGGAACTTCACCGCCTCCATGTCGAAGCCGAAGGACCCGAACGGGTGCTGATAGCGGTGGTCTGCCTGTGTCCAGCCGTCGAAGACGATGCCCAGCTTGATGCTGCCCTGGGTGTGGGCGATGAAATCGTTCTCGTCCAGGCCCAGCAGGGCGTTGAACTGGCGGATGGGCGGGATGGTGGCCTCGCCCACGCCGACCGTGGCGATCTCGTCGCTTTCCACCAGGGTGATGCGGGTAACGCCATTGCCGGCCAGGCGCGACAGGGCGGCCGCTGCCATCCAGCCGGCAGTACCCCCGCCGACAATGACGACAGTGCGGATGGGATCGGGTGCGCGTGTCATGCCGCCTCTCCCAGCAGCCGGGCCAGTGCCTGGGCATGGGGCGGCAGGGTACCGGCGGCGCGCAGCAGCACGCCGCGCAGCTTTTCCAGATGGCCAAGGATATCCGCATCCGACAGTGCTGCAGCTTGCGCGTCGCAGCGCCGGGCGCGGATGCCGGCACCGTCCAGCATGTTCATCCAGTCGGCCCGCCCGAACAGCTCCCCGTCATAAAGCGGGATGCGGCCCCGGCTTTCATAGAGCGCCAGCTTGTGGGCGAGATGCTCCGGCGGCTCGATGGCACGGGCCGCGTCCCAGAACGGCTCGCCCGTGCGGCCATTGGCGCGGAAACGCTGGATCAGGAAGTCGCGCGCCCGCTCCACCGCCTCCACGGTCTGGCGATTGAAATCACCGGCCTCCGGCCCCGCGCCGGGCGTCACGGGATAGAGCGCCAGCATGCGGCGGATGGATGACAGCAGCAGGGCCAGGGCCGTGCCGCCCACCGGGTCCATCAGGCAGGATGCCGCACCCAGGGCCAGGACATTCCCGTCCCAGGCCCGTTCCCGCCGTCCGCTGGTGAAGCCCTGTCCGCCCTGCGTGCCCAGCCTGGTCACCCAGGCCCCCTGGCGCAGGGGGATGCGCCGGGTCCAGCCGCCGGCATCGGCCGCATGCAGCGCATAGGGCGGGGGCGTGCCCTCGGTCGCCACCTGTTCCACGCCATAGCGGTCGCAGGGCAGCCAGTGCCGCCAGTCGACCCAGCCATTGCCGGGCGCTGTCAGCAGGGCGCGGGCCCCCGTGGTGTCAATGTACCAGCCGCCGGTGACCTCGCGATCGTCGGCCAGGACCAGGGCAGCCACCCTGCCATCGCCCGTGCGTCGGACATGCGACAGCGGGGCAGGGGCCAGCCGCGCCCCGGCCGCCAGCGCCTGGGCCTTGGCCAGCGCCGCCAGATCGCGCAGATCGATGAAGGCGCCCGGCGCCAGGGTGGACAGGACGGAGCGCAAGTCCGGCGACGGCAGGGCGAAGCGTTCGGCCTGTGCCGCCAGCGTGGCCAGCGAATAATCGGTCATCCGCACCTGCGCCCCCGTGGCGCGGGCCCGCCAGACCAGATGCTGGAACCCAACACCGTTCTGGTCGGCCCCCGTCTCCCCGAAGGGCAGGAAGCTGACCGACCCGGTGCCGGCCCAGCCGCGAAAGGCGGTGCCCAGGCTGAACCCGCCGCCACCGGCCCGCATGATGTCGGCCGGGCTGAGGCCCAGCAGACTGGCCAGATCCTCGACCGTGCCCGGCAATGCCTGGGCGGCAGGTCCGAACGGGTCCAGGCTGTCATCCGCACCGGGCAGGGGGATCACGGTCACCGACCCGCCGCGCCCGGCATGGTTGCGGGCCAGGGCGGTGGCCGCCAGCCAACCGGTGATGCCGGCACCGGCGATAATGATGTCGTGCAGCGGGTTCATGCCGGCACCTGCATGCGGTAACGGGACAGGATGTCGCTTTGCAGGGGCATGCTGGACGCGGCCCGGCGGCAGCGGTCAACCTCCGCCGCGATCACCCGGTCCACCTCCTCATCTGCGACCAAGGCGGCACGGGGATCCACCTGGTCGGGCAGGATGTTCTGGCCCAGATAGACGGCCAGCCAGCTGGGTTCCAGGAACATGCCGTCGCGATAGAGCGTGACCACGCCGCGCTGCTTGAACAGTTCCATCTTGGTGGCCAGACTGTCGGGGATGGCCATGGTCCGGCAATGGTTCCAGAACGGCGTATCGTCGCGCTGGGTCGCCACATAATGCAGGATGATGAAATCCCGCACCCGTTCATATTCCAGATCCATCAGCCGGTTGAACTCCGCCGCGTCCAGCGGGTCCATGGCGGGCCCGGTGGGGAACAGGTCCAGCAGCCGGCCGATGCCCAACTGGATCAGGTGGATGGAGGTACTTTCCAACGGTTCCAGGAAGCCTGCCGACAGGCCGATGGCAACGCAATTGCCCACCCATTGCCGTCTGCGCTTGCCCGTGGTGAAGCGCAGGCGACGCGGTGCTGCCTGGGCCGGGTTCTCCAGTTGCGCCAGCAAGGCGGCTTCCGCCGCGTCATCAGTGATGAAGCCGCTGCAATAAACATGGCCATTGCCGGCCCGGTGCTGCAACGGGATGCGCCACATCCACCCGGCCTCGCGCGACGTGGCGCGGGTATAGGGCGACGGGGGGCCGTCATTGGCACATGGCACCGCCACGGCCCGGTCACACGGCAGCCAGCGCGTCCAATCCTCGTACCCGGTCTTCAGGGCGCCTTCGATGATCAGGCCGCGAAAGCCGGAGCAATCGACGAACAGGTCGGCTTCGATCCGTTCCCCGTTCTCCATCACCACCGCATCGACCTGCCCGTCATCGCGCAAGGCCACCTCGCGCACCTTGCCCTCCGTCCGCACCACGCCCCGCGCCTCGGCATAGGATCGCAGATAGGCGGCATAGAGCCCGGCATCGAACTGATAGGCATAGGAAAAGGTGGAGAAGAAGTTGGCCGGGTCGGGGGAGGGATGGCCGAATCGGCCCATCCGCAGCGCCTGGATGGGCAGCGACACATCGTCCAGCCCGCCGGCCGGGGTGCGGCCGGCCCGCCGTGCCCGGGTCCAGTGATGGTGGAAGGGCACACCGCCGATATCGCGCCCGAAGGCGGCGAAGGGATGGACATAGGCGTCGCCCTTGCGGCCCCAGTCGCGGAACTCAATCCCCAGCTTGAAGGTGGCCTCCGTGCGCGACATGAAGTCGGCCTCGTCCAGGCCCAGGCTGGCATTGAAATGGCGGATATGGGGCACCGTGGCCTCGCCCACCCCGACCGTGCCGATCTCCGCCGATTCCACCAGGCGGATGGAAATCCCCGTCCCCGCCAGCTTCGCTGACAGCGCTGACGCCGCCATCCAGCCGGACGTGCCGCCGCCCACGATCAGCACACGTACCAGGGATTGTGCATTTATATTATTTATTTTCATTTTTCCTCCCATTACTGAGAATGTTAACGCTCACTTCTCCGGTCCGTCAATGTGTGTGCGCCGCGCAATGGCTTTTGCTGCACCGCAACAGAACAAATCACTTTTTTGTTAGCCCTAACATAAGGGTGCTTGACGTTGGGGCGGGTCGTGATTACCAATTATTCTTGTTCAAGGCGCAAATCTAAAAATGCTAGCGCTAACATGGGAGGAATGGGGATGGGTGTTCTGGAACGCCCCCGAAAGGGGTTGCGGCAGGGTCGGTACGCGTTCGGCCGGACGCTGCAAAGTGGGGTCTCCATCGCGGCGCTGTGCGCCATAGCGACGGTTCTGCCGGCACAAGCCCAGCAAGATCAAGATGATAAACCCGTCGGTGGTCAGGCCGCGGCCCCGGTCGCGTCATCCGTTGTCGGCAATGACAGCGCTGTTCTGGTGGCCCAGGCCAATACAACGGCCAGTTCCGGCACGCTGGAAGAGATCATCGTCACCGGTTTCCGCAAGTCGCTGGAAAGCGCGCAGGAGATCAAGCGCAACGCCGAAAGCATCGTCGACAGCGTGACGGCGGAGGATATCGGCGCCCTGCCCGACCGGTCGGTGACCGAGGCGTTGCAGCGCATTCCCGGTGTGTCGATCAACCGTTTCGCCGCCGGCATCGATCCCGACCATTTCTCGGTCGAAGGGTCGGGCGTGGTGGTGCGCGGCCTGACCTATGTGCGCTCCGAATTCAACGGGCGCGAGGCGTTCAGCGCCAATAACGGCCGCGCGCTGGGCTTTGCCGACGTGCCGGCCGAACTGATGGGCGGCGTCGATGTGTTCAAGTCGCCGACCGCCGACCGGATCGAAGGCGGTATCGCCGGCGTCGTCAACCTGCGCACCCGCAAGCCGTTCGACAGCGACGGGCTGGTCGCGTCGGCATCGGCCGAGGCGTCCTATGGCGATTTCGTACGCAAGACCGCCCCCACCGGGTCCATCCTGCTGTCCGACCGCTGGGAAACCGGTATCGGTGAGATCGGTCTGCTGGGCAGTTTCGTGGGCTCGCAGCTGAAGAC
Organism: Niveispirillum sp. GW835-FHT14G11; assembly: GCF_058793615.1. Taxonomy (NCBI): domain Bacteria; kingdom Pseudomonadati; phylum Pseudomonadota; class Alphaproteobacteria; order Rhodospirillales; family Azospirillaceae; genus Niveispirillum; species Niveispirillum sp. GW835-FHT14G11. Next base: position 113,200 of record NZ_JBXAFZ010000016.1, read on the forward strand.
CCGCGCCGACCGGTTCCAACTGTCATCGTTCCGCGTCCGCAACCTCTATTCCAACGGCGATGTCGTTCAGAACCCGGACGGGCAGACGCCGGCGACCATCACCGACCAGGTGCTGTTCCCGCGCGGTGCCGTGGTGGGCACCCAGGAATTCGACCGCAAGCGCTATGGCTATGCCGGTGCCGCGCAGTGGCGCAGCCCCGACAATTCGATGGAGGCGGTGTTCACCTTCCTGCGGTCCGACAGCCGTCAGGCCTGGACCGAGCATGCCGTCGAGATCGCCACCGACAATGTGGCCAACAATGGCGACAGCCGCCGCGTGCCGGGCACGACGCTGGAGTTCGACGCCTCGGGCATGTTTGAAAGCGGCCTGATCACTGGTCCGAACGGTTGGCGTGCCGACCAGAATACCGGTTCGGCCCGTGTGCCGCTCAGCGGCCTGCAGAGCAACAATATCCGTCGCGACCATGATGAGAAGCTGACGACCGATGATTACGGCGTGAATTTCCGCTGGGACGCCACGGAGAATCTGGGCGTCAGTTTCGATTATCAGCATGTGAAGTCGAAGACCTGGATCATCGATAACGGCCTGTGGACCTCCAGCTACCAGGATGTCCTGATCGACATGAATGGCGGCAAGGGCTATCCCACGGTGGAATTCCGCGCACCGCAGGTTTGCAGCGGGCCGGCGGCAAATTACACCACGGGCTGTTCGGGCGCGGTCGGTTCAGCCAACAATCCCAGCTATTTCAGTGCTGGCCACACGACCTTCGCCGACCCGTACAACACCTTCTACCGCTCGGCGATGGACCATATCGAAGACAGCGACGGCAATTCCGACGCCGCGCGCATCGACTTCGACTACAAGCTTGAGGACAATGATTTCTTCAAGTCGGTGCAGGCCGGCTATCGCTATGCCGACCGGCGGCAGACGGCGCGTTTCTCTACCTATAACTGGGGCCGCCTGTCCGAACAGTGGGGGAATGACGGTCCCGTCTGGCTGACCGATCCGGTGGACAGCGTCGTGGGCGGAACGGGCGGCACCGTGCCCAGCCAGATCACCAATTTCACCTATCCGCGCTTCTTCCGCGGCAAGTTCCCGGACCCGCTGCTGGGCCAGGGCCGCGTATTTTATTCGGGCAATTCGGCCAAGAACTATGCCGACTATATTGCCTATGCCGGTGCCATCAACCGCGAATGGGAACCCACGGTGACGGGTGCCGACGGGGTGGTGCGCAATGGCGGCTGGAATGCGCTGGCCAATCGTGCCGGCGTGGTCGCCGGCACGCCCTTCCTGCCGGGCGAGATCAACCCGATCCGGGAAGAGAACAACGCCGCCTACCTGTTGACCCGGTTCGACACCGATTTCGACAATGGCTGGACCCTGGCCGGCAATGTCGGCGTGCGCTACACAACCACCGACCGCACGTCGGACGGCTTCCTGTCTTTCCCGACGCCCAGCAGCGCGTTTCCGACCGAACAGCAATGCGCCGACGCGCAGGCCCAGGTCGGCGCCGGTCAGGCCCTGCCGGCCTTCTGTACCTTCTCCCCGCAGGTCCGGGCCCAGGCGCGGGCCTATACCAACAATGCGCTGACGCCCAGCAGCGTGAAGATCAAATATGATTACTGGCTGCCCAACCTGAATGTGAAACTGGGCGTGGCCGACGGGGTGCAGTTCCGTGCCTCCTACTTCAAGGGCGTGGCACCACCGGCCACCGGCCTGACGCGCAACTATTTCAACGTCAATCTGGCCGCGCTGCAGAATGTCGATGCCAATGGCAATGCCATTCCGGGCAATTTCCGTCTGCAAGGTGAGTTCAGCGCCGGTAATCCGTATCTGCGGCCGACCACGGCCGACAATTTCGACCTGACGGCGGAATGGTACTTCTCCAACGTGGGTCAGTTGACCGGCTCGCTGTTCTACAAGCGGCTGAAAGGCGTGCTGACCAACAGCACGATCCGCTATCCGCTGACCAACAACGGCGCCACCTTCGACAGTATCGTGACCACGCCGGTCAATGCCGAGGAGGTGGGCAAGATCAAGGGCTTCGAGCTGGCTTATCAGCAGACCTACGATTTCCTGCCCAGTGTCTTCAGCGGTCTGGGCCTGCAGGCCAACTACACCTATGTCCATTCCAAGGGCGTGCCGCAAAGCACCCTGTCGGAAACCGATCCCGATGTGGGTGCCGGCCGCGTGACGACGGTGGACATGACCAAGCTGCCGTTGCAGGGCCTGTCCAAGCATCAGTTCAACATCACGCCCTTCTGGGATTACGGTCCGATCTCCGCCCGTATCTCCTATTCCTGGCGGTCGGATTTCGTGCTGACCATCCGCGACGTGATCTTCCCCTATGACCCGATCATCAACAAATCATCGGGCCAGTGGGACGCCTCGTTCTTCTATAGCTTGAATGACAATATCAAGCTGGGTGTGCAGGGTGCGAACCTGCTGAACGAGGTCACCAAGACCTCGGCGGTGGTGACGGGCCCGGATGGCGAGAATGTCGAGGTGCCGCGCGGCTGGTACATGAATGACCGCCGCATCACCGCGGTTCTGCGCTTCACCTACTGATTTTTACCGTTCACGTCTCTCCTCAAGGCCTTGGCGCCGTCGTTTACGCGACGGCGCCATTTTTTTATTCAGGCCGGCCGGTAGATCGCGAACACCTTCTTCACCGGCTCCCGGCTTTCCCAGGAACAGTCGGCCCCCTGTTCGACCAGGAAGATATCGCCCTTGGTGAAGGTGCCCACGCGCCCGGCCCCATCCACGAAGGTGACGGAGCCTTCCAGCAGCAGCATCAATTCAAAATGGCGATAGCGCATGGCGCGGCGGTGATAGGGCGTGCTGTCCCAGATGCCGGCCATATAGGTGCCGCTGGCGGAGGTGTAGAGCGTGTTGTTGCGGCAGGCGGGTGTGGGCGTCAGCAGCAGTTCGGCCAGGGGCGCGCCCGACGGCGACAGCGGCGCGTCGGTGTTGATCGCCACCACCGCGTCGGCCCCGGCCCCGCCCGGCTCCGCGCTGCGCATGACCAGGGCGGTGGCGCCATCCGGGGCGGACCAGGTGAGGGTCAGGCCGCGCGGCACGACGGCGCTGGCGTCCGGGCCCAGGGTCACTTGCCCGCCCCCCGCCGCCAGGGTCAGCGACCCGGTCAGGACCATCACGAACTCGTCCCCCGCCAATGCCGGCACCTCGCCCCGGCCGGGCGCCAGCCGCAGGGCCGACAGGGTGACGGGGCCGGGGGCCAGGGGCAGGTCCACCCGCCCCACCAGCCAGGAACCGCCCGCCGCACCCTGGGGCAATGATGCCGCCGCAAAGGCGCGCAGGTCGATGAAGCTGGGTACCCGTTCCATATCCGCCATCCCGGAAATCGCCGTGAAAGGCCGCCACGATAGGCGGGCCGCTGCGGCGTGGGGCGCCGATCCGGGCCGGGACGGCGGCAGGACCTGCCGTGTGGGGGTATTTTCGTGTTCAGGCGCCGGGCGCCGCCATCCGGCGGCTTGGCTTCCGCACCACGAGCTGCCGCGACGGCAGTCGCCGCCGACCATTGGTCAAATATTTGACCAATGGTATCAGCCCGCTGCATTTCCCCCATGGCGGCGGTTCCATTCACGGATCACATCGTCGGACAGGGGCGTGTCCTTGTCCGCCATCTCCCGCGCATAGCGGTCGGGATCGACGGGCGGGGCCGGGCGCATGGCCTCCAGCTGTCGCCGCGTGTCCAGCACGGCCTGCACCTGTTCCGGGGTGGGACCGCGCGACCGGCGGCTGGCCAGCAGGGTGCGGTCGCCGAAGAAGAAGGTGATGACGGCCCCCAGCACGATCCACATTTCTTCCGGGATCAGGGCCCAGGCCTGGGCGGCGGCCGCGAAGCCCACCGGATCGGCCGAGGCCCAGACGAAGATGCCGATCACCCCCAGCGCCATGGCCGGCCGGGGCAGGCGGTTCAGGCCATCGATGAAACTGTCCCACCAGGTGCGGTTCTGGCGGTCGGCGAATTCCGCGCCGAACTGCTGAAACCGGGCCAGCATCTCCGCGTGGCGGCTGTTCTCATCCTGCACCTTGTCGCCGGTAAACGGCGTGATGGCGCCGGCCAGCGCCTGGGCCCCGCCGCCAATGACGGTCTGCAGCAGCTTGCTCAACATTCGGGCCCTCTCCATAGGGGTGGAGAAGGCAGAATATAGGAATAAAAACATATTATCAAGAGTGATGGGGATTTAAACCACGTTGAAATGGTCCGGCACGCCGCCGGGCCAGACCGTGCCCCACATCTGCATGCCGCCATCAATAGTCAGCATTTCACCGGTGATGAACTTGCCCGACGGGGCGGCCAGATAGATCACGCCCTCGGCCACATCCCAGGCATTGCCCATGCGGCGCATCGGGTTGGTGTCGGCAAAGCGCGCCGTGGCTTCCGGCGGATAGACGTTGAAGCCTTCGGTGGCCACGGTGCCGGGCGCGACACAGTTCACGCGGATATTCAGCGGTGCCCATTCGATGGCCACCGATTTCGACAGATAGATCACGCCGGCCCGCGCCGCACAGGTATGGGCCGCCTGTGGCATGCCGCGTTCGACATAGGCCACGATATTGACGATGGACCCAGCCTCGCCCCGGTCGCGCCAGCGCCTTGCGGCGGCCTGCATCATGTGCCAGGTGCCGTTCAGGTTGGTGTCGATGACGGCGTTCCAGCCCTTCTTGGAAAAGTCGATGGCCGCCTGCGGGAACTGCCCGCCGCCATTATTCACCACATGGTCGATGCGCCCGAATTCCGCGATGGTCCGGTCCATCAGCGCATCCACCTGATCGGGGTCGCGGATGGTCATCGGCATGATGGCGATATCGCGGTCCAGATGCCGGCGGATGCCGTCGCGCGTTTCGGCCAGCTTTTCCTCCCGCCGGCCGCAGATCATCACCTTGGCACCCAGGCGGGTGAACAGATAGGCCATGGCCTTGCCCATGCCGCTGCCCCCGCCCGACAGCACCACCACCTGATCCTGCAACAGGTCAGGGCGATAGACGGTGGGCAGGCTGACCAGTTCTTCGTCGCTGAAGCCCCATTGCCTAGTGTCGGTCATGGTTCAATCCCCCAGCCGCCCGATGATGGCGACCGATGTGATGTTGCGGTTGGGCAGGCCGCCCAGATTGTGGGTCAGGCCGAAGCGCGGGTCGGGCAATTGCCGTTCGCCCGCGCGGCCCTGAAGCTGCAAATAAATCTCGTAAACCATGCGCAGGCCCGTGGCCCCGATGGGATGGCCGAAACATTTCAGGCCGCCATCGATCTGACAGGGGATCTTGCCGTCGCGGTCGAAGAACCCGTCCATGACATCGGCAACGGCTCCGCCTTCGGGCGACAGGCCGAGATCCTCCATCACCACCAGTTCGGTGACGGAGAAACAATCATGCACCTCGATCAGCGACAGCTCGGCGCGCGGGTCCTTGATCCCCGCCTCCTCATAGGCCCGCCTGGCCGCGATGCGGGTGGTCAGGGTGTAGGAGCCGTCCCAGGACCCGTGCGCCAGTTCCACCCCGTTGCTGGGTGCCAGCTGCAGCGCCTTCACCGTGACCGGATTACTTTTGCCCAGCGATTTGGCGATCTCCGGCGTGGTGACGATGGCGCAGGCCGCCCCGTCCGACACGCCGGCACAATCGAACAGGCCCAGCGGATAGGCCACCATGCGGGCCTCCAGCACCTGTTGTTCGGTGATGGGATTGCGCAGATGCGCCTTGGGGTTCAAGGCGCCGTTGGCGTGGCTTTTGACGGAGATATGGGCCATGGCGCGTTTCAGGTCGGCCATGTCCGTCCGCGTTCGCGCGGCATAGGCCGCACCCAACTGCGCAAAGCCGCCGGGGGCCGTGTTCTGCGGCAGCCAGAGGTCCTCAAACGTGCCCTTGGTGCGCTCCGGCAGGCCGCCGAAGCCGGTATCCTTCAGCTTTTCCACGCCCATGGCGACGGCGATATCACACGCGCCGGCCGCGACCGCATAGACGGCGCCGCGTAGCGCCTCCGTCCCCGTGGCGCACAGGTTTTCCACCCGTGTCACGGGGATGTTGGGCAGACGTAAAGCCATGGACAGCGGCAGGGCCGATTTGCCCACTGACTGTTCATCGAAGAACACACCCATCCATCCGGCCTGGATGTCGGATTTGTCGATACCGGCATCCTTGATGCACTCCTGGAACGCCTCCAGCATCAGATCGTCGGGCCCGGCATCCCAGCGTTCGCCGAACCGTGAACAGCCCATGCCGATGATCGCCACCTTGTCGCGGATACCCTTGGCCATGCTCAGGCCCCTCCCTGCGGTGTGGCTTTCCAGAAATACCGGCGGAAGCCGCGCTTCTCGTCATCATCCTTCAGGCGGAAAACCAGCCGCACGGGCAGGCCAACGGACAATTGTCCCGCCTGGATGTCGGTGAATTCCATCATGACATTGGCGCCATTGGCGAATTGGACATTGCCATAGGCCAGAGGCGGGCAGGGGGTGAAGCCCAGCCAATCCTCGGTAAAGGTCTTCACCGATGCTGCTTCATCGGCCAACCGGAGCGGCTCTTGCGTGTCGATGGCCCCGCAGGCCGGGTTTACGCAGGTGCGGGTACGCGGGAACTGCACACAGCCGCACGCGCTGCAGCGCCCGCCCGTCAACCCATTGACCATGTCGCGCTTGCGATAGGCCACACTGTGGGCCGTGCGCTTGTCATGTTCGGCCCGCATGCCGAAATGCATATCGACCATCCCGGAAAAGGACAGGTGCTTCAGATACCGATCCTCCGGCTGTCGTCGCGCCAGCCAGCCGGCAACCCCCGTGGCGGGGATGAAATCGGCCAGCGCCGGGGTGGTGCGCAGCAGGATGGCATCCGTCCCCTGCCCATACCCGACCAGCAGGATGATGCGCCCCGGCGGCGTGCGGCCCAGAATGTCGGCCAGCATCAGCAGCGGGTGTGCCACCCCCGTATCGCCCACGCTGGCGGCCAGGGGATCAACCACGCTGTCGGCACGCAGGCCCAGCTTTCCGGCCAGGGTTGCCTGTATCCTGGCCATGGTGCCGGGCAGGATGAAATGGTCGACCTGATCGGGGGTGATGGCAGCCTTGGCCAGCGCCCCCTTCACGGCGGCGGGCACGATCTTCAGATAGCCTTCATCGCGTGCCCACCGTTCCTCCAGCACGTAATCGGCGGCTTCCCCGCCGGCCCGGTAATGGTCCACCAGATCGCGGAAGATGCTGTGCCCGCCCAGGAATTCAGCGATCACCCCCGGCCCCGACCCGACCGTGACGGCGGCGGCGCCATGGCCATAGGTGAAATCCTGCACCGAACCCGGCCGCGCCAGCCGTCGGTCGGCGGATGTCAGCAGGGTCGTGCCCGTCTGTTCCAGGGCGGACAGCAGCGCGCTGGTGGCCGCCCGCAAACTGCCCGTGGCATCGGCGGGGCGTGTCGCTTCCGCCAGACCCATTGCGTCAATGATCAGGCCGGCATTCGACCGGTCCTGAAAGGGCAGGGTGGTGGAGGCGAAGACCAGACGATCGGGGGCGTGGGGGCGGGCGGCCAGCAGGTCGCGCGCCGCCTCCACCGCCATGGTCAAACTATCCTCATCCCAATTGGCGACGGCGCGTTCACCCTTTGCATTGGCGGCAAGGTTGGGGTCCAGCCAGTCAAGGGCGGCCGCCATCGCCCGGCGCGACAGGCGCAGGCGGGGGATATAGGCGCCAAAGCCAGTGATGCCGATGGGGAAGTGGGTCACGGGAGGGGACCTTTCGTGTCGCCGATGTTCTGCCAACCGTCACCCCGGCGAAGGCCGTGGCCCAGTTCGTAGAGCAAGGCGCTTGTGATCCTGGGCCCCGGCCTTCACCGGGGTGACGGTAGAGTTTGTCGAAAACTCAAGGCCCCGACTTTCGCGGGGAGACAGAACGGGGAGCCCTCCCTAAGCCGCCTGCGCCGCCTCAATGAACTTGCCCAGCACCTGGGCCACCCGCAGATGCTCGGGCACCGCATCACCGATGCGGCGGTCCAGTTCTTCGTGCCAATGGTAGATGCGGCGTTCCTGATAATTCAGCGAAATGCCCGTGAAGCCGCCGCTTTCCACCGATTTCTGGATACTGTCGGCGAACTGCGTATCCTCTTCCAGGATACGGTCGAAGTTTGAAATCCGGGTTTCCCAGATTTCTGGCCGCGGCCCGTCGCCCCAGTCGGGGGAGAACCAGCAGACCTCGATATACATGCGGCGGATATCGAGGGGCCAGAACACAATGAAGGGCATGCCGGTCGGGGCCGGCGGCACCACGATGTTCGGATAGACATTGATCGACACATTGGCGGTACGCGGGATTTCGCCCACGGTCGGAATGTCGGGCAGGCCCCTGGTGCCGGGATCTTCCCAGCCGGGGCGGCGGTTGGGGGTGACCATGCGCGAATGGCCGCCGGGCCACAGGGTCATGAACGACCCGCGATGGTCCAGGAACCGGTCCACCGTGTTCTGGTGGATGGATTTCAGGTGATAGACCTCCAGGAACGCATCCAGCAGCACCTTCACATTGCAATCCACCACCACGCCATGCCGGTCGGCCAGGCGCAGGTTCTGCGGCTGGAACTCCGACAGGTCGGGCACGACGGGGGCCAGATACGCCATCAGCGGCCCGGCATTTTTATCCATATTGATGAAATGCCAGTTGCCGAAATTCTCGCACCGGACCTCGATCAGCGATTTGCATGTCAGATCCAGCCCGACAAAGTCCCGCTTGTCGCGCAGATTGATCAGGTCGCCCTTCAGATTATAGGTCCAGCCATGGTAGCCGCAGACCATGCCGCGACCCTTGCCCTTGTCCTCCGTCACGACGGGGGCGCCGCGATGGCGGCAGGTATTGTAGAAGCAGCGGATCTTGTTGTCGTCACCGCGCACAAAGAACAGCGGATCGCCCAGCCGGTCCCATTTCAGGTAGGAACCGATCTCCGGCACCTCATCGGCGTGGATCGCATAGACCCAGGTGCGCCGCCACAGGGCCTGACGCTCCAGCTCATAGAATTCCGGATCGACATAGCGGCCGGCGGGGATTTCCGGCAGCGCCGGGAAATTATCCGGCGGGCCTTGCCGCGTGGACTCATACTGCATGCCGGCCTTGATACGGTCGATCTCCAGGGCGTCCATGGTCCTTCCCTTTCCTTGTCTGTCGTCGCCCATCCTCCGCCATGGAGATGACGGAATAAGCGGGCGCGCATTTTCCGCATACATAGCAGATCGCTCTGCATACAGAAAGAACGTATTTTGTGTACGTCAAACGATCCTGGCCGAACGCAGGGCTGCAATGGCGGCTTCGTCATAGCCCAGTTCGGACAGGATCGCATCGGTATGTTCGCCCACGGTCGGCGGGCGTGAACGGATGCTGCCGGGCGTGGCCGACAGGGTGACGGGCGGGCCGGCCACGGGGGCGGGGCGGGGCAGGCCCGGATAGTCCAGGGGCTGCAACAGGCCCATTGCCTGCACTTGGGCATGGTCCAGCACCTGTTGCGGCGACAGGACGGGACCACCGGGAATACCGGCCGCCGCCAGTGCTTCCACCGCCTGATCCGTGGTCCGCATGGCGCACCATTGCGCCATGCGGGCGCAGAGCACGGTATTATTGTCGCCGCGCGCCTGGTCGCCGGCAAAGCGCGGGTCACCCTTCCAGCCCGGTTCCCCCACCATGTCGCACCAGCGCGCGAACAGGCCGTCGCCCACCGTATGGATCAGGATATGGCCGTCCAGGGTGGCGAACACGTCAGACGGGGCCGAGGTCTGCACCCGGTTGCCCGTGCCGGCCCGGCCGATACCCGTCACCGCCTGTTCCACCAGAAAGGCGTTGAACAGGCTGACGCCGGTGGCCAGCAGGCTGGCCTGCACGCTCTGCCCCCTTCCCGTGGCCCGCTTTTCCATCAAGGCCGCCATGGCGCCCAGGGCGGCGAACATGCCGGTCCCGAAATCAACATAAGGGGCGCCGGCCTTCATCGGTTGATCGGGCGTGCCGGAGAAATACATCGCCCCTGACATGGCCTGTCCGACCCCGTCAAACCCGCCGCGTGCCGCCCAGGGGCCGGCGGTGCCGAAGCTGGAGATCAGGACGGGGATGATGTCGGGTTTTAGGGCGCGCAGGCTATCCTCATCCAGGCCCATCACGGCCAGGGCCGGCGGCGGCAGGTTGGCTACCACCACATCGGCGGTGGCGACCAGTTTTCGCACCACTTCCCGCCCCTCCGGCCTGGTTGGGTTGAGCGTCAGGGAGCGCTTGTTGACGCCCATCTGCAGCCAGCCCGCCCCCTCGCCCGTGTTCGTCACGGGCGTGATGAACCGGTCCTCCCCCCCGCCCAGCCGTTCGATGCGGATCACGTCGGCGCCGAAATAGCCCAGCAGGGTCGCGCAATAGGGGCCGGCCACATAACGGCCGAAATCCAGCACCCGCACCCCTTTCAGCACCTGTCTCACGGCCAATCCTTCCTTGCCGGGCCACCCGGTCTGCTGCTTTGCATACAGGATATCGCCACCGGACATAATCCAGCAAGTACGCATAAATCGAGTATCCCTGCGGGCCTCGTTTGGCACTGCGCAGGCACGCATGTCGCATCGCAGCAAAAATAGGCGGCTTCGACTTTTTGATTTTACACAGAAACAGCCTTATGTGTATATTTTTCTGCGATACCGCGATACAGATGGGCCCGGTGCCCGCCGTCGCCGCCGGGCCTTCCCGCCCGCGTCCACGCGGGCGAAGCACCCAGAAAGCCTGAAAGGTTCGATCCCTGATGAGCAAGGCCGACCAGTTCATCCATGCCACCACCCTGGGCGACCTGCTGCTGTCCGCCGCCCATCGCTGGCCCGACAGGGACGCGCTGATCTTCCCTATGGAGAAACTCACCTACCGTGATCTGGCCGGCCGGGCCCTGCGCTATGCCAGGGGGCTGATGGCGCTCGGCGTGCGGCCGGGCGACCATGTCGGCGTGCTGCTGCCATCCTGCATCGACTTCGTCGATATTCTGTTCGGCGTGGCGTTGGCGGGTGCGGTGACCGCGCCGATCAATGCCCGCTATCGCGCGCATGAACTGGCCTATGTCGTGGAGAATGCCGATCTGGTCACCATCATCACGACGGAGCAGGTGGCCGACCAGCTGAATTTCGTGGACCGGCTGTGCGAGGGGCTGGAGGGGCTGGCGGCACAGCAGGACCCGATGGATCTGCGCCTGGCCGGTTGTCCACGCCTGCGCTCCATCGTGCTGCTGGGTGAAGGCGGGCGGCCCTTCACGGTGACGGCGGCGCGGTTCGAGGCCCAGGCGGAAACGGTGACGGAAGAGCAGGTACATGAACGCCGCGCCTTTGCCCGGGTGCGCGATCCGGGCATCGTGCTCTACACATCCGGCACGACATCCAACCCCAAGGGGTGCCTGATCAGCCATGAGGCCATCGTGCGCACGTCGCAGGCCCTGGCCGAACGCTATGAGCTGACCGACCGTGACCGGTTCTGGTCGCCGCTGCCCCTGTTCCATATCGCGGCCATCCTGCCGCTGATGGCGATCTATGCGGTGGGCGGCACCTATCTCTCCATGCAGCATTTCGATGCCGGCATGGCGCTGCAGATGCTGGAGAGGTATCGCGTCACGGCCAGTTACCCCTGTTTCGCGCCGATCATGGTGGATCTGATCCACCATCCGGATTTCGTGAAGACCGACCTGTCGGCGATGCGGCTGATGAATTCATCGCTGGCGGTGCAGACCGGTGCGATGAAGGAGATGCTGGCCAAGGCGATGCCCAACTGCATCCAGGTCGGCACCTATGGCCTGTCGGAAGCGGCGGGTACCGTCTGCACCAGCCGCCTTGACGACAGTTACGAAGCGCGGACCACCCGGCTGGGACGGCCGCTGCCCGGTATCCAGGTGCGGATCGTTGATGCCCTGGGCAACGACCTGCCGGCCGGACAGAAGGGGGAAATCCTGGTGCGCGGCCCCGGCCTGCTGGACGGCTATTACAAGGACCCGGTGAAGACGGCCGACGCCTTGCGCGATGGCTGGCTGCATTCCGGCGATGTCGGGTCGCTGGATGCGGATGGCAACATCATGTTCCATGGCCGCACCAAGGACATGCTGAAGGTCGGCGGGGAGAATGTCGCCGCCGCGGAGATCGAGGCCTATATCGGCGGCCATCCGGCGGTGAAACTGTGCCAGGTGGTGGGCGTGCCCGACCCCCGCCTGACAGAGGTGCCCGCCGCCTTCATCGAACTGCATCCCGGCAGCAGCCTGACGGCGCCGGAGGTGATGGATTTCTGCCGGGGCAGGATCTCCAGCTTCAAGGTGCCGCGCCATGTGCGCTTCGTGACCGTCTGGCCGATGTCGGCCAGCAAGATCCAGAAATACAAGCTGCGTCAGCAGCTGGAGGCGGAACTGGCCATTGGCGCGGTGGCTTAAGCGGTAGCGTCGGTGCCGGTGACCCTCACGCCACCGCCAGCAACCATTCCCGGAACGCCACCAGCGGCCCATAGCCCTCGCGGTCGGCCGGATAGACCAGGTGATAACCGCCATCGGTGGTCAATTCCCCGCCGGGCAGGGGCACCAGTTCGCCGGCCGCCAGCTCGTCGGTCACCAGAAAGGACGGCACCAGCGCCGCCCCCAGCCCGGCCACGGCGGCGCGGATGACCAGCAGGAACTGTTCGAACACCAGCGGCTGTTGGCGGCCCCGCGCCAGCCCATGGGCGGCGAACCAGCGGTCCCAGCCATCGGGCCGTGTCTCCTGCTGCAGCAGGGGCAGGGCGGCGACATCGGCGGGGATGGTGACCGGATTGGCGCGCAGCAGGGCAGGGGCGGCCACGGCCACCAGCACCTCCCCCATGAAGCGATGGCCGATCAGGCCCGGCACGGGCGGCGGTGCCGCCATGATGGCGGCGTCGATGCCTTCGGCGCGCGGGTCGAAGGGGCGGACGCGGGTGGAGAAATTGATGGTGACGCCCCGGTGCCGGGCGAAGAAATCGCCCATGCGCGGGATCAGCCAGCGCGCCCCGAAGGTGGGCAGGATGGCCAGGTCCAGGGTACCGCCATCACCGTCAAACGCAATGGTGCGCGCCGCCGCATGGCCCAGCCGACCCAGCAGGTCGCGGGCCTGATCGGCGAAATAGCGCCCGGCGGGGGTCAGCGCCACCCGCTGGCGCACCCGGGTGAACAGCGGGATGCCCAGTTGTGCTTCCAGCTGCGCCACCTGCCGGGAGATCGCACCCTGTGTCTGGTTCAGCTCCAAAGCGGCGGCCGTGAACCCGCCCAGCCGCGCCGCCGCCTCGAACGCGATCAGCGACGCGGTGCTGGGGATCAGGCGGCGGGCGAACATCGGGTGGCTCATGCGCAATTTTACGCCGATCATGCCTAAACTCGACCAAACCCGCCATACTTCATTCCAAATCCTCATCAAGTTCGTGACGAAACATGGTTTGCGCCTTTACCTTGGCCGGCGTATCGCTAAGGTCCTTTCTTCACGCATGGGGTTTCGATCATGGCTGGTCTGGCCGGGTTCCAATGGGATGACGCTTTCCTGCTGAACGACCAGCTGACGGAGGAGGAGCGGCTGATCCGCGACAGCGCCCATGCCTATGCCCAGGAAAAGCTGCAACCCCGCGTCCGCCGGGCGTTCGAGAAGGAAGAAACCGATCCCGCCATCTTCCGTGAGATGGGGGAGATGGGTCTGCTGGGCGTGACCGTGGCGCCGGAATATGGCGGGGCGGGTGTGGGCTATGTCGCCTATGGGCTGGTGGCGCGGGAGGTGGAGCGGGTGGACAGCGGTTACCGCTCGATGATGAGCGTGCAATCATCGCTGGTCATGTACCCGATCGAGGCCTATGGCAGCGAGGCACAGAAGCAGAAATACCTGCCCAAGCTGGCGTCTGGCGACTGGATCGGCTGTTTCGGCCTGACGGAGCCCGATGCCGGGTCCGATCCGGGCGGCATGCGCACGCGGGCTGAGAAGGTGGCCGATGGCTATCGGATCACCGGGTCCAAGATGTGGATCACCAATTCCCCCATCGCCGATGTCTTCGTCGTCTGGGCCAAGTCCGACGCCCATGGCGGCGCTATCCGCGGCTTCGTCCTGGAAAAGGGCATGAAGGGGCTGTCGGCACCCAAGATCGAGGGCAAGCTGAGCCTGCGCGCCTCGGTCACCGGTGAGATCGTCATGGACGGGGTGGTGGTGGGGGAGGATGCGCTGCTGCCCAACGTGTCGGGCCTGAAGGGGCCGTTCGGCTGTCTGAACCGGGCGCGCTATGGCATTTCCTGGGGGGCGATGGGGGCGGCGGAGGCGTGTTTCCATGCGGCGCGCACCTATACGCTGGACCGCAAGCAGTTCGGCAAGCCGCTGGCCGGCACGCAGCTGGTGCAGAAGAAGCTGGCCGACATGCTGACCGATATCAGCCTGGGCCTGCAGGGGTCTTTGCGCGTCGGCCGGCTGTTCGAGGCCGGGCAGGTGGCGCCGGAAATGATCTCCATCATGAAGCGCAATAATTGCGGCAAGGCGCTGGACATCGCCCGCCAGGCCCGCGACATGCATGGCGGCAACGGCATCTCCGGCGAATTCGACGTCATCCGCCACATGGTGAACCTGGAAACGGTCAACACCTATGAGGGCACGCACGACGTGCACGCCCTGATCCTGGGCCGGGCGATCACCGGGCTGCAGGCGTTTTTTTGAGTATTTGCCAAACATCCCCATTTTCCGTCATCCCGGCGAAAGCCGGGATGACGGAATGTGATCGCCCATGACGAAGGCCCCCACCATGACCGCAGCACTTGACGGCATCCGCGTCCTCGATCTCTCCCGCATCCTGGCGGGGCCCTGGGCCACGCAGATGCTGGGGGATTTCGGGGCGGAGATCATCAAGGTCGAACGGCCGGGGGAGGGGGATGATACCCGCCGCTGGGGCCCGCCGTTCGTGGACGGGCCGGACAGCCCGTCGGCCTATTTCCTGACCGCCAACCGCAACAAGCGCTCCATCGCGGTGGATTTCACGACCGCCGAGGGGCAGCAGATCATCCGCGATCTGGCCGCCCGGTCGGATGTGCTGGTGGAGAATTACAAGGTCGGGGGCCTGGCCAAGTATGGCTTGGACTTTGACAGCCTGTCGGCACTCAACCCGCGCCTGATCTATTGTTCCATCACCGGCTTCGGCCAGGACGGACCCTATGCCCAGCGCCTGGGCTATGATTTCCTGATCCAGGGCATGAGCGGCCTGATGAGCGTGACGGGGCCGGCCGATGGCGGGCCGGCCAAGGCCGGCGTGGCGCTGGCCGACATCATCACCGGGCTTTATGCCGGCAACGCCATCCTGGCGGCCCTGCAGCACCGCGAACGGACGGGCCTGGGTCAGCGCATCGATGTGGCGCTGCTGGATTGCATGCTGGCCGCCATGGCCAACCAAGCGCTGAACGTGCTGGTGTCGGGCCGCGACCCCAGGCGGCTGGGCAATGGCCACCCGTCCATCGTGCCCTATGACACGTTCGCGGTGGCCGATGGTCATATCAACCTGGCGGTCGGCAATGACCGGCAGTTCCAGCGCCTGTGCGCCGTGCTGGGCGTGGACGAGCTGGGCAGCGACGAACGGTTTGCCAGCAACCGGGCGCGGGTGGCCAACCGGGTGGAACTGACCACACTGCTGACCGCGCGGCTGGTGACACGGGCCGGGGCGGAATGGCTGGAAGCGCTGGAAGCGGCCGACGTGCCGGCGGGTCCCATCAACAGCCTGTCGCAGGCCTTCGCCGACCCCCAGGTCATCCATCGCGGCATGGCGCTGACCATGGCGCATGCGGGCGCAGGCAGTGTGCCGGGCGTGGCCAACCCGGTGAAATTCAGTCTGTCGCCCAATGTGGAAAGCCAGGCGCCGCCCGGTCTGGGCGCGGATACCGGGGCCGTGTTGGGCGCTTTGTTGGGGCTGGATCAGGCCCGCATCACGGCGCTGAAAGCGGCGGGCGTGGTGGGCTGAGGCTCTCGCCATTCATTCATGAAAAGTGGTATTGCTGCATCATGACGGCAACCGGCCGATGATGAAGATGGATGACCATGACCCAGCCTGCGTCCGCGCCCGCCCCATCCGCCCAGGTGCTGGGATTGGCGCTTTACCAGACCGACCTGTTCATCCCGCACTACCGGCTGACATCGCAGGGGCGCTGGCAGCTGCGCGGGGCGGAGATGTCGGTTTCCATGGGATATTGGAGCCCGGCGCGCCTGATGCAGGGCATGGTCGGCCTGGTCCGGGATGGAGAGACCTGGATGTCGACCACGCCCATGGAGCTGGAAAGCCAGGAGATCGGCATCCGGCTGGCGCGCGGCCATGTGTTGATCGGCGGCATGGGCATGGGCTGGTGTGCGGTCAATTGCGCGCTGTCCCCCCTGGTGAGCCGGGTCACGGTGGTGGAACTGGATCCCGATATCCTGGCGCTGCACCGGGAGCTGGATCTGGCCGCGCAATTGCCGCAAGAGGCGCGGGCCAAACTGAACCTCGTGCAGGGCGATGCCTATACCTACCGGCCCGACCAGCCCGTCGATCTGCTGATGCCCGACATCTGGCTGCCCCTGATGAATGACGGGCGGGTGGAGGAGGTGCGGGTCATGCAGGCCAATGCCCAGGCCCGCGCCATCTATTTCTGGGGTCAGGAGCTGGAGATCGCCCGCCATGCGGTGGCCTGGGGCCATGGGCTGGATCAGGCCGGCATCGCCGCCACCATCGCGGCCATGAACCTGCCCCTGATCGGGCCGGAAATGCCGGATTATCCGGAAAAACTGCGCGGTGCCGCCCGCCAGCAGATGCGCGGCCGCTGGCTGCCGGGGACAGTGGCGCCCGCGGATTTATGATAATTCGACATCGCGTTTTTCGCCTCCCCGGCGACAAGCCGGGGCCCAGGAGCCACAAGGAAACCCTCTCCGCGGTGTTGATCAACGCCGCTTCAACGTTGGGCTCGTGACCCTGGGCCCCGGCTTGTCGCCGGGGAGGCGAAAAAGGTATCTATCGGCGTTCTCAGCAGAGCCTAGACCACACCCATCCCGGCCCATCCCGCCATCTCCGCCCGCACCCTGTCGGGACCGGCGGCCAGCAGCACGGTCAGCAGCAGCCGCGCCTTGCGCCCGTCCAGACTGCCGGCATCGATCAGGCCATTGGCCAGCAGCCAGGCGGCCGTGCCCTCGCCCTGATAGGTGCCATGGCCGTCGGTGTCGCCCTGTGGGCAGCGGCTGACCAGCAGCACCGGCTTGACCGAAGCGATGGCGGCCAGCGGCGCGGCCAGCGCCACCGGCACATGGCCCGATCCCATGGCTTCCACCACCAGCCCGTCCCAGGCGGGATCGGCATAGGGGGTGACGCACAGGGGATCGGCATCCATGGCCACGGTCAGCAGGCCGACGCGCGATGCCGCCGTCCCGTCGGCCCAGGCATAGGGGCCGGGGGCGGGCAGGGGGGTCATGCCCAGGCGGACGCGGCCGGTGATGATGCTGCCCACCGGGCCCCAGCCGGGGCTGCCGAAGGCGGCGATGCGGCCTGAATCCATCTTGCGCACCAGGCGCGCGTCATGCAGCTCGCCCGCGATGCAGACCAGCACGCCCGGCCGCTTTCCGGACAGGGCGCGGGCGGCGATCAGCGCGTCGCGCAGATTGCCCGGCCCTTCCGCCCCCGGCGCGTCGGCCGTGCGCATCGACCCGGTCATGATGATGGTGGCATCGGCCGGGGCCAGCAGCGACAGAAGAAAGGCGGTTTCCTCCATCGTGTCCGTGCCCTGGGCCACGACGAAGGCGCGCATGCCCTCGCCATGGCGGGCGGTGATCTCCGCCGCCAGGTGGCGGAGATCGGCCAGGGTCAGGTTCTGGCTGCCCACCGAACGCAGCGGCCGCACCGTCACCGGCCCGCCCGTGCTGATCCCGGCGGCGCGCAGCAAGGCGGCGCTGTCGGCGGCATCGGCCTTGCCGGCCAGCGACAAGATGGTGCCGCCCAGCAGGTAGAGGAAGGTCATGTCGGCCATGGTCAGCACACCGTCAACAAGGGCAATGGCGCCCATATGGAGCAGGATGCGGGCCGGCCGCCAATGCCGATTTGACGACCCGGCCCGGACATCGGGGAAAAATAGTCTCTGCCACGGATGAAACCCGGCGCCGGCGCGTTTACCGCATATGACCTGTGAAAACGCACGCCCCGATCCCGCCGCGAACCCCGCCGCCCATCCCGCCATCGGCGAACCTGCCCCGTGGTTCGTCGCACCCTGCGGCGAGGTCCCGCAGTTCCACTTCTCCAGCCTGGGCGGGCGCAACGTCGTGCTGTGCTTCCACGGCAGCAATGCGGGGGAGGCCGACGCCGCCACCGACCTGCTGGCCGGCTGGGCCAGCGGGATGAACGAGCGGCATGTGGTCAGCTTCGCCGTGATGCCGCACAGCCGCGACATCGCCGCGCGCTTGCGCTGGCCCCGGCTGCGCCAGTTCCGCGACGACCCGTCGGGCAGCATCGCCAACGCCTATGGCATCGGCCCGGAAGGCGGCTGGGTGGTGGTGGACACGTTGATGCGGGTACTGTTGCGCGCGCCGCTGTCGGCGGGGGCGGCGGTGCTGGTGCGGGTGGCCACCCTGCCACCGGCCGGTCTGATGGGCCCGGTGGACCAGCCGGCCCCCGTGCTGGCCGTGCCCGGCATCTTCGAGCCGGAATTCTGCCGCCAGCTGATCGCGCTGTACCAGGCGCAGGGCGGCGAGGATTCCGGCTTCATGCTTGAGAAGGATGGCAGGACGGTCGGCACCATCGACCATGGGTTCAAGCGTCGCCGCGACATGCCGATCCAGGACCCCGACGTCATCGCCGCCGCCCGTGCCCGGATCGAAAAACGGCTGCTGCCCATGATCACCCGGGCCCTGCAATTCCGCACCACGCGGATGGAACGCTATATCGTCGCCTGCTATGACGCGGCCGAGCAGGGCTTCTTCCGCCCCCACCGCGACAATACCACGCGCGGCACGGCCCATCGCCGCTTCGCCGTCTCCATCAACCTGAATGAAGAGGATTTCGAGGGCGGGGACCTGTGCTTCCCGGAATTCGGGCCCCGCACCTATCGCCCCACCACGGGCGGGGCCGTGGTCTTCTCCTGCTCCCTGCTGCATGAGGCGCGGCCGGTGACGCGCGGCACCCGCTATGCCTTTCTGCCCTTCCTGTATGATGAGGAAGGCGCGAAGCTGCGCGAGGGCAATCTGCGGTTCCTGGGGACCGGCGAGAACAATAATCACCCCACCGACAACCAGCGCACATCATAGGTGACGGCCACCGGCCGGGCGACCTCCAGCAGGCGCATGGCCCGGCGCAGGATCGGGGCCGGCAGCCGGCCGGGCGCATAATCCGCCCCGATGCCGCGCAGGGAATGGAGGAAATGCCGCGCGTCGGCGTGATGTTCCACGAAATCCTGCCGCTCCACCCGCCCGCCCGGCCCCAGCCAGCGTGACAGGGTGCCCGCATCCGGATAGGCCGGACCCGCCCCGGCCGCCCCGGCCGCCGCCAGGGCGCTGCGCCACTGTGCGAACGTATCCACCCCCAGCGTCGCCACGCACAAATGCCCGCCCGGCGCCAGCATGGCGCGCCAGCGCATCAGCGCCCCGGCGGCATCGGGGAACCATTGCAGGGCCAGGCTGGAACAGATCAGATCAAAGGGGCCGGCCACCGCCGGCACCTCCCCATCCATCGCCGCCACGGCCAGCCGCCCCTCACCCGCCAGCCGGCGGTGGCAGGCATCGGCCATGGCGGGGGCGATGTCCGTAGCCAGCCAGGACCCGACGCCCGGCAGGCGGGACAGGGCGGCGGCCGTCAGCAGCCCAGTACCGCACCCGATCTCCAGCACCCGCGCGCCGTCGCGCAGATCCAGGGCCGCCAGCCTGTCGGCCAGGGCATGGGCGATACGCGCCTGCACGCGGGCCGAGGCGTCGTAGCGTCCTGCGGCGGCGGCAAACCGCCCCGCCACCGCCCGCTTGTCGGTTCCGGTCAGCATCGGGCCGCCAGCTCCATGATGTGACGGGCGCACAGGTCGGGCCGCACCTGCGGCAGGGCATGGCCCACCCCTTCCACCATCACTGGATCGGGGAAGCAGGCGGCGGTGTGGGCCGGTGGGACGATGGCGTCATCAGTCCCGCCCAGAGCCAGATAGGGGCTGGCAAAAACTCCGAAAGCCCGGCGCGCGTCAATGCTGCCCAGCAGATCCAGCCCCGCCGCCAGCGCGTCGGTGCCGGCCGGGTCTTCAGGCAGGGCCAGCCCGGCACGGGCATGGAAATCCGCCAGCACGGCGGGCACATCGGCCAGCAGCCGGCGCCGCATCTGGGCCAGCACGCGGGGATGGGTGCCGGGGAAGCCGGGCGCGGCACTGAACCGGGTGAAGCCGTTCAGACTGACGAAGCCCGATAGTTTGGGACCATAGGCCAGCAGCCAGGCCGCTCCCATGGAGTGGCCGATGCCGATGACGGGGCGATTTCCGCCACCCACACATTCGCCGTCATCCCCTGTTTCACCGCCCCCTTCACCGTCATCCCGGCGAAAGCCGGGACCCAGGGGCGGCGTACCCGACCTATCGGCGGCTTTGATGTCCGCTGCTGAAACGTTTGTTTCTGTGGCCCCTGGGTCCCGGCTTTCGCCGGGATGACGGGGAGAAAGATAGACCATATCCCCCGCATCGACCCCCATTGCGGAGAGTTCAGCACACACCCCATCCCACAGGCGGGGCGTGCCGGCCCAGCCATGCACGAACAGGAACAGGGGGCGGATCATGGGGACAGGCCCGGTCCCGGCGGCGGCAGGCAGGACAGGATGGTCAGCAGCTGTCCCGCCACATGGTCGTCCAGCGCCGCCGACAGCGACAGGCGCAACCGGGCGGTGCCGGCCGGCACCGTGGGCGGACGGATGGCCACGGCCAGGAACCCGGCGGTTTCCAGCATGGCCTGCAGGCCCAGGGCCGCCTGTTCCTCCCCGGCGATGACGGGGATGATCTGGGTGGCGCTGGCGCCGGTATCATAGCCGGCGCCGCGCACCGCCATGCGCACGGCGTCCGCCATGCTGGCCAGTCGCATGCGCTCCAGATCCAGCGACGGGATGACATCCAGGGCCGCGTCCAGCGCGCCCAGCACGGCGGGCGGCGGGGCGGTGGTGTAAAGGAACCCGGCGCAGCGGTTGGTCAGGTAATCGATCAGCAGGCGCGACCCCGCGACATAGGCGCCGAAGCCGCCGAACGCCTTCCCCAGCGTGCCCATGGTCACCGTCACCCGGCCCGGCAAGGATGCTGCCAGCCCCCGCCCCTCCGGCCCCAGCACGCCGATGGCATGCGCCTCATCCAGATAGACGGGGGCGCCATAGCGGTCGGCCAAGTCCAGGGTGGCGGCCAGATCGGCCATGTCGCCATCCATGCTGAACACGCTTTCCGTCACCACCAGCCGCGGGCCAGTAGCTTCCTTCAGCAGATCTTCCAGATGGTTCAGGTCGTTATGACGGAAGCGCCGCGCCTTCACCCCCTGGGCAAACGCGCCGGTCAGGATGCTGGCATGGGACAGCCGGTCCACCAGCAGCTCCGCCTCCGCACCCAGCAACTCCGCCAACGCTGGCAGCAGCGTGGCATTGGCCTGGAACCCGGTGCCGAACAGCAAGGCGGCTTCGGTGCCCAGGAAGGCCGCCAGCTTTTCCTCAACCTCCCGGTGGGCGGTCAGGGTGCCACAGACCAGGCGCGAGGCACCGCTGCCGGCACCATAGCGGGCGATGTACTCGGCGGCGCGGTCGATGATGCCGGGGTCCTGCGCCAGGCCCAGATAATCGTTGGACGCGACATCGATCAGCACCCGCCCGTCGGGCAGGCGCAGGCGGATGCCGTCGCGGTCAAAGTCGCGCAAGGTCCGGCGGCGGCCCGCCAGGTCCAGCGCGTCCAGCGCCTGGGCCGCCAGCATATCCAGCCAGCCGGCAGCACCACTCATGGAACGCCCCGTTCAAGCACGCGGGCAATGGCCCCCGTCAGACGCATCACATCCTCCTCCGTCGCCGTGAAGGCTGGCGTGAGGTATAGAATATCGCGAAAGGGCCGTATCCACACCCCCTCAGCTACCAAAAGTCGTTTCAAACCCGTTAAATCCCTGATCCTATCCATCTGCACCACGCCGATGGCGCCCAGAACCCGCACATCGACCACGCCGGGCAGGAAGCGGCAAGGCTCCAGCCCTGCGGCCAGCCAACCGTTGATGGACGCAACCTGACCCATACGGTCGTGTGATTCGAACAGGTCCAGCGAGGCGTTGGCCACCGCACAGGCCAGGGCATTGCCCATATAGGTGGGGCCATGCATCAGGGCCGCCATGGGATCGTCCGACCAGAAGGCATCGAACACATGGGCGCGGGCGACCGTGGCCGACAAGGGCAGGGTGCCGCCGGTCAACGCCTTGGACAGGGTCACGATGTCGGGCACCACCCCCGCCGCCTCGCACGCGAACATGGTGCCCGTGCGCCCGAAACCGGTGAAGATCTCGTCAAAGATCAGCAGGGTGCCATAGCGGTCGGCCAGGGTGCGCAGGGTGCGCAGCACCGACGCGTCATGGAACACCATGCCGCCCGCGCCCTGCACCAGCGGTTCCACCAGGATGGCC
The DNA here is from genome assembly GCF_058793615.1 of Niveispirillum sp. GW835-FHT14G11. Lineage (NCBI taxonomy): Bacteria > Pseudomonadati > Pseudomonadota > Alphaproteobacteria > Rhodospirillales > Azospirillaceae > Niveispirillum > Niveispirillum sp. GW835-FHT14G11. The sequence continues at coordinate 135,804 of NZ_JBXAFZ010000016.1, forward strand.
GCGATTTCCCCCGCATGGCGTTCCAGAAATGTCTCCAGCCCGGCCAGGCTTTCCGCATCGCGGGGCAGGGGGCGCACATGATGCTCGGGCAGCAGGCCGGTGAACAGGGCGTGCATACCCTCATCGGGATCGCAGACGGCCATGGTGGCGATGGTGTCGCCATGATAGCCGCCGGTGAAGGACAGCAGCTTGGTCCGCCCCCGCTCGCCTTTGTTCAGCCAGTACTGGATCGCCATCTTCATGGCGACCTCAACGGCCACAGATCCGCTTTCGGCGAAGAACACGCGGGTCAGATCGCCCGGCAGCAAATCCGCCAGCCGCGTGGCCAGCCTCAGGGCCGGTTCATGGCAGAGGCCGCCGAACATGACATGCGGCATGCGCGCCGCCTGTTCGGCCAGGGCCTGGCGCAGATGCGGGTGGTTATAGCCGTGACACGCCGTCCACCAGCTGGCGATACCGTCGATCAGCACGCGGCCGTCGGCCAGATGGATGCGCGTGCCATCCGTCGCCACCACGGGCAGCGGCGGATCGGCATGCTTCATCTGGCTATAGGGCAGCCAGACATGCCGCATCCCGTCGGCCTGCCAGCCGGGGCTGCCGCCCGTCATTCGGCGCTTTCCACCTCGACCTGCATGGAGCGCAGGCCCAGCTTCTTGAACAGGTTGGCGTCGCGCTGCTGCGCCGGGTTCGGCGTGGTCAGCAGGCGTTCGCCATAGAAGATGGAATTCGCACCGGCCGCAAAGCACAGGGCCTGCATCTCATCGCTCATATCCTCACGCCCCGCCGACAGGCGGACGACCGACGCCGGCATGGTGATGCGGGCCACGGCGATGGTGCGGACGAATTCGATGGGATCGACGGCGTCGGCCTGATCCAGCGGCGTGCCGTCGACCTTGACCAGCAGGTTGATCGGCACGCTGTCCGGGTGCTGGGGCAGGGTGGCCAGGGTGCGGATCAGGCTGGCCCGGTCTTCGCGTCCTTCACCCAGGCCCATGATGCCGCCGCAGCAGACATTGATGCCGGCGCTGCGCACGGCGTCCAGCGTGTCCAGCCGGTCCTGATAGGTGCGGGTGGTGATGATATTGGGGTAATGCTCTTCGGACGTGTCCAGATTGTGGTTGTAGTAGTCCAGGCCGGCATCCTTGAGCTTCAGTGCCTGGTCCGGGCGCAGCATGCCCAGCGTGACGCAGGTCTCCATGCCCATGGCCTTCACGCCCTCCACCATGGCGCAGACCGTATCCAGGTCGCGATCCTTGGGCGAGCGCCAAGCGGCCCCCATGCAGAAGCGCGACGCGCCTTGTTCCTTGGCGGCCCGCGCCTCGGCCAGCACCTTTTCCACCTGCATCAGCTTGGATGCCTTCAGGCCGGTGTCGAACTGCTGCGACTGCGGGCAGTAATTGCAATCCTCCGGGCAGCCGCCGGTCTTGATCGACAGCAGCGTGGAAATCTGCACCTCGTTGGGATCGAAGAACTGGCGGTGCAGGGTCTGTGCGCGGTAGAGCAGATCCATGAAGGGCAGGTTGAACAGGGCCTCCACCTCAGCCTGGGTCCAATCGGTGCGGATCGGATTGCCGGCGATTGCGGCGTGGGGAACGGTGGCGGCGATGCTCATCTCTCATCCCTTCGACTGGAAGCGGGCTGTTCGGGTAGTGGTATAAAACCTGTTACGCGACCCTGTCAGGACCCAAATGCAGGACAGATGTCCCGACGGCGCATGGGGGGGTTGAGGGAATGAGGGGTGGTGGAACGCCAGCTTCCCCCCAGGTAAGGGGATGATTGATCATGGGTGCATATTTCGTCACGGCCACCGGCACCGATATCGGCAAGACCTTCGTGTCATCCTGCCTGCTGCGCCATTGGCGGACACAGGGCCTGTCGCCGGACGCCTTCAAGCCGCTGGTCAGCGGCATTGATCCCGATGATGCGCGCGGCAGCGACCCCGCCGCCCTGATCGACGCGCTGGGGCTGGACCTGACGGCCGACAATCTCGACCGCCTGTCCCCCTGGCGCTTCACCGCACCCCTGGCCCCCAACATGGCGGCGCGGCTGGAAGGGCGGCTGGTGCCGTATGAGGCGATGCTGGCCGCCTGCCGCCGCAAGGTCGCGGGTGCGGCGGGGCCGTTGCTGGTGGAGGGTGTGGGCGGGGTGATGGCGCCGGTGGATGACGGACGCACGGTGCTGGACTGGATGGGCGACCTGGGCCTGCCCGCCATCCTGGTGGCCGGCACCTATCTGGGCACGATCAGCCACATCCTGACCGCCCATGCCGTGCTGTCGGCCAGGGGGCTGCGGGTGGCAGCCCTGGTGCTGTCCGCCACGCCCGGCGCCACGGTGCCGCCCGCCGACACGGTGGCGGCGCTGGCTCCCTTCCTGGCCGGCCTGCCCATCCTGCACCTGCCGCGACTGCCGGACGGCGTGCACGCACATCCGGCGGTGGCCGAGCTGGCATCGGTCCTGACGGCGATGGCGGGGCCGTAGCCGGCCGCCTTCCTACCCGCCTGGATATCTATCGTTTGGACAGGAATTCAGCGCAAATGCCCTCATCCAGATGGATGAAATGGCGGCCGCCCCCACCGTCGCCCCAGGGACTTTCACGTGCAGATACAAGACCGCACCACGCAAGGCGGACCGCGTCCGCGAACCATCCTGTTGATGACGGCGGGCCTGATCCTGCTGGTGCTGGCCACATCCTTTCTGGCGGGGCGGGAGCAGCGTGCACGCGATCAGGCGGAAATGGATGTGCGGTTGCGCACCCTGGTTCTCCAGCGCACCGCCATCCTGTCACGCGCATTGGAGGATATGCGGGCCCAGGCCCGGTTCCTGTCGCTGACCCCGCCCGTGGCGGGCCTGGCGCGGGCCGAGGCCGGCGGCGGATATGACGCGAGTGAGAAGACCGATGCCGCTCTCTGGCATCGGCGGTTGGAGGCGATCTTCACAGGCTATGCCGTGTCGCAGCCCGCGGTGGAGCGGCTGGCCCTGCTGTCGGCGCGCGATCATGCGCCCATTGTTGCCGTGGAGAACCGCGACGGCCGGCCGCGGGGCACCGGTATCAGTTACCATCCGGATCTGGACCTGCTGGACATGCTGGACCGGCGGTCGGTCGGCGATACGCTGCTTTCCGGTCCCGACCTGGTGCGCGAGGGGGAGGCAGCGCCGCGCCCGCTGTTGCGGCTGGCGGTGGCGTTGTCGACCGTGGAGGGAGGGCGCTTCGGGGCGCTGACCCTGGCCCTGGATGCGCGCGGGCTGCTGGCCGCCCTGACCAACGACATCAACCCGATCTACCGCCTCTATCTGCTGGACGCGCAGGAGAATTTCCTGCTGCATCCCGATCCGCAACGCCGCTTCACCGGTACGCGGCCCGGCCGCTGGGACCAGGAATTCCGGCCGCCGGAGGCGGCGGCGCGCAGTGGCGGTGTCCAGGCCGTGCAGGGGCCGGACGGGGTGGAGCATGTGCTGCGCCAGCGCGTGACGCTGGATGGAGACAGCGCCGGCCGCTACCTGACCATCATCGCCACCGTGCCGGACAGCATCGTGGCCGCCAACGCCAACAAGGTGCGGCTGTGGGTGGCGGGGCTGGGCCTGCTGCTGGTGGGGCTGCTGGTGCTGGTGCTGGTGTTCTTCCGCCTGGCCAGCCGCCGCGACCGCGCGCTGATGGCCAGCGACGCCTGGCTGGGCGCCATTGTCGACAGCGCCAGCGACGCCATCATCGGCCTGTCGGCCGACGGCCGTGTCACCAGCTGGAACGGGGCCGCCACGGCCATGTTCGGGCGCACGGCCGAGGATGCGATCGGCCGTGCCACCCGGGCACTGATCGTGCCGCCCGGCCTGGAGATCCAGGAGGACGAGCTGCTGGCCCGCGTGGCGCGCGGGGAGAATGTGGTGAACCTGCGCACCCGCCGCCTGCATGTGGAAAGCCGCCCCATCGACGTATCGATCACGGCCACGCCGGTGCGCGGTGCCGACGGCACCATGGGGGCGGCTATGATCATCCGCGACATCACCGACCAGATGGTGGCCGAAGCCGGCATCCGCGACCTGAACAGCCGCCTGGAACAGCAGGTGCGCGAGCGCACGATGGAGATCGAGGCACTGGCCGCCCTGCGCAATGCCATCCTGCATTGCGCCGGTTCCGCCATCATCGCCTGTGACCGGTCGGGCACCATCACCCTGTTCAATCCGGCGGCGGAAACCATGCTGGGCTATGACCCGCATGAGATGGTGGGCAAGGCCACACCGGCCCTGTTCCACGATCCGGTGGAACTGGGCCGGCGCGGCGACGCCATCCAGGCCGACCGCGGCCAGCCCATCCTATCGGCCATGGATGTGCTGGCCGAGGGCACGGGCAACGGTGGGGTGGAAATGCGGGAATGGAGCTGGCTGCGCAAGGACGGCACCCGCCTGCCCGTTCTGCTGGCCGTCACCACCCTGACGGACCGGGGCGGGGATATCGCCGGCTATCTGATCATCGCCACCGACATATCCGCCCAGGTGCGCGACGCCGCCCGCCTGCGCGAGGCGCTGGCCGGCGCGGAGGCGTCCAGCCGGGCCAAGTCCGCCTTCCTGGCCAATATGGGGCATGAGATCCGCACGCCGCTGAACGGCATCATCGGGTCGGCGCACCTGATGCTGGACGATCCGCTGACAGACAATCAGCGCACCCATGTCGACAGCATCCGCCGCGCCGGTTCGGCGCTTCTGGCCATCATAAACGACATTCTGGACTATTCGCGCATCGATGCCGGGCAGCTGCTGCTGGAAACCGCCCCCTTCTTTCTGTCCGACCCGGTATCGGCGGTGGCCGACCTATATGCGCCCGTGGTGCGCGCCCGCCATGTGGCCCTGGATATCGCCATCGACCCGACCCTGCCCGCCTGGGTGATGGGCGATGCCGGCCGGCTGCGCCAGATTCTGGACAATCTGGTGGGCAATGCCGTGAAGTTCACCCCATCGGGGGCCATCGGCATCAGTCTGCGCCAGCGGGGCCGGGGGCCTGACGGACGCGTGGATCTGACATTCATCGTCAGCGACACCGGTATCGGCATGTCGCCCGAACAGGTGGCACGGCTGTTCCAACCTTTCACCCAGGGCGACGAAAGCCACCGCCGCTCGCATGGCGGCACCGGCCTGGGGCTGGCCCTGACCCATCGGCTGGTCGGCATGATGGGGGGGACCATCCGGGCGGAAAGCGTGTCGGGACAGGGCAGCCGCTTCATCATTGATCTGTGCCTGGAAGAGACGGTGGCACCCGCCCGCCCGCCGCGCGCCGCCGTGACGCCCGCGATACCGGCCGATGATATGTCCGGCCTGCACGGCGCGCGCATCCTGCTGGTGGAGGATAACGAGCTGAACCAGGTGGTGGCCCGCAGCTTCCTGGACCGTTCCGGCGCCGTCACCATGGTCGTCGACAATGGGGAGGAGGCGGTCGCCGCCTTCCAGCGCGAAAGCTTCGATCTGGTGCTGATGGATCTGCAGATGCCGGTGATGGACGGGTTGGAGGCGACCCGCGCCATCCGCGGCCTGCCGGCGGGCCGTAACGTGCCGATTCTGGCCCTGACCGCGGCGGGCTATATCGATGATCTGAAATCCTGCCTGGAGGCGGGCATGGATGATCATATCGACAAGCCCTTCGTGCCGGCCCTGTTCTTGTCCACGTTGCGCCGCTGGCTGGCCGGCACGCAGGACGAGCCGCCACCGGCGCCGGTGACCCCGCCACCCGTGCTGACCCGGCCGGACCCGATCTCCGGCATCGACCTGGACCAGGCCATGGGCCGCGTGCTGGGTAATCGTGCGCTGCTGGAGATGATCCTGGACCAGTTCGTGGCCCGGTTCGACGGGCTGGGCACGCGGCTGGCCCGGCGTCTGGCGGCGGGGGACACCGACATGGCGGTGCGCAAGCTGCATGAGCTGCGCGGGGCCGCCGGCAATATCTCGGCCCTGGCCGTGACGGAACTGGCTACCGATCTGGAGCATGCGCTGCGCGCCGATGCCACCGCCGATCATTCCGCCGCCCTGGCCGGGCTGGAAGCCGCGCTGGAGGCGGTGGTGGCCGCCATCCGGAACCGCACCCGCCCGCACCCGTCCGACACCGCCCCCGTGGCCCCGCCGCCGGCAGCCCAGGCCGCCACAGCCCCGCCGCCCCACCTGGCGGACCTGCGCGCCGCCTTGCGCAGCCGCCGCCTGACTGCGCTGGATGTGCTGGCCGAGTGCGAACACGACTTGACCCGGCGGCTGGGGACGGACAAGTTCCGAAACCTGTCCACCCTGGTGGAAGCTCTGCGTTATGAGGATGCGTTGGCGCTTCTGGAGTCGGAGTTCCCCGCGTGACCATCGGTTTGCCCTTTACCCCGGCCCCCGTCCCGGCCCGGATCCTGATCGTCGATGACGATGTCTCCACCATCCGCGTGCTGGCGCAGGTGGTGCGGAGCTTGGGCGACGTGGTTTTTGCCACCGGCGGCGCCGACGCGCTGACCGCGGCGCGGACCGAACGGCCCGACCTGGTGCTGCTGGATGCGGAGATGGAAGGGATGGACGGGTTCCAGACCTGTGCCGCGCTGCGTACCCTGCCGGGCATGAGCGACATGCCCATCCTGTTCGTCACCTCCCATCGCGGGGTGGAGGTGGAGGTGCGGGCCCTGGCCGCCGGGGCCGTGGATTTCATCACCAAGCCTTTTCACCCCCATATCGTGGAAGCGCGGGTGCGCACGCACCTGACCCTGAAGCAGCGCACCGACACATTGTTGCGCATGGCCACGCTGGACGGGTTGACCGGTATCGCCAACCGTCGCGCCCTGGACACAAGCCTGGCGCATGAGTTGCGCCGTCTGACCGAGCCGGGGGCATCGCCCTTGTCGCTGATCCTGGCCGATGTCGATCATTTCAAGCGCTATAACGATTTCTACGGCCATCAGGCTGGCGACGATTGCCTGCGCACCGTGGCGGGTGCGCTGGCTGGTTCCGTTCGCCGCGCCGGTGACGTGGCCGCCCGCTTCGGGGGGGAGGAGTTCGCCATCCTGCTGCCCGGTGCGGATAGCCAGGCCGCGCGGACGGTGGCAGACAAGCTGCGCCGGTCCGTGGCCGCCCTGTCTCTGTCGCACGCCGCCCGTCCCGATGGCGACCTTGTCACCATCAGCGCCGGTGCAGCCACCCTGGCACCAACCCCCGGCGGCGATATCGCCGCCCTGTCAGCAACCCTGGTGGGGGATGCCGATCAGGCGCTCTACCGCGCCAAGGCCAAAGGCCGCAACCGCGTGGCGATGGCAGGGGATGGGGACTGACATTTTAACTTTGCGGGCGGATTCACGCTGAAGTGCGACTGGGTTGCAGTGCATTGTAGTCGGTTCGCCTGATAGCTGCCAGCTTG
>NZ_JBXAFZ010000017.1:0-27775 GCF_058793615.1 Niveispirillum sp. GW835-FHT14G11
AACATCAACCCGCAACGAGCCAGAACCTCCACTCACAAAATCATCCAACCGTCCCATTTGTTTCGACGACGGACAGTGGCGCGGAAGCCGGCCAGGACTTCGTCGGCATCGTGGGCGGCGGCCTTGACCAGGGCGGACATGGAATTCTCCTTTATCGGTCTGTGGCGTGGGGATCAGAACAGGGCATTCAGGCTGACAATCACGAAGCCGGCGACGGCGGCCAGTGCGGCGGCTTCGACGACATGGGCGATCGTGGGCAGGGAGGCGCGGAAGCCGGACAGGATGTCGTTGGCGTCATCGGCAGCGGCATGGATAAAGGCGGACATTTGGATTCTCCGTGATTTCGGGCGGGTTGGTAAGGGTAGCTCTGGATCAGAGCATCAGGTTCAGGCAGGCCGTCAGCAGGCCGCCGATGCCCAGCACGGCCGTGGCTTCCAGCATGTCGGCCGCCGTCGGCAGGGAGGCGAGGAAGCTGCCGATCAGGTTGTTATCATCGGCCGCGATATTGCTCGTCAGGTTGGTCATCTTCATCTCCATCAGGTTCGTTTCGTTTCGATAAGCTTATATAAGCAAAGGGCGTGCCAAGTGGCTTTTTCTCGCATTCTGGAAAATATACGTGTGCATCTATAGAGTTGGTGGCCATAAAATGGCGAATTCGGCAAAAAGTGGCCGGGATGGCGACTGTCCCGTGGCGATTCTTGTCCGAAGGTGGACAGTATGGTCGCTCTGCTGTCCGCTTTCGGACGATGACACCCTTGGTTCCGGCGAACGCGGATGATCTGCGTCACTCCGCGTGGCAGCCATGCGCCAAAAGCAAAAACCCGCCGGCGGGCCGGCGGGTGCGATGGCTTGGGTGCAGGCGGTGCGTCGGCCCTTGATGGGCGCCGCTTCGCCGGTTGTCTGTTCTATGGTGGGGATGCTGGGCGCCTTCATGGCGCGGCCGCGTTGGCGGCGAATGGGGCGGCGAATGGCTGGGCGGCCCGGTCCGTTGCCGGCCACCCTCCTTCCCCCGCCTGTCGGGGCGGCAGGGGAGGGAAGGGATCAGATCAGCGCGTTCAACGTGGCAGTCAGGAAGGCGGCGACGGAAAGGACGGTCACGGCCTCAACGGCGCCGATGCTGTCCTTGATGGAGCTGCGAAAACCGGACAGGACTTCATCGGCGTCATGGGCGGCGGCGTGGATCAGAGCGGACATGGGACTTCTCCTAATCGGTCGAGTGGGGGATTAGAACAGGACGTTCAGGCTGACGATCACGAAGCCGGCGACGGCGGCCAGGATGGCGGCTTCGACGACATGGGCAACCGTGGGCAGCGAGGCGCGGAAGCCGGACAGGATGTCGTTGGCGTCGTCGGCAGCGGCATGGATGAAGGCGGACATTTTTTCTCTCCGTTATCTCAAGGGGTTCTGGGTTGGTTTCGCGATCAGAGCATCATATGCAGGCTGATCGTCAGCAGCGCACCGACAGCCAGCGCCGTGGCGGCTTGGATCAAATCGGCGGCAGTGGGCAGGGAGGCCATGAGGTTGCCGATCAGGCTGTCTTCACTGCTGTTGTTGTTCGTCAGGTCGGTCATTTTCATCTCCGTCAGGTCGCTTGTTTCGATGACCCTGTATCAGCAAGGGGTGTGCCAAGTGGTTCTTCAGCGCATTCTGGAAAATACTGGGGCATCGGTGTGTAGTTTGTGGCCACAAAGTAGCCGGTTTGGCAAAAATTGGTTTGATTGACGGCTGAACCATGGCGAGGAATGTCCGAATACGGACAGCGCCAAGGGTCCAGCTGTTCACTTCCGAACGAATTAACGCTAATCTGGGCTTGACATGCGTGATTTGCATCACATGGCGTATCAGCCATGCGCTGAAAGCAAAACCCCCGCCGGGGAGACCGACGGGGGCGGAGAGCGACAATGACTTGATGAAATATCAGAACGGTGAGGCCAAATGGCCTGCCCGCTTAATGTTTCTCGCTGATCACCTGCTGGCGCAGCACGTCGATGGGGGCCAGGGCGCCTTCGCGCTGGAAGTGCCAGAAGGTCCAGCCATTGCAGGCCGGCAGGCCCTGCATGGCAGCGCCCACCTGATGGATGGAGCCCTTGTGTTCGCCCAGATGGTTCTGTGCCACCAGGGTGCCATCGGCGCGCACCTTGGCGATATGGCGGCGGCGATTGTCGAACAGCATGGTGCCGGGCTTCAGATAGCCGCGTTCGATCAGGTTGCCGAAGGGCACGCGCGGCTGGCTGCGCTTGGAGGTGACCTCCAGCAGTTCCGGCTCCGCCACCTCTTCCACCTGGGCGATGCGGTCATTGGCCAGGCGGGCATATTCATGTTCACGTTCGATCCCGATCCAGCGGCGGCGCAGACGTTTGGCGACCGCGCCCGTGGTGCCCGTGCCGAAGAACGGGTCCAGCACCGTGTCGCCGACCTTGGTTGATGACATCAGTACGCGGAACAGCAGGCTTTCGGGCTTTTGCGTGGGGTGGGCCTTCTGGCCGGTCTCATCACGCAGACGCTCGCCGCCTGTGCACAGCGGCAGGGTCCAGTCGGACCGCATCTGCAGATCCTCGTTCAACGCCTTCATCGCCTCATAGGCGAAGTAATATTTGCTGTCCTTGGACTTGGATGCCCAGATCAACGTTTCATGGGCATTGGCAAACCGGCGGCCCTTGAAATTGGGCATCGGGTTCGACTTGCGCCAGATGATGTCGTTCAAAACCCAATAGCCCAAATCCTGCAGGATGGCGCCGACGCGGAAGATATTGTGATAGCTCCCGATCACCCACAGCGTGCCGTCATCCTTCAGCGTATGGCGGGCCGCATCCAGCCAGTCGCGGGTGAAGCGGTCATAGGTTTGGAAATCCTGGAAACGATCCCAATCCTCGTCCACCCCGTCGACCCGGGTATGGTTGGGGCGCATCAGGTCGCCATTGAGCTGGAGATTATAGGGCGGGTCGGCGAAGACCACATCGACCGAACCGGCCGGCATGTCCCGCATCAACTGGACGCAATCACCAACGAGAATCCGGTTGGTTGCAAGCTTGTCACGCATGGTTTCTGGCCGCCGAATCGGGAGTGGATTTGTGCCGACAATGAGTCGGCCCCGAGTCGCCGTCAATAGAAAAATTTTGGAAGAGTCTGTGGAGTCAGAGAGTTAGAAGGAGTTGTTCGGAAACTGGTGCAAAAGTACGCCGATGATGGGGTGTCGCACCTAAGCTTTTGATGGCTGCGCGATGGGCGGCGGTGCCATAGCCCTGGTTGGTCTCCCAACCATATCCGGGGTGTGCAAGCGCCAGTTGCCCCATGATCTTGTCCCGCGTGACCTTGGCGATGATCGATGCGGCGGCGATCGACAGCGACAGCGCGTCCCCTTCGACCAGGGTTTCCGTTCGGCAACGAAGCTTGGGCGTGCGGTTGCCGTCGATCAGGGCCAGGGACGGCATCCGGCCCAGCTTCAGCGACAAATCGTCCACGGCGCGGGCCATTGCCAGGAATGTCGCCTGCAATATGTTGATGCTGTCGATTTCCTCCACCGACGCGATACCCACGCCAAAAGGGGCGTTGGCCACGATGCGGTCGAACATCGCCTCGCGCTGGGCTTGGCGTAGCTGCTTGCTGTCATTGATGCCGGCGCACCAGTTCGGGATGGCATCATGGGGCAGCAGCACGGCACCAGCAACCACGGGGCCGGCCAGCGGGCCACGGCCGGCCTCGTCCACACCGCAGATGGGAAAGTCGGGCCCATGGCCCAGGCGGATTTCGTGTGAAAGATCGGGCATGGGAATGGTTTGGCAAAAGCCTGCCTCCGGCGCAAGGCCGGCATGCCGCGAAATGCGCATCCGATTGCGCTGGATCAAGGCCGGATCGGTGTGGCGGGCGCAATGTTTGCCCTGTCCCGCGATCCGCCAGCCGCCGCCCCGAGGCCACGCCATGCGTCCAGAACTCGTCGCCAAATACCGCCACCAACGGGTGCCCCGCTACACCTCATACCCCGCCTCGCCGCATTTCACCGATGGCGTGACGGCGGATACCTATCGGGGATGGCTGCGCGAAGCGGACCCGGCTTCGACCCTGTCGCTCTATCTGCATCTGCCATTCTGCAACTCGATGTGCTGGTATTGCGGCTGCCACACCAACGTGGTCCGGCATGAGGACCCGATCTGGTCCTATCTGGCGGCCCTGTCGATGGAGTTGCGCACCGTCGCCGGTCTCTTGCCGCAAGGGCCGGTCGTGCGACACATCCATTTCGGCGGTGGCACGCCCACCCTGCTGCCTGTGTCGGGCTTCCGCGCCCTGATGGCGGAGCTGCGCAGCCGCTACATCATTGCCCAGGACGCGGAGATCGCCATCGAGATCGATCCCCGCACCCTGACGGCGGAGATGATGGAGACCCTGGGTGATGTCGGTGTCACCCGTGCGTCGTTGGGGGTGCAGAGCTTTGACGCCGACGTCCAGGCCGCCATCAACCGCATTCAGCCCTTCGGCATGACGGCGACAGCCGTCCAGGGCCTGCGCGCCGCCGGCATCCAGGGCATTAACCTGGATCTGATCTACGGCCTGCCGCGCCAGACGGTGGCGTCCTGCGTGGACACGGTGCGCCAGGCCATCAGCCTGGCCCCCGACCGGCTGTCGATCTTCGGCTATGCCCATATGCCGGGCTTCAAGGCCCATCAAAGCCGTATCGATACCGAAACATTGCCCGATGCCGATGAGCGTGTGGCGCAGCTGCGGGCCATGGAGACGGCGGTGCTGGCCTCAGGTTACGTCCGCATCGGCATGGACCATTTCGCCCGCCCCGACGATCCCATCGCGCAGGCCGCCGCCGGGGGCACGCTGCGCCGCAATTTCCAGGGCTACACGACCGATGCGGCGGACATGCTGCTGGCCTTCGGCGCGTCGGCCATCGGCCGGGTGCCGCAAGGGTACGTGGCCAATGTCCTGGGTTTGCCCGCCTATCTGAAGGCGATCGAGGCCGACGGGCTGGCCACGGCGCGCGGGTACCGGATGAGCCCGGACGACAAGCTGCGCGCGGCGGTGATCGAGGCACTGATGTGTCGTTTCGATGTCGATCTGGCCAAGGTGGCTGCTGCCTTTGACCGCCCCCTGGCCGATTTGATGCCCGATGCCCGCGCGCTGGCCGATCTGTCGGGTGACGGGGTGGCGCACCTGTCGGGCACGCGTTTGACCATCCCGGAGGAGGCGCGGCCCCTGGTCCGGTCCGTGGCCGCCCTGTTTGACCGGCATCTGGACCCTGAGGGCGGGCGGCACAGCAAGGCGATCTGACGCGGTCGCCGACCCTGGACACGGCGCTGTGAGCGCGGCATTGTCGCAAGCTTGTCGACTGTCATAAAAGTGCAATGAACATGCGATCCATCCGCGTCCTGCTGCTGGCGGCAACATCCGTCGCCCTGTCCGCCTGTTCCGTCAATATCGGCGACCGTCCTGACAAGGCGCCCCCGCCGCCGGTCGCTGTGCCGACCCCGCCTGCACCGGTGGTGGCCAAGCCGGGGCCGGAGGATGATCCCCGCCTACTGGCCACGCTCTACATGCAGCAGGCAGAAGAACTGCGCCGCCTGTCAAAGCAGGCCTATGCGCTGGCATCCCTGCGCCTGCCGGCGGCGCTGAAGCAGCCGGGCTCGTCGGCCCTGGAACAGACCGATGGCGGCAAGGGCAAGCCGCCCGCCGCCATCTTCGACGTGGATGAGACGGTGCTGGACAACAGCCCGCATCAGGCCCGGGCCATCCTGTCCGGCACCCGCAATTTCGACCTTGCCCAGTGGGACCAGTGGGTGTCGGAAGCCGCCGCCACGCCCATGGCCGGCGCCGTCGATTTCATAAAGGAACTGCGCCGCAGCAAGGTGCGGGTGGTCTATATCACCAACCGTGAATGCCGCCCGCGCGCGACACAACCCGGCGATCCGTGTCCGCAGCATGCCGAAACGCTGGCCAACCTGAATGCGGTGGGGCTGGGGCCGGTGGTGCCGGAAGACCTGATGCTGAAGGGCCAGAATGGCTGGCCCAGCGACAAGGCCCCGCGTCGCCAGGAAGTGATCAGGACCCACCGCATCATCATGTCCTTCGGCGACCAGTTCAGCGACATGATGAGCGTGACCCGCAAGGATGACAGCGCCGCCCGCGCCCGCATCGCCGCGGAGCATGAGGATCTGTGGAGCACCCGCTGGATCGTCATTCCCAACCCGACCTATGGCCAGTGGGTTGACGTTCTGCCGGAGCCCAACAGTTCCGTCCTGCGGACGAAGTAAGTGCAAACGGGGCGTCGTGACGATTGACGGCGCCCCGTGTTTTCGCCGATCCTGACAGAAGTGCGCGCTGGGGCGCCTCCTGTCCGCGGCAAGGAAGCCTGCTTCCACCCATGTGAGAACCGGTTCGAACTTTCGACCCGCTTCCTCCCGCCCGTTTCAGCGGACAAGGGCGCCATGGGAAGGAAGAACCATGTCCCGCACACTCACTCCGGCTACGAATCTCGACAATCTGCGTCTTGAGGCCAAGCGCTGGCTGAAGGCCCTGCGCGCCGGCGATGCCGCAGCCCGTACCCGCCTGCAGGTCATCCTGAAGGATGCGCCGGCCGCACCGGCCTTGCGCGATGTACAACTGGCGCTGGCCCGTGAATATGGGCAACCCGGCTGGTCCGCCCTGAAACAGGCCTTGATCGATATGGAACTGGCGCGGCAGTCGCGCGCCGCGCATGTGGAGACGATCCTGCGTGCCGCCTGGGATGGCGGTGACCGCAGTGCCGCCGCCCGCATCCTGGCCCGCTGGCCCGATGTCGGGGCGGGGGACTTCCTGATGGACCTGCTGCGCGGCCGGCCCGGTCCCGTGGCGCAGCGGCTGGCCGCCGATCCGGGGCTGGTCAATGCCAAGGCCGGGCCCCTGAACTGGGAACCGCTGCTCTATATCGCCTATGCCCGCCTGCCGACCGGGGCGGGGGTGGAGATGATGCGGCTGCTGCTGGAGCAGGGGGCAAACCCCGATGCCCGCTTTGATGATGGCTGGGGCAATGCCTTTACCGTGCTGACCGGCGTCATTGGCCAGGGGGAGGGGGACCGGCCGCCGCATCCAGACGCGGCCGCCCTGGCGGCCTTGCTGGTGGAACGTGGCGCCGACCCGTTCGATGCCCAGGCGCTCTACAACACCTCCATTTGCCGGGACGAGACCGACTGGCTGGAATTCCTGTGGTCGGCCTGTGCGGCCCGCGGCCTGACGGGGGCGTGGCTGGAACGGCTGGAGAAACCCAGGATCGGCGGGCGTATCCCGCTGCCGGTGATCGACTATCTGCTGGGCAATGCCGTGGCGAACAACCATTTGCGCCGGGCGGAATGGCTGCTGCGGCATGGGGCCAATGCCGACGGGGTGCATGCCTATTCCGGCAGGAATCTGCGGGAGGCGGCGCTGGCGGATGGGCATCCGGCGATGGCCGATCTGCTGGTCCGCCATGGTGCGGCGGCGACGCCCCTGACCGGCGTGGTGGCGTTCCAGGCGGCGGTGATGGCATTGGACGCAGGTACGGCGCGGGTGCTGGCCGCCGCGCATCCGGAATGCCTGGACGATCCCTCGCCGCTGCATAACGCCGCTCGGCACGGACGGGGGGATATCGTGGCCCTGCTGCTGGATCTGGGCATGCCGGTCGATCTGGTGGACCAGGGCGGCCAGCGGGCCATCCAGTATGCAGTGATGGGCAATGCGCTGGATGTGGTGAAGCTGCTGGTGGCGCGGGGTGCGGAGATCGACCGGCCGACGAATACGCCTTATGGCGGTGGCGCCATGGGCTTCGCTTCGCATTTCGGTCGGCGCGACATCGCCGCCTTCCTGGCCCCGCTTAGCCGTGAGGTGTCGGAACTGGTCTATATGGGTTTTGTGGACCGGCTGACGGAATTGTTCGCGCAGGAGCCGGGGTTGGTGAACGCCCCGCATCCCAAATTCGGCACGCTGCCGCTGTTCGCCCTGCCGGAGGGAGAGGAGGAAGCCGCCGCGATGGCAGAATTCCTGCTGGCCCATGGGGCCGATCCGCGGGCGGTGATGAACGAGGGCGTCACCGCCGAACAGGCCGCCCGTGACCGTGGCCTGGTCGATGCGGCCGACCTGATCCTCGACGCGGCGGAAGCAGTCAGTCCGGCACGAAATCCAGCGCCACGCCGTTGATGCAGTAACGCAGATAGGTGGGCGGCGGCCCATCCTCGAACACATGGCCCAGATGGCTGCCGCACTGGGAACAATGCACTTCAACGCGGACCATGCCGTGCGATCGGTCGACCGTCGTGCCGACCGATCCCGGCACGGGGTCGTTGAAGCTGGGCCAGCCGGTGCCGCTTTCGAACTTGCCGCCCGACTGGAACAAGGCCTGGCCGCAGCCGGCACAGCAGAAGCTGCCTGGCCGCTTCTCCCGCAGCAGGCTGCATGAACCCGGCCGTTCCGTGCCATGCGCGCGCATGATCCGATATTGCTCGGGGCTCAACAGGCTGCGCCATTCTTCATCGCTGCGGGTGATGGGATAGGTTTGGGTCATTTTCTGCTCCTTTTCACACCCGTGCCATATGGATCAGCGGATAGGGTTTTCCAGCGTGATCCACGGGCGACCGCCCCACTTCCAGGAAACCCAGGGCCGCATAGAAATCAACGGCTCCCGGATTCTGGCTGTTCACATCGACCAGCAGATGCGGGTTCAGTCTGACGGCATGGTCGATCAGCCGCCGTCCCACGCCCTTGCGGTGCCAGTCTGGATGCACGAACAGCGCGTCGATCTTCGGGCCCGTCAGGCCGATAAAGCCCTGGATCGTGGCCCCGTCCGGCGCCAACGCCAGCCATTGCGGCTTCACCGGCAGGTACAGGGTCAGCAGCAGATGTTCATAAAGGGCGGTGTCTTCCGGCGCCACGAACCCATGCGTGGCATCCACCGATGCACGCCAGACCTGATGGATGGCGTGCACGTCCGCGGGAACAGAAAGGCGCAGGTCGGCGGGCGGCATCGCGAGGGGTCCATGCAAGGGATCAACAAAAATGGGCCGGCCCCGAACGGGACCGGCCCCATGGTGACGAAAATTTCCGGCGCTTACCAGACCTTGCAGGCCTTCTCACCCCGGACCATCCTGTCCGTCGGCTGGCAGTTAAAGGCCTTGGCGAATTCCGGCATGTTGGCGACCGTGCCGTTCACGCGGTGGCGCGGGGCCGAATGCGGGTCGGTCTGGGCGCGTAGCCGCTCATTCTCCGGCTTGGACGACGAACACCAGACGCTGGCCCAACCATAGAACAGCTTCTGTTCCGTCGTCAGGCCGTTGGCATCCTTCTTCGCCAGCGCCGCCTCTCCGCCCGCGCGGTTCTTCAGCGCCATCAGCGCCAGACGCAGGCCGCCATTGTCGGCGGTATTCTCGCCCAGCGTCAGCTTGCCATTCTGGTTGGTGTCGCCGGCCACCTGATAGGACCCGTACTGATCCACGAGGCACTGGGCCTTGGCCTCGAACTTGTGGCCGTCCTCTTCGGTCCACCAATCCTTGAGATTGCCGACGGCGTCGAAGGCGCGGCCCTGGTCATCGAAACCATGGGTCATCTCATGGCCGATGACGGCGCCGATGGCGCCATAGTTCAAGCCATCATCGGCCTGGAAGTCGAAGAAGGGCGGTTGCAGGATGCCGGCCGGGAAGTTGATGTTGTTCTGGCTGGGATCGTAATAGGCGTTCACGGTCGGCGGGGTCATGAACCATTCGTTCTTGTCCACCTTCTTGCCGATCTTGGCCAACTGATAGGCATTCTCGAACTTGGCTGACCGCAACTGGTTGCCGACCAGATCGCCCTTTTCCACGTCCAGCGCCGCATAGTCGCGCCACCTGTCGGGATAGCCGATCTTCTGGGCCATGGCCGCCAGCTTTTCCTGCGCCTTGACCTTGGTCTCTGCACTCATCCAGTCCAGGCCGTTGATATCCTCAGCATAGGCGGCGCGCAGATCGTCCAGCATGACCAGCATGCGCTTCTTGTGCTCCGGACCAAAGGCGGCCTCGACGAAATGCTTGCCCAGGTCTTCGCCCAGCGCGGTGTCGGCCGCGGTGGTGCAGCGCTTCCAGCGCGGGCGGATTTCGGCGGCGCCGGACAGGGTCTTGCCGTAGAAGCCGAAATTCTCATCCACGAAGCCCTTGGACAGCCAGGGCGCCGTGGCGCGCAGCGTCTGCCAGGCGAGATAGGTCTTGATATCGTCCAGGCTGGTCTCGGCCACCACCTTGTCCAGGTTGGCGAAGAAACCCGGATCATTGACATTCATGTCGGTGAAGGCGGGGGCGCCGACATCCTTGGTGTAGGTGGCGAAATCCACGCCCTTGGCGCTGCCGGTGAAGGCGTCGAAGCTGGTGGGGTTGTTCAGCTTTTCGGTATCGCGGCGGTCCACCTTGCTCATCGTGCCGGTGGCCAGCTTGGTCTCCAGCGCCATCACGGATGCTGCCTTCTTGTCCGCCACATCGGCGCTGTCGCCGGCCAGCACGAAGATGGCGGCGACATGCTTCACATAGGCGTCGCGCAGCTTGGTGGAGCGTTCGTCATCCTTGAAGTAATAGTCGCGGTCGGGCAGGCCCAGGCCGCCCTGGTCGAAGGCGGCGATCGTGTCCTCGGCCTTGGCGAAGCTCTGCTGCGCGCCGAAGCCGAACAGGGCGTTGACGCCGGCATTGTGCAGGGTGGCCAGCAACGCGCCTAGCGCGCGCTTGTCCGTCACGGCGTCGATCTGGTCCAGCAGCGGCTTCACCGGCGCCACGCCGGCGGCATCGGCCGCGGCCTCGTCCATGCAGGCGGCATAGAAGGCGCCGATCTTGGCCGTGCCCGGCTCGGTGCCTTGGGCGGCCTTTTCCAGGATGGTGTGCAGCAGGTCCTGGTTGCGCTGCTGCAACTCGTCAAAGGTGCCCCAGCGCGACCGGTCGGCCGGGATGGGATTGGCCTTGATCCATGGTCCGCAGGCATGGAGGAAGAAGTCGTCGCAGGGATTGACCCCCTGATCGAGGACGAGCTTCATCTTCGCGGCTTCAGCCGCCTGCTTTTCCTGCTGCTTGGTCTTCAGTATCTGATAGCTGCCCGCACCGATGGCCGCCACGGCCACCAGCGAAACCGTCAGCCACAAGCCTTTGCTTGCCATGTGGTTTCCCCGTCATGTCGTCGATAGATGTGTAGGTGCCGCGCTTGCAGGCGGTCTGTTACGCCGGCGACCCTAGCACCGTGTCCGGGCCATCGCGAAGGTCGGCATGTAACGGCATTGTTACAGAGCCGAGAACGTCGCCGCCGGGCAACAGCGACAGGTTGGCGCGCAGCAGATCGGCAACAGTGCCCCCCGTCCGGCGTGTCGCGGGCAGGGTTTGCAGCAGGGATTGCTGAATGCGCTCGGCCTCCAGCTCCGCCGCCTTGACCCTGGTGCGCAGCGACTCCGTGGCGGCATCGGGGGCGGGCGGCGGGCCGGATTTCAGCTGTCGACGAATGGCGCGCAAGGGCCGCACGACCGCGTCCCGCCAGGGTGTCGCGGCGGCCTGCGCCTCTACCACTTCGTCCGCAGTCAGGTCATGGCCCTGTGCCGCCAGCCAGACGGCCCAGAGCAGCAGGTTGACATCGGCGCCGTGGCTGTCCTGGGCGGTCAGGCAGGCGTCGGCGATGCCGGGGGCGGCGTAGAGGGAAAGGGAGAAGGACCAAAGGTCTTGGGGCATCTGATGGGGCACTTCCGTTGCCACCTGCTCCTACCGTCACCCCGGTGACAAGCCAGGGCCCAGCGCGAGCGGCGATAGCCGCGACATGACTCATACCGGCGCTAACCGTGCCTCATGCCGGGCCCCGGCTTGTCACCGGGGTGACGGTGGATATTGCAGAGAGCCCGGCAGCCCAGATTTTTACGGATGCGGTTTTAAATTCCCTCACGCATCCCCCACATAAATCCCCAGGCCCCGCGCCGTCGTCACCAGGGTGCCGTCGATATCCACGGCTGCGTAGGTGGCGATGGCATCGGTGATGGGGATGTCGATCACCCGGCGGTTGGACCAGGCGACCAGCCGGTCGGACTTGCCGTCGGCCAGCAGGTCCACCGCCGCCACCCCGAAGGCCGAGGCCAGGACGCGGTCATTATGGCCCGGTGGGCAGCCGCGCTGGACATGGCCCAGGACGGTGACGCGGGTTTCCGCCCCCGTGGCCTCGGCGATCAGGTGGCCGACATAATTGCCGATGCCGCCATAGCGCTTCTGCCCGTCGCTGAATTCTTGGCGTGCGGCGTTGCCCTCCATGGTCTTCACCGCTTCGGACACAACGACGAGGGCGAAGTTGCGGCCGCGATCCCTTACGCGACGGATCTTCTCCGCCACGCCGGCCACCGACCAGGCCAGTTCCGGCAGCAGGATGACGTCGGCCCCACCGGCGATACCGGCCGACAGGGCGATATGGCCGGCATCGCGGCCCATCACTTCCAGCACCATGACGCGTTCATGGCTGGCGGCGGTGGGCTGAAGCCGGTCCAGTGCCTCCGTCGCCACCGCCACCGCGGTATCGAAGCCGACCGACATCTCGGTGATGCCCAGATCATTGTCGATGGTCTTCGGGATGCCGATCAGCCGGATGCCACCGATATGGGCCAGCTTGCGCAGGATGGCCATAGAGCCATCACCGCCGATGCCGATCAGGCTGTCCACGCCCAGTTCGCGCAAACCGCCGATGATCTCGTGGCTACGGTCCTTCTTGGACCCGTCGGCCATGGGATAGGCGAACGGATCGCCCTTGTTGGTGGTGCCAAGGATGGTGCCACCCTGGCGCATCATGGCCCCGTCCACGCGGTTCACGTCCAGATTGACATAGCGGACGGGACGGGCCAGCAGACCCTGGGTCCCGTCCTCGATCCCCACCACCTCCCATCCATAATGGGCGGCGCGATGGACGGCGGCGCGGATGACGGCGTTCAGGCCGGCGCAGTCGCCGCCGCTGGTCAGGATGCCGATACGCTTGGCTGCGGTCATTCTCTCCCCCTGGGCTTTGCCGGCCAGGGTGCCAGCAAAGGGGGGCGCGGGGCAACCATCCAGCGTCGGGTTGTCGCGGGGCTCAGCCTTCGTTGCCGGCCGCTGCCGCTTCCAGGCCCGCGATGTCGAACTTCACCATCTTCAGCATGGCCTCGGCCACGCGCTTGCTCTGCGCCGGGTCGCCCATCATCAGTTCGCCCAGGCGCTTGGGCACGATCTGCCAGGACAGGCCCCAACGGTCGCGCAGCCAGCCGCATTGTTCGATGGAACCACCCTGCGACAGGGCATTCCACAGCCGATCGATCTCCGCCTGGTCCTCGCATTCCACGATGATGGAGAAGGCGTGGTTGAAGGGTTCCATGGGGCCGGCATCGATGGCCATGTAGTCCTGGCCGCCCAGCGCGAAGGCGGCGATGCGCACGCTGCCGGCGGGGCCGCTGGGGCTTTCGGCGGGAAGCGGCGTGATCCAGTGCAGGGCTGAGCCGGGGATCAGGCCGGTATAGAAGCGGACGGCCGCCTCCATGTCCTTCTCGAACCAGAGATGCTGCTTGACGCTCGCCATGACTTCCTCCGTTGGGTGTTCCTCCCAAGGACGGGGCAGGGGGTGTCGATCCGACAGCTCATTTGAAAAAAAAGGGGCGCCCGTTTGGGGGCGCCCCAGGTGCAGCCGTTTCGCGTCGATGGGGATCGAGGGTCAAGCGGCTGGGCCGAACCACATGCTTTCGAGCTTGCCGTCCGGGGTGACCAGCACCCACCAGTCGCGCACGCCCTTGTCGTAGGTGGCGCGGTAGACGTCCATGCCGCCTTCGTCCACGCGCCTGAACTCCAGGTTCTTCAGCTCGCCCAGTGGCAGCATCTCCGCCTGGATCTTGGGCAGCACCGCGATGACGCCGTCGGCCCGGTCGGGCAGCAGGCTGTCCCGGTCGATCTTGCCCGTCTTGATCTGGGCGATGTGGGCGCGCAGGGCCGTCTCGCTGCCCGGCAAGGGCTTGTTTGAAGCCACGCGCTGGGCCAGGGCCTGTTCCAGTGCCTTGCCCTTGGCATCGTCGATGCGCGGCGTGGGCAGTTCATGGCCATTCTGATGCAGCACCACGCCTGTCACCTTGCCGGCGGCGTCCAGCTGGAAGGTGCCCTGGACGGGAGCTTGCTTGGAGAAGAACTTGGTCGGGCTTTCGGGGAAGAACTCCATGGGCGCCTGGCCGATGACATGCGCCATCATCCTTTTGCCGTCGCGATAGACCTTCATCGGCCGGGCGGGGGCGAAGGGCATCTCATAATAGCCGGCGAACTTGTCGAACGCCGCCGGGTCCAGGGCGATGGCGGTGCGCGGCTTCTGCTGCTCCACCATGCGGGCGGCGACGGCCGGATCGACCTTGTCGACACCATTGGTGCCGGCAGTGGCCATGGCGGCCGGGGCCAGCAGGGCCAGGACCAGGACCCAGCGGGCGGCGTTCATCCGCAGCGGCAGGGCGCCGCCGGCCAGGATACGGTCGACGCGGGCGGCGACAGTGGCGGGACGTGCCATGGCCAGCCCGGCGGGTAGGCGGCTTGCCTTGTGGGCCATCTCCACCAGGATTTCAGCGTAATTCAAGCGATCCTCCATCTGTTCAAGAGCGTCGGTATCGCTGTTGGCCTCGGCAAGCGCAGCGAGATGGTTGTTGAGCCACCATGCGGCCGGGCTGAACCAGAACAGGGCCCGGTGGATGGCGGCCAGAAGCAGCGTGTAATAGTCGCCCCGCTGGATATGCGAGGCTTCATGCGCCAGGACAGCCCGGCGCTTCACATCCGTCCAGCGGACGTGATCGGGGGGCAGCAGGATGCTGCCGGCAATGGTCAGGGGAACGGTGATCCGGCCGGAAACCCGCACGTCATGCGTTTCCGTCCAGGCGGTTGAAAGGCGTATAGCGGACAATCGCAGCCGCAGGCTGGCCAGCATACCCGCCGCCAGACGCAGCAGCATGCCGCCCGCCACCAGCAGGTAGAGCGCCAGTCCCGCCACCGGCCAATCCACCAGGGTCCAGGCGGAAACCGCCGCCGGCGCCGCTTTCCCCGCTTCGGTCGGTACGGTCCCCACCAGTTCTACGGCGGGCCGCAGCCACAGGCGGATGCCATCCATCGGCACGGCCATACTGTCGGCCGGGGCCAGGCGCATCAGCACCGGCATGACGAGCGAGAAGCCCAGCACGCCCACCCAGACGGCCATCTGCGTGAAAGGGTTGGTGACCCGCAGCAGGCGCAGCGCCAGCCAGGCAAGGCCCATCAGGGCGGCCGAACGCAGGGCCGCCTCCGCCAGCAGCATCAGCATCACGCCCCCTTTTTTCGCGCTTTCTCAATCTTCTCAGCCAGCGCCTGCAATTGTGCGGGCGATAGCATGTCGGTCTCGACCATGCCGACCACGACATCCTCCGCCGATCCGCCACAGAACCAGTCGACGATACGCTTGACGGCGCGGGCCGCGACGAAGGTGCGACCTTCCGCTGCCCGGTAGATGAAGGTCCGGCCCTCCACGTCATGGGTGAGGTATCCCTTCTCCTCCAGACGTTTCAGGACGGTGCGGACCGTGGATTCCTTCAACGGGCGGCTGAGCATCTCTCGCACCGCATCGGCATTGACGGGCCCACGCCGCCAGACCAGGTCCATGATCTCTCTTTCAAGATCGCCCAGGTCCGACGGATTGTGATCTTGTGTAGTGTTATCGTTCATAGTGCTACAGTCTGTAGCATTAAGGATCGTAGCAGACAAGCGGATTCCGTCAGGGGCCGCAAAATGAAAGAACGCCGCCATCCCAGTCAGGGATGACGGCGCCTGTAACGGGAGTGGATGAAGGTCAGGCCCGGTCCGAGACGAAGCGCCAGCCGGTCTCGGCGGCGGCACGGGCGACCTCGCCATAGGCCAGAGCCTTGCGGTCGGCGGCGTTGCCGGCCAGGGCGCGGGCATAGACGCCCTGGCAGATGGCGGCGATACGGAAGAAGGCGAAAGCCAGATAATAGGGCCAGTCCGGAATGCCCGCCCGGCCCGTGCGCCGGCAATAGGCGGCGACATAATCCGCCTCCGACGGGATGCCGAGCGCGGCCAGATCCGCTCCCACCAACCCCGGAAACTGCTTGATCCCGGCCGGCAAATGATAAGCCATGCAATTATAGGCCAGGTCGGACAGGGGGTGGCCCAGGGTAGCCAGTTCCCAGTCCAGGATAGCGACGACGCGCGGTTGGGTCTTGTGCAGCATCAGGTTGCCCAAGCGGAAATCACCATGGGCGATGGCCGTCTCGTCGCCGACCGGCACGGCGCGGGGCAGCCATTCCATCAGCCTGTCCATGGCGGGAATGTCGCTGTCGCCCTGGGTGGCCACATACTGCTTCGACCAGCGTTCCACCTGGCGGGGGATATACTGCTCCGGTCGGCCGAAATCGGCCAGGTTCTGCTTCCAGTCCACCTGGTGCAAGGCGGCCAGCGTCTCGTTCATGCTGTCATAGATGGCGGCGCGGTCCTGGTTGCTGAACCTGTCCAGCGCTACGTCCGACAGGATGCGTCCATCGATATGGTCCATGACATAGAAGGGCGTGCCGATGATGCCGGCATCATCGCACAGCAGGCGGGCATTGGGCACGGGTGCCGCCGTGCCGGCCAGGGCCCGCATGGCGCGGAATTCCCGTTCGATCATATGGGCGCTGGGCAGCAGCTTGCCGGGCGGCTTCTTGCGCAGCACGAAGCGGGCGCCGGTGCTGTCAGTGACCAGGAAGGTCGGGTTGGATTGCCCGCCCTGGAACTGCTGCACGCTGGCCGGCCCGCGGAATCCGTCCAGGTTGGTAGCCAGATAGGTCCCCAGCGCTGCCTCATCGAACTGGTGCTGCGGCAACACATCGATCAATACAGCCGCGCCCTTGCCCTCGCTCATGCTCGGTCTCCCCCTTAAAGGATCGTGGGGTCGGCGATGGTGGCGCCGCCATCGGCGACCAGCAGCTGGCCGGTAACGAAGGCACCGGCGGGGGCCGCCAGCATCAGGGCCACGCCCGCGATCTCCTCGGGTTTGCCGAACCGGCCCAGCGGGGCGCGGCGCATCACGGCCTTGGCGATGTCGGGATTGTCGGTCAGGGCCTTGGCGAAATCCGTCTCCACGATGCCGGGCGCGATGCCGTTGACGCGGATATTGGCGCGGCCATGCTCGACGGCCAGGTTGCGCACCAGGGCCGCCTCCGCCGCCTTGGACACACCATAGGCGCCGATGACCGGGTTGCCGCGCAGACCGGCGATGGAGGACAGGATGATCACCGACCCGTCCTTGCGCGCTGCCATGCCGGGGATCACCATGTTGCACAGCTGCCAGGTGCTGCGCAGGTTGGACCCCATGATCTTGTCCCAGGCATCGTCACTGACGCTGGCCAGCGGTCCGTAGACCGGGTTGATGGCGGCATTGGCGACCAGGATGTCGATGCGGCCCCATTCGGCAAGGGTGGCATCGACCAGGGCCTGCAGATCCTCCTTGCGGCCGATATTGCAGGCCACGGCGATGGCCTGCCCGCCAGCGGCCACGATCTCGTCGCGCACGGTCAGACAGGCGTCGATCTTGCGCGAGGAGATGACGACCTTGGCCCCGGCGCGGGCATATTCATGGGCGATGGACCGGCCGATCCCGCGCGAGGAACCGGTGATCAGCGCCACCTTGCCGGACAGGTCGAACAGGGGATGCGTGGTCATGTTCTTTTCCTTGTTGCTCGGGTGGGCTTACTGCGCGGTGGTGCCGCCATCGATGGCGAATTCGGCGCCCGTGATGAAGGGGCTTTCATCCGACAACAGGAACAGCACCATGTTGGCGGCATCTTCCGGCGTGCCCATCCGGCCCAGCGGGGCCGTGCGTTCCAACCGGCGGCGCATCTTTTCCGCATCCGGCGCCACGTCGATCATCTGCTGGACCATGGGCGTGTAGAGGAAGGAGGGGTGGATGGAGTTGCAGCGGATCTCGTATTTCTGTTGTGCGCACCACATCGCCACTGACTTGGTCAGCAGGCGCACGGCGCCCTTGGCGGAGCAATAGGCCGCCAGATCCGCGGCCCCCGACAGGCCGGCGACGGAGGAGACATTGACGATCGAACCGCCGCCCGTCTGCTTCATAGCCTTGATGGCGTATTTGCAGCCCAGGAAGGTGCTTTCGACATTGACGGCATGGACGAAGCGCCAGCCTTCCAGCGTCTCATCCTCGATATTGTGCAGCGACCCGCAGCCGGCATTGTTGACCAAGCCATCCAGGCGGCCGTGACGTTCCACGATATGGGCGATGACCTCTACCCAGCGGTCTTCCTTGGTCACGTCCTGGGCCAGGAATTCCACGGCTCCGCCCAGTTCGGCCATGGCGGCCTCGCCACCCGTCACGTTGCGGTCGGTGATGACCACTTTGGCGCCCTCGCGCTGGGCGGCCCGCGCCGTCGCCAGACCGATGCCCGACGCACCCCCCGTGATCAGGACGATCTTGTCCTGCAGGCGTCCCACCATGATCATTTCCTCCCGAACATTGGCTGCGGTCACGAGCGCCGCTTATCAAACGTTTGTTTGAATGTAGGGGAAACGGGGGCGCGGGGCAAACTATTCCGTGATAGGCTTTGCTTAACAAGCCATGAAGGGAGGGTGCGTCATGCGTCGTCTGGTGGGTACCATGCTGGCCCTGGCGGGCTTGCTGCTGCTGTCATTCACCCCAGTCCGCGCGGTGGAGCCCGATCCCTTTGCCGACCTGTCCGGTTTCGTGGGCAAGACCTGGAAGGGGGAGGGCAAGGGGCCCGACGGTAAGCCGGTGACTGACATTTCTCGCTGGGAATGGGCGCTGGGCGGCAAGGCCATCCGCGTCACCCATTCCATGGCGGATGCGTCCTATGGCGGGGAGACGATGATCTTCTGGGACGCGCCGTCCAAGACCTTGATCTATCACTATTTCACCACGGGCGGTTTCCACACCCAGGGCGTGATGCGGGCCGACGGTCCTGGCCGCCTGATTGCGGAGGAGGAGGTAAAGGGCCACCCCAAGATTGCCCGTGTGCGCTCCACCATGGTGGTCACCGGTGACGGCATGACTACCAACGCGGAATTCCTCAGCGACGGCAAATGGGCGCCGGGCCACGGCTTCACCTACAAGCTTACGGACCCGTCTGCGCTGCCGGCCTTCCCAAAGGTGCGATAAAGATTAAACCGATGGCCGCTGATCGAATCCGCTGAGGCCCGGATCGGCCGCCTCGGTCACCTTGACATTGATGACGATGGCATTGGGCGGGCCCTGCCAGCAGGCGTCCAGCATGGCATCGACGTCCGCTCCATGGCCGGCGAATAGGGCCTCCACACTGCCATCGGCGCGGTTGCGGACCCAGCCATCCAACTGCCGGGCACGCGCCTGTTCCACGGTCCAGCCCCGGTACCAGACGCCCTGGACACGGCCGGTGACAGTGACGCTGACGGCGCGTCGGTCATCCATCGGATTTGTCATGAATGTCTCGCTTTCATTACCGCTATCCAGCCCAAGGTGGCGGTACTTGTCAATGTCGCTCGCCAATTGCGCTTTTCTGGGGCAGCATGGGGATGGATGTCATTCATCCGGAGGGGGCCCATGCAAGCTTCCAGCCTGATCCGTACCGCCACCGCCGCCGATGCGGCGGGCATTGCCCATGTGCATGTCGAAAGCTGGCGATCAACCTATCCCGGCATGCTTCCCGACCGCTATCTCGTGGGCCTGTCCACGGCTGCGCATGAACGGCGCTGGCGTGGCCTTCTGTCAGGTTCGGCCCCGCCGCGGGGCCGACACACCTATGTGGCGCAGGGACCTGGCGGCCGCATCATGGGCTTTGCCTCCTGCGGGCCGCAGCGCACGGGACTGCCCGGCTTCAGTGGTGAATTCTATGCCGTCTATCTGCTGGATCAGGCACAGGGCCAGGGCCTGGGAAGGCGCTTCCTGGCGGCCATGGCACAGCATCTTCTGGCCGGGGACACGCAATCGGCCCTGGTCTGGGTGCTGCGGGACAACCCGTCACGCTATTTCTATGAAAGGCTGGGGGGTGACTTGCTCGCCGAACAGCCGATCAGCTTCGCCGGCGCGCGCCTGACGGAAGTGGCCTATGGCTGGACCGATCTGGTCCCCCTGGCTCGGCTGGCTGCCGATCCGCCCGTGGGCGGGTGACGCTTATCTGAAAACGATGGCGGACCAGACGAGGCCGACCAGCACGCTGCCCAGCAGCAGCAGGTTGATGGCCCGGCGCAGACGTTTGGCCAGCGGTGCCGGATTGTCATTGGCGGGCGACGGGCATCGCCACAGAAACGGGGTAAACGCGGAAAAGCCGGAAGCATCACGGGCGGCCCCAAGGGGACCGCCCGCTTTGCGCTGCTGGCTTTGCTTGCGCTCAGCCACGCTTCTCGACCGGAACATAGTCACGGGGCGTGTCGCCCTTGTACAGCTGACGCGGACGGCCGATCTTCTGGCCCGGATCCTCGATCATCTCCTTCCACTGGCTGATCCAGCCCACGGTGCGGGCCAGGGCGAACAGCACGGTGAACATGCTGGTCGGGAAGCCGATGGCCTTCAGGATGATGCCCGAATAGAAATCGACATTCGGATACAGCTTCTTCTCGATGAAATACGGGTCGGACAGGGCGATGCGCTCCAACTCCACCGCGATGTCCAGCAGCGGATCGTCCTTGATGCCCAGGTCGGCCAGCACTTCCTTGCAGGTCTGCTGCATGACTTTGGCGCGCGGGTCGTAGTTCTTGTAGACCCGGTGACCGAAGCCCATCAGGCGGAAGCCGCTGTTCTTGTCCTTGGCGCGGGCAATGAATTCCGGAATGCGATCAACGGTCTTGATCTCTTCCAGCATCTTCAGCACAGCCTCGTTCGCACCGCCATGGGCGGGCCCCCACAGGCTGGCGATGCCGGCCGCGATGCAGGCGAACGGATTGGCACCCGACGAGCCGGCCAGACGGACGGTGGAGGTGGATGCATTCTGCTCGTGATCGGCGTGCAGGATGAAGATCTTGTCCATCGCCTTGGCGATGACCGGGTTCACCTTGTACGGCTCACACGGCACGCCGAAGGTCATGTACAGGAAGTTTTCCGCGTAACCCAGGTCGTTGCGCGGGTACATGAAGGGCTGGCCGACGGAATATTTATAGGCCATGGCGGCGATGGTCGGCAGCTTCGCGATCAGCCGATGCGAGGCGATCATGCGCTGCTTGGGATCATTGATGTCGGTGCTATCATGATAGAAGGCCGACAGGGCGCCGACAACGCCGCACAGGATGGCCATCGGGTGCGCATCGCGGCGGAACCCGCGATAGAACTGCGACAGCTGCTCATGCACCATCGTGTGACGGGTGATGGTCGCCTCGAATTCCTTCTTCTGCGCGGCGTCCGGCAACTCGCCGTGCAGCAGCAGATAGCAGGTCTCCATGAAGTCGGAATGTTCGGCCAGTTGCTCGATCGGGTAGCCGCGATGCAGCAGGACGCCTTCGTCACCATCAATATAGGTGATGGCCGAGTCGCAGGAGGCAGTCGACGTGAAGCCGGGATCGTAGGTGAAGCAGCCGGTGGCGCCGTAAAGCTTTCGGATGTCGATGACATCCGGCCCCGTCGAGCCCTTAAGGATAGGCAAGTCGATCTTCTTACCGGTCCGGTTGTCGATCAGGGTCACCGTCTCGGCAGTTCCATCGCCTGCCGCCTGGGTTGTCTGGCTCATGTCGGCACGTCCTCAAGGGTTTTCGTTAGGGGTCAGCGCCCCATCTTTGAATGCGGGGCGGAGTTTAGTGCCGCGCCGCAGCGAGTGCAACGCAACAGCACTGTTTTAACCATGGTTTTTGACATCTTCTAAACGCGACAAACTCTCATCCCGTCCGAGAATTTCCGCGACCTCGAAAATCGGCGGGGAAACCGTGGTTCCGGTCAGGGCGGCGCGCAGCGGCTGGGCCACCTTGCCCAGCTTCAGGCCGTTGGCTTCGGCGAAGTCGCGCACGATGCCTTCCAGCATGCCGGCGGTCCATTCCGCCGCACCGGCGAACCGCCCGGCCAGGGCCGCGACCTGCCCGCGCACGTCCGGGGTCAGCAAGGCGGCAGCCTTCTCGTCCAGGGCCAGTGGGCGGCTGGCAAACAGGTAGAGCGCACCGTCAGCCAGTTCCAGCAGCGTCTTCACCCGCGGCTTGAAGCCGGGAATGGAGCGCTGGAACCGGTCCTTCTCCACATCACTCAACGCACGGCCGATCTTGGCCTCGATGAAGGGGGCGGTCAGCGCCACCAGCCGCGCATCATCGGCCTCGCGGATATAATGTGCGTTCAGGTTCTCCATCTTGGCGAAGTCCAGGCGCGAGGGCGAGCGGCCGATGCCCTCCAGCGTGAACCAGTCGATGGCCTGGTCGGTGGAGATGATCTCGGCATCGCCATGGCCCCAGCCCAGGCGGAGCAGGTAGTTGCGCATGGTCTCCGGCAGGAAGCCCATGTCGCGATAGGCCTCAATGCCGAGCGCGCCATGGCGCTTGGACAGCTTGGCCCCGTCCGGCCCGTGGATCAACGGAATATGCGCGAATTCCGGCGCCGTCCAGCCCATGGCGTTATAGATCTGCAGCTGACGGAACGTGTTGGTCAGATGGTCGTCGCCGCGCACGACATGGGTGACCGCCATGTCGTGGTCATCCACCACCACGGCCAGCAGATAGGTGGGCGTGCCGTCGGAACGCAGCAGGATCAGGTCATCCAGCTGGCTGTTCTGCACCCGCACTTCACCCTGCACATGATCCTTGACCAGGGTCTCGCCCTCGCGGGGGGCCTTCAGGCGGATGGCGGGGGCTACACCGGCGGGCGCCTCGGACGGATCGCGGTCGCGCCAGCGGCCATCATAGCGCGGCTGCTGGCCGGCGGCCTTCTGCGCCTCGCGCATCGCGTCCAGCTCTTCCGGCGTGCAATAGCAGCGATAGGCCGTGCCGTTGGCCAGCATCTCGTCCACCACCGCGGCATGGCGATCCTTGCGGGCGAACTGGCTCACCGCCTCGCCGTCCCATTCCAGGCCCAGCCATTTCAGCCCTTCCAGGATGGCGTCCACGGCGGCATCGGTAGACCGCGCGCGGTCCGTATCCTCGATCCGCAGCAGGAACTTGCCCTGGTGGTGCTTGGCAAACAGCCAATTGAACAGGGCCGTGCGACCGCCGCCGATATGCAGGTAACCGGTGGGCGAAGGGGCGAAACGGGTGACGATCATCGCGAAACTCTTATGGTCCCATACGGGAGAATGATTGTTTGCAGGCTGATGTAGCACAGCGCCGCCGGCCCTGAACAGCGCCGGGCCGGGGTGGCTCCCCCCGCGAAAAGTCGTGGGTGAGGAGGGGGTGTCGGCCCGACAGAAACAAATGCGTGAAACCATTCTGGTTTTCATCTACTTGTAGGTGATCATCACGAGGGATGGCGGCTTGGATGAGGGCGGGGCTGGCGCGTTGGACGGGGCTGTCCTGGCTGGCCGCGGGCCTGCTGGCAGAAAGCGGCCGCTGGGTGCTGTGGTTTCCCGTGCTGACCGGGGTCGGCATCGGCCTCTATTTCGCCCTGGACCGGGAACCGGCCGCCTGGGTCGGGCCGGTGGCACTGGTCCTGGCGCTGCTGGCATCCATCCTGGTCCAGGTGCGGCATCCGCAATGGGGGCTGGTCGCCTGGATATTATTGCTGGCCCTGCCGCTGGGCTTCGCCGCCGCGCAGGCCCGCACAGCCCTGGTGGCGACCCCGCTGATGCGGACGGAGATGGGGCCGACGGGCGTGACGGGCCGGGTGGAACGGATCGACCGGCTGGAAAGCGGCCAGCGTCTGGTCCTGGTCGATCTCTCCATCCGTGGCCTGCCCCCCGCCGACACGCCGGGCCGGGTGCGGATTTCGCTGCGTAACAGGCAGGTGCTGCCCGCCATCGGCGAGCGCGTGCGTGTCTTCGCCCAGGTCGGGCCGGCGGGCGATCCGGCCGAACCGGGCGCCTTCGACCTGCGCCGCCATCTCTATTTCCAGGGTATCGGTGGCACCGGCTTCGCCCTGGGCGCGGCCAAGCGGCTGTCGCTGGCGCCAGCGGATGACTTTTCCCTGGAACATTGGCGGCAGGTGATTGCCGACCGGGCGGCGGCGCGGCTGCCCGATCCGGCTGTGGCCGGAATGGTCGCGGCCCTGCTGAACGGCCAGCCCGGCGCCATTCCGGAGGAGGATATGGTGGCCATGCGGCAATCGGGGCTGCAGCACCTGCTCTCCATCTCCGGCCTGCATATCGCCATGGTGGCGGGGCTGGTGTTCTTCCTGTTGCGCGGGTGCATGGCGCTGTGGCCGGCCTTCGCGCTGCGCCACCCGATCAAGAAATATGCGGCGGTGGCGGCGCTGGGGGCCTCCTTCTTTTACATGCTGATGGTGGGGGCGCCCGTGCCGACGCAGCGGTCGGTGCTGATGACCGGCGTGATGCTGCTGGCGGTGCTGGTGGACCGCAACCCGTTTTCCATGCGCGTGGTGGCGCTGGCGGCGCTGGTGGTGATCCTGGTACAGCCCGAAAGCATGGTGGGGCCCAGCTTC
The DNA here is from genome assembly GCF_058793615.1 of Niveispirillum sp. GW835-FHT14G11. NCBI lineage: Bacteria > Pseudomonadati > Pseudomonadota > Alphaproteobacteria > Rhodospirillales > Azospirillaceae > Niveispirillum > Niveispirillum sp. GW835-FHT14G11. The sequence continues at coordinate 24,505 of NZ_JBXAFZ010000017.1, forward strand.
CAGATGTCGTTCGCTGCCGTCATCGCCCTGATCGCCGCGTTCGAGGCGGTGACGCCCTGGATGGCGGCGCGGCGGCGGGAAGGGGGGCAGGGGCTTCTCGGTCGCGGTCTGACCTATGTCGGCAGCCTGTCCCTGACCTCCCTGGTGGCGGGCCTGGCCACCATTCCCTTCGGCCTGCACCATTTCCAGCAGATGTCGAATTACGGCCTGCTGGCCAACATGATCGCCGTGCCGGTCACCAGCTTCTGGGTGATGCCCTGGGGTCTGGCCGCCTATCTGCTGATGCCGTTGGGCTGGGAGGGCTGGGCGCTGACAGCCATGGGCTGGGGGGCAGAAGCGATCCTGTGGACGGCGCATTGGGTGGCGGACATGCCGGGGGCCGCCATCACCCTGCCGCTGCTGCCGGCCGCCGGTCTGGTGGTCTTCACCCTGTCCGGCCTGTGGCTCTGTCTATGGCAGGGGCGGGTGCGGCTGCTGGGGGTGGCGGGGGTGATCGTGGGGCTGATGTTCCTGCCGCTGACGCCCCGGCCGGACCTGCGCATCAATGCGACGGGCAAGGTCGTGGGCGTGCGCATGGCCGATGGCTTGCTTGCTGTCTCCACCCGTATAGCCGGCCGCTTCGACAGTGACGAATGGGCCCAGCGCGATGGCCTGCCGGACCCGCCGGTCCGCTGGCCCAAGGCGGGGACCAAGGATGGTCGTGTGGCCTGCACCGGCGCGGATGTCTGCATCTACAGCCTGAACGGCCGCCGCGTTGCCATCGCTCTGATCGAGGCGGCCCTGCCAGGTGCCTGTGCCTCGGGCGCCGACGCGTTGGTTGCCCGCTGGCCCGTGGCGGGTTGTGCCGTGCCGCTGGTTATCGGTGCTGGACAATTGGCGGATAGGGGTGCGCATGCGCTTTACCTGCGCACGGATGGGATCGGCGTGGAAACGGTGCGGGTGGCGGCCGGCGCCCGGCCCTGGGAATAGGCTCAGTCCGTCAGCCGTTCAGTGCCTGCCTCCATGTCCGCTGCCAAACCCGCCAGCTCCGGCGGCAACTCCCCCTGCGCCCGCCGCCAAAGCGGGATCGCAGCCGCCAGCACCCGCGCCCCCGTTTCCGTCAGCCAGGCGGCGCGGCGGCGTCGGTCCTGTCCCTGGCTGGTTACCTCCACCCAGCCCTGGCGCGCCAGCCCCTCCAGGTTGCGGGTCAGGGTGGACGGGTCCAGTCCCGCCCGCAGGGCCAGGGCCGACAGATGATCGTCATCGGCCGACGCCACCAGGCACAGCAACCCGAACTGTGCCGCACCCATGTTCAGCGGCTCCAGCGCCTGGTCCAGATGGCGGGTCAGCCGGCGCGCCGTCAGGCGGGCCTGGGCGGCGATGTCGGTGGTGAAGGCTTCCGCCGCGTCGGTGCGCAATGTGAAGCGGTTGGTCTTGTCAGGTCGGTTCATTTCTTGTATATACAATAATTGTAGATACAATGAAAGGCATAACCATGGGCATGCTGGATGATTGGCACTATGGGCTGGCCACGCCGGAACAGGTTGCGGGCTTGACGGGTCGGGAGGTGCTGGAACGCATCATCGATGGTCGCCTGCCACAACCGCCCATCGCCCGCACCATGCATTTCTGGCTGGCGGAGGTGGGGGAGGGACGGGCCGCGTTCATTGGCGAACCGGGAATGCATATGGCCAACCCGATGGGCATGGTGCATGGCGGCTGGGCCCTGACCCTGATCGACAGTGCCGCCGGCTGTGCGGCGCAAAGCGTCCTGCCGGCCGGTCTGGGCTATACGACGGTGGAGACCAAGGGCAATTTCACCCGCCCCATACCGATGATGGCGGGGCCGGTGCGGGCGGAGGCCTGGGTGGTGTCGCAGGGCCGGCAGATCATCACCACGGAGGCGCGGGTCCTGTCGGCCGATGGCAAGGTGCTGGCCCACGGTACGTCCACCCTCATCGTGCTGGGCCCGAAATGACCGGGCTCATCAGGGTTAAGCGGGTCTATGCCGCACCCGCCGATGAGGATGGGTTGCGCGTGTTGGTCGATGCGCTGTGGCCGCGCGGCATCGCGCGGGAAAAGGCCGGGATCGACCTGTGGCTGAAGGAGGTGGCGCCCAGCCATGCCCTGCGCAAGCGCACGCATGGCGACCCGGCCAACTGGCACCTGTTCCCGCCAGCTTACGCGGCCGAACTGGCGGACGGTGCGGGGCGCGACGCGCTGGAGCGGTTGCGTGACCTGGCGCTGAAGGGGCCGGTCACCCTGCTCCATGCTGCCAAGGACGAGGTGCATAACAACGCAACCGCCCTGGCCGACATTCTGCGGGCGGGCGATGCAGCCATAACCGCATCGCCCTGAAACCACTTACTTCTTGCCGTACAGGTTCTCGCGTTCCTTGTCGGTCAGCGGGGTGCCGGCGGGCTTCACCTTGTCGGCCAGCAGGGCCAGGCCGCGCTGCACCGCAGGGCGGGCGGCGATGGCGTTGAACCAGCGCTGGACGTGGGGATAGTCGTTCAGATCGATATCGTACTTGGGCGCATTGCGGACCCAGGGGAACGTCGCCATGTCGGCGATGCCGTAATCATCACCGCCCAGATAGGCGGCCTCGCCCAGGCGGGTATTGGCCACCTTCAGCAGGCGCTTGGACTCATTGCGATATCGCTCGATCCCATAGGGCACCTTTTCGGGAGCATAGAGGATGAAATGCCCGGCCTGCCCGAACATCGGGCCCACACCGCCCATCTGCCACATCAGCCATTGGATATGGGTGTACCAGATGGCGGGGTCCTTGGGCCGGAACTGGCCGGTCTTTTCGGCGAGATAGATCAGGATCGCACCGCTTTCGAACAGGCTCAGCGGCTTGCCCTCCGGTCCGTCGGGATCGACGATGGCGGGCATGCGGTTGTTGGGGGCGATTTTCAGGAAATCGGGCTGGAACTGGTCGCCGGCCCCGATATTCACGGCATGCACATCATAGGGAAGGCCCATCTCCTCAAGGGCGATGGAGACCTTGAAGCCATTGGGCGTGGGCCAGGCGTGGAGCTGGATGGTCATCGTCGGTGATCCTTGCAACGATGGGTTGGCGAAGATGTGGCAACCCTATCGGCAAAGAAGCGGCGGGGAAAGTGAGGCTGCTCACAGGTGCCCGGGTGATCTCCCCAGGATCTGTGGATAAGCTTGTGGCCAACACGCGCGCAAACGGCTGCGACCCTTGCCCAGACACGACCGCGGGGGGGGGGGGGGGGGGGGGGGGGGGGGGGGGGGGGGGGGGGGGGGGGGGGGGGGGGGAGGG
>NZ_JBXAFZ010000017.1:27785-118679 GCF_058793615.1 Niveispirillum sp. GW835-FHT14G11
GGCAACTGCGGCGCGGGGATGGTAAATCAGCATTTACAATAACTTGGGGGCGCGGCCTCAGGCGGCGCGGATATCGGACAGGAACTGTTCGACCTTGGCGCGCAGCAGTTCGGACTGCTGCGCCAGTTCCCTGGCGGCCCCCAGCACCTGTGTGGCGGAGGCCCCGGTCTGGGCGGCGGCCTCGGTCACCTGATTGACATTGGCGGACACCTCCTGGGTGCCCATGGCGGCCTGGGAGACGTTGCGGCTGATCTCCGAGGTCGAGGCCCCCTGTTCCTCCATGGCGGCGGCGATGGAGGTGCCGATCTCCGACACCGACTGGATGGTGGTGCCGATGGAGCGGATAGCACCCACGGAACTGTCGGTGGCCTGCTGCACGGCGGTCACCTGGGCGGCGATCTCTTCGGTGGCCTTGGCGGTCTGGTTGGCCAGGGCCTTGACCTCCGATGCCACGACCGCAAAGCCCTTGCCGGCCTCTCCGGCACGGGCCGCCTCGATGGTGGCGTTCAGCGCCAGCAAGTTGGTTTGGCCGGCAATGTCCTGGATCAACTGGACGACGGCGCCGATGCGGCCGGCGGCTTCGGCCAGGCCGGCCACCGTACTGTCGGTGTTGCGGACCTCGGCATAGGCCCGGTCGGAGATGGTCTTGGAGCGGTTAACCTGGGCATTGATCTCGGTAATGCTGGCGGTCATCTCCTCCGCGGCGGCGGCGACGGTCTGGACATTGGCCGTGGTCTGCTCGGCGGCGGCGGCGGCAGCGGCGGCCTGGCGGTTGGTCTCCTCGGCGATGGCGCTCATGCTCTGGGCCGTAGCGTCCAGTTCGGTGGCGGCACTGCTGACGGTACGCAGCACGGCCGACGACTGAGCGTCGAAGCCTTGGATCAGGTCATTGATGCGGGCGGCACGGGCCTCCTTGGCGACCTGTTCCTGCTTTTGCTCTGCGGCCAGACGGTCGGCCTCGATCAGGCCATCCTTGAACACCTGCACGGCGCGGGCCATGTCGCCGATCTCGTCACCACGCCCGCCACCGTCGACGGCCACGGTCAACTCATGCTTGGCCAGGCGGTTCATCGTATCGGTCATGCCGCGCACCGGCCTCGCCACACCCGTGATCAGCAACCAGCCGGCGCCAGCAGAGACCGCCACGGCCAGGGCCAGAACGATGGTGACGATGATAAAGGACAGGCTGACGGTGGCCGTCAGGTCGGCGACCATACTGTCGGCGGCATCTTCATTGATCTTGATCAGCTTGTTGATGTCTTCCTGAAATTTGTAGAACAGTGGTGTCTGCTGATCGCGCATCAGGGCGCTGGATTCATCCGTCTTGTTCTGCCGCGACAGGGCGTGGATTGCCTTCCAGTTCGACATATACTCTGTCCACTTGATCACCGACTGATCATAGATCGCCTTCTCTTCTGGGGAACTGATCAGAATCTCATATTTCTTCTGCGATTCCGCCAGTTCCTTCGCCGCGCCGGTGAGGCGCTCCTCAACATAGTCCATTTCCTTGTCGTTCGTTGACAGGACATGTTGGTACTGGTTCACGCGCATCCGCAAGGCCGAGGTATAGATGTCCTCGATTTCCTTCACTGATGGCAGGGCATTGTTGCCGATCACCAATCCGGCATCGGCCACTTGATTCAATCGAGTCAGAGAGAACAGACCCAGCACCAAGGTCAGCGCCAGGACAAGGCCAAAGGCCGCCACAACGCGGACACGAATAGAGTAGTTGCTGAACATGTCCCCCTCCCGAAGGGTTTGGTCTTATGAAAATGAATTACCTCACAGGTCATAGGCCTGTGCGTCTATGGGGACAATCTATGCGTTAGGATAGTGAGTGAATTGGCGCCTTGCCGGTGACTGTGCCCACACTGTCATCATCTTGGGTGGAAGTCGGAATCCAGCGTGGCGAACGTCCGATCCGTCGAATAATTGTCATGGAAACGCCCGATACAGCCGACAACTCCCTTGCACCGGCTTTCGTAAAGCCGGGATGGCGACGGCCTTGCGGGCATTGTCACGCCGGTGTGGCTGCCTGTGTCGGTGCGCTGGCTGGCAGGCGGACGCTGATCACGGTGCCCTGGCCGGGGACGGATGAGATTTCCAGTGCCCCACCCAGCATCTCCACGAAACGGCGGGTCAGCGGCAGGCCCAGACCCGTGCCCTTGGGGTGGGGCCTGTCGGGCTGGCGCACCTGGCCAAAGGGCTTCATGGCCGTGGCCATATCCTGGTTGGCGATGCCGATGCCGGTATCGCGAATGACCAGGATCACGGCACCGCCATCATCCAGCCCCGCCACCTCCACCGTCACGCGCCCGCCGCTGGGGGTGAACTTGATGGCGTTTGATGCCAGGTTCAGCACGATCTGGCGCACCTTTTCCGGATCGGTGCGGATGCGCAGCGGCACGTCCGGGACCTTGATGTCCAGGGTGATGCCCGTACCCTCGGCCAGCTGGCGCAGCAGGCGGGCACTGTCCTGCACGGTGCGGCCGATATCGATGTCGCGGATATCCAGCTGGTCCGCCCCGGATTCCGCGCGGGCCAGATCCAGGGTGCCGTCGACCAGCGTCAGCATATGCGTGGCGGCCTGGTGGATATCGACGGCATATTCGCCATAGCGCGCATCGGTGTGTGGGCCGTGAATGGCATCACGGATCAGCTCGGAAAAGCCGATGATGGCGTGCAATGGCGTACGCAACTCGTGCGCAGCGCTGGCCACGACCTCTGAGCCGCGCTCTGACTTTTGCGCCCGGTCCAGCAGCTTGCGTTCCGCCGCCTTCAGCAGATCCAGCGCGGTGGCAAGCCGTTGGCCGCGTTCATCGGCTGCCTGCTCGGCCCTCACCAGCCGTTCGCGCAGGCGCAGATGGGCCAGCAGGCGGACCTGCAGTTCCGCCACGCTCTGCGGCCGTTCCATCACTTCAATGACACCCAGCTCTGTGGCCTGGGTGCGCTGTTGGGGCAGAATATCATCCCCGATCAGGATGATGGTGGGCTCCACCGGCAGGTCCGCCGCCCTGATATCGGCCACCAGCCCCAATGGCGTGCCTACGCCCGCCAGATCAAGTACCAGCAACCCCGGCCGTTTCGCCCGGCAGGTCGACAAAAATTCATCCTCGGAACGAAGGAAGCGCAGATCAACGGCCTGTGCGAGCCGTTTCAAGGCAGCGGCGGCCGGATAATTGGATGGGTCGCCGCCCACGACCAGGATCGTGGCGGGATCGTCCTTGAGATACATGTCAGTGCGGGCAAGGTTGTACCTATACCTATATGTGGCACAGCGGATGGGGCTTGTCGCCTGCAACCTTGCCGTCTTTAGCGCATAGGGGCTGCGAATTGCCGGTAGGTGTTACGCCGGACGGGGTAGCCAGTTTTCGGCTGCGGTTGAATCTTCCTCTCGCGCCGCGACCCAGCGGTCGCCGGTCCCGGTATCTTCCAGTTTCCAGAAGGGTGCCTTGGTCTTCAGCCAATCCATGAGGAAGCGGCAGGCTTCGAACGCGGCCTCGCGATGGGCGGACGCGCACGCCACCATCACGATGCGCTCCCCCGGCTCCATGCGGCCATGGCGATGGATGATCAGGCTGGCGGAAAGCGGCCAGCGGGCATGCGCCTCCGCCTCGATCGATTCCAGCTGCCGTTCCGTCATGCCGGGATAATGCTCCAGAGTCAGGGCGCGCACCGTGCCGGCCGTCTCTCCCGCCTTGGGATGCAGGTCGCGCACCAGGCCGGTGAAGCAGCAGACACCGCCAATCCCGGTATCGCCACCGGTCAGCGCCGCCAGTTCGGCCCCGATGTCGAAATCCTCGCGCTGGACCCGGACAGTCATCAGCCGCCCGTCACCGGCGGGAACAGGGCCACCTCGTCCCCGGCCGCGACCGGGTGGGTGAAGGGCACATATTCCTGGTTAACCGCGACCTTGACCACGTCCAGATTGGCCAGCGCATCCTCATACCCGGTCCCGCGCCCGCGCAGCCAGCCGATCAGGCCGGCGACGTCCGTCACGCCCTCGGGCAGGGCCACGCGCTCCTCCGCGATGCCGATCTTGGTGCGCAGCCAGGCGAAATAGAACAGCTTCAGCATCACGTCACCCTTTCGGCGTCAGCATGTGGCGTAGGCCCGCACGCAGATAATCCCAGCCGGTCATCAGCGTCAGGGCGGCCGCCAGCCACAACCCCACTTCCCCGATCAGGGTCACGGGCCAGCCTTCCGGCCCGTCGGCACCGACGATCAGCCAACCGATGGCCACCATCTGGATGGTGGTCTTCCATTTGGCAAGGCCGCTGACCGGGACGGAGACGCGCAGCCCGGCCAGGAACTCCCGTAGGCCCGACACCATCACCTCGCGCAGCAGGATGATGATGGCGGGGATGATGGTCAGCCCCGCGATCTTTCCCACGCCCGCCAGCATCATCAGCACAGCCGCCACCAGCAGCTTGTCGGCGATGGGGTCCAGGAACTTGCCGATAAGGCTCTCCTCCCGCCAGACGCGGGCCAGATAGCCGTCGAACCAGTCGGTGATGCAGGCCGCCGAATAAAGCCCCAGCGCCGTCCAGGCGCTCCATTTGCCTGGAAAGAAGAACAGGGCCACGACGACCGGGATCACGGCGATGCGCGACAGGGTCAGGATGTTGGGCAGGCTGGTCAGCATGGGCGCCAAGGCATGATGGAAACGGGTCTTCCGTCGACGGCGCGCATCCTATCCTTCCCCATGGAAGTGATCATAGATGATTCTGGCGACGGTATCGCTGATCCCCTCCACGGCCTGGAGATCGTTAAGCCCGGCGCGCGACACCGCGCGGGCGGAACCGAAATGCAGCAGCAGCGCTTTCTTGCGCCGCGGCCCGATTCCCTGGATCTCGTCAAGCGGCGAGGCACTGATCGCCTTTTCCCGTTTGGCCCGATGGGTGCCGATGGCGAAGCGGTGCGCTTCGTCGCGCAAACGCTGGAGATAATAGAGCACGGGGCTCTTATGCTCCATGCCGAAGGGGGGGCGGCCAGGCATGAAGAATCGCTCTCGACCTGCATCGCGATCCGGTCCCTTGGCGATGGAGACGAGGGGGACATCCTCGATCCCCAGTTCGGCCATCACCTCCATGACCACGCCCAACTGTCCCTCACCGCCGTCGATCAGCACCAGATCGGGCCAGGTCTCGCCACTGCGCTCGGGGTCCTCCTTCAGCGCGCGTTCGAATCGGCGGGTGAACACCTCGCGCATCATGGCGAAATCGTCGCCGGCCGCATCCTTGGATTTGATGTTGAACTTGCGATAGGCGTTCTTGATGAAACCGTCGGGGCCGGCCACGACCATGGCGCCGATGGAATGGGCGCCTTGGATGTGGCTGTTATCATAGATTTCGATACGCGCCGGCGGTTCCGCCAGACCGAAGGCCGCGGCGACACCGGCCAGCAGCTTGGTCTGGCTACCCGTCTCCGCCAGCCGTCTTCCATGGGCGTCGCGGGCATTGTTGACGGCATGATCGAGCAGCCGCTTCTTGTCCCCGCGCTTGGGCGCGTGCAGTTCCACCTTCACCCCGGCGCGCAGGCTGAGCGCCTCCTGCAGCAGCGCCTCCTCCGGCAGATCATGGCTGACCAGGATCAGGCCTGGGGCCGTCTTGTTGTCATAGAACTGCGCGATGAAGGATGACAGGACCTCCTCCACCTCCAGCACCTTGTCATGGCTGGGGAAATAGGCGCGGTTGCCATAATTGCGCCCGCCGCGGAAGAAGAACACCTGCACGCAGGTGCTGCCGCCATCCTGATAGGCGGCGATGATGTCGGCATCGTCCACGCCCTCGACATTGATGTCCTGGTGGGCCTGGATGGCGGTCAGGGCCCGGATACGGTCGCGCAGCTTGGCCGCGCGTTCGAACTCCAGCGCCTCGGCCGCCGCCTGCATGTGGGTGGCCAGATCGGCCTGGATGTCGCGGCTGCGGCCTTCCAGAAACTGCTTGGCCTCCCGTACCTGCTCGGCATATTCGGTCCCGGTCACCTTCGCCACGCAGGGCGCCGTGCAGCGCTTGATCTGGTATTGCAGGCAGGGGCGGGTGCGGGTGTTGAACACCGTGTCGGCACAGGTGCGCAGCTGGAAGGCGCGCTGCAGCGCCGTCAGCACGCGGTTGACGGCCCCGGCCGATGCGAAAGGGCCGTAATATGAGCCGGCATCGGTGCGCGTGCCGCGATGCTTGGTCAGCTGCGGATAATCCTGCCCGCCGGTGATCAGGATATGGGGAAAGGTCTTGTCGTCGCGCAGCAGCACATTGTAGCGCGGCATCAGCTTCTTGATCAGGTTCGATTCTAGCAGCAGCGCCTCCACCTCCGTATGGGTGGTGACGAACTCCATCTGCGTGGTCTCGGCGATCATGCGCTGCAGTCGGATGGGCAGCTTCACCGGCATCGTATAGTTGGTGACGCGTTTCTTCAGGCTGCGTGCCTTGCCGACATACAGCGCATTGCCCTCATCATTCAGCATCCGGTACACGCCGGGCCGGTCGGGCAGGGTGCGCAGATAGCCCTTGATGATATCGACGCCGCGCGACAGGTCGGCCACGGCGCGTTTGCGCCGGCCCGGTGCCGTCTCCGGCGCGGGGGGGACATCGGTCGGGGGAGGGGGCGGATCATGGTCGGCTGTGTCGGTCATGGCCCTGCATGTGGCGTATCCCTGCGCGCCGGTCAATCGCCTGCTGAAATACGCCGCGGATCCGACCGGAAGGCATAGGCGTCCACCGGAAGTGATACCGGTTACCTTATCACCCTGTCCTTCCGGCAGCACGAGGAAGGATGGAAGGCTTAGGCATGGATTTCCACGAAACCTGTGGATAAGTCTGCGGACAAGTGATGGGTTGGATGGTTGGGAGCCAGGGAGTCCGCGGGTTCCACGCCATTGCACAAAAAACAGGCAGAAAAAATCAGCCCATTGATTTTGTTGATGTTTTTTGAAGTCAAGCCGTCACCTGACTGTCATGAAGCCGATACCAGGGCTTGACATCGCCGATCGAACCCGCGTAGCGCGGCGGATTGTCGGCCTGTGTAAAAGCCTAGGACCATGGACGCAAGGTTCAGGACGGAATTCGTCCAGTTTCGGGAAGCTACTCCGCCACCACCCGTTAAGACATCGTTTACGCTAGCGTCAGCGAGAATGCCTGTCTCCGCCCTATGACTGATGCCCTGAGGCGGGGACGGCGGTCATCTCCATTGTCGAGCTGCACCTGCCTATGGGAATAAAGACTCCCATCCATCAGATTCCCCATCCCTGACCATGCCACTACTCATGGTCAGGGATGGCAGCCATGCTTGCACGCCAATCTATCGGATCGAAACATGCAGAGGCTTGATCTGTCATGGTTTTTGTGCGCTGCAACAAAAAAAGTTGACGAAAAAAGCGGCAAAGGGCATTATCTCCATCGGATATGTTGCGGCGCAGCAGGGTCTTCCCGCCGCCTGCCGCCATCCGCCGTTACTGACGACAGACAGCATTGGGGAATGATTATGGCCACCTACAAGAATCCGTTTCTGGACTTCGATCCGGCGAAGTTCTTCGACATGAACCGCTTCACCGATTTCCAGAAGGCATTCGGCGATTTCAAGCTGCCCAGCGCCGATTTCGAAGGCTTGGTCACCGCCCAGCGCCGCAATGTGGAGGCCATCGTTGCCGCCAACCAGCTGGCCGTGGAAGGCTATCAGGCCGTCGCCCGTCGGCAGGCCGAGATCATCCGCCAGTCGCTGGAAGAGACCTCGACCCTGGTGAACGAACTGCTGACCCCCGGCACCCCGGAAGACAAGGTCGCCAAGCAGGCCGCCCTGGTGAAGGGCTCCTTCGAGAAGGCCTCTGCCAATCTGAAGGAACTGTCGGAACTGGTCGCCAAGTCCAACACCGAGGCCGCCGAGGTCCTGTCCAAGCGCGTCAAGGAAAGCATCGAAGAGCTGCAGGGCGTTCTGTCCAAGCTCACGGTCAAGAAGGCCTGATCCTTCCCCGACGATGCCGTCAGTTGAAGGCCGTCCCTTTGGGGCGGCCTTTTTCTTTTCCCGTCCCCCGTGCCGGCCTGCTGATGCCGCGATGGCTTGAAACAAAAAGGGCCCCGTCAGGAAGACGAGGCCCTTTCAACCGTGAGTCTGCGACAGCCGGCAAGGTCAGCCGCGCGGCTGTTGCGGCGGGGGCAGGTTGGTACGGTAGGAGGGGAAGGAAACCGGGCGCTGCTCTTCCTTGCGGCTGGCAGAAATCTCGATCTCCATACGGGCGATCACCTTGCGCAGCTCATGCAGCGCGTCGGTCAAGCCTTGCACGCCACCGCCCGTCTGACCCTTCCAGGCCTTGTAGGCTTCGGCACAGGCCTTGGCCGACGCATCCATGCGCTCGTCGGCGGGGACGGCCGGCGTCTCCGCCGCTTCCAGGCGAGCCGGGTTGCGCTGCTGCTGGCGGTAGGGATAGACGACGTCGGCCGGACCCTCGGACGGCGAGGGCGCATAGTCGGGCACGGCGCGCTCGCCGCCGCGTGCCTCGTTTCCGACATTGCGGTCACGGTCGAAATCACGCGGCGGCCGCACTTCCAGCCGATCGCGGGGCGGCCGCTCGCCAAACCGGTCGCGCTGCGGCCCGGGCTGCCCCCCCTGCGGGAAGCGGACATTGCCCTGCTGCGGACGGCGGTCGCCCTGCTGCTGATTGCGATCCTGGGGGCCACGATCCTGCCGCGGTTCACCCCGGAACTCGTTACGCTCACGATCGGGACGCGGCTCACGACCTTCCTGGCTGAAACGCTCAGCCCGGTCGGGTCGGCCTTCACGGCCCTCGCGCGGTTCCCGCGGCGGGCGGTTGTCGCGACCCTCGAAACGGCGCGGCACCTCGCCATGGCGGCCGCTATCATGCTGGAACGGGCTATCGCGCGTCGCATCCACGGTCGGGGCTTCCGTCGCCACGGGGGCGGCCGGCGGCTCAACTGCGGTCACCGGTGCGGCTGCCACGGATGGCGGGGCCACGGGGGGGGCTGCCGGGATGGCTTCGGCCAGCGGCAATTCCGCCGGACGGGCTTCAGCTGTGCGGGACACACGCCGCGGACGCGGTGCTTCCACCGCAGCGGCCACCGGGGCTGGAGCGGGCAATTCCACAGGGGCCAGCGCAGCAGGGGCCGGCGCGGCCTCGGTCGGCGTACCTTCCCCACCGTCGCCGGTCAGGCCAGCGGCCTCCGCCTTGCGGACAATGTAGGAAATGGCGCTGGGCGTGCAGTCAAATTCCCGCGCTATGGCGGAAAGCGTGGCTCCCGCCTTGTAGCGTTCCAGAATTCGCGGCCAAGCGGATTGCGGAATACGACCCCGGCGCTTTGGGGACTCCGCATCACCTTCAGTTTCGGCGTTCAAGATATCACTCGGTTGCCAGAGAGGCTCATGCGTCATGCAGCGGATTCACAGTCTCAGGCAATCCCGTCGCGTGAGCCGGCCTTTTGCAGGGACCCGTGGGTCTCGGCTTGCCATCGGAAGGGGTCTGCCAGGATTTGTGGTTTCAGATATGGGGGAATTATTTTCGAAATGAAAGAGAAACTGCGTCGCGGGGGCAAAAAATCCCGGCATGGCGCTCATGTCCCTATGGCCGGCCGCCGGGACCGGTCCGGCTAGGCAACGAAATCTCCGGGCCGGGGCTGGCTTCTCTTGCGGGCTGGGGCGGGTTGCGGCACAGTCCGCATCATATCATTCCCGTCGCAACGGATCTCTCCGCATGCCGTCCTTCCGCCAGGTCGCCCGCGCCATCGGCGCGCTTACCGTCACCGCTACTCTTGCCGCTTCGCCGACCATCGCCGCCCCGCCTAAGGGGCCTTGCTATTCGGTGCCGGAATTCGCGGCTGAGCAGGGTATCCGTCTGCATACGGAATTGATGGTGATCGGCCTGACCTGCCAGCACATGGACGTTAAGGGCCAACTCAGCCTGTTCAACCAGTACAAGCAGTTCACGCTAAAGCACCAGTCCCGCATCCAGGAATGGGAAAAGTCGCTGGTCGCCTATTACAAGCGCACGGCCAAGGGCAATCCCACCCGCAATTTCGACAGTTTCCGTACCCGTCTGGCCAATGAGACATCGCAGCGTGCCATCGCGCTGACGACGCCGGTCTTCTGCGGCACGCACGCGCCGCTGGTCGCACAAGCCATGGCGGCCAGCCTGGCGGAGATCGAACAGGGCCTGTCGCCTGACGGCGCCGGCATGCACCTGGCCAACGCGCCCCGCTGTGACAAGCCGGCACCCACGGTCCTGCTGGCCGATGCCGCCACGGCAGCTGTCAATGCCGCTCCGCCGCGGGCGCCGGCTCCGGCCATCGCCGGTGCCGCGGCCGGCGCCAAGACAAAGGCCAAGAGTGTCGCGCAATAACGTGTCCTTCAGGACTGGGTGAACAGCCAGGCGCCGTCATCCGGGCGGCACCGGCGCTTTATCCGTCCCGTGGCGACCAGATGGTTCAGGTGGGCGAGCGCCTCGCCGGCCGCGAAGGTCAATTGGTGGGTGTCCAGCGGGCGCTTGAACATGGTGGCGGTGATCTGCGCCACCGTGCGCCCGCCATCGGCACAGTCCGCCTCCGCCTCGTTCAGCCGTTCCGCATGGTGGCGCAGCAATTCATCGATGCGGCCCCGCAGGTCCTCGAACACGGGTCCGTGCGAGGGCAGGACGACCGTATCCGCTGGCAATTCGCGCAGCCGCGTCAGCCCATGCAGAAATTCCGCCAACGGATCGGCGAAGGGTTCGGCGGGCCAGACGCTGACATTGGGGCTGATGCGCGGCAGCACCATGTCGCCGGCGATCAGCACATTGCCGCCGTCGGCGCTGTAGAGGCAGGCATGCTCCGGCGAATGCCCGCCCGACGTGATGATCCGCCAGTCGCGGTCGCCGATACGCAGCATGTCGCCATCGCTCATGCGGTCGAACAAGGCGGGCACCACCGGGACCCCCCGCGAATAGGCATTGCCGCGCGCCGACAGCGCCGCCAGGGCCGGTGCGTCCAGCCCCATGGCGCCATAGAAGCGTCGCCCGGCATCGGCGATTGCCTCCGACGCATCCAGGCACAGCATGCGGGCCAGCAGCCATTCGGTGCGGGTCATGTGCAAGGGGGCGTCGAAGCGTCGGCACAGCCAGTCGGCCAGCCCGATATGGTCGGGATGGAAGTGGGTGACGATGACGCGGCGCACGGGCGCATCGCCCAGGAAATCCGCGGCTACCCTCTCCCACAGCCCGCGTGTCAGACCGCTGGCCACGCCCGTGTCGATCAGCGTCCAGGCGGGACGCCCGTCGGGCATGTGATCTGACAGCAGCCACACATTGATGTGATTCAATTGGAAGGGCAGGGGCAGGCGCAGGCCCCAGATGCCGGGCGCTGCCTGGCTGATCTGTGGCACTGATTCCGGCTTGTCGGTCACGGTCATTGGGCCTTGGACGCTGGGGGCGGGCCAGGACGGCCCCGGATGGGTTCGACAGAAGTCATAGGACAAGTGACCTGATTTGACCATGCCGGCCGCGACGTCACGAAACCGTGATGGCAACCGTCACGGTTTCAGGGATAGAGGCAGGCCAGGGAAATCTGATTCTCGGAGTCCGGGCAAATGGAAAAGCACAAGGGCACGATCATTGAAATCGAAGAGGAAGCGCTGGGTTTGCTGGTGCCGGGAGGCGATGATTTCGTGTTTCACGCGGTCCATCCAGCTGTGCAGCGTCTGCATGGCAAGCGCTTTGTCGACGGGGTCGCGGCCAGGCGGGAGGCCATGAAAGCCTTTCGCAGCGCGGCGTAGAACAAACGCTAATTCTCCGAGATGATTGTTTAGCCATATGGGCTAGTATGTTTGGCCACCAAGTTGCTACCTTGAGTCGGCAGCACAATTTCTGTAAGTCTGGTGGGACATTGGTCGCGCCGGGATTCGTTCGGCCGTCCGTGACAGAACAGGTCGCCGCCGGGATCATCGCCAACAACCGGTCCCGACGTAAGGTGATCGCCCCAAGGGCCCATAAGGAGAATGAAAGATGAAACTGCACCATTTGCTGATGGGAACCGCACTGGCTCTCGTGCTGCCCGTGACCGCCATGGCGCAAAGCCTGCCGGAGGGTCCGTATATCGGCGCCCAGATCGGTGTGAACTGGCTGCAGGACAGTGACTACAAGGGAGCCACCCTGACCAATGAGGTGAGTGCCAAGGAGGCAATCTCCGCTGTGGTCGAACTGGGCTATCAGTTCGGTGATGGCCTGCGCATCGGTCTGGAGGGTGGTCACCAGATTCATGAGGTCGATGGCATTTCCGGTGGCCCGGCCACCCGCACCGGCACGGCGATCGGCGACATTTCCAGCTACACGCTGATGGGTGTGGTTCAGAAGGAATTCGACGTCGGTTCGGCCTTCCGCCCGTTCGTTGGCTTCGGTCTCGGCTGGGGCTGGGTGGACAATGATGCTGTCGGACCGATTCTCGGGGCCACCAGCTATACCGGTGCCGTCGATGGTGCCTTTGCATACCAGTTGAATGCCGGTGTGGCCTATGCCCTCACTCAGGATTTGGATCTGACGTTCGGCTACCGCTATCAGGCCATTGATGACCTGAAGCATCCGCTGAGCAGCCCGTCCTTCAAAAACGACTACAACTCCCACAGCGTCCTGATCGGCGTCCGCACCGTGTTCGGTTCGGCTCCGGTGAAGGCCGTGCCGGCCACGACCGTCGTGTCGGCTCCGCCGCCGCCGGCTCCGGCCCCGGCGCCGGTTGCTGCCCCGGCCCCGACCATCACCCGCAACTTCACCGTCTTCTTTGACTGGGATCGTTCGACCCTGTCGGCTGACGCCCAGCAGGTCCTGCAGAACGTCGCCCGCGACGCCAAGGCTGGCAAGATCGTGCAGATCAACGTGGCCGGTCATGCCGACACGTCCGGTCCGACCGATTATAACCAGAAGCTGTCCCAACGCCGCGCCGAAGCCGTGCGCGAGTATCTGGCCAGCCAGGGTCTGCCGTCCAACCAGATCGCCGTGGAAGCCAAGGGCGAAGCGGACCTGCTGGTCCCGACCGCTGACGGCGTCCGTGAGCCGTCGAACCGCCGCGCCGTCATTGTGTTCCCGTAATCGGAACGCTGTGACCTTCGTCAGCCCTTCGGGGCTGGCGGATACCGGTAGAGGGGTCGCTGCATGCAGCGGCCCCTTTTCTTTTTTGTCTGGCTTGTCTGGAGAATGCGTGTACCCGCCAGCAGGGTGCCAAGGCGCATCCATGCCCTGACCATGGGGCGTGGACACTGGTTTGCGGTCAGGGGCATGAGTGATAAATCCATGCCGCCGCCATTACTTGGATCGATAAAGCTTTATCTTAATATTATGCAAATGTTTAAAGTTTTTCACGCCATTGGCGCGATGCCATGTTCCATGGCCCAGATCGCGGCCTGGGTGCGGTTGCCGGCGTTGATTTTCCGCATGGCGTTCTTGAAATGCATCTTCACGGTGCTTTCCGTGATGGAGAGGCGTCGGGCGATGGCCTTGTTGGAATGGCCGCTGATGACACAAGCCAGAATCTGTGTCTCGCGTGGCGATAGATCGGCCCCGCTGCCTTCGCCGGTCGTTTCCATGGTCATCGCGGCAGGCGCAGGCGTCTGGCCCATTCCCTGGGTTGCGGCAGCCGGATAGACGGCCTGGCCCATCAGAATCAGGCGCACAGCCCGCAGCACGGCGTTGAAGGAGGCGCCCTTGGAGACATGGCCATGCGCGCCGGCCGACAGGCTGCGGTTCAGCGCCGTCTGCGACAGATCGGCGCTCAGCACCAGGATACGACTTTCCGGGGCTAGGCTACGCAGCCTTTGCAGCGGGTCACGATCCTCGCTCCGGTCCAGACCGGCCGGATCCGTGATGATCAGGGCGGGGGGCGTTCCGTCTGAAAGGGCCTGTTCGGCGCTGGGAAGCGACGGCAGGGGTGATTCCACCACCATCCCCTCTTCCTCCAGCAAGGCGGCCAAGGCCGCGCTGAATAATTGATCATGGTCGACCAGCATCACAGTCCCGGACGTCATCCCGCATACCCCCTTTGATCCAGCCCATTCCCATCGCCGCTGAACCAGGCGCATGTCGCATCCGACGGGAATTTTTCCCATGATTCCAAGCCTTTTGGGCTTGTCGCTGAAAGTTTAGTTAAAATACAATCGATAGATCACTACTTCGAAGTAACCACAAAGGATAAATGCTTCGAAATTCGATCTAATTTCATAACAACTCGATTGCTGTGAAGAATATAAACAGATTCTGAACGAATTGACCAGAAGGAGGTTGCGAGAAGACTTAATCCGTATGAATATGTACGAGAGGTTAACACCGGGTCTGGATGCCCGTTTGTTGGAGGTCATGATGAGCATCGCTGTACGCCGGGGCGGCAATCCGCTGCGTGTCGTGACCACGGATAATTATGCGCGCCCCGCCGGTGGGGACGCGCTTTCCGGTGTGCGTCGCCGCTGCTTCCTGATCGTCGATCCGCAGGCCCTGGTCCGTCATGGCTTGGCCCTGACGCTGGCGTCCCTGCATGACGGGTCCCAGACCTGGCAGGCGGGAACCCCAGCAGAGGCACTGACCCTACTGGCCCAGGCGACCAGCGTGCCCGACGTGGTGCTGATGGATGCCGACGGGTTGGGTACCGAACGGATGGCCGCCATTGCCGATTTCCTGGCACGGATGCAGGGTGTGCCGGCCATCGTGATGTCGTCGGCTTTCACACCGGCAGAAACCCGGACCCTGCTGACGGCTGGCGCCGTCGCCTGCCTGCTGAAGAGCGACCCCAGTGCCGTTCTGGCGGAGGCGGTATCCCTGGCGCTGACCCGTGAAGGTTATGTGCAGATGCCCTATGCCATGCTGACGCCATCGGTGGCGGTACCGGTGGCCGAGGATCACGCGGACTTCGCCTCTGTGGCCCGCCTGACCAATCGTCAGCGGGATATTTTCCGCCTGCTGCTGTCCGGCTGCTCCAACAAGGAGATCGCCCGGCAACTGGGCGTGCTGGAAGGCACGGTGAAGGTACATGTGCGCGCGATGATGCAGAAGCTGGGGGCGCGTAACCGTACCCAGATCGCCATTCTCGCCGCCCGCACGGGTTTCAGGGCCGACTGATCCTTCCAGCTCCGTCCTTGAAAAGGCCCGGCCCATCCTTCGGCCGGGCCTTTTCATTACGTTCCCGCCACCGTCATCCCATCGATACGGATGGTGGGCGCATCAATGCCGTAGCGCCGGTTCAGGTCGCTGGCGGGCACCAGGCGCCGGAACATATCCTTCAGATTGCCGGCGATGGTGATCTCGCTGACCGGATAGGCGATCTCGCCATTCTCGATCCAGAAGCCGGCAGCGCCGCGCGAATAATCGCCGGTCACCCCGTTCACGCCCTGGCCCATCATCTCCGTTACATACAGGCCCTGTTTGATGTCGGCCATCAGTTCCCGGGGCGACAGGGGGCCTGGCGCCAGATAGACATTGGTGGCGTTGGGGGCCGGCGGTCCGCTGGTGCCACGTGTGGCATGGCCCGTGGGCGCCAAGCCCAGCTGGCGCGACGACCGCAAATCCATCAGCCAGGTGGTCAGCACCCCATCTTCGATCAGGTTGCGGCGATGGTTTGCCAGCCCCTCAGCATCGAAAGGCTTGGACCGCAGGCCGCGACGGATATGCGGGTCCTCGATGATCTGGATGCCAGGCGCGAACACTTCCTTGCCCAACCGGTCCTTCAGGAAGCTTGTGCCCCGCGCGATGGCGGCTCCGGATATGGCGCCACACAGCGTGCCGACGAATCCGCCCGTCAGGCGCGGGTCGAACACAACCGGCACCGACTGGCTCTTGACCTTACGGGGATTCAGTTTGGCCACCACCTTGTGTCCGGCCCGCGCCCCGATCTCCTCCGGGCTGTCCAGGTCGCTTCCATAGACGGTGGAGTGGTAATCGTAATCCCGCTCCATGCCCGTGCCCTCGCCAGCCAGGACGGAAACGGAAAGGGTGCGGCGCGACACGCCATAGCCGCCGGCAAAGCCGTTGCTGGCCACCAGGGTTACGGCACTGCGGCTCCAGCCGGCATCCGCGCCGTCGGAGTTGGTGACGCCGGCCACGGCGCGGGCCGCATCCTCCGTGGCCTTGGCGGCCACGATCAACGCGTCCGCCGTCGGCTCGGTGGGGTCTACCAAGTCCAGGTCGGTCCAGTCACGGGTGATCTGGTCTGGGTCGGCGATGCCGCAGAATGTGTCCTCCGGTACAGCCCGCGCCATGGAAACGGCGCGCTCCGCCAGTTCGGCCAGCATGCGCGGGCTGCGGTCGGTGCTCGACACCACCGCCATGCGCTTGCCCACGAAGACGCGCAGGCCCAGGTCGCCGGCTTCCGCCCGCTCCAGCCCCTCGGGCTGGCCCAACCGGGTGGACAGTGACAAGGATGCCGCATCCACCAGCAGCGCGTCAGCCGCATCAGCCCCGGCGCGGCGGGCGCGGCCGATCAGGTCGTCCAACAGGTTGGCGGCGTTCTGGTCGAAGGACGGCTTGCTCATCACGATTCCCGTATGCGCTGACCCCTCAACGGGCCCGTCCCTGACATCTAGCACCCGCATCCCGGCCCGCAAAGGCCCAAAGCGCAGGGGCGATGGCCTGCGGCTGTGCCATCCGTGCAACAGGAACAAGGCGTTACCAAGCCGAAACCCGTCAGAGACAATATTAAACATTTGCATGTTATAAAGTCGCTTATATAGTCTTCTCATCGGGTATCGGGGCGATGCCCAGGATCAACGTCCAGCTTTTGGGAGGCCGTCATGCGTGAAGCGACGAATTTTAAGCAGCGTGCCGCCATGGTCCTGCAAGCCCTGGTCCTGGCCGGACTGTTCGTGGTGGCGGCCTTGTCCGCCGGCGAGCAGACGGCCCATGCCGAGGGCGGAACCGTGGCACACAATCCGGTGTCGGTGGCACCGAAGGGCTGACCTTCCGGCGGGGAAGGGTGACGGGCCGGGACGGCTGGTGCTAAACTGGCGCCAGTCTTTCAATCCGTTGCCAGGAAACCGATCCCCGATGCCTTCCTTTGACATCGTCTCCAAGACCGACATCGCCGAGGTTAACAACGCCGTACAGGCCGTGCTGCGCGAGGTGCAGACCCGCTTCGACTTCAAGGGTTCCAAATCCACCCTGGAGTTGAAGGAGAAGGAAAACGAGATTCACATCCATACCGAGGATGCGCTGAAGCTGGCGCAGTTGCAGGAAATGCTGAAGGGCTATTTCGTGCGCCGCAAGCTGGACCCCGGTTGCCTGGATTGGGGCAAGGAAGAAAACGCCGCCGGCGGCACGCTGCGCCAGACCATCAAGGTCAAGCAGGGCCTGGATCAGGCACTGTCCAAACAGATCAACAAGGCCATCAAGGACAGCAAGATGAAGGTCCAGGCCTCCATCCAGGGCGACGAACTGCGCGTGGTCGGCAAGAAGCTTGACGATCTGCAGGCCGCCATCGCCCTGGTCAAGGGGCTGAAGATTGAACAGCCGCTGCAATATGTGAATTTTCGCGATTGATGTCGCCGGTCAGGTCGGGGCGCGCTGATGCTCACCCCGACCTGCGCTCTCACTTCTTCCCCATTGCGGCCTTCAGCGCCAGCTTGGCCGCGCGGTAACGCGACGCCCAGCCAGCCTTCTCCTCCTGTGGGGCGCGGGAAATGGCCAGCGCATCCGCAGCCACATCCCGCGTCACCACCGTGCCGGCCGCGGTGTAGGCGCCGTCGCCCACTGCGACCGGTGCCACCAGCGTGGAATGGGTGCCGATGAACACATTCTGCCCGATACGGGTGCGGTGCTTCAGGACGCCGTCATAATTGCAGGTGATGGTGCCGGCCCCGATATTGCTGCCGCCGCCGACATCGGCATCGCCCAGATATGTGAGGTGGTTGGCCTTGGCGCCGGCCCCGAACTGGGTATTCTTCAGTTCCACGAAATTGCCGATATGCGCCCCTTCGCCTACATCCGTACCGGGCCGCAGGCGGGCATAGGGGCCGATGATGGCGCCCTTGCGGATAATGGCTCCTTCCAGATGGCAGAAGGGCTTGATCTCCACCCCGTCCTCCACCGTCACGCCGGGACCGAATACCACATTCTGGCCCACGGTCACGTCGCGGCCCAGCACCGTGTCCGCCGCGAAATAGACCGTGTCGGGGTCCAGCAGGGTGGCGCCATCATCCATGGCGGCCCGTCGCAGCCGGTTCTGGAAAATCTTTTCGATGATCGCCAGTTCCGCCCGGCTGTTGACCCCGGCCGTGTCATCGGTCGGACCCTCGACCACGGCGCAGGCATATCCTCGGCTCCGTGCCACGGACACCGCGTCGGTCAGATAATACTCGCCCTTGGCATTGTCATTGCCGATTGCCGCCAGAAGATCGCCCATCCGTGCCCCGTCGAACGCCATGAAGCCAGCATTGCACAGCGTCACGGCCTTTTCCGCCGGCGTGGCGTCCAGAAACTCCACGATCTTTTCAAGCCCGCCATCCGCATCCAGAATCAGGCGGCCATAGGCGCCGGGATCGGCGGGACGCATGCCCAGCACGACCACCGCCGGATCGCCCGCCCCGCGCCGGGCCGCCAGCATGGCCGACAAGGTGGCGGGCGTGATCAGCGGCGAATCGCCATAAAGGATCAGCACATCGCCCGTGAACCCCTCCAGCGCCCCCAGCGCCGATTTCACTGCATCGCCGGTGCCCAGCTGCCGCGCCTGCACGACCGTGACATGCGGCGCCACGGCGGCGGCGACATTGTCCATGCCGGGCCCGACCACGACGACGATGCGCTGTGGCGACAGGCTTTCGGCCGCCGTCACCACATGTTTGACCATGGGCAGCCCGCCCAGCGGGTGCAGCACCTTGGGCAAGGCGGATTTCATGCGCGTACCCTTGCCGGCGGCAAGGATGATGCAGGCGAGCGAGCGTTCAGTCATGGTGGCGGGCCGGGCGGCTGGTTATCCATGCTGGCCGCTGTACCATAGAATCCCCCGGCCACGCCAAGCGGAAGCGGCAGACGACATGAGCATCCTTGCGCGGTTCCCCGCGATCATCTTTGATTTCGACGGCACCCTGATTGACAGCGCCCCTGATATCGCCCTTGGCCTGAACCGGCTGCTGGCGCAGGAGGGACGGTCGCAACTGCCCTTGGCGGACGTGCATGCCATGATCGGCGATGGGGTGGCCCGCCTGGTGGAACGGGCTTTCGCGGCCACCGGTGCGGCCCTGGCGCCCGATGCGCTGGCCGCGATGACCGCCCGCTATCTCGACCTTTACGGTGCCCTGCCGGTCGATCGCGCCTGTGTCTATCCCGGCGTGATGGAAACGCTGGCGGCGCTGAAGGCGGCCGGCCATCGGTTGGGCCTGTGCACCAACAAGCCGGCGGGCATCAGCCACGATTTGCTGGCGGAATTGGGCCTGGCGCCCTTCTTCGATGCCGTCGCCGGTGGTGACACGGTGGCGGAGAAGAAACCGCACCCGGCCCCGTTGCTGTGGGTGATGGACCGTCTGGGCGTCGGGGCTTCCGGGGCGGTCATGGTAGGCGACAATGCCAATGATGTGGCGGCGGCGCGGGGGGCCGGCGTGCCGGCGGTAGCCGTTGCCTACGGATATCCGCGCATGCCGCTGGCCGAGCTGGGGGCGGACATCATCATCGACAGGTTTGCGGACCTGCCAGCGGGGCTGGCGCGACTGGCCTGACCTATCCGGCCCTCACCGCTGACAGGTGCATCTTCACGGCGCCCAGCGCGCTGTCCATCTCCAGCCGGACAGGCACGGGCGGACCGCCGGCCACGACGGGGGCAATATAGAGTGTGACGGGTACGTCCTTGGGCTTCGCCCCCTCCCGATCGCGGTCGCGCTGCCGGTTCTCCTTCCAGCGGCCGGCCAGCGGCTTGTAGCGCACCGTGCAGGCGGTTGCCGGCCCGGCATAGACGGACAGGCTGCTTGCCTCCAGCACCGTTTCGTTCTGCGTGGCGAAGATCAGGTCGTATCGCTGGCGCCCGTCATAGACGGGGACGGTGATGTCGCAATTCCCCGCCTTGGCCACCTTGTCCAGTACGGCGACGATGGCCGAAACCGGGTCCACGGTGCCCAGCCGCAGATCGGCAGGCACAGGCTCCCGGTCCTTCTCCGGCTCCGGATCGGCCAGGGTCAGGGTGGGGGTGCCGTCGGGGGTGTAATCCACCGTGGTCAGGCGCGGCTGATCGCGCCAACTGCCATGGGCGGTGAACTGGCGCGGGCGGGGCAGGGCGGCGGACAGGTTGCCCTGGGCCTGCACATCCGTTTTCCACTGCGCCACGCGGCCCAGGAACCCGTCCGTCTGCATGCGCAGGCCGGCGCGATAGCCGTCGGCCCCCAGCGCCATATTCGCATCGGCATCCAGCACATGCATGCCGCCCACATGCACCGAATAGGTCAGCGCCAGGTCACCCGGCTTGTCCTGTGCGCTGGCCGGAAAGGACGGCGCGAGGGCCAGAAACGCGATCGGCAGGCAGCTCAGGGCACGCATATCGGTTCGGCCTCCCAATGTTTACGGTGGCGGGTCTATCGGCAATGTGGGCCTGGAACCCGCAGCCGACAAGGCTTTCCCAGGCATTGGCGGAAAAAATCGCAGGCCCTGGGATTTTTCCCTTTGACAGGTCGCCGCCAACCCCTTAGAACCCCGCTCCACCGACGACGGATGGGCGCGTAGCTCAGCGGGAGAGCATCGCCTTCACACGGCGGGGGTCGCAGGTTCAATCCCTGCCGCGCCCACCATCCTCCGGTCCCAAAAAAAGCCGCTGGCCACAAGCCGGCGGCTTTTTTGCTTTGGGGGTATAGGGTCGCTCACTGCGCCCCGGCTGCTTTCGGGTTGCGCATCTCGTTCAGCTTCTCTTCCGTCTGGCGCGACCGCCACAGCCAGGGCGGTTCCACCCGGCCGGCCCACAGGCCCCGGCGGAAAGAGATGGCCCGCGCCTCGATCGACACATAGTCGAAGCTGAGCGGGCGATAGGCCAGGGCCATGCCGCGCTCCACCATGGCATAGGCCAGATCGTCGCCATTTTCTGCCCGGCAGATGGCCAGCTTCGGCCCCACGGCGGGCGACTGGCCACGCGGCGTGCATTCGATATTCATATTGTTGATCAACAGGCCCAGGATGCGGGTGGACAGGGCGAAACAATTATATTCGCGACCCCGCACATTCAGGCATTTCTGGTCCTTGTCGGGCGCATCGATGCCGAACAGGCGGAATTCCTGGCCCTTCACGGTGACCAGATCACCTTCCTTGGCGGCACCGATGCCCTTTACCGGTGCCTCACCGCCGGCTTGGCCCAGAGCGGCGGGTGCCAGTCCCAGCAGAGCCATCAGCCCCAGGGCCATCCCGATCCTCACAGCAGGCTCCCTACGGCCTTGGGCGCGGCCGCCGCCTCTGGCTGGTACGGGGCCAGCAGGTCCGGCCCGTCATGGCGCACGGCATTGACCCGCGGCGTCACCGGTCGCAGGCTCAATGCGCCGGCCGCCGGTGCCCGCATCAGCCCGTGACGCACGACCTCCGGCGTCGTGGGTGACAGCCAGCGCTGGATGGCGCCATCATCCATCAGCATCACCGGCGTGCGCTCATGGATACGGGCCAACTCGTCATTGGCGGGGGCGGTCAGGATGCAGCAGGTGAATAACGGCCCATCCGCCCCGCCGTGCCAGACATCCCACAGGGCGGCGAAGGCCATGGGGGCGCCGTCGGCACGGGCCACGAACCAGGGCTGCTTGCGCTCGCCCGTCTGCGGCCATTCATAGAATCCGTCGGCGGGGATGATGGCGCGCCGCTTCTGCCAGGGCTCGCGGAAGGATGGCTTGTCCGCCGCGCTCTCGCTGCGAGCGTTGATCATGCGGGCCGCGCCAGAGGCGTCATTGGCCCAGGACGGCACCAGACCCCAGCGCATGGCGGTCATCGACCGTGCCCCGGTCCGGTCCAGCCCGATCACACCCACCGCGGCCGTCGGCGCGATGTTGTACCGGGCGACCAAATGCCGGGGGGCCATGTCGGCACGCAGCGTGGCGCCGAAGGCCGCTGCCATATCCTCCAGGCTTTTCTGCACAAACCGCCCGCACATGAAGGCATCGTCCCCTTGTTACGCTGTGGCCAGAGTATCGGCACGAAAGCGGG
Source organism: Niveispirillum sp. GW835-FHT14G11 (assembly GCF_058793615.1). Classification (NCBI taxonomy): domain Bacteria; kingdom Pseudomonadati; phylum Pseudomonadota; class Alphaproteobacteria; order Rhodospirillales; family Azospirillaceae; genus Niveispirillum; species Niveispirillum sp. GW835-FHT14G11. Next base: position 49,888 of record NZ_JBXAFZ010000017.1, read on the forward strand.
TTGAACAGGACCCCTTGTCGGGGCGACAGGTGTTTCCAATATGATGCGTGAAGGAAAAGTCACCGTGAAGTCACAGGCCGGGACCGGAACCTTCGTTTAACTTCTCCGTTGGGGCGACAGGGGCATGAAAGCTGGCCGGCCGTCAGGGCCGACGGGAGAACGCGCATGTCGTATATGTCTGGTGTCGTCATTACTGCGGCAGAACGTGCCGCCCTTCTGAGGCCCGATGAGTCGGGGGAGGTTCAATCCGCCCATATCTGGCCGCCGCGCCGTCCGCGCGGTACGGACCGCCGCGCCATCACGCTGCAATTGGACGGTGATCTGGTGGACTGGTTCCGCCGTTCCGGCGGCGGTGACCGCGCCATGCAGGCCCGCATCAACGCGGCCCTGCGCGCCTACATGGCCGACCATGACGATGGGGAGTGAAGCCAATCTGGCTATTGCCGGATTGGCTGGCGCGTTGAGCGCCCGCGCGCTCATGCGCGCGTAGCCAAGCGGCCGGATGGCCGCGCCCGACGCCTGAGGGCATCGTTTATGTGGCTTGCTCCCGGCGTTTCATTCCCTATGATCGGGCGAATTTTGGCCAGGAGAGCCTTCGCCCATGTCACCCGAAGAATTGGCTGGCCTGTTGCCCGCCGTCCGCGCCGCCGCCGAAAAGGCATCTGCGGCCATCCTGCGCCATTACGAGGCCGGGACCGACGCCGTTGAAAAGGCCGATGGCAGCCCTGTCACCGCCGCCGACAATGATGCCGACGCCATCATCCTGGCGGCCCTGCGCACCCTGACCCCCGCCATCCCCGTGGTGACGGAGGAGGAGGTGGCTGCCGGGCGCATCCCGGACATCGCCGCCGGTACCTTCTGGCTGGTCGATCCGCTGGACGGCACCAAGGAATTCATCAAGCGCAATGGCGAGTTCACCGTGAACATCGCCCTGGTCCAGGATGGTTTGCCCGTCCTGGGCGTCGTCATGCTGCCTGTGGACGGCACCATCTATGCCGCGTCGGGCCCCGGCACCGCTGTGCGCGGTCGCGCCGGGCAGCCGGACGAGCCCATTCGCGTCCGCCCTGTGCCCGCCCGTGGCCTGACCGTCCTGACCTCGCGCAGCCATGCCGATAACCAAGCCGTGGAGGAATTCCTGGCCGGGCGGCGCGTGGCCGACCGGGTGGCGGCCGGCAGCTCCCTGAAATTCTGCCGCGTGGCTGAGGGAGTGGGCGATGTGTATCCGCGTCTGGGGCCCACCTGCGAATGGGATATCGCCGCCGGCCATGCCGTGCTGCTGGGGGCTGGCGGCATCCTGACGCTGCTGGATGGCGAACCCTTCCCCTATGGCAAGGCCCCCACCTTCCTGAACCCGCATTTCGTGGCCTGGGGCGGGGCATGACAGGTGTGCGACCGCCGTCACAGCGATAAGGCGGCAACGCGCCTACATATCCCTCAGATCCATCTCAGCGCAGGGCTTCCCATCATGTCCCAGTTCGATTTCGACCTGTTCACCATCGGCGCCGGTTCGGGTGGGGTGCGGGCGTCGCGCATCGCGGCGGGGCATGGCGCGCGCGTGGCGGTGGCGGAGGAACGCTATTTCGGCGGCACGTGCGTTAATGTCGGCTGCGTGCCCAAGAAGCTGCTGGTCTATGGCGCCGAATACGGCCAGGCGTTCGAGGATGCGGCCGGATTTGGCTGGCAGGTTGAAAGGCCCACCCATGACTGGAACGCCCTGATCGCGGCCAAGGACAAGGAAATTGCGCGCCTGAACGGCATCTATCGCCGTCTGCTGGAAGGGGCTGGTGTCACCGTGTTCGAAGGCCGCGCCACCATCGTGGACGCCCACACGGTGGAGGTGAACGGCCGCCGCGTGACGGCGGAGCGCATCCTGATCGCCACCGGCGGCTGGCCTGAACTGCCCCAGGAGCCCGGCGCGCGGGAATATGGCATCACGTCCAACGAAATCTTCTATCTGAAGGCGTTTCCACGCCGCGTTGTCGTTGCCGGCGGCGGCTATATCGCGCTGGAATTCGCTGGTCTGTTCAATGGCCTGGGCGCGAAAGTCACCCAGCTCTATCGCGGCCGGCAGATCCTGCGCGGCTTCGATCTGGATGTGCGGGAATTCGTGGCGGATGAGGTGCGCAAGTCCGGCATCGACCTGCGCCTGAATGTCATCATCGACCGGATCGAGAAGACGGAGACCGGCCTGCTGGCCCATCTGTCTGACGGGCAGCGCATCGAATGCGACGCGGTCGTTTACGCTATCGGCCGCAAGCCACTAACCAAGGGGCTGGGGCTGGAAAAGCTGGGCGTGGAACTGGACGATGCCGGGGCCATCAAGGTCAACGACCAGTACCAGACGTCCGTTCCCAGCCTCTATGCCCTGGGCGATGTCACCAACCGCGTCAACCTGACGCCCGTGGCCCTGGCCGAGGGGCATGTGCTGGCCGACCGGCTGTATGGCAACCGTGCGCGCGATGTGAATTACGACAATATCCCCACGGCCGTTTTCTCCATCCCGCCCGTCGCCACGGTCGGCATCACGGAGGAAGAGGCCCGCGCCACCCTGCCGAGCGGTGTCGATATCTATCGCACCAATTTCAAGCCTATGCGCCATCAGCTCTCGGGCCGCGACCAGCGGACCTTCATGAAGCTGGTGGTGGATCGGGAGACGCAGAAGGTGGTGGGCTGTCACATGGTGGGCAGCGATACGCCGGAAATGATCCAGGGCATCGCCGTTGCCATGAATGCCGGTGCGACCAAGCAGGTCTTCGACAACACCATCGGCCTGCATCCCACCGCGGCGGAGGAATTCGTCACCCTGCGCACCAAGTCGCCCGATCCGGTGTGATCGCTTTTAAGTCGCCCTCTCCCATTATTCCGGCAAAAGCCTGGATGATGGGAGGACAAACGCCAGCCACAAACGTAAAAAGCGCCGCCAGGATGTTCCCGGCGGCGCTTTTTACGTGCCTTGTGGCCAAGCTGCTTACTTCAGGCCGAAGCTCTGGAAGCGCTTGTTGAACTTGGCGATCTGGCCGCCGGTGTCCAGCAGCTTCTGCACGCCCGTCCAGGCCGGGTGGGACTTCGGATCGATGTCCAGACGCAGCGTGTCGCCGGCCTTGCCCATGGTGGTGCGGGTCTTGAAGGAGCTACCATCGGTCATGACGACGGTGATCTCGTGGTACGCGGGGTGGATATCAGGCTTCATGGTCGGCAGTCCCTAAATCGAAGCCGCGCTTTTATACCAAGCCAGGGGTGATGGCAACCCCGTCCGGCCATGCGGTGACGCAAGGCTGGGCTGATACGTGTTCGGCGCGGCAGCTATGTTATCGGGGCGTTGTGGTTGCCCTGACGCGGACATGCGGTTACCACGGGATGGTTCTGATTTCCACCCGCTTTCTTGCATGCGGAGCAACTTCCTTGGTCTTTCGTGACAGCAGCGCCGAACCTACCCCGCCCGAGGGGCAGAATCGCCGCGATCTGAAGCCTTTGCGCCTGCTTTGGCCGTTCTTGAAACCCTACCGCGCCGCCATGGCCGGCGCCACCGCCGCCCTCGTGGTCGCGGCCGGCACGGTGCTGGGGCTGGGCCAGGGGTTGAAGGCACTGGTCGATCGCGGATTCGCGGCGGGCAATGCCGACCTGCTGAATCAGGCGCTGCTGGTCATGCTGGTGGTCATCGTGCTGCTGGCCGTTTCCACCTTCGCCCGATTCTATCTGGTTTCCTGGATTGGGGAGCGGGTGGTGGCCGATATCCGGCGCAAGGTCTTCGACCATCTGGTCACCCAATCCCCGGCTTTTTTTGAGACGACGCGGACGGGGGAGATCCTGTCGCGCCTGACCACCGACACCACCCTGCTGCAGCAGGTGATCGGCACATCCGTGTCCATCGCGCTGCGCAACGGGTTGATGCTGGTGGGCGGGCTGGTGCTGCTGGCCCTGACCTCGGGCAAACTGACGGGGCTGGTGCTGCTGGTCGTGCCGCTGGTGGTGGCACCCATCATCATTTTCGGCCGCAAGGTCCGCACCCTGTCGCGCGCCAGCCAGGACGCCGTCGCCGATATCGGTAGCACGGTGGACGAGGTGCTGGGCGGCATCCGCACCGTCCAGGCCTTCGGACGGGAGCCGATGGAGATAAACCGGTTCCGCGACAGGGTGGAGGAGACGGTCACCGTGTCGCTGCGCCGGATCAAGGCGCGGTCCTGGCTGACCATGCTGGTCATCGTGCTGGTGTTCGGGGCCATCGGCATGGTGCTGTGGATCGGCGGTCATGACGTGATCGCCGGACGCATCAGCGGCGGCCAGCTTTCCGCCTTCGTCTTCTACGCCGTCATGGTGGCCGGTGCGGTTGGCGCCCTGTCGGAGGTGGCCAGCGACCTGTCACGCGCCGCCGGCGCCACGGAACGGCTGTTCGACCTGCTGGCCACCGTGCCGGACATCCGGGCACCGCCCCAGCCGCTGCCCCTGCCGTCGCCGACAAGGGGCGAGGTGCGGTTCGACAGCGTGCGCTTCAACTATCCCTCCCGGCCCAAGGACAGCGCGCTGGACGGGTTGAACCTGACCATCCATCCGGGGGAGCGTGTGGCCCTGGTCGGCCCGTCGGGTGCCGGCAAGACCACGATCTTCCAGCTTCTCCTGCGCTTTTATGATCCGCAGCAGGGCAGCGTCCGTCTGGACGGGGTGGATGTCGCCCAGGCCGATCCGGCCGACCTGCGCGCCCGCATCGGCATCGTGCAGCAGGACAGCGTCATCTTTTCCACCAGCGCCATGGAGAATATCCGCTATGGCCGTCCCGGTGCGTCGGATGCGGAGGTGCGGGCGGCGGCATCGGCCGCCCATGCCCTGGAGTTCATCCAGGCCATGCCGGAAGGGTTCGACACGTTCCTGGGCGAAAAGGGTGTGCGCCTGTCGGGCGGGCAGCGCCAGCGCATCGCGATTGCCCGCGCCATCCTGCGTGACGCGCCGGTGCTGCTGCTGGATGAGGCGACCTCGGCCCTGGATGCGGAAAGCGAGCGCGTGGTGCAGGCGGCCCTTGAAACCCTGATGAAGGGCCGCACCACCCTGATCATCGCCCATCGCCTGGCCACGGTCGTCAATGCCGATCGCATTGTGGTGCTGGATGCTGGCAAGCTGGTGGAGGAGGGGACGCATGAGGAACTGCTCCGCCGCGGCGGGTTGTATGCCCGTTTGGCGGCTTTGCAGTTCGCGTGAGGGTCAGGGGTGCGTCGCCGTCAGGATGGTGACTGCGTTTGCCGCCAGCCTTTCGGCGAAGGCGGCGTTCAAGGGCTGGTGCCCCGCCAGGATGCGATAGAAGACGGGACCATAGACCATGTCCAGCAGGGTCTCGATCTCCACCGGCGGCGGGATTTCGCCCCGCCGGGCAGCATCATGGATCAATTGCCGCCCCGCTTCGCGGCTGGACAGGATCACGCGGTTCCGGAAGGCTCGCGTCATCTCGCTTTCCGGATCGGCGGCGGCCAGCGTCATGGCGATCTGACGCCCACGCGTGGTGGCGAACGCCTTCACCAGGGCCTGCATCTGTGCGGTCAGTGCCGTCTTCAGGCCCCAATCCCCGCGGGCGGGCTCCATCGGGGTGCCATCGATCAGCGCCGCCATGGCCAATTCACAGGCATTGGTCCAGTTCCGATAGAGCGTGGCCTTGCCCACACCCGACCGGGCCGCCACCGCCTCCACCGTCAGACGGCCGAACCCTTCCTCCATCAAGATCGCATGCGCCGCCGCCAGGGCTTTTTCCCGGGCGGCGGGGCTGGGCGGACGGCCGCGCGGCTTCACATCATTCATCATTGACTCATTTCGAAACGAAACGTATCGTAATTAAAATTAAACGACGACAGGTGCAAAATGTCCAGCATTACCGGGGTCATGCCCTATTTCACGGTGAAGAATGCCAGTGCCGCCATCGACTTCTACTGTCGCGCCTTCGGAGCGGTGGAGATTTTCCGGATGACGGACCCGATGGATGGCCGGATCGGCCATGCCGAGCTGCGGCTGGGCGAAAGTACCGTGATGTTGTCGGATGAATATCCGGATTTCGGTGCGCTCAGCCCCGATACGATCGGTGGCACGCCGGTGACCCTGTTTTTGTCCACCCAGGCGGTGGATGAGGATCTGGCCCGTGCGGCAGCGGCCGGGGCGATGGTCATCCGTGCCGCCGCGAACCAGAGCTTCGGGGAACGCAGCGCCATGGTGATGGATCCGTTCGGCCATCGCTGGATGCTGTCGCAGACCATCGAACAGGTCAGCCCGGAGGAGATGCAGCGTCGCTGGAATGCGGAGACGGGGGCTTGAGCGGAAGTGGGGGCGATTACCCCCCCGCAATCACCTCGTTGAACGCCTTCACAGCGGCGGCGGCGCCATCGGGGTGGTTCCACACCCCGCCGCTGACGGCCAGGAAATCGGCCCCGGCATCGACCAGGACGGCGCAATTTTCCACGGTAATGCCGCCGATGGCCACGCACGGTACTTCCATTATCTCCTGCCACCAGGACAGGATCTCCGGCTCGGCCCGGGCTTTGGGCTCCTTGGTGGCGGTGTCGAAGAAGGCGCCGAAGGCGACATAGTCGGCCCCGTCCTCGCCGGCCACCATGGCCAGATGCCGGCTGTCATGGCAGGTGACGCCGACAATGGCGTCGCGGCCCATGATCTTGCGGGCCTGGGCATAGGGGGTGTCCTCCTGCCCGACATGCACGCCGTCGCAGCCGCCGGCTGCCGCCAGATCGGGGCGGTCGTTCAGGATGAAGGCAACCTCCCGGCTCTGCACCACGGGCCTCAGCGCGTCGATAGCGCGGCGCACCTCGTCATCGCCCACATCCTTCAACCGCAGCTGCACGCAGGCCACATCGCCGGCATCCAATGCCGATGCCAGCAGAGTCGAGAAACTGGACAGATCGATCTTCGGCGGGGTGATCAGGTAGAGGCGGCAGTCGGACATGATTTTCTCTGTGCGATAAAAGAAAGGGCCCGGCGCGGAACCATCCGCGCCGGGCCCCCTAACGTCACCAGTATAAGGACTTATTCCTTGTTCTGGTAGATGCGCACCAGCTTGTCCAGCAGGGCCAGCGCGTCCTCGCGCGAGCGCTGGAACGCGTTGCGGCCGATGATGGAGCCGTTGCCGCCGCCGTCGCGGATGGCGCGGGCATCCTCATACACCGCATCCTCGCCCTTGGCGGCACCGCCGGAGAACACAACGATGCGGCGACCGTTGAAGCAGGCCTGGGTGACGTGCTTCACGCGCTCGGCCAGGGTCTCGCGCGGGATATTGTGCTTTTCATAGATCTTGCGTGCCTCGTCCTGTTCCAGGTCGGCGGTGGGCAGCTTGACCTTGATGATGTGGGCGCCCAGCAGGGCCGCCATGTGGGCCGCATACGCGTCCACGTCCAGCGCCAGCTCACCCTTCTTGGAGATGTCGCCGCCGCGCGGATAGGACCAGATGACGGTGGCGATGCCCTTGGACTTGGCCTCGCGCGATAGTTCGCGGATTTCCTCGAACTGGTTGAACTGGGCGTCGGAGCCAGGATAGATGGTGAAGCCGATGGCCGATGCGCCGATGCGCAGCGCGTCATCGACGCTGGCGGTCACGGCTTGGTCGGCATTTTCCTTGAAGCGCGACAGGCTGTTGGCGCTGTTCATCTTCAAGATCAGCGGGATAGAGCCGGCGAAGGTGGCCGCTCCGGCCTCCAGCGGGCCCAGCGGGGCGGCATAGGCCGACAGCCCGGCATCGATGGCCAGCTGGAAATGGTAATGCGGGTCATAGGCGGCGGGGTTCATGGCGAAGCTGCGGGCGGGCCCGTGTTCGAAACCCTGATCGACCGGCAGGATCACCAGCTTGCCGGTGCCGCCCAGGCGGCCTTCCATCAGGATGCGGGCGAGATTGGCCTTGGTGCCGGGATTGTCGCTCTCATACCAGGAAAGGATTTCCTTAACGCGGCGGGTCAGCTTCATCTTCGATTTCCTGCCAGTTCGGCGGGCCGTTGCGCGGCCCTCATGTGGGTGCCGGTTTGATATCCCAGGCACAGGCGTAAAGCAACGTGACGGCGCAAGGCGGTAACGACTGAAATTCCGTTACATTTGTTTGAAATCAAACTGTTGGGACAGGTATTGCCGTAGGGTGGCACCACGGTTGCGCCGCCAGCACACCTCTGTGACGGCGGTTGGTGCCTTGTGCAGGCGGGCCCCATGGGCCTCTGCCAACGATGTCAGACGATCCCGGACGCTTGGCGGAGTCGCCGGCCCCAGGGTGAAGGCCACGTCACGGCACCCCGCCCGCAGCGCCGACAGCACCAGGCCCGGCAGGTCGGCACAGTCAACCAGCGCCTGGAACGGCCCGCCTGCCGCCTCCGTCCATGCCGCCTGCAGCCCCGCCCACCAGCCGGCCCCTGCCAGCCCGGTGATGCCCATATCGGACACCAGCCGCACCGGCCGCCCATCCGCGATCTCCAGCACCATGCACCCGGCCGCCAGCCCATCCACCCGCACGGCAGGGACGGCGGTCCAGTCGATGGAGAGGGTGTGATCATTCTTCGTCATGATGCTCCTGTCTACCGGATCACCCGTACGGCGTCACGAGTCTGTCACCCCCGCCGCCTATGCTGCTACAGCAATGGACAGGACAGGTGGGGACATGACGAAGAATGCTGGAACGGCGGAACTGCCCCCCACGCAGGTGGCGGCAGCGGCGCTGGTGGCGGAACTGGCGGCCCTGCGCACGCTGGTATCGGCGGAAGCGGCGGACACGCTGGTTCGGCTGGGAGCGGGGGACCATGACGGCACCGTCAACCTGGCCCATTATCTGGCCCTGCGTCATCACGACCTGCGCGCGCTGCAACGGCGGCTGATGGTATTGGGCCTGTCCTCCCTGGGCCGTCTGGAAAGCCGGGTCCTGCCGACGCTGGACGCGGTGGCGACGGCCCTGGCGGCCCTGGCCGGGGTCGAAACCACCGTCGAGCCACCCACGGAGGCCGCCTTCTTCGCGGGGGAGGCGCGGCTGGCGGCGGCGTCCGACGCGCTGCTGGGCGAAGCGCCCCGCCATCGCCGCTGCCGCATCATGGTGACGCTGCCCGGTACGGCGGCCGACGACCCTGAGATGATCCTGGATCTGGCCCGGCGCGGCATGGACATCGTGCGCATCAACTGCGCCCATGACGATGCGGACGCCTGGCGGGCGATGACCCGGCATGCGCGCAGTGCCGCGGGGTTGGTGGGCCGTCCCCTGTCGGTGCTGATGGACATTGCCGGGCCGAAGATCCGCACAGGAGAGGTCCGGTCAAAGGATAAGAAGGCCCGGCTGTATCCCGGTGATGCCCTGCGGCTGGTGGCGTCGGGGGAGCCCTGGTGCGACGATCAGGCGCCCTTTGCCGCCGCCGTCTCGCTGGCGGAGATTGTGCGCCGTCTGACGCCCGGCGACCGGCTGCGCTATGACGATGGCACCCTGGAGGGGGTGGTGGAAAGCGTGGCGGACGACACGGCCATCATCCGTGTCACCCAGGCCAAGGGCAAGGGCGTGAAGCTGAAGCCGGAGAAGGGGTTGAACTTGCCGGATACCGCCCTGGGCCTGTCGCCCCTGACGGACAAGGATCAGGACGACCTGGCCACCGTGGTCGAGTGCGCCGACATGATCGGCTATTCCTTCGTCAGCCGGCCCGACGATATCGACCTGCTGGAACAGGCGCTGGCCCGCTGCGGCGTGGAGAAGCGGCCGGGACTGGTGGCCAAGATCGAACGGCCCGAGGCCGTCACCAACCTGCCCGGACTGATGGTCCGCGCCGCTGGCAAGGGTTGGCCTTTCGGGGTGATGATCGCGCGCGGCGACCTGGCGGCGGAGATCGGGTTCGAGCGGGTGGCCGAGATGCAGGAGGAACTCCTGTGGCTGTGCGAGGCCGCCGGCGTTCCGGTCATCTGGGCCACCCAGGTCCTGGAGGATTTGGTCAAGGATGGCGTGCCGTCGCGGGGCGAGATGACCGATGCCGCCATGGCGGCGCGGGCAGAATGTGTCATGCTGAACAAGGGCCCTGCGGTGGGGGCGGCCATAGACCTGCTGGACCGGTTATTGGCCCGCATGGACGGGCATATCTCAAAGAAGACCCCAACGCTGCGGGCCTTGAAGTCCTGGTAGGCCAGTGGCACGGATGTGCCCGCCCGGCGCTTGAGGAAACGGGAAATATGTCAAGGACAGGTCGGCCCGCCCAGTGTCGGCGGGTTGGCAGCCGGCAGCGGTCGCACATGCGCCGACACGGGCAGGTTCAGTTCCTCCAGCCGTTTGGCCACCAGCGACGCCATGGCCCGCGCCCCGATCTCGCTGAAATGCGTATCGTCGGCGACGCCGTCCGGCCAGCGGGCATAGCCTGCCTCCTTGCCGTAATGCAGGAAATAGGCCTTGGCTGGCTCCGGCCCCAGCCCCTGCACATAGACGCGACTGTCATAGCCCAGGTCGATCAGCGGCGTTGCCGTCTCCTGCGCCACGGCGCGCGTCACTTCGGCATAGGTGGGGAAACTGTCATTGATGCTGCCATCTTCCTTGAAGCTGCGCCGGCCCACCGGCGTCAGCAGCACGGGCTGTGCGCCCTTTTCCCGCGCCATGGAAATGAAGCGCAGCAGGTTGACGCGGAAGTCGGGCAGGGGGGTGTAGCGCTCCTGCTTGGCCTGATTGGCGTCATTGTGCCCGAACTGGATCAGCAGGGTGTCGCCGGCCGCGATGTCCTTGGCAATGGCGTCGAACCGCCCTTCGGCGATGAAGCTCTTGGTGCTGCGTCCACCCATGGCGCGGTTTTCAACGCTGACCGACCCATCCAGATTACAGGCCAGCATCATGCCCCAGCCCGTTTGCGGATACTTGTCAGGCGCATAATTGGCTGCCGTGCTGTCGCCGGCGATGAAGATGCGTTCACCGGCCGCGACCGGGTTCGTCAAGATCAGCGCCGCCAGCGCCGTGACCAGCCAATATCTCATAACCATCCTTCCAAAATTTGTATGACAACTTTGATGCCAGCGCCAAAATAAGGGCGCTCAGCCCCTTGCGCAAGCCCGACGCGCAGGGCAGGGGGGCAGCCATGGCGGCCCTGCACTTCCACCGAGCCCTTGTCGGCCCTATAGTCCCGCGCTTTATCAGCGCCGATCGTTCGAGAAGACACGCCATGACCCCCGCCGCCCGTTTGGCCACTGCCACCGACCTGCTTGCCGAGGTGATGGACACCCCGCGCCCGGCCGACGCCGTGACCAGCGCCTTCTTCCGCGCCCGCCGCTTCATCGGCGCCAAGGACCGGGGCGAGATCGCGTCGCTGGTCTATGGCATCATGCGCCATTGGGCGCGGCTGCATTGGTGGCTGGAACGGGTGAACCACATGCCCGATCCGCGCGCCCTGGTCATTGCCGACTGCATGCTGTCGGGTGGCCGTTCGGCCGATGCCGTGGGCGGCCTGTTCAACGGTGCGAAGTTCGCGCCCGCCCCCTTGAGCGACCGGGAGCGCAAGCTGGTCCGTGCGCTGGACACCCGCACCCTGAACCATCCCGACCAGCCGGAAGCGGTTCAGGCCGAGGTGCCGGACTGGGCCGAGGCCTCCATGCGCGCCACCTTCGGCGACCGTTTCCTGGTGGAGGCGTCGGCGATGCTGGGCGAGGCGCCGCTGGATTTGCGCGTCAACCCGGTGAAGGGCACGCGGGAAGAGGCGCAGAAGGCGCTGGCCGATGCCGGGATCAAGGCGACGGCCACCGACCTGTCGCCTGTCGGCCTGCGTCTGGCCGGCCGCGCGCCGGTGATGGCGCTGGACGCCTACAAGTCCGGCATGATCGAAATCCAGGACGAGGGATCGCAGCTGGTGGCCTTCATGGCCGATGCAAGGCCCGGCATGCAGGTGGTGGATTTCTGTGCCGGGGCCGGCGGCAAGACCCTGGCCATCGCCGCGATGATGGAAAACAAGGGCCGGGTGGTGGCCACCGACGTGCTGGAAGGCCGTCTGACCCGCGCCAAGGAACGGTTCCGCCGCGCCGGCCTGCACAATATCGAAACCCGCGCCATCGCCACCGAACGCGACCCCTGGGTGAAGCGCCACAAGGGCAAGTTCGACCGCGTTGTCGTGGATGCGCCCTGCTCCGGCACCGGCACCTGGCGCCGCAATCCGGACAGCCGTTGGCGCCCGCTGGGCCCCGGCCTGATCGAGCTGCTGCCGCTTCAGGCCAGCATCCTGGACAGTGCCGCCCGTCTGGTCCGACCCGGTGGCCGCATCGTCTATGCCACCTGCTCGCTGCTGCGGGAGGAGAATGAGGGGCAGGTGGAGGCGTTCCTGGCCAGCCACCCCGACTTTACCCTGGTGCCGGTACCCGCCGCCTGGCCGGCATCCTGGGGCAAGCCGCCGGTGGATACCGACATGCTGCGCCTGACGCCGCTGCGCCATGACACGGACGGGTTCTTCGCCGCCGTGCTGGAACGCCGCGCCGACATTGCGGAAGAAAAGGTGGTCGACGAAGCGGCACCGACAGAAGCAGGAGTGCCGGTGGTGTTGGAAGAGGCCACCGCGTGAATTGGCCCCACCCGATGGGTATTGGGTGGTGATTGACCGGCGCGAGGCCGCCGGGCATGGTGTCGGCGTCAAAAAATCGGGAGTATGGGCTTTGCGCGCAGTTGTTCGTGAATGGGTGGGTCTGATCGGTTTCGTGGCCGGCTTCTACCTCATCATCAACACGTTGCTGTTCGCCGGCTTCCATGTTCCATCGGAAAGCATGCTGCCCACGTTGAAGGTGGGCGACCAGTTCTATGCGGCCAAATACGCCTATGGCTATAGCCGCTTCTCCACCAGCTTCGTGCCGCTGCCCTTCGGGTCCGGCCGCTTCCCCGATGTGACGCCGGAACGCGGCGACATCGTCGTCTTCCGCCTGCCCACGACGGAGGAGGATTATGTGAAGCGTGTCATCGGCCTGCCCGGTGACACGATCCAGGTGCAGAACGGTCGCCTCTATATCAACGGTACCGAGGTGCCGCGTGAGAAGAACCGCGATTATGCCTACCGCGATAATGGCGGTCAGGTGGTGCAGGTCACTGAATATACCGAAACCCTGCCCAATGGCCGCAAGCACCTGATCATCGAACAGCGCGACGACGGCTTCGCCGACAACACGCCCGAATACAATGTGCCGGACGGCCATCTGTTCATGATGGGCGACAACCGCGACAATTCCCAGGACAGCCGCTATCTGCGCCAGGTGGGCTATATCCCGCTGGAACGCGTGCTGGGCCGTGTGTCGATGGTGGCGTTTGCCCGCAAGTCCTGCTCGGAGGAGGAAGGGTTGATCTGCCCTGGCGGCGGCTGGACCGATCGCCTGTTCCGCTGGGTCGCGGCGGACTGATGGCCATGGGAAGCCCGGAGAGCGCCACCGCGATGCCGCCCAAATCACCGTCGAAGCTGCGGGAATGGGCCGGCACCATCGGCATCTTCGGCGGTGCCTATCTGCTGGTGAATACCTTCCTCTACCAAGGCTTCTACGTACCCTCGGAAAGCATGCTGCCCACCCTGACCGTGGGTGATCAGTTCTATGCGGCCAAGTACGCCTATGGCTACAGCCGCTTCTCCACCCCCTTCGTGCCGCTGCCCTTTGGTTCCGGCCGCATCCCCGCCGGCCTGCCGGACCGTGGCGACATCGTCGTCTTCCGCAAGGCGGGGGAGGAGAGCGACCTGGTGAAGCGCGTCGTGGGCCTGCCGGGCGACCGGCTGCGCTGGACCGATGGCCGCCTCTATATCAACGGCACGCTGGTGGCGCGGGAGAAGGTACGTGACATCACCTATCGCGCCCAGAACGGCACCATCGTGCAGGCCGCCGAATATCGCGAAACCCTGCCCGGCGGTCGCCAGCATCTGATCCTGGAACAGACCGACAGCGGCATGGCCGACAATACGCGGGACTATATCGTGCCGGACGGGCATCTATTCATGGCCGGTGACAACCGCGACAATTCCGGCGACAGCCGCTTCCTGAACGATGTCGGCTATGTGCCGCTGGAACGCGTGCTGGGCCGCGTCGGCACGGTGGCCTTCACCCGCAACGGCTGTTCGGCCGAGGAAGGTCTGGCCTGTCCGGGCGGCGGCTGGTTCGACCGGCTGTTCCGGTCGGTGGAATGAAAAAGGGCGGCTCCGAACGGGCCGCCCTTTTCACTTCAGGCTTTACGGATCACTCCGCCGCCGCGGCTGCCTCCGGCCCTTCCTGCTTGGGCATGGGCAGGCCGTTGATGGTGGCCACGGCCAATGCTGCGATATAAGGCAGGGACTGCACCACCAGCATCGCCGACCAGATATAGGCGTCGCGGTTGTCGCCGCCCTCCTTCCAGCCCACGGCAAAGGCCGTCGCCCACAGGGCCAGCATCAGCATCACCTCTTCCTTGGCATGCATGAAGCCCTGGATCAGGGCCGGCTGGTCCTCGCATTTGGGCGTGCGCACGAAGGGGCGGCCCTCGGTAAACAGGCCGGTCCAGACGGCGCGGCCCACCGTATGGGTCAGGGCCATGCCGGCCACGGCGGCGTTCACCTTGTCGGTGAAGCTGCATTTCACCCGCGCTGCATAGAGCCACAACCCGCAGGCCACCTTGAAGAAGAACACGCCCAGCGTGGGCATGATGAAGACGGTGGGCGGGAACTCGAAATAGCGCGGGGCGAACAGCAGGCCCAGCGACCAGAAGATACCGCCCACCACGAACAGCATGTGCGCGGCGTCGGCAAACCAGGGCAGCCAGCCTGTGACGAAATGGTATTTCTGGCCAAATGTCAGGGTCTTGCCGGATGGCAGGAATTCCCGCCAATGCCGCTTGATGATCTGCACCGCGCCATAGGCCCAGCGGAAGCGTTGCGTCTTGTAGCCGGCGAAACTGTCGGGGACCAGGCCCTTGCCGAAGCTGTCGGGCATATAGACGCTTTCCAACCCTTCTTCGAACAGGCGCAGGCCCAGCTCCGCATCCTCACAGATGCACCATTCGGCCCACCAGCCCACCCGTTTCAGGATGGAGGTGCGGATCAGGGTCATGGTGCCATGCTGGATGATAGCGTTGCGTTCATTGCGCTGCACCATGCCGATATGGAAAAAGCCCTGGTACTCCCAGTTGATCATCCGGTGGAACGGATGGATGTGCCAGTCGCGATAATCCTGTGGACTCTGGACGAAGGCGACCTTCTGGCTTTCAAAATAGGGGATGGTGGAGGACAGCCAGTCGGGCGTGACCTGATAATCGCTGTCGATGACGCCCACCACTTCCGCATCCGGGGCCGTCACGGCAAGCCCGAAATTCAGGGCACCGGCCTTGTATCCCGGCCATTTGGCCAGATGGAAGAAGCGGAAATGCGGACCCAGCTTGGCGCAATGCGCCTCCAGCGGCTTCCAGACTTCCTCATCCTTGGTGTTGTTGTCGATGACCAGCACTTCGAAGTTGGGATAATCCATCTTCGCCAGCGCGTTCAGCGTCTCGATCACCATATGCGCCGGCTCATTATAGCAGGGCACGTGGATGGAGACCTTGGGGAAATAGTTTCCGGGATTGGCCTTTGCCGGCGCGAACTTGCGCTTCCAGCGGTCAGTCCACACCACCTCGGTCAGTTCCAAGCCATCGATCAGCACCACGATCAGCAGCAGGATCTGCGCGCAGATCAGGATCAGGAAGGCCACGAAGGACATGGTGTTCATGCCCGTGGTCATCGCCTCCGTCGCGGTCCAGACCAGGCCCGACGCGATACCCTGGATCAGGGCGCCATAGAACAACTGCCCGGCGGGCTTCAGATCGTCACGCGCCAGCACGAACCAGAACATGGGAATGAAGGCCAGCAGGGTGGCGATGGCGCACAGCACGGGCCAGCCGGGTACCTCGAATACGCCGCCTTCCATGGGGAATTTCATCTGGCGATGGGTGTCCCAGATGCCCCAATTGGCCTCCGCCTCGCCGCCGATCTCCCGCTTCCAGGGCTGGTCGAACCCTTCCATGATGTAATAGTCCCAGCGGTTCTCACCGGCCAGGTTCAGGAAGTTGCGGATGAATTGGGCCTGATTGACCAGACTGGCCTGGGCGCCGCCGCGATAGGGGCCGTCCGACGGCCAGCCAGCCTCCCCGATCAGGATATGCTTGTCGGGATACTTGGCCCGCACCTCGTCATAGCCACGGCGCACCTGATCCATCGCCTGCTCGATGGTCACCTTCTCCCAATAGGGCAGCAGGTGGATGGTGATGTAATCGACCGATGCCGCCAACTCCGGATACTTGATCCAGACATAGGGTGGTTCGGCGGTGGAGACGGGGACATCCATCTGCCGCTTGACACGCTGGATATAGTCGATCAGGGCATCGACCTCCAGGTCGCCGCGATACATCACCTCGTTGCCGACCATGACGCGGGTGACGTTCTTGTTGGCGCGGGTCAGGCGGACCAGGGAATTGATCTCCTGCTCGTTCTTGCCCAGGTCCCCGGAAATCCAGGCGCCGGCCGTCACGTCCAGGTCATACCTGGCCGCGATCTCCGGCGTTACCTCCAGCCCGTCGGTAGCGGTATAGGTTCGGATGGAGCGGACATAAGGGGCCACGACGCCCATGTCGCGCTCGATATCGGCTCGGCTCGGGTGGCGGCCATCCTGCGGGTTCTGGTTTTCCTGGTACGGGCTGAAGGCGACGCCGGAGATGGTGCCCGACCACAGTTTCTCCGGCGTGGTCGGCCGGTTCGACAGGGCCCAGGCCCCGATATTGCCCAGCACCAGCAGCACCAGCACAAGCCAGGCCGACGCCCGCATCTTCAATATCTTGCCCATCGTTCCCGTCATGCCCCCGGAACATCCCGCCGCCAGGAATGACGACGGGCCAAAACTTGTGGCAGCCGTTTCTGTTATTTTTATGAAAAGCGCAATGGTGATCGTTCGGTATCCGGTCCAACCATAGCGCAGCCGGCCCGGTTTGGTATAGACCGGGGGCGAAACAGGGGTGAGAGAGTACCATGGAAGGGGGCTTCGATCTCGATGCGCGTCTGTCGGCCGATACGCTGGCGTTGTGCGACTGGCCGCTCTGCCGGGTGTTGCTGATGCGCAACCGGCTGTTTCCCTGGCTGATCCTGGTGCCACGCCGAGCCGGAGCGGTGGAAATCCATCGCCTGTCCGCGGCCGACCAGGTGCTGCTGACGCGGGAGACCTCTGCCGCGGCCCGCGTGCTGGAAAAGCTGTTCCAGCCTGACAAGATCAATACCGGTGCGCTGGGCAATGTCGTGTCCCAGCTCCATATGCATGTGATTGCTCGTCGGCGCGACGACCCGGCCTGGCCCGGTCCTGTTTGGGGCCGTGGCCTGAGTGCTGCCTATGGCGGCGATGAACTGGCCTCCCTGGCAGAAAGGCTGCGCATGGCGCTGAACACTGAAATCACGATTCTGCCGGAACCATCATGACAGGCCCGGCCTTCGACGCGGATTTCCGGGAAAAGCTGCATGCCCTGCTGCGCTGGCGGCGCGACGTGCGGCATTTCCGGCCCGATCCGCTGCCGCCGAGCCTGCTGGACCGGTTGCTGGATGAGGCGGCTCTGGCCCCCAGCGTCGGCCTGTCGGAACCCTGGCGCTGGGTGGTGGTGGAGGATGCGGCCCGCCGCACGGCCATCATCGATAATTTCAAATCCGCCAACGCCGCCGCGCTCGCCGAACAGAAATCGGCTGGCCGCGGTGTCAATTACGCAAGGTTGAAATTGGCCGGCCTGGTGGAGGCGCCCGTGCATCTGGCGGTCTTCGCCGAACCCAATCCTGTGCAGGGCGGCGGCCTGGGGCGGCGAACGATGCCGGAAACACTGGATTATTCCGTCGCCATGGCCATCCATACGCTGTGGCTGGTGGCCCGCGCCCATGGGGTGGGGCTGGGCTGGGTCTCCATCCTGGATCCCGATGCGGTCAATGCTGCCCTGGACGTGCCTGCCGAATGGCATTTCATTGGCTATCTGTGCCTGGGATACCCGGTGGAGGATGCCGAAACCCCGGAATTGCAGCGCGAAGGCTGGGAACAGCGCCAAGTGCCGGCGGGGACGCGGCTGCGGCGTTAGTGATCAGGGCAGCATGGGCAAGCCCAACAGCTTCTCCGCCGCTTCCGCCGGCACGGGGCGGGAGAAATAATATCCCTGGCCGTACCGGCATTCCAAACCGCGCAGGAACGTGACCTCCGCCGGGCTTTCGATCCCTTCGGCCACGACATCCAAATCCAGGCTTTTGGCCAGCAGCAGGATGATGCGGGGGATTTCCTCCCGCCGGTCGCCATTGCCGGACCCGCTGACGAAGGCGCGATCGATCTTCAGGGAGTTGACCGGATAGCGATGCAGATAGGAGAGCGAGGAATAGCCAGTACCGAAATCGTCCAATGACAGGTGGACGCCCAGGCCGCGGATTTGCTGCATCATGGAAACGGCCCGACCCGGGTCGTCCATCAGCAGGCTTTCCGTGATCTCCAGCTTCAGCGTGTCCGGCCGCACACCTGTATCGTCCAGCACATGGCGCACGCAATCCACCATGTCATCGTCCAGCATCTGCCGGCCGGACACATTGACGCTCATGAACAGGCCGCTGTCATGGGTCTTCTGCCAGCGGGCCAGCTGCTCCGCCGCTTCCTGCATGGCCCAGCGGCCGATCTGCAGGATCAGGCCCGTATCCTCCGCCAGCGGCACGAAATCGGCAGGCGATATGAGCCCACGTTCGGGGTGCTGCCAGCGGATCAGGGCCTCGAACCCGGCAATGGTCTGGTCCGACAGGCGCACGATGGGCTGATAGAACAGGGTCAACTGGTGGCGGTCGGTGGCCAGGCGCAGGTCAGCCTCGGTGCGCAGGCGCGACATGGCGCGGGCGCGCAACGCGTCGTCGAACACTTCGACCCGGTTGCGGCCGGCCCCCTTGGCGCGGAACATGGCCAGGCTGGCATCGCGCAGCATGTCGGCGGCCTGACCGTAGCCGGTGTGTGACATGGCGATGCCACCCGACGTCGTCAGCACCAGTTCCTGCGGCAATCCGGGCAGGTGGATGGGCTCGGCCATGATGGCGGCCAGACGCTGGGCCGCCGTCATCGCCGCCTTCACATCCACCACGCCGTCCATCAGCACCCCGAACTCGTCGGCGGAGATGCGGGCGATGGTGTCGCCAGCCCGGCGCTGGTTCTCCAGCCTTTTCGCCAGGATGCGCAGCACCTCGTCCCCGATATTGGGACCCAGGCTGTCATTGATGGTCTTGAAATGGTCCAGGTCAAACAGGATGACGGCGCAAGGCGGGTCGTCGGGCCGGCGGCGGCGGTCGATGGTCTGGCCGATACGGTCCATCAGCAGCGACCGATTGGGCAGCCCCGTCAACCCGTCATGGAAGGCATCGAACAGGATCTGCTGTTCGGCGCGCTTGCGGGCCGTGATGTCGGTCATCGATCCGGCCATGCGGATGGCATCGCCCAGCGCGTCGCGGATGGCGACGCCGCGGATCAGTACCCACAGCTCCGCCCCGCTGTCATGGCGGGTGCGCACCTCATGTTCCAGATGGTCCAGCCGGCCGGACAAATGCAGCTCGAACGCGGCGCGAAGGCCCGGCAGGTCGCTGGCATGCACCAGGGCGAACCAGTCCTCCATGGTGCCGACCCATTCGCCACCGGGCAGGCCCAGCATGTCCGACCAGCGGGGCGAGTAATAAACCTCGCCTTCCTGGATGCGCCAATCCCAGAGCCCGTCATTGGCCCCCTGGGCGGCCAGGGCATAGCGTTCCTCGCTGATGCGCAGCTGTTCCTCGGCCACCTTGCGGTCGGTGATGTCGGATTGCGATCCGACCAGCCGCACCGGCTCCCCATCGGGATTCATGACGGCGATGCCTCGGCACAGCATCCAGCGCCAGCCGCTTTGCCCATGCTGGATGCGGTATTCGATCTGGAACGGCTTGCCCCCGGCCGACATCTGCGCGTCCAAGGTCGCCTGCAGCCAGATCAGGTCCTCCGGATGCACACGGGTAAGCCATTGCTCCGGTCCGTCCGCCTCCTCCTCGGGTGCCAGTCCGATCAGCGCCCACCAGCGCGGCGCGTAATAGATGCGGTCGGTGCGCAGATCCCAATCATAGAGCCCGTCATTGGTGGCCGCCGCGGCCAGCGCCAGCCGTTCCTCGCTGACACGCAGCTTCTCCTCGGCCTCCTTGCGCTCCGTGATGTCGGCGGCTGTGCCGATCAGGCGGTTGACGATCCCATCCGCCCCGGCGATGGCGGCACCGCGAACGGCCAGCCAGGTCCAGTCGCCGCGCCCGTTGCGCACCCGGTGTTCGATCACGAAACGTCGCCCGGCCTCGTCGTGACGGGGGCGCAGGGTGGCCTCCAGCCACAGCAAGTCCTCCGGATGGACGCGGCCGAACCAGTCGCGGGAATGGCAATTCCCTTCCAATCCCAAGCCCAGATGTTCGCGAAAGCCCGGCGACAGGAACATGGTGTCGACGGTCAGGTCCCAGTCCCAAACGGCCTCGCCGCTGGAAAGTCCCGCCAGCATGTAGCGTTGGGCCAGTTGATCGTCGGGCGTCGTCTGGGGCAAGGTCGGCCGGTCGGCAAGGGAAAGGTGCGTCGTGGAAACTCTATACCACTTTCGACGGATGGGGCCATGCCCCTTCGCGACCGCCCGTTATTTATACTAGACTTGGTTTCATGGACTGGAACGACCAAGCGATTCTGTTATCCGCACGCCCGTATGGGGAAACGGCGGCTTTGGCACTGGTGCTGACCCGCGACCATGGGCGGCACGCGGGTCTGCTGCATGGTGGCCAGTCGGCCCGGAATCGGGCTGTGCTGGAGCCGGGAAACCTGCTGGCCGCCTCCTGGCGGGCCCGGCTCGCCGACCAACTGGGCACCTGGTCGCTGGAGTTGGAGCGGGCCTATGCGGCCCCCTTGCTGGACGATCCGCTGCGACTCGCCTGTCTGGCATCGGCCTGCGCGCTGCTGGACGGGCTGCTGGCCGACCGCGAGCCGCATCCGGGCCTGTTCGACGCCACCCTGGCTCTGCTCGCGGCGCTGTCGATGGAGGTCTGGGCGGAGATCTATGTTCGGTGGGAGGTCGGGCTGCTGGAGGAGGTGGGGTTCGGCCTGGACCTGACCCGCTGCGCCGTCAGCGGCCGCAGCGCCCAGGACCTGTTCGCCGGCAATGACGGCCTGTCCCATGTCAGCCCGCGCACGGGCAGGGCCGTGTCGATATCGGCGGCCGAACCCTATAAGGACAAGCTGCTGCCCCTGCCGCCTTTCCTGCTGGGCCTGTCCGATGGTGGCCCGGCGGAGGTGATGCAGGGGCTGCTTCTGACCGGCCATTTCCTGGACCGCAGCGCTTTCGCCCAGCGCCACGCCGAGGTACCGGCGGCCCGGGCCCGGTTCGTGGAGCGGTACGGACGGGCGCATGGGTTACCGGTGGCGGCCGGGTGACAGGGCGGCCGCCTTTACTCCGACCTCTATCCCGGCCTGCGAGTGGTTGGCTTCGAGCGCTGCCGTGTCCGTTTATTTCCGTATCGTTGGCGATCAAGTCATCATCGAACGCCTGCTCTATGCCGGCCGGCAGCTGTAGAAGCTGCGTATCCCCAAAGCCCAGTATAGAAGCCAGTACCCATGCCCCTACCACATCTGGTATGGATAGGGCATGACCGACGCCGCCTATGAAATCCTGGACAAACGCCTCGCCGAAGCCCTGGGCGAACGATACCTGTCCTATGCGCTCTCCACCATCGTCTCCCGTTCGCTGCCCGATGTGCGCGACGGGTTGAAGCCGGTGCATCGGCGCATTCTGTTCGCCATGAGCCAGCTGAAGCTGGACCCCAACACCATGCCGAAAAAGTCAGCGCGCGTGGTCGGCGACGTGATCGGCAAGTTCCATCCCCATGGCGACCAGTCCGTCTATGACGCGCTGGTCCGTCTGGCGCAGGATTTCGCCAGCCGGTATCCGCTGGTCGAGGGGCAAGGGAACTTCGGCAATATCGACGGCGATAACGCAGCCGCCATGCGATATACCGAAGCCAAGCTGACGGAGGTCGCCAAGGCCCTGATGCAGGGCCTGGATGAGGATGCGACCGATTTTCGCCCCACCTATGATGGTGACGGGAATGAGCCGATCGTGCTGCCCGCTGCCTTTCCCAACCTGCTGGCCAATGGGTCCGCCGGCATCGCCGTGGGCATGGCCACCAGCATTCCCCCGCACAATGTCGGGGAGATCTGCGGTGCCCTGAACCTGATCATCGAGCGCGAATTGCTACCAGCACCAGAGAAGCGCTGGCCGGTGACGGTGGACGAGTTGGTCAGCTGGGTGCGTGGGCCGGACTTTCCCACCGGTGGCGTACTGGTGGAGAATCGCGCCAACATCATCGAGGCCTATCGCACCGGCCGCGGCGCCTTCCGCCTGCGCGCCCGCTGGGTCAAGGAGGCGCTGGGGCAGGGGACCTGGCAGGTGGTGGTCACCGAAATTCCTTATCAGGTGCAGAAATCGCGTCTGGTGGAGAAGATTGCCGAGCTGCTGGCGGAGCGTAAACTGCCGCTGCTGGACGATGTGCGCGACGAATCAGCCGAGGATATCCGTCTGATCCTGATCCCCAAGAGCCGGAACGTCGATCCCGCGGTGCTGATGGAACAGCTGTTCCGCAACACCGATCTGGAGATCCGTTTCAGCCTGAACATGAACGTGCTGGATGGCGGTACTCTGCCGCGCGTCATGAATTTGCACGAGGTGCTGAACGCCTTCCTGGCCCATCGCCAGGATGTGCTGATCCGCCGCTCCCGCTTCCGGCTGGCAGAGATCGAGCATCGGCTGGAGGTGCTGCGCGGCTATCTGATCGCGTATCTGAACCTGGACGAGGTCATCCGCATCATCCGCGAGGAGGATGAGCCCAAGAAGGAGCTGATACGCACTTTCAGCCTGACCGATGTCCAGGCCGAGGCGATCTTGAACATGCGCCTGCGGTCCTTGCGCCGCCTGGAAGAGTTCGAGATCAAGAAGGAACATGACGCCCTGTCGGCGGAGAAGTCCAAGCTGACCGAACTGCTGGAGGATGAGGGCAAGCGCTGGAAATCCATCCGCACGGAAGTGCAGCAGATGGATAAGAAGTTCGGCCGTTCCACCGCCTTGGGTGAGCGTCGGACGGAAGTGGGCGACGCGCCCGCCGACATCGTGGTTCCGGTGGAGGCGATGATCGAGCGGGAGCCGCTGACTGTCTTCCTGTCGGAAAAGGGCTGGATCCGCGCTGTGTCGCGTCACCTGACCCCCGCGGAGGTGGCCGACGCCAAATACAAGGATGGCGATCAGGAAGGTTTCGTCCTGCGCGTCCAGACCACGGACAAACTGCTGGTCTTTGCCAATAATGGCAAGTTCTACACGCTGGGTGCCGACAAGCTGCCGCGCGGCCGCGGCTTTGGGGAGCCGGTGCGCCTGATGGCCGACCTGGGCGAGGCCGAGATCGTGGCCCTGTTCCCGCATGTGCCAGGCCAGAAACTGATCGTTGCCAGCAGCGATGGTCGTGGCTTCCAGGTGGAAGCCGACGAGGTTGTGGCCCAGACACGCGCTGGCCGCCAAGTGCTGAACCCGTCCGATGATGGCGTGCCGTCCCTGGTGATCCCGGTAGAGGGCGATGCGGTGGCGGTGATCGGCAATAACCGCAAGCTGCTGGTGTTCAAGCTGGATGAACTGCCGCTGCTGACCCGTGGCAAGGGCGTGGCGCTGCAGAAATACAAGGATGCCAGTCTGGCCGACGTGAAAAGCTTCAATCTGGCTGAGGGCCTGTCCTGGAAGCTGGGCGGGGCGGAGGGCAGGATGCGCACTGTTGCCATGCCGGAACTGGCCGGTTGGGTGGCCTTCCGGGGCACCCAGGGCAAGATGCCACCCACCGGCTTCCCCCGGAACAACAAGTTCACGGACTGAAGCGGGGTCCCGATAGGGCAGCCATTTCTTGATGACCTGATAGCCGCCTCGATTGGCCAGGATCAGGGCGACATCGCCAGGTGGGGTCAGCATGGCACTGCGCCGCAACCGGCGGTGCAGGAATTCCTACAACCGTCAGCGTCCTATATTCGCGCCCGTCGCCGAAAATAAATGCGGCAGAAGAAATGGCTGCTAGGCCAAAATGATTTGGTTGCCGATACATTGCGAACCTTCCGGATAGATATCCATCCTGCGGACCGAGGCCTAGACTGACCTTCGACCGTCGGCTTAAAGACCGACGAGAAGGGAGTTGAAAATGCGCCTTGTCGCGATGGCTGGGCGCCTGCTGTTGGGTGTACTGGTCTTGTTGGCGCCCACTGGGCAGACGCCGGCTGCTGAGGTTTTGCGGTTCCTGACCAACATCGCCCCGCCCTATCAGGAGATGGTTGGCGGCAGCCTGGATGGCACGTCGATGCGTGCCTTCGACTGTGTGATGGACCGGTTGGATCAGCGCTATCAGGTGGACCTTTCTCCCTGGCTGCGCGCCCATGAGCAGGTGCGCCAGGGGCTGGCCCAGGGCATCTTCTCCGTCGCTCCAGATACGGCCAGCAATCCCGACGCTGGCCGTCTTTCCCTGCCTTTGGCGTTGGAGCGCTGGGTATGGGTCACCGCAGCACCCGTGGGGGCGATCCCCGCAAAGGTAGGTACTGGCCTGCCGGTGGCAGCCGTCCTCGGATCGAACCAGTTGAAATGGCTGCAGGGCAATCAAACCAACATCGATGGCTCCGCGCGCAGCGGGGCGCAATTGCTGCGCATGCTGATGGGTGGTCGGGTTGCGGCGGTCCTGATGGATGAAGCGGAACTGGCTTCCGCCAGACGAGAGGCAGGGGTTGACCCCGCCGGCCTCACCATCGCCTTTGAACGCTACATGCCGTTGGGCGTTTACTTCTCCACCGCTTTTATGACGGCGCATCCGGGATTCCTGGAAAAATTCAACGCCCAGGTCCCCCATTGTGCCGCCGCCAATATGGCCCTGTCGTCCGCGGAACGGCGAACGGCGCTGGCGGTGGCGCAGCATGTGCGTGACCAACTCCTGGCCGACCCGACCCTGTTGCCGGCCTTGGCTGCCGCGTGGCGGACGAACGGTGCCAAGCCGGTGCAACAGATCATTATGGAGGATCGGCGCTATCAGGCCCATCGCAAGCGGGCGGATGACACGCTGGTTACCAGTCTGCGCGATCATCCGCTTTCGTCTTTGCTTCACAAGCTTCGAGACGCGTCGGGCGGTATGGTCTCTGAAATCCTGCTGTTCGATGGGGCCGGCATGGCCGTGGCGTCCGATCCACTTTCCAGTGATCTATGGCAGGCTGACGAACGTAAATTCTACATGACGGTGGCCAAGGGGCCAGACACCGCCTTTGTCGACACGATCGCCTTCGATCAATCCACCAGCCAATTCAGCGTGCAGATCAGCTTTGGCATCGGTGACGACCCAACGGCCCCAGCCCTGGGCGGCCTGACCGTTGGTTTAAATATCGAGCTTACCTTGAACGGGCGGTAGGGCCACGCCTCTCCTACCGTTCCATCAGGTTCGGCCGGCCATCTTCGTCCATGTCCATGGGGTAGCGTTCGCCCCGGTGCTTCACTTCCATGTCGCTGGTCGATACGGCCAGTGACATGGCGAAGCCCGTGTCGGGGCAGGGATTGGGGGCGTAACCGCGCGCCAACGCCTTGTCATCCTTGCCGTAATCCAGGCGGGCACCGGCATATTTGCCGCTGACACCGCCCATGGCGACGCCTGCCTCCACCGTCTTGCGCACGCGGCACTTGGCCTCCTCCTGCTGTTGCTGCGCTTGTGCCACGGGCACGCCCTGGCTGTAGTCCGGAACAGTGCGTGCGGTGGGGCCGCCGCCCACAGGCTGGGCGTCCGGCTTCTTTTCCAGCAGCGTGAAGGTATTGGGCGCCGGCCCCGCATTCTCCTCCGCCGTGGCGGAAAGGGCGATGATCGACAGGACCAAGCCGGTCAGGAACAGGGCGCGCATGGCAATCTCCAGGGTATGATACCCATTATACGCCTGAACATGGTTCACCCTGTTCCTGTTTGCAAGCTCAGGCCTTGGCTTTTTTCACCGCCGGCTTCTTGGCAGTGGTGGCCGTCTTGGTGGTCTTTGGCGCCGCCTTGGGTGCGTTAGCCTTCTTGACCGGCGCCTTCTTCGGCTTCTCCTCGCCCTCCGTCTCCGGTGCCGCACCCTTCTTGGCCGTATCCTTGGCGGCCTTCGCGGCCAGGATTTCCACGGCCTGCTCCAGGGTCACCGTATCGGCATTGTAGGCCTTGGTGATGCTGGCGAAAATCTTGTTGTGCTTCACATAGGGGCCGAAGCGGCCGGACCCGATGGAGATAGGCTTGCCATCCTTGGGATGGTTGCCCAACTCACGCCCGGCAACGGCCTTTTTCACCGGCCCGTCGCCCAGCAGCACGACCGCGCGGTTCAACCCGATGGTCAGCACATCATCGTCGGGCGTGATGTTCTTATAAGCATCGCCATGCTTCAGATACGGCCCGTAGCGCCCGATGCCGGCCTGGATTTCCTGGCCCGACGACGGGTGCATGCCCAGCGAGCGCGGCAGGGACAAGAGCGCCAGGGCGACGGTCAAATCCACGTCCGGCGGGTTCAGGCCTTTGGGCAGGGACACGCGTTTTGGCTTCTCCCCCTTCGCCGCCGCCTCGCCCAGCTGCACATACACCCCATAGGGCCCGCGCTTCATGACGACATTCTGGCTGGTTTCGGGATCGACGCCCAGATCGCGGTCGGCATCCGCCTCCGCCTCTTCCCCGGCCACGGCCAGCGGGCGGGTATAGCGGCATTCCGGGTAGTTGGAACAGCCGATGAAGGCGCCCGTCTTCCCCAGCTTCAGCGACAGCCGCCCCGCCCCGCAGGTGGGGCAGACGCGTACATCGACCTTGTGCCCCTCGGCATCGAACCGGTCGGGGAAGAAGTGCGGGCCCAGCGCCTCGTCCAGGGCGTTCAGCACCTGGGTGATGGTCAGATCCTTGGTTTCGTCGATGGAAGCATGGAAATGCTTCCAGAACTCCCGCAGCACATCCTTCCAGAAAATGCGCCCGCCAGAAATATCGTCCAGCTTCTCTTCCAGAGCCGCGGTGAAATCATACTGGACATAGCGGTTGAAGAAATTCTCCAGGAAGCTGGTGACCAGCCGCCCGCGATCCTCTGGCTCGAACCGCCTTTTCTCCAGCCGCACATAATTGCGCTCCTGCAGGACCTGCAGGGTGGAGGCATAGGTGGAAGGCCGGCCGATGCCCAGCTCCTCCATCTTCTTCACCAGGCTCGCCTCGGTATAACGCGGCGGGGGCTGGGTGAAATGCTGGTCGGATTTCAGCGCACCGCGCGTCAGGTCGTCGCCATCCTTCATGGGCGGCAGGCGGCGGTTCTCCTCCTCCTCCCCGTCATCATCCTTCTCTTCCTGATAGACCTTCAGGAAGCCATCGAAACGGATGATGGAGCCGGTGGCCCGGAAAACAGCCTCGGCCCCCTTCGACATGATGTCGACCGTGACCTGATCCATGATGGCGCTGGCCATCTGGCTGGCCACCGTGCGCTTCCAGACCAGTTCGTAAAGACGCAGCTCATCCTTATCCAGATAGCGCGACAGCTGGTCAGGGCGCCGGAACAGGTCGGTTGGGCGGATGGCCTCGTGCGCTTCCTGGGCGTTTTTGGCGGCGGTCTTATAGATACGGGGCTTTTCCGGCACGTAATTGCCGCCCCAAGTCTGATCGATCAGACGCCGCGATCCCTCGATGGCCTCCTGGCTCAAGGACACGCCGTCGGTCCGCATATAGGTGATCAGGCCGACCGTCTCGCCGCCGATATCCACGCCCTCATACAGCTTCTGGGCGGTGCGCATGGTCTTCACGGCACCAAAGCCCAGCTTGCGGCTGGCTTCCTGCTGCAAGGTGGAGGTGGTGAAGGGCGCATAGGGGTTGCGCTTCACCTCCTTGCGCTCCACTCGGCCGACCTTGAACAGCATGGGGCGGATGCGGGCCAGCGCCGCCTCGGCGGCACCCTTGTCACCCAGGCTGAACTTTTCCAGCCGCTTGCCATCCAGCTGGGTCAGGCGGGCGGTGAAGGTGGAACCGTCGTGGGTTTTGAACTCCGCCTCGATGGTCCAGTATTCCTGGGGCTTGAACGCCTCGATCTCGGCCTCGCGCTCACAGATCAGGCGCAGGGCCACCGACTGCACCCGCCCCGCCGATTTCGACCCCGGCAGCTTGCGCCACAGGACCGGCGACAGGTTGAACCCCACCAGATAATCCAGGGCGCGGCGAGCCAGATAGGCCTGCACCAGTTCCTGGTCTACGTCGCGCGGCTTGCCGATGGCGTCCAGGACCGCACTCTTGGTGATCTCATTGAAGGTGATGCGCCGCACCTCGGCCTTGTTGACCAGGCGCTTTTCCTTCAACAGCTCATGCACATGCCAGGCAATGGCCTCGCCTTCGCGATCCGGATCGGTGGCCAGGAAGACGCGGGATGCGCCCTTCACGGCGCGCGCGATCTCGTCGACATGGCGCTTGGACCGGTCACCCAGTTCCCAGTCCATCTCGAAATCCTCTTCGGGGCGCACCGACCCATCCTTGGGTGGAAGGTCGCGCACATGCCCGAAACTGGCCAGGACGGTGAAGTCCGACCCCAGATATTTGTTGATGGTCTTGGCCTTGGCCGGGGATTCGACGATGACGACACTGCCAGCCACTGAAGGACCCGCCTTTGCAAGAACGATGGACACCGGATGGCGGGACCTGTCAGATCAGGCTGACCTGCCCCCCGGGATGACGCTGCAGCCGCCCCGCCAGTTCCAATTCCAGCAGAACGGTCATCACCACCCCGGCAGACAATTGGCAGCCGCGGACCACTTCGTCAATGAGAACCGGGGATGGGGACAGGCACTCCCCCACCAGACGGCGTGCTTTGGCCAGTTCCGCCTCATCTTCCATATTGGGTTGGG
This sequence comes from Niveispirillum sp. GW835-FHT14G11, assembly GCF_058793615.1. Classification (NCBI taxonomy): domain Bacteria; kingdom Pseudomonadati; phylum Pseudomonadota; class Alphaproteobacteria; order Rhodospirillales; family Azospirillaceae; genus Niveispirillum; species Niveispirillum sp. GW835-FHT14G11. Next base: position 78,776 of record NZ_JBXAFZ010000017.1, read on the forward strand.
GGGGGCGGTACACCCCGCCCGCCGGCTCCGCCATTGGTTCGCGCAGGTTGCCCCGCAGGTGGCTGATAATGTCGTCGACATTCTCCACCAACCCCGCTCCGTCCTTGATCAGACGGTTGCATCCCTGCGCGCGTGGGTCCAACGGTGATCCGGGAACGGCGAAGACCTCGCGCCCCTGCTCGGCGGCAAAGCGGGCCGTGATCAGCGAGCCCGACTTCAACGCCGCCTCCACCACCACCACGCCCAGCGACAGGCCGGAAATCAGGCGGTTGCGCCGGGGGAAATGCCTTGCCTGAGGCTCGGTGCCCAGGGGTGATTCGGCCAGCACCGCGCCGCGCTGCGCGATGTCGCGGTACAGGCCGTCATTTTCCGGCGGATAGATGATATCGACCCCGCCCGCCACCACGGCCACCGTCCCGCCGCCCTGCACCCCACCGACCAGCGCCCCCTGGTGTGCTGCGGTATCAATGCCGCGCGCCAAGCCCGACACCACCGTGAATCCCGCCTCGGCCAGATCGCGGCCCAGCTTTTCCGCCATCTTGCGGCCCACGATGCTGGCATTGCGCGCGCCCACGATCCCCACGCAGGGCCGTGACAGCAGGGCGGGAAAGCCCAACATGGTCAGAACCGGCGGGGCGTCGTCTATCACCGCCAGCGCCGCCGGATACTCCCCCTCCCCGCGGAACAGCCAACGCCCGCCCATCCGCTCCAGTGCGACCGCCTCCCGCTCCACTTCCGCCTTGCCCGGAATGCGAAGGGGTGCCGTCCGCCCCCCGCGCTTGGCCAGTTCGGGCAGTGCTGCCAGTGCCGTGCTGGCCGTCCCGAACCGCTCCATCAGCCGCATGAATGTCACCGGCCCAACATTCTCTGCCCGGATCAACCGGACGCGGTCGATCCGCTCAGCATGGGAAAGGGGGGCGATTTTGGATTGCATGCCGCCATGGTTCTGCAATTTCCTACAAGTGTCAACGGGGATGGTGGGCATGGCACGGTGTGCAGAAGCGTAAAGGCGCCTTTATTGATTATCCTGGCCAAGGCCGGGCCGAACGGCAGTGCTGTGCGGTAAATCGGTGTTGGGGCCGATCAGGGCGCTGGCGCGTCAGGCATCTTGTGGCATAAGGGGGCCAATCCCCAGCCTCTGGAACCCGGCCGCCGATTATGATTCGCCTTGAAAATATCAGCAAACACAATGGTCATCGCATCCTGTTCATGGAGTCGTCCGCGGCGCTGAACCGGGGTGAGAAGGTGGGGCTGGTCGGCCCCAACGGGGCCGGCAAGACAACCCTGTTCCGGATGATCACGGGCGAAGAACAGCCGGATACGGGCCAGGTGTCGGTGGAGAAACAGGTCTCCATCGGCTATTTCAGCCAGGATGTGGGTGAGATGTCCGGCCGAAGTGCTGTCCAGGAGGTGATGGACGGTGCCGGCCCGGTGAGTGAGGTGGCCAAGGAAATGGCGAGCCTGGAAGCAGCCATGGCCGACCCCGATCAGGCCGACCAGATGGAGGCGATCGTCGAGCGCTATGGCGAGGTGCAGGCGCGCTTTGATGAACTGGGCGGTTATGAGCTGGAGGGTCGCGCGCGCGAGGTGCTGGCTGGGCTCAGTTTCAGTCAGGAAATGATGGACAAGGATGTCGGCGCGCTGTCGGGCGGCTGGAAGATGCGGGTGGCGCTGGGCCGTATCCTGCTGATGAAACCCGATGCCATGCTGCTGGACGAGCCCAGCAACCATCTGGACATTGAAAGCCTGATCTGGCTGGAGGGGTTCCTGAAGGGCTATGACGGGGCCTTGCTGATGACCTCGCACGACCGGGAATTCATGAACCGGATCGTCAACAAGATCATCGAAATCGATGGCGGGTCGCTGACCAGTTATTCCGGTGATTACGGTTTCTATGAACAGCAGCGGGCGTTGAACGAAAAGCAGCAGCAGGCGCAGTTTGAACGCCAGCAAGCCATGCTGGCCAAGGAGATCAAGTTCATCGAGCGGTTCAAGGCCCGTGCCTCGCACGCCAGCCAGGTGCAGAGCCGGGTCAAGAAACTGGATAAGATCGACCGGGTCGAGCCCCCTAAACGCCGCCAGACCGTGCTGTTCGACTTCCCACCAGCCCCACGCTCGGGCGATGATGTCGCGGTCCTGCGCAACGTAAATAAGGGCTATGGCAGCCGTAGCATCTATCAGGGCTTCGATTTCACCATCCGCCGCAAGGAACGCTGGTGCGTCATGGGCGTCAATGGTGCCGGCAAATCAACGCTGCTGAAGCTGATCGCGGGCGTGGACCAGCCCGATGCTGGCTCCGTCAATGTCGGGGCCAGCGTCAAGATGGGCTATTTCTCCCAGCACGCGATGGAGTTGCTGGACGGGGAGCAGACAGTGTTCGAGGCGTTGGAGAGCAGCTTCCCGCAGGCGGGGCAGGGGGCACTGCGCGCCCTGGCCGGATGTTTCGGCTTCTCTGGCGATGATGTGGAAAAGCGCTGCCGGGTGCTGTCGGGCGGAGAGAAGGCGCGGTTGGTGATGGCGATCATGCTGTTCAACCCGCCGAATTTCCTGGTGCTGGACGAGCCGACCAACCATCTCGACCTTGATACCAAGCAGATGCTGATCACCGCCCTGGCCGCCTATGAGGGCACCATGCTGTTCGTGTCGCACGACCGGCACTTCCTGGCGGCACTGTCCAACCGGGTGCTGGAACTGACCCCGGACGGCATCCATCAATATGGCGGCGGCTATACCGAATATGTGGCGCGCACCGGGCAGGAGGCGCCGGGCCTGCATGGCTGACGCGGTTCGTCGGCGTCGCACCCCGTGACGGCGGCAGCCTGTGGCGGTATGATCGCGCCATGATCTATCACGGCCCGTGCCCCAAGGAAGTGATGCTGCTGCTCTGTGCGCGGATCGGGTTCAACCCGCCGGGTTGAGGGTTCCTGTCCGTTTCCGTGTGCATCCTCGATCCTTGGCTTGGGAGCTGGCGCCATGACCGCCACCGCAGAATTGAAGCGTCTTTCCGGTGCCCATCACTGGCATCCCTTCACCGACCATCAGGAACTGGCCGCCCTGGGCGGCCCCCGCATCATCACCGGAGCTGATGGCGTGTGGCTGACTGACAGCACGGGCAGTCGCATCCTGGATGCCATGGCCGGGCTGTGGTGTGTCAATGTCGGCTATGGGCGGCGGGAGCTGGCCGATGCCGCCTATCGGCAACTGACCGACCTCAGCTTCTATCACGGCTTCTTCAAGACCACGACGGAACCGACGGTGCGGCTGGCGGCCAAGCTGGCGGAACTGACGCCGCCGGGCCTTTCCCGCGCCTTCTTCGCTAATTCCGGGTCGGAGGCCAATGACACGATCGTGCGCATGGCCCGCCATTACTGGGCCCTGAAGGGCCAGCCGGAAAAGCGGGTCTTTATTGGCCGTGAGCATGGCTATCACGGCACCACCATGGCCGCGACGTCGCTGAACGGCATGAAGGTGATGCATGAACAAGGCGGCCTGCCGCTGCCCGGCTTTGCCCATGTCATGGCCCCCTACCCGTTCGAAGGGCAGGGGGAGATGAGTGCGGAGGCGTTTGGCCGGCTGGCGGCCCGGGCGGTGGAGGAGAAGATCCTGGCCATCGGCCCCGAAAATGTCGCCGCCTTCATCGGGGAACCGGTCCAGGGGGCCGGCGGCGTCATCATCCCACCGGACAGCTATTGGCCGGAGATCAACCGCATCTGCAGGGAGCATGACATCCTGCTGATCGCGGACGAGGTGATCTGCGGCTTTGGCCGGCTGGGCCATTGGTTCGGGTCACAGCGTTACGGGATCAAGCCGGATTTCATGACCCTGGCCAAGGGCATCACATCGGGCTACGTGCCCCTTTCCGCCGTCATGGTGGGGGACCGGGTGGCGGAGACCTTGATCAATGAGGGTGGCGAGTTCTACCACGGCTTCACCTATTCCGGTCACCCGGTGGCCTGTGCCGTGGCGCTGGCCAATCTGGAGCTGATCGAGCGGGAAGGGCTGGTGGATCGTGCACGGACGGAAATCGGGCCGTATTTGCGCGAAAAGCTGGAGGAAATACTGGATGGTCACCCCATCGTGGGGGAAATCCGGTCCGAAGGCATGATCGGCGCCATCGAGATCGTGAAGGACCGCCGGACGCGGGAGCGTTTCCCCGGTGGTGGCAAGGTCGGCCTTATGGCGCGCGACCATTGTTTTCACAACAACCTGATCATGCGCGGCATCCGCGACAGCCTTGTCTACGCCCCCGCCCTGACCATGACGAAGGAGGAAGCGGACGAGGTGGCCCGTCTGGCCAAGCTGGCGCTGGACTTGACGGCGAAGGACCTGGGCATGATGTGACGCGGGTCAGGTGGGGCGGCCGGATGATTATCCGGCCTTGTCCTCGGCGATGACCCGCTCGATATCGTCCTGCTGATGCGCAGGCAGGCCATGCGCATCGGCAAATTCACGGGCCATGTGGCAAAGCGCTACGTAATGCTGTGGGACGTAGGTGGAGAACCACCACTCGTTGGTTCCGCTGCGCAGGGCACGATTGGCAAAGGCGTGGAGCGTCATCCAGGCATAGAGCCCGCCCTTTTCCCCCATCCGCTGTTGCTTGCGGAAGGCAGAAAGATGGTGGAGATCCAGGTCGACCTTGTCATGGTTGAAATAGGCAGGCTCGTCGCCCAGATAGATTTCCTCGTGGATGACGCCTTTCCAATGGGCGGCGGTGTCCCGGCGGTAGACCCGGAGATGCCGCTCGCTGTCGAAGGCCGCATCAGCAATGACCGCCTGCCAATCCTCCGGCCCGAACCCGGCCACCGCATGGTAATTGCGGCGCCCGACGCCACAGACATCGTGGCCGCATTGCGCGAGATGTTCGCGCAGGCTGTCGATTTCCGCTGGCATGACCAGTTCATCCGCGTCGATCGCGAATATCCAATCCCCGCTGGCCTGTTCGGCGCCCAGGTTGCGGGCGTGGGCGAAACCCTGCAGGAACAGGTCGCGCCGTTCCATGGTAACCAGTTTCGTGCGTTCCACGGGCAGGGCGGCAATGGCGTCCAGGGAGCCATCGGTGCTTCCCATATCGACAAAGACCAACTCGTCAAAGCTGTTGAAAAATACATCCTGGAACGCCGTGATATACTCAATCTCGTTATAAACGAGCATGAGCAGCGATAATTTGATCATTCCATTCTCCGGCGCCGCTGGATTCAAATTCATCAGGGGCTTATTCTTTTCAGACTTTCTTTCGATAAAGAATCAAAATTCAACGGGATCGGGATTTTTATCTTGAGCTTCCTGGCTGCCTGTTGATCCCGTCTCCCTGGGGCATGCAATTTGATTATAGAAGGGGCCGGGATATGTGCCAACAGCACAATTTCCGCCCTCCGGCTTCGGCTTGCGGGACCGTGCCGGCGGCGAAGGGCAGAGGAGGTGGGAGCCCTCCCGACGCGTATCGGCGGTCCCGACGCCCCCGAATGGCGTGCTTTGCTTGCTTGCCCGCCTGGACGGTCCCGCCCCAAGCGATCGCACGCCAGCCCGTCAGGACTCCGCCTCCATTGCGGAGATATGCGCGTGTTCCGGCCGGAGGCCGGGCACCGGGCCTATTTCTTGGCCGGGGCGATGTTTGGCAGGTCCTCGGACAGGATGGTCATGTTGAAGGCGTAGGAGACGTCGCCATCATCCTCGTCACGATAGAGGGTGCCGATGAACTCCTCCCCGATGGTGACTTCAACGGGCTGGCCCTTCTTGGCCGGTGGGTTCACGGTGATCTTGTCGTTGCCGAAATTCTTGCGCAGATAGGTCTGCAGCCGAGCGATCTCATTGGGGGTCATTGTCCATCCGCCCTTTCTTGTGGCTCTTGGGGTTCAAAGAAAAGCCAGGGGCGCCGCTCCCGCCGGAACGGCGCCCCTGTTGTCGATCCGGCCGGTAATCAGGATAGCCTGATCACCGGCAAAGACCAGTCGGGAAATCAGCCCGCGTTCGCCATGGCGATGACGGTGTCGCCCATGCGGTTGGAGAAGCCCCATTCATTGTCGTACCAGGTCAAGATACGCACGAAGTTGCCTTCCATGACCTTCGTCTCGTTCAGGGCGAAGATCGAGCTGTGGCTGTCATGGTTGAAGTCGGTTGACACCAGCGGCTCCGCATAGGCGCCCAGGATGCCCTTCAGCGGGCCGGAGGCGGCGGCGTCGGTGATCAGCTTGTTCACTTCCTCGACGGTCGTGTTGCGCTTGGCCACGAACTTGAAGTCGACAACCGACACGTTCGGGGTCGGCACGCGCAGCGAGGTGCCGTCCAGCTTGCCCTTCAGTTCCGGCAGCACCTTGCCCACCGCCTTGGCGGCACCGGTGCTGGTCGGGATGATGTTCAGGGCGGCGGCACGGGCGCGGTGCAGATCCTTGTGGAACGTGTCCACGGTGTTCTGGTCGCCCGTGTAGCTGTGGATGGTGGTCATGAAGCCATGGGCGATGCCGATGCCGTTATTCAGCACATAGGCGACCGGAGCCAGGCAGTTGGTGGTGCAGGAGGCGTTGGAGACGATCTTGTGTTCGGCCGTCAACTTCTGATGGTTCACGCCATAGACGACCGTCAGATCCTCATCCGTGGCGGGTGCGGAGATCAGCACCTTCTTGGCACCCGCGGTCAGGTGCTTGGACGCGGCCTCACGCGAGGTGAAGATGCCGGAGCATTCCAGGGCGATATCCACACCCAGCTCGGCCCAGGGCAGCTGGGCCGGATCGCGCTGCTGCACGGAACGGATGGTGTGGCCATTGACGACCAGATTGCCGTCCACGACCTCCACGGTGCCGGGGAAGCGGCCATGCACGCTGTCATACTTCAGCAGGTGGGCGTTGGATGCGGCGTCGGCCAGATCGTTGATGGCGACGACCTCGATATCCGTGCGGCCGCTTTCATAGAGGGCGCGCAGCACCAGACGGCCGATACGCCCGAACCCGTTGATCGCAACTTTGACAGCCATGCTTTCCTCCGATTGAACGGCGCCCACGCCGGCTCTGGCGCGGAGGCCGATGGGCAGCCAACGGCCCATGTTCCAAAGCCGAATTAACCCTTGAACTCCCCGCATACAAGGGCACAACCGTCCCTTCCGCCATGCGTGAAGCGCACGGGTTGCAGCTTAGTTTTTTTGCGGGAAGGCCGCAATTCAGGTAACGGCGTTACCGGCATGACTCTTTCTGGTCAAGGTTTGTGCGGGGGCGGAAGTAGTGGATAGTCCAAGGTAGCGGTGATTTGCTTCATTCAGATTTGACGAGGCGGGCTTGTCGGCGTGCCGACGCAGAAAGCGCGTCGGTCTGTTGCAACGCAACGAACTCAATCCAATGTTGAGGGAAGTTCACGGCCGCCATAAATTACATTGTCGATGAAGACGATTCCGTCAGCGATATGATAGGCAATGGTCACGTTGCGACGGAAAGGTAATATCCGCAGACCAGGGCGAATATCATCGCGGCTCGGCCCCCGAGATGGAAATATATGCAGGCCCAAGCAATGGGCATGGATGGCGCTGGTAAAGGCCAAAGCCCTCTCAGGATTGGCATGCTCCGCGATATAGACGTAAATCTGTTTCAAATCCTCTTCGGCACTCGCGGAGAAACGGATTTCATAGTTCATTGTTTAGCCGCCAGCGTGCGGGCGTGCAACGCGTGGAGCCGCTCCAGAACCTGTTCACCTGTCAGGGTGGCCGTCGGATTTGCCCTTACCGCATCCACGGTCGGCCCTACCTTGTCGCGCAGCCAGTTTTCCAGCTCATCATCGTCTTCGCGATAGAGACGCAAGGCGTCACTGACCACGCTGGCGGGTGATCTATGGTGGCCAGACGCCACCAGTTCATCCAGCAGCGCCGCATCCTCTTCCGGTAGTTCCAGGACTACCTTGCGCGTGGCACCCATTGGTCACCTCCTGCTGCCGGCAAACGCGAAACAGCACCAAGGATACATTCTGGCGCCGTCTGCGTCACATCCGATTCTTGGATCATCTGCGTCCGACGAGGACGTTGATTCTGAAAAGCTCAATGTTCTTAAGGGTAACGCCCGACCAAGAGCTGCATGCCGATGGATGCGCGTAATCAGATTATATCTAACTATTAACACACCATTTTATTGACACTCTGGGAGGGCTGTGCGAGGGTTTCCATGTTTGAAACCATTTCAGGAGTAGCAAGAATACCCACCTATACCGGCATCAGCGGGAATGATAGCATACCCGGTCCACCAGTGCGGATTCAATCAACGGAATGGCCGGGAACGATACAGTTCGTGCATCTGGTGGCAATGACTCTGTTTATGGCGGGACTGGTGACAATGACTTGTATGGTGATGGAAACAATGATCTAATTTATGGTCAGGATGGCATTGATTGGATTTTTGGTGGTGAGAACAACGATATTTTATATGGTGGCAATGGATCTGATCTTATATATGTGGATAATGATAATGGAACCGGGACTGGGCAAGATAGATTGATTGGTGGCCCTGGAAACGATGAGTTGCATGGTGGAGCGGCCGACGATGCCTACCTTTTTACCTTTGGTTCCGATGGTATAGATGAGATACATGAATATTCTGGCGATTATGATAAATTAATATTGGACAATATTGTCCACAACAATGTCCGTGTTGGAAATGGAACGGCGGTTGGATATGAAGAAAATGATATAGTGATATACAGTTATTCTGATTCTCTTGATGGAACAATTAGCAGCGCAGTTATCGTCGTCGGTTATTATAATTCCGAGGGTGCGGTTGAGCTTATCAATATTTCTATTACCGATTACCCCACTGTTGACTTCCTTTAACCCATGCTTATGGCGGGTGTGACATGACCATTTCCAGTATCTTCAACCTGACGAATGGAAATAATCAGTCGTCGGTGGGAAATCCCTTTGCAGGTGTCGGTAAAGTCACCGGCGCCGCATCGGATGGCGTGTTCACGCCCGCCAAGAACAGCGGCGGGACGGCGGGGGTGCCGTCCTTGCCAAAGGCTGTTGTCGGCGCAACGGATAAGGTGGAACTCAGTGGCTTGGCCCAGGCGTTGACCGGCCAGGCCGCTGCGTTCTTCAATCACATGGATGATAAGGAGGGTAGTACGCTGGAAAGTTTGATAAAATTGGGGAAAGTGTCGGTGGACGACGCCGTGCAGGGCCTTGAGTTCTGGGCGGATGAGGTGACCTTCATGAAGGCGATGTCGCTGGTCGAAATGACGCCGCAGGAACAAGAACAGGCCAAGCAGCGCAAGGCGGCAAGGTCGGATTTTGATGCGAGCTTTCAGGATTTTGCGGAAATCAACAAGGAAAACGAAGCGTTGAATGAAGAATATGTGAAGGCGGTCGAGACGGGTGCCAGCGATCTCACTGCCATCCGTGAACGTCTGGATGCGGTGTCTCAGCGCTACCAAACGGCGTCGGCCAATGCACGGCGAAGCCGGGACGACATCGGTGATACCGGGCTGGCGATACGGGCGGCGTTCGAACGACGTTCGAATGTTGTTGCGGAGGCCAAGGCAACGTCCGGACACCCGGATGGTGCCGTGCGTTCGAATGCACAGAACAAGGCGGCGGCGGATCGGTTGGCGGATGCCGGATTGGACCAACTCACGCTGAAGAATGCCCGCCGCAGCTTTGCGGCAAGCATCACCGATTTTCCCTATTGAACTGGCCAAGGGGCTGCTATTTTGCCCCATAAAACAATGCGGCACCGAAAATCTCCGGTGCCGCTTGCATTTGAAAGGAGTTTTGACCGGCTTACACCCGCTCCTTCGCCGCCTTCACGATGGTCTCGGCGGTGATGCCGAAATGTTCGTACAACTCCTGATAGGGCGCGCTTTCACCAAAACCGGGCATGCCGATGAACACGCCCTTTTCCCCAATCCAGCGGTCCCAGCCGAAGCGGACCATGGCTTCCACGCCGATGCGCAGCCCATCGCCCAGCACGGCCTTCTGATAGGCTTCCGGCTGTTCAGCGAACAACTCCCAGGACGGCATGGAGACCAGCGCCGTGGGGATGCCGTCGGCTTCCAGCTTTTCCCGTGCGTTAAACGCGATCTCCACCTCCGACCCCGTGGCCAGCAGGGTGACCTTGCGGGGGCCCGACGCCTCACGCAGGACATAGGCGCCCTTGGCGGACAGGTTCTCGTCCGTGTGGTCCACGCGCATGGTGGCCAGGTTCTGGCGGGTCAGGGCCAGGACGGACGGACGGGTCTTGGCGTCGAGGGCGATTTCCCAGGCCTCGGCCGCTTCGACCGCATCGGCGGGGCGCAGGACCAGCAGGTTGGGGATGCAGCGCAGGGCCGGGATATGTTCCACGGGCTGGTGCGTCGGACCATCCTCGCCCAGGCCGATGCTGTCATGGGTCATGACATGGATGACCCGCTGCTTCATCAGGGCACCCAGACGGATAGCCGGGCGGCTATAGTCGGAGAAGGCCAGGAAGGTGCCGGAATAGGGGATGATGCCGCGATGCAGGGCCATGCCGTTCATGATGGCGGCCATGGCATGTTCGCGCACGCCGTAATGGACGTAACGGCCATCCCAGCTGTTCTTCTGCACGGCCTTGGACAGGGCCTTGACGCGGGTATTGTTGGACCCGGTCAGGTCGGCGGACCCGCCCATCATTTCCGGCATCAGCGGGACAATGACGTCCAGCGTGTTGCCCGACGACTGGCGGGTGGCGATCTTCGGCTTGGTCTCCGACACGGCCTTCTTATGGGCGTGCAGGGCGGCGCGCGCCTCGGCCGACAGGTCACCGGCGATGGCGGCCTTGAAGGCCAGACGGTTGGGGGAGCGGGCCAGACGCTTCACCCAGGCATCGACCGTCGGGTGGCCCCGGTCGCCCAAATAGCGCCAGGCGTGCAGGATGGATTCCGGAATCTCGAACGGCGCATGCGGCCAGTTCAGGGCCTTGCGCGCCCCGTCGATCTCGGCAGCGCCTAGCGGGCTGCCATGGCTGCCGGCGGTGTTGGCCTTAGTCGGCGCGCCATAGCCGATGGTGGTGCGGCAGGCGATCAGCGAGGGCTTGTCCGTCAGTTTGGCGGCTTCGATGGCCTTGGCGACCGCGACCGGGTCATGGCCGTCAACGGCGGACACGTCCCAGTTATAGGCGGCATAGCGGGCCTTCACATCCTCGGTGAAGGACAGGTCGGTGGAGCCGTCAATGCTGATGCGGTTGTCATCCCACAGCACGATCAGCTTGGACAGGCCCAGATGGCCGGCCAGCGAGGAGGCTTCGTGGCTGATGCCTTCCTGCAGGTCGCCGTCGCCGGCGATGACATAGGTCATGTGATCGACCAGATCGTCACCGAAGCGGGCATTCAGGATGCGCTCGGCCATGGCGAAGCCGACAGCGGTGGAGATACCCTGGCCCAGCGGGCCGGTGGTCATCTCGATGCCGCGCGCCATGCCGAATTCGGGATGACCGGCGGTCTTGGCGCCCATCTGGCGGAAGCGCTTGATCTCGTCCAGCGTGATGTCATCATATCCCGTCAGGTACATCAGGCTGTATTGCAGCATGGAACCATGACCGGCGGACAGGATGAACCGGTCACGGTCGGCCCAGTCAGGGCGTCTGGGATCAAACTTCAGGAACTGCGTGAACAGCACCGTCGCGACGTCGGCCATGCCCATCGGCATACCGGGATGCCCGGACTTGGCGGCTTCCACCGCGTCCATGGACAAGGCACGGATGGCGTTGGCGAGATCGGCGTGGGAAACGCCGGCGGTCAGATCGGACGACATTGCGTGAAGGGCCTTTCATGCGGGGACGCCGGCCTTTGATGCTGGCCGGACATTGCTCTGACGAAGCGCTGTACCTTAACGCCAGACGGGTCGCACCCGCCGTCCCGGTCCGACGGCCGATACCCCCCGAATGGTGGCGGCAAATTGGCCAAAACCACCGGGGGGGTCAAGCCACAGGCAAGCATGGCCGCTGCCCGGCCTTGGAAGGGGCAGATGTACCGAATAACGCGGCTTTTCGCGGTGCGAATGTTGACGCGGGGGGAGGGTGAACCCTAAGGTCTTCCGTCTGTGCCCGGTTCGGGGCCGACGCCATAACCACCGCCCTGGAACGAGCCACCGCCTTGGACAGCCTGACCGCCGCACTGGAGCGCCTGGATAAGTCCATCGGCCTGCTGGACCGTGCTTTGACGAAGCGTCTGGAACGGTTGGACGCCGGGGCCGGTACGGCCGGCTGGCTGGCGGAGAAATTGCGGTTGGAGGCGGAACTGGCGGCGGCGCGCCATGGCGAGCGGCAGGCACAGGAACAGGCCCGCGTCATGAAGGTTCGCCTGGACGGGGCGATTTTGCGCCTGCAGGGCGTACTTGAGGAAGGTTGAACATGCGTCGCGTCGATTTCACCCTGAATGGCCGTGGCCATTCGCTGACCTGCGAGGATGGTCAGGAGCAGCGCCTGCTGGAATTGGCTGCCTATGTCGATGCCCGTATGCAGGAGCTGACGGGTGGTGCTGCCGGGCATGAGGTACAGAACCTGATCGCCATCTGCATCGTGCTGGCGGACGAGCTGATGGAGGCAAGGGCGGAGGCCAAGTCCCTGCGCGCCGGCCACATGCCCGCCCCCATCGTGCATCAGCCCCCGCCCGCTCCGGTATCGGCCCCCACGGACGAGGCAAAAGTGGTGGCCGCGGTCGATACGCTGGCAAAACGCATCGAAGACATTGCAGCGCGGCTTGAACGCGCCTAAATAAGGAATTGGAAGTTGGCTGCCTGGTGCGTCAGGTCGCTTTATCCCCGGGGCCGATAATCATTCCTCGAGGGGGCTGTCCCTACCGGCATCGTGGTGCTGGCATATGGCTCCCACCTGCCTGTGCAGGTCACGAGGGATAGCATACACCAACGGCCAAGGCGGCCAGCTTCCGCTTTCATGCTCTCTCAGGTGCCGGGCGCCGCCATGGGGCGGCCTTGGCTCATGAGGCGCGCGGCGACAGTCATCGCCCCACCATCGGGCAGTTATCGTCCGATGGTAATGTTCCACCCATCCGCCGGTTGTCCGATGCCCGACCAGGATATTGATCCGATCGCGCAGGCCAAGCATGCGGCCCGCATCCAGGCGCGCGAAGCCCGTGCCCGCTGCCATAACGATGCCGGGCTGGCTGCTGGCATTGCCATATCCGCCCATCTCCTGTCGCTGCTTCCCGGCCTGCGTCCGGGTGCGCTGACCATCGCCGGCTATCATCCCAAGGGGGACGAGGCGGATGTGATGCCGTCCCTGGCCGCGCTGGCCAATGCCGGTCATGCCACGGCGCTGCCTGTGGTCACGGGTCGTGCCTGGCCGCTGGTCTTCCGGCTGTGGCGTCCCGGTCATCCGCTGGTACCCGGAGCCTTCCGCGTGATGGAACCGATGGGCGAGGCGCCGCTGGTGCAGCCGGACATCGTGCTGGTCCCATTGCTGGCTTTCGATGCGGCGGGATACCGGCTAGGCTATGGCGGGGGTTTCTATGACCGCACGCTGGAACTGCTGCGGGCGGAGGCGCCGACCATCGCCGTGGGCATCGGCTATGCGGGGCAGGGGGTGGATAAGCTGCCTGTCGACGCTTACGATCAAAAGCTTGACTGGATCGTGACGGAACAGGGTGCCTGGCGCCCGGCCTGAGGCCTTTGGGGTATCGAATGCGGCTGCTTTTCCTGGGCGATATTGTGGGGCGTAGCGGTCGTGAAGGGGTCTTGCGCCATCTGCCCGATTTGAAATCCCGCCTGAAGCCCGACTTCATCGTGGTGAACGGGGAGAACGCCGCCGGCGGCTTCGGCATCACGGAGAAGATCGCCGAGGAACTGTTCGCCGCCGGGGTGGATTGCGTCACCCTGGGCAACCATGCCTGGGACCAGAAAGAATTGCTGGGCCAGATCGGCCGCCTGCCGGGGCTGGTGCGTCCGATCAATTACCCCGAGGGCACGCCGGGTCGCGGCTTCACCATCCTGCCGGCTAAGAACGGGCGGCACAAGGTCATGGTGATCAACGCCATGGGCCGGGTGTTCATGGACCCGCTGGACGACCCGTTCCCGCCGGTGGAAAAGCTGCTGAACATCCACCGCCTGGGCGGAGCCCGCATGGGGCCGGCGGGCGTGGATGCCATCATCATGGACATGCATGCCGAAGCCAGCAGCGAGAAGATGATCATGGGCCATGTGCTGGATGGCCGCGTCAGCCTGGTGGTCGGTACCCATTGCCATGTGCCCACGGCCGATTTGCAGATCCTGAACGGCGGCACCGCCTATCAGACCGATGCCGGCATGTGCGGCGATTACGACACCGTGATCGGCATGAAGAAGGAAGCGGCCATCTACAAGATGCTGCGCAAGACGCCGGGCGAACGCTATTCACCGGGCGAGAATGACGCGACCGTCAGCGTCTGCGGCGTGTTCGTGGAAACCGATGACCGTACAGGTCTGGCCAAGCGGGCAGAGCCGGTGCGGGTGGGTGGTCGATTGGGACAGAGCCTGCCGTCGGTGACCTGATCAGCGCACCGGCGTGGGGTCGTCATTGTCGATCAGGTCCAGCACCAAGCGCCTGTCCGTGCCCATCGCTTGCTTGAGATGGCCGAAATGCTTGTTCAGCAGCGCGGCATAGCTGCCATTGGCGCGCATCTTGTGCAATCCGCGCAGCAGGATGGGGGCCAGATCACCAAGCGAACGAAATCGTCCAGGCTGTCGATCTGGTCGAACCGCTGCTGCCGCGTACGAGGCTGATTCCATCCGAGAAATCGTCAGGCTGGCATCGCTAATCGAAGATCGGGATGAACGTGCCTATTTCCTGGGTGTGGCGCTGATGGTGGTTTGAACAAGTCTTAATTCACCGTCTCTTCACCATCGGCCAGATGCAGCACGGTGCGCCTGTCCACCTCCATGATCGACCGCGCCCGGCCGAAATGCTTCTCCAGCAGCCGATCCTGCGTACCGCCATCGCGCAGCTTGCGCAGGCCGCGTTCCAGAACCGGTGCCAGGTGTGCGGCCAGCGGCGACAGGTAGAAGCGTACGTCGCGGTCATAGACCAGCAGCAGGTGCCCTTCCACCGTCAGGTCGGGATGGGCCGGTGCCTCGATCAGGATCTCCGACAGGGCACGGGGGATGTAATCGACGTCGCGCCCGCCCACGGCCAGCATGTCGAACAGCCGGCGCCAGTCGCCCGAGGGGTTGGTGAAGGGCAGCCCGTTGCGCCGCCAGATATCCTGTTCGGCCCAGTCCCGGCCCATGCCGGCCCGCACGCCCAGCCGGCGCAGATCGTCCAGCGTCTGCACCTTGTCGAACAGGGGCTGGTCCTGTGGCCGGATCATCAATACCCGCTGCCCCACCATGCCGTTGGTCAGGGGGATGGTCACGGGCACGAAGCTCTTGTCGCGTTCCGCCGACTGCACCATCCAGGTGATGGCCAGTTCCCCCTTGGTCAGCATCATGGCCAGCCGCGCCTTGGGCGGGTTCTGCACGGGATCGATGCGCAACTCGATCCCCTCGGCCGCGAAGGCCTTGACCATCATTTCGTGATAATAGGCGTGGCTGCCCTCCGTCAGGGAGGGGGCCCGCAAATGCAGCACCTGTTCCGCCCGCGCGGCGCCGGACGCAAAGAACAGGATGATCAGGACCAGGAAGAACGGCCGTTTATTCACCGGGTCCCCTCCATGGCAGTGACGATCATCATCCTATCGCGCCATACCGGCCAATGTCAGGGGGGCTGCTGCAAGGTGCACCTGCTCGCTCCTGCTTCAACCGCAGGGCTGCGCAAGCATGATGGGGCCACCGGGAAGCCGGCGCCATTCGTCCACGGGCAGCAGAAAATCCACGCGCGCCGCCCCTTGCGGCAGGTTCGCCATGGCCAGACTGAACCCGCATTGCCCGTCGCCGTGCCCGGCGG
The DNA here is from genome assembly GCF_058793615.1 of Niveispirillum sp. GW835-FHT14G11. Taxonomy (NCBI): domain Bacteria; kingdom Pseudomonadati; phylum Pseudomonadota; class Alphaproteobacteria; order Rhodospirillales; family Azospirillaceae; genus Niveispirillum; species Niveispirillum sp. GW835-FHT14G11. The sequence goes on from NZ_JBXAFZ010000017.1 coordinate 94,633, forward strand.
CGGCCACATCGCCGCGTGGGGTATCGGCCACAAGGTCGCGGAACGGATGCCCATCCACCTCCACACGGATATGCACGGGCATGCCGGCCGATGCGGGATCATAGGCCCAGCCTTGGATGGCATTGCCGACGATCCCGTCCACCCAGCCGATGATGCGGCCTTGGGGACGGTAGGGCTGTTCCTGTCCATCCCGCCACTGGGTCAGTACGCTGTCCGGTCCCTCATGGAAGGCCCGCCAGCGCCGCTGCGCCTCACTCTCCACCATGTCTTCGGTGATGTGGGCCAGCTTCATGATATCGGCCCGCCGGTTGGCACTCCCCCGCCATGACAGGCCGGGCGGCGATGGCCAGGGGGCCTGGCCCAGGATGGCGGGTGCAAGCCGATGCAGCAGCGACAACAGTACCGGCCAGGTCAACTCGTCCAGGCTGCGATGGCCGGCATCGGGGGGAATGGGGAAGATGGCATCCGCCAGGATGAGACCGGCATCGATGGCCTCGGTCATCAGATGCGCTGTCACCCCAAACCATTCCGCTCCCTCATAAAGGGCCAGATGGGCGGCGGCGGAACCTGGGTAAAGGTGCGGGGCGGGATGGAAATTGATGGCACCGGCCTGGCACCGGGCCAGCAGGTCGATTGGAACCCGCCGGCCGAAGCCAATGCAGACCAGGCGGATGGAGAATCCAGAATCCCTGTCCAGGACGGCGCGCAGTCCATCCAGGTCGCTGACCGGTTGTGCCCCCGGCAGCAGCGGCAGCAGTGAAGGCAGCAGGTCCGGCGCCGTCGCCAGCAGCAACCGGTCGACGGGAACGGTCAGGCTGGCAGGGACGGCTTCCGGCATGGCTCAGGCCGCCCCATGCTCCTGCGCATAGCGCACGGCTTCCTCCGCGGCCTTGAACAGGGCCTTGGCCTTGTTCACGGTCTCCTGGTACTCGGCTTCCGGGTCGCTGTCGGCCACCACACCGCCACCGGCCTGCACATGCATCACCCCATCCTTCAGCACGGCGGTGCGCAGCGCGATGCAGGTATCCATCGTGCCGTTGGCCGCGAAATAGCCGATGCAACCGCCATAGATGCCGCGACGAGTCTTCTCCAGCTCGTCGATGATCTCCATCGCCCGCACCTTGGGCGCGCCCGACACGGTGCCGGCCGGGAAGCCGGCCACCAGCGCCTCAATCGGCGTGAATTTCGGGTTCAGCTTTCCTTCCACATTCGAAACAATGTGCATGACGTGGGAGTAATATTCGATGGTAAACTTTTCCGTTACCGTAACGGTTCCCGTCTGCGACACCCGGCCCACATCATTGCGACCCAGATCCAGCAGCATCAGATGTTCGGCCAGCTCCTTGGGATCGGACAGCAGGTCGGCGGCCAGCGCCTTGTCTTCGCCTGCGTCCTTGCCGCGCTTGCGGGTGCCGGCGATGGGGCGGATGGTGACAATGTCGTCGCGCAGCCGTACCAGGATCTCCGGGCTGGACCCCACCACCGACAGGCTGCCGAAATCCAGGAAGAACAGGAAGGGGGAGGGGTTCAGGCGGCGCAGCGCACGATACAGCGCGAAGGGGGGCAGGGCGAACGGCACGGAGAAGCGCTGGCTGGGCACCACCTGGAAGATGTCGCCGGCCCGGATATATTCCTTGGCCTTCTCCACAATGCCGAAATATTCCTGCAACGCGGTGTTGGACTCCGGTTGCGGCAGGGCCGTCACCTCCATCACCGTCTCATGGGCCGCGGGCACCGGCCCTTCCAGATCGGTCACCGCCTCGGCCAGCCGGGCGCGGGCCGCCGCCAAGGCCTGCAGCGCCGTCACACCGGCCTGCGGCCGGACGGGGGTGACCACGGTCACCACATTCTCGATCCCGTCAAAGATGGCCATGACCGTGGGGCGGATCATGATGCTGTCTTCGAGGTCCAGTTCGTTGGGGTTGCTGTCCGGCAGCCGTTCCATCAACCGGACCATGTCATAGCCCAGATAGCCGAACAGGCCCGCCGACATGGGCGGCAGTTCCGCCGGCAGGTCGATGCGGCTCTCGTCCAGCAGGTCGGCCAGCACCTTCAGCGGATCACCCTGGCATGGCGTGAAGGTCGCGGTATCGGTGGCGGCCTGCCGGTTGATCTCCGACATCGTGCCCCGGCAGCGCCAGATCAGGTCGGGCTTCAGCCCGATCAGGGAATAACGCCCGCGCACCGACCCGCCGGTGACCGATTCCAGCAGGAAAGCGTTGGGACGCCCGCGCACCAGCTTCAGCATGGCGGAAACGGGCGTGTCCAGATCGCTGACCAGCCGGGTCCACAGCACCTGCGCCGACCCTGCCTCATAGGTGCGGGCGAAGCTGCTTTCATCCGGGAAGGTGCGCACGAGCGGTTACTCCTGGGTGGTGCGGTAGAGTTGGTTGATCAGGCCCTGGTTGACCGTCACGCCGTAATGGGTGCGCAGCGCGGCCAGATACTGCATGACCAGTTCATCCTGCATGGCCTGGCCGGCGCTGTTGGCCAACTGGGTCACTTGGGGCGCAGCCATCGGGTTGGCCGGGTCGGCGGCGATGATGCCGGTGACTTTGGCCACCACAACGCCCGTCGGCTTCTCCCCCGTGGCCACGTCGCCGATGGCACCCTTGAACAGGGTCTGCACGGCGCCGGCTGGGATCAGGGCGCTGGGCGCACCGGCGCGCATCAGCGGGTCGATATTCTGGGCCAGCGCACCGGGAATCCCGGTGGTGGCGTCCTTGGCCGGTGTGCCGGCCTTCATCTTCTCGGCCACTTCCTCGGCCTTCTTCTTCGCGGCCATCTGCTTCTGCTCGGCCTGCCAGTCGCCGAGGACGATCGACTTCACCTCGTCCAGCGGCTTCAGCGCGGCTGGTACCACAGTCTCTACCTGCACTGCGAAGAAGGCGCTGTCGCCGGCCTCCTCCACGCTGCCGGTCTGGCCCTCGGCCACGGTGAAGCCAGAGGCGACGATCTTGTCCACTTCCGGCAGGTCGGCACCCTGGGCGACGCCGGCGGCATTGGCGCCGCGACTGTCGATTTTCTCCAGCTTCACGATGCGCGCACCCACGATCTGGGCGGCCTCGGCCAGCGGGGTGCCGCCGGCCAGCTCATCCTCCAGCTTGGTGGACAGCTCGAACATCTTCTCCACGGCCTTGTCCTGGCGGACCTTGGCTGCGACCTCGTCCTTGACCTGCTCCAGCGTGCGCTCGCCGCCCGCCTGCACCTTGGTCACGGTGAAGATGTGGAAGCCGAAGGCGCTTTCCACCGGCCCGCCGGACTTGCCCTCGGCCGTGGTAAAGGCCGGCTCGGCCAGCTCGGCCGGCAATCCGTCCTTCAGCACATCTTCCAGCGTCACGGCTTCCACGCCGGCCGCCTTGGCCACATCCTCGATCTTCCGGCCGCCATTCACCTCGGCCAGCGCCTTGTCGGCGCCTGCCTTGTCGGGGAACACGGCCTGGGCGATCGACCGCTTTTCCGACGTGATGTAGTCGCCGGCATGGCCGTCATAATATTCCTTCAGCACCTCGTCCGTGACCTCGACATCCTTGGTCAGAGCTGACGCTTCGATCAGGGCCACGTTCAGCGTGCGGTATTCCGGCGCGGTGTAGCGGACACCCTTTTCCTTGTGGAATGCTTCCAGCGTCGCCTGATCGGGCGAGGGGGCGGCCGGCATGGCGTTATAGGGGATGGTGACGATCTCGAACGTCCGCCCCTCGAACCGGTACCGGTACAGTGCGTCTGCCAGCGTCTTGGACGCGTTGGCCCCGGCGGTGATCGCACCGATCATGTCGCTGCGGGCCATGTCGCCACGCACATCCTCGACAAAGCCCGCCTCGGTGAGGCCGTTCTGCTGGAGCAGCGCGCGCATCAGGTTGGCGTCGAAATTGCCGAAACTGTCCTTGAAGGCGGGCACCTTCAGCACTTCGGCGCGCACCGTATCGTCGGCGATGCGTAGGCCCAGATCGTCGGCGGCCAGCGCCAGCAGTTCCTTCTGGATCAGCTGTTCCAGCGCACGGTCGCGCAGGCCGAACTGGCGGGCCTGTTCCTCGCTGAATTCCGGACCGACCATCTGCTTCATGCGGTTGAATTCGGTGCGATAGGCCTGGTCCAGCTCCTGCGGGGTGATGTTGTGGTCACCGACCCGGGCCACGCCCGTCTGGGCACCCTTGGTGATGTCGCCAATGCCCCAGACGGCGAAGCTGATGATCAGGACGACGAACAGGATCTTGACGACCCAGGAGCCGGCGGTGCTGCGGATGATCTGGAGCATGGGGACGCTTACGGTTCCATCGATTAGGTGCGGTGCCGCCGCCGGAATGCGGGCGGCACCGTCGGGCCCAGGGCCCGGAAAGCGCGGCATCATAGGGAAGCGTGACATTGGGGGCAAGCCCGGGGGTCGGGCAGGGGCCATGTCGCCCCACTTCACCCCATGACAGCGTTGACCTTTTGGACAGCGCTGCCCGCACCGCATACTGTTCCCGTCACAAAAGGCCGGCGGACCGGGGAAAACCCGGCGGACCAGGCCCGAAAAGAAGAGGATTGAAATGACCGTTCGCCGTTACCTGATCGCCGGCAATTGGAAGATGCATTGCCGGCGCAGCGATGGAACAGCACTGGCCGCCGACCTGGCGGCCCGCGTCGGTTCCACGCCCGATCCGCGATTCGACCTTCTGGTCTGCCCGCCCGCCACCATCCTGGCCGCTGTCGCACAAGGCCTGGCCAGCAGCGCCGTCATTGCCGGCGGTCAGGATTGCCATGCCCAGCCGCAGGGGGCGCATACCGGCGACATCGCGGCCGAAATGCTGGCCGATGCCGGCGCGTCGGCGATCATCGTCGGCCATTCCGAACGCCGCACCAACCATGCCGAAACCAGTGCGCAGATCAAGGGCAAGGCTGCGGCCGCCCTGCGTGCAGGCCTGACCGCCATCGTTTGCGTGGGGGAGACGGAGGCCGAGCGTGACGCCGGCAAGGCGGTGCAGGTGGTGGCCGACCAGCTGTCGGGCTCGATTCCCGATGGTGCGACGGCCGGCAACACCGTCGTGGCCTATGAACCCGTCTGGGCCATCGGTACCGGCCGCACCCCGACTCTGGCCGACATTGCAGCCATGCATGCCATGATCCGGGCCAAGCTGTCGGGGCTGGTGGCTGATCCGGACGCGGTGCGCATCCTCTATGGCGGCTCGGTGAAGCCGTCGAATGCCGCTGAAATCTTGGGCCTGACCGACGTGGATGGGGCCCTGGTAGGGGGTGCCAGCCTGAAGGCGGACGATTTCTGGGCCATCGCGCAAGCCTGCCCTTGATACTTCGCTATGGCATCCCGGCGCGGGACCCGTTAAGAAGCGTGACGGATACATGACGCGGGTGCCGCCCGCTTCCCCCATGAAACGGGAAGCGGGCGGCCTTGCGTTTGGGTGCTTTATGCGCCATTTGCTTTTACGACGGTCGCGGGTCCCGCGGCCCGGTTCCGTGACGGTATTCAGGGATAATGGGATGCAAGAGGTAGTCCTGGTCGTGCATCTGCTGATCACGCTGGCATTGATCGGCGTGGTTCTGGTGCAGAAGTCCGAAGGCGGTGGCCTGGGCGTCGGCGGCGGCACCATGGGCGGTTTCATGACCGCTCGCGGCAGTGCCAACCTCCTGACCCGCACCACCGCCGTCCTGGCGGCCCTGTTCTTCTGCACCAGCCTGATCCTGGCCATCCTGGCCGGCACCGGCGGCGGCGGGAAGAGCCTGTTCGACAAGCTGCCAGCCCCCGGCAGTGAAGCCCCTGCGACGCCCGCGGAGCCGGCCAAGCCGACGGTCCCTGTCGGGGAGTGAGCGCTTTCGGCGCAGGTTAAAACGCCCTCCGGGCGTAAGCCCGATGGATATGGCGAGAGGCGGCAGACATGCCGCCTCTTTCCGTTATGGCTTGAATATGGTGAAGTGGGCATCCGTGCCCCGATGTGAAATCAAATCAACGATTGGGCCGGAAGGGCCCAACCCGTTGGCATGCTTGGCGAAGGTTAGGGTTCCATGACGCGCTTCATCTTCATCACCGGTGGTGTGGTCTCGTCGCTGGGCAAGGGCCTGGCATCCGCAGCCCTGGGGGCGCTGTTGCAGGCGCGCGGCTACAAGGTCCGCCTGCGCAAGCTGGACCCCTACCTGAATGTCGATCCCGGCACGATGAGCCCCTATCAGCATGGTGAGGTGTTCGTCACCGATGACGGTGCGGAGACCGACCTGGATCTGGGCCATTACGAGCGTTTCACCGGCGTGCACGCCACCAAGTCCGACAACATCACCACGGGACGTATCTATTCTAACGTCCTGGCCAAGGAACGCCGGGGCGACTATCTGGGCGCCACGGTGCAGGTGATCCCGCACATCACCGACGCCATCAAGGATTTCATCGCCGCCGACCTGGATGGTGAGGATTTCGTGCTGTGCGAGGTGGGCGGCACCGTCGGCGACATCGAATCGCTGCCATTTCTGGAAGCCATCCGCCAGTTCAGCAACGACCAGGGGCAGGAGAACGTGCTGTTCTGCCACGTCACCCTGGTGCCCTATATTCCCGCCGCCGGTGAGTTGAAGACCAAGCCGACCCAGCATTCGGTGAAGGAACTGCTGTCGGTCGGCATCCAGCCGCAGATGCTGCTGTGCCGTGCGGACCGCGACATTCCGGAGAATGAGCGTCGCAAGATCGCGCAGTTCTGCAACATCAAGAAGGAATGCGTGATCGCCGCCCTGGACGTCGACACCATCTATCAGGTGCCGATCTCCTATCACGAACAGGGCTTCGACACCGAGGTGCTGAAATATTTCGGCATGGCCGCCGACAAGGCGCCCGACCTGTCGCGCTGGGAAGAGATCGTGCGCCGCGTGCGCAACCCCGAAGGCACCGTCACTATCGCCGTGGTCGGCAAGTACACCAGCCTGCTGGACGCCTACAAGTCGCTGGGCGAGGCGCTGACCCACGGCGGCATCGCCAACAATGTCAAGGTCAAGCTGGACTGGATCGACGCCGAGATCTTCGAGACGGGCGAGGCTATCGAGCGGCTGGCCGGTGTTCACGGCATCCTGGTGCCCGGCGGCTTCGGCGAGCGCGGCACGGAAGGCAAGATCCGCGCGGTGCAGTTCGCGCGTGAGCACAAGATCCCCTATTTCGGCATCTGCTTTGGCATGCAGATGGCGGTGATCGAAAGTGCCCGCCATCTGGCCGGCCTGGACCATGCCGGCTCCACGGAGTTCGGCAAGCCCGATCCGGCCGTTGTCGGTATCATGACCGAATGGGTGCAGGGCAACCAACTGGTCCAGCGCCAGGAGGGTGGCGACCTGGGCGGAACCATGCGCCTGGGTTCCTACAGTTGCCACCTGCTGCCCGGCACCCGCGTGGCCGACATCTATGGCAGCGAGGACATCATTGAGCGCCACCGCCACCGCTATGAAGTGAACATCAACTTCAAGGAGCAGCTGGAGAAGGTGGGCCTGAAATTCTCCGGCCTGTCGCCCGACGGCATCCTGCCTGAAATCGTGGAACTGCCCGAGCACCCCTGGTTCGTGGGCGTGCAGTTCCATCCGGAACTGAAGTCCAAGCCGTTCGACCCGCACCCGCTCTTCACCAGCTTCATCGGCGCCGCCATCGCGCAGAGCCGGCTGGTTTGAGACCTTGAGACGTGAAAGGCCGGGGCGGGTGCGAACCTTCCCCGGCCTTCTTTATTTCCGGCCTCCGCTTGCCCATATGGCGCAGCAAAGGAGCATCCCATGACCCGCACCGTCACCGTCGGCCCCCTGTCGATCGCCAATGACAAGCCCTTCACCCTGATCGCCGGCCCGTGCCAACTGGAAAGCCGCGACCATGCCTTCGCCATGGCCGGGGCGCTGAGCGAACTGACGCGGAAGCTGGGTATCGGCCTGATCTACAAGACCAGCTTCGACAAGGCCAACCGCACGTCCCTGTCGGCACAGCGCGGCCTGGGCATGGACCAGTCGCTGCCCATCCTGGCCGATATCCGCGCCACGTTCGGCTGCCCCGTCCTGACCGACATCCACGCGGCGGAGCAATGCGCGCCGGTGGCTGAGGTCGTTGATGTGCTGCAGATCCCCGCCTTCCTCTGCCGCCAGACCGATCTGCTGCTGGCCGCCGGTGAGACGGGCAAGCCGATCAATGTGAAGAAGGGGCAGTTCCTGGCGCCGTGGGACATGAAGAATGTCGCCGCCAAGATCGCCTCCACCGGCAACCACAACATCCTGCTGTGCGAGCGTGGGGCCAGCTTCGGCTACAATACGCTGGTCAGCGACATGCGCTCCCTGCCGATCATGGCGCAGACGGGATATCCCGTCGTCTATGACGCCACCCACTCGGTGCAGCAGCCGGGCGGGCAGGGGACCAGCAGCGGCGGCCAGCGGGAATTCGTGCCCGTGCTGGCCCGTGCCGCCATCGCTATCGGTGTGGCGGCGGTCTTCATGGAGACACACGAGAATCCCGATTTCGCCCCCAGCGACGGCCCCAACATGGTGCCGCTGCACCAGATGGAGGGCGTGCTGTCCACGCTGGTGGTGCTGGACCGCATCGCCAAGGCCAATCCGGTCGTTATTTGATGGCTGGATAGGCGGGCCATGCGGACGGGGCGGATCATCGCGGTACTGCTGTTGGCCCTGCTCCTTGCTGCGGGTACCAACCCCGACTCTCCGGCACAGGTCACGGCGTTCAGTACGGATTGCACATCGGTCGGTGCCGAGGCAGACATCTACCAGTTTGTCGCTACATGCCCTGGTCGCGCATCTTCGCCTGACGGGCGTTTCGCCATCGTCCAGCAGCGCTACCTGGATGAACAGCCGCTGATCGAATTGCAGGATGCGCAGGGGCGGACGCTGGACAGGCTGCCCGACCTTTCCGACGACATGCCCCTGACCATCGCCTGGGCGCCGAATTCCAGATGGTTCTTCGCCAACCATTATCTGGGCTCCGGTCTTGCCATGCTCCGGTTGTTCGAGATCGTTGAGGGCAAGGCCGTGGAACGGCGGGCCCTGGCGGAGGCCGCCATCAGTGTGGCCATGGTGCGCTATCCCTGCCTGCCTCACGACATGGTGATACCGCTGGGAATAAGGTGGACATCCGACAGCCGTTCGATTGTCCTGGCAACGACGGGCCGGGTCACCGCCTGCATGGAAGCCCGCGATGAAAATGCCAACGTGCTGTTGGAGATCGACAGATGGTCCACCCTCTGGATGATCGGAGAAGCCGTTACCGGCGCTATCGACCTCTCGTCGGTGCGTGTGGCCCCCGATGACCAGCCTTTCACCCCGCCCACCGATGGCCCCTACGCCGTACCGTGAGCGTAACCTTCCGCACCTTTGACATCCTCCCCCGTTTTCCCCACCATCGGCATACTACAAAAGGCGGGGTCGTCGATCCCGCCGGGTGGTTGAGGAAAGCGCTCTAATGTCGAATACAGCCCTGGGTCCCCGCACGCCGCGGCGGGGCGGCCCCTTTTCCCGCCTCGTCGGGCGTCTGTTGATGCGCCTGATGGGCTGGCGTATCGAGGGCGCATTCCCGGACCTGGAGAAATTCGTCACCATCGGTGCGCCGCACAGCTCCAACTACGATTTCTTCATCGCCATGGGCACTATCCTGTCTACCGGCGTGCGCATCCACATCCTGGGCAAGCACACCCTGTTCAAGGGTCCGTTGAGGCCGATCATGCGCTGGTGTGATGTCCTGCCGGTGGACCGGCGTTCGGCACATGGCGTGGTGGGCGAATGCGTGGCGGCCCTGAACAGCGCCGATCGGCTGGTGGTGGGCGTCGCGCCGGAGGGCACGCGCAGACCCAAGCCTGGTGCCGGCTGGAAGACCGGCTTTTGGCATATTGCGCGACAGGCCGGCGTTCCGATCATACCTGTCGCGCTGGATTATACGACGCACACGGTTCGTATCGGCGGCCCAGTGGCGACGACGGACAGCATGGAAGCGGATTTCGCCTTGCTTTCCGCCTTCTATGCAGGCGTGCAGGGGGCGACGCGGCAGCTACCCCCGACCATCCCGGCGCGCGGAACGAAGACCGCGGGCACGGCCGGTTAGCGAACTGTCGCTTGTCGCGGCCTGCCTCTGGCGTTATCCCCTTGATCCCGTCTTTACCCTTTTCGGGTTCATGGCATTCCGTTCCCGCCAGAGAGAGGCCCCATGTCCGCCATCATCGACATTCACGCGCGCGAAATCCTGGACAGCCGTGGCAACCCGACCGTCGAGGTCGAGGTCCGGCTGGAATCCGGCGCCTTTGGCCGGGCCGCCGTTCCGTCGGGTGCCTCCACCGGCGCGCATGAAGCCGTCGAACTGCGCGACGGCGACAAGGCCCGTTACCTGGGCAAGGGCGTGCTGAAGGCTGTGGAAGCCGTGAATGGCGAGATCGCCGACACGCTGGTCGGCCTGGAATCGACCGATCAGGTGGCCATCGATCATGCCATGATCGAGCTGGATGGCACGCCCAACAAGGGCCGCCTGGGTGCCAATGCCATCCTGGGCGTGTCCATGGCTGTCGCCAAGGCGTCGGCGGATGAACTGGACCTGCCGCTCTACCGCTATGTCGGTGGTGCGAATGCCCGCATCCTGCCGGTGCCGATGATGAACATCATCAATGGCGGTGCGCATGCCGACAACCCGATCGACATCCAGGAATTCATGATCATGCCGGTCGGCGCGGAAACATGCGCCGAGGCCATCCGCGTCGGCGCAGAAATCTTCCACGCCCTGAAGAAGAAGCTTAAGACCGCCGGCCACAACACCGCCGTGGGTGACGAGGGCGGCTTTGCCCCCAACCTGTCGTCGGCCACCGAGGCGCTGGACTTCATCGTCGCCGCCATCGCCGATGCCGGTTACAAGGCCGGTGAGAATGTGCTGCTGGCCCTGGACGCCGCGTCGACCGAGTTCTTCAAGAACGGCAAGTATGAGCTGGAAGGCGAGGGCAAGAGCCTGACGCCCGCCGAAATGGTCGCCTATTGGGCCGATCTGGTCGCTAAGTATCCCATCGTGTCCATCGAGGACGGCATGGCCGAGGATGATTGGGACGGCTGGAAGCTGCTGACTGACACAATCGGCGACAAGGTGCAACTGGTCGGCGACGACCTGTTCGTTACCAACCCGACCCGCCTGTCCGATGGCATCAAGAAGGGCGTGGGCAATTCCATCCTGGTGAAGGTCAACCAGATCGGCACCCTTACGGAGACGCTGGAAGCCGTCCGCATCGCGCAGAATGCCGGCTACACCGCCGTCCTGTCGCACCGTTCGGGCGAGACCGAGGACAGCACCATCGCCGATCTGGCCGTGGCCACCAATTGCGGTCAGATCAAGACCGGCTCCCTGTCCCGCTCCGACCGGATCGCCAAGTACAACCAGCTGATCCGCATCGAGGAAGGCCTGGGCGTGGCGTCGGTCTATCCCGGCCGTTCGGCGCTGAAGCGCGGTTGATTGCCGTCGGTCGCCTTTTGCGACCATGATGCAGAGTCCATCCGGCCCGCCGGATGGACTCTTGTCATTTATGCTCCCTGATCGGAAATCTTCCCTTGTCCAAGCCGCTAAAGGTCGCCTTCCTGACGCCCTATAATCCCGCCACGCCGCGGGACTGGAGCGGCACGCCCTTCTACGCCTTGCAGGCGCTCAACCGTGCCTTCACGGATGTGCGCCATATCCCGTGCCCCCTGGCCGGCACCTTCCAGCGCATCGCGCTGAAGATCGGTTCCCGCCTGGGCATCGATGCGGCGCGTGAACCGCTTGTCTCCGACCTGTTCTGCCGGGAGGTTGAAGGTCCCCTGGCCGCCTATGCGCCTGATGTCATCGTCGGCCTGTCGGCCTCGGTCATCCTGTCGCGGCTGAAGACCAACGTGCCCATGCTGCACGTGTCGGACGCCACCTATGCCGCGATGAGCGGCTATTACCCCGGTGAATTCGCCGGGATCTCCGCCCGGTCCAGGCGCCTGGGCAACGCGATGGAGGCCGCCACCCTGTCGCGGTCGCGCGCCGTCCTGCTCAGCAGCGAATGGGCCGCCCGTTCCGCGCGGGATGATTACGGTATTCCGGCCGAACGCGTGCATGTCGTTCCCCTGGGGGCGAACCTGGACCCTGGCCTCGCCCCCGTCACCGACCGCCCCACCGACAAATGCCAGCTGTTCTTCCTGGGCGTGGACTGGCGCCGCAAGGGCGGTGACATCGTGCATGCCGCCTTCCAGGCGCTGCGCGCCCGTGGGCTGGACGTGGAACTGCACATTGCCGGCTGCACCGCCCCCGTCGACGGCCCGGGCATCCACCAGCACGGTTTCCTGTCCAAGGGCGATCCCGCCCAGTATGCCAAGCTCAAGGAACTGTTCCGCCAGGCCAGCTTCCTGTTCGTGCCCTCGCGCCAGGAAGCGTTCGGTCTGGTCTTTGCAGAAGCCAGCGCCGTCGGTCTGCCCAGCATCTCCACCGCCACAGGCGGCATCCCCAGCGTTGTCACCGACGGGCTGAATGGTCTGCTGTTGCCGGTTGAAGCTGATGGCGAAGCCTATGCCGACCGCATCGCCACCCTCTGGACCGACCACGCCGCCTATTCGCGCATGCAGCGCGACTGCCTGGTGACGTTCCGCGAGCGGTTGAGCTGGGATGCCTGGGGCGCGTCGGTGGCGCGGGTGGCGGCATCGGTGACGTGACCGACACAGGGGCTTGGGAGGGTAGGGGCGGGGCGCCACTATTACTGGTGTCCAGTGCCGCGAAAGGTTAGCCCAACCCGCCTAGATCATGGGGTGAACTGTTCCGCCGGAAGGAACGCCGCGCTTAGCTCTTTCGGCTACATCCATCTGATTCAGCGTGATTTTTTGTCACCTCTCCACCTTTCCCATTGACCGCGCGACTCGGGCTGTGATTCCATCCGGCCATGACGATGCTCCGCACCCTCCGCTCCGCCCTTGGCCGTACCGTCCGACAGATTGTCGGGCCGGTGATCGGTGTCTCCGTGGTGGCCTATTTCGCCTATCACACGGTACATGGTGATCGTGGCCTCGTTGCGCTGACTCACCTGCAAAGCGAGGTTGCGCGCGCACAATCCACTTTGGATCAGGTGCGTGGCGAGCGGGAGGAACTGGAGCGCCGGGCCAGCCTGCTGCGCCCCGATAACCTGGACCCCGACCTGCTGGAGGAGCGTGCGCGCGCCGTCCTGAACCAGTCGCACCCTGACGATATGGTAATCCTCCTCCCGCGACGTGCTGCCCCGCACTCAGCGCAGGGCGCCCCCGACCAAGGTCGGTAAGTTACTGAAATCTTAGCGATTAGCCAGAAATAGGTTAACGTCGATTTTCTCAAGTAAAACAATCTTTTGCAGTGCACACTCCTTGCCATCGTGCGGCGACGGGGTTAGGTCTTATCGCATCGCACAGCGATCGACCTTTCCCATCCCCATTCCCCTGGGAGGAAGCACGTGGCAGTCACCAAGCGCCGCACCACCCGCACCACGGCCCCTGCGGCCCCGGCCTTGCCCAGCAAGGACGAGCTTATCCGCTATTACCGCGACATGCTGTTGATCCGCCGCTTCGAAGAGAAGGCGGGACAGATGTATGGCATGGGCCTGATCGGTGGCTTCTGCCACCTGTATATCGGGCAGGAAGCCGTTGTCGTCGGCATTCAGGCCGCGATGCGTGAGGGCGACAGCGTCATCACCTCCTACCGTGACCATGGCCACATGCTGGCCTGCGGCATGGAAAGCCGGGGCGTGATGGCCGAACTGACGGGCCGTGCCGGCGGATACTCCAAGGGCAAGGGCGGCTCCATGCACATGTTCAGCCGCGAGAAGAAGTTCTACGGCGGCCATGGCATCGTCGCCGCACAGGTGCCGATCGGCGCCGGCCTGGGCTTCGCGCACAAGTATCTGGGCGATGGTGGTCTGAACGCCTGCTACATGGGCGATGGCGCCATCAACCAGGGCCAGGTTTACGAGACGTTCAACATGGCGGCGCTGTGGAAGCTGCCGACCCTGTTCGTCATCGAGAACAACAAGTACGCCATGGGTACCGCCCAGGCCCGCGCCTCGGCCGGCGAGCTGTTCGAGCGCGGCAGCGCCTACGGCATCCCCGGATATCAGGTGAACGGCATGGACGTGCTGGAGGTGAAGGAGGCTGCCGACAAGGCCGTCGCCCATATCCGCGCCGGCAATGGCCCCGTCATCCTGGAAATGAAAACCTACCGTTATCGCGGTCACTCCATGTCCGATCCGGCCAAGTACCGGACCAAGGAGGAAGTGAACAAGATGCGGTCGGAAAGCGATCCCATCGACAATCTGAAGAAGCTGCTGCTGGACAAGGGCATCACCGATGAGGAAGCCCTGAAGGTCATCGACCGCGAGGTGAAGGACATCGTCACCGACGCGGCCGATTTCGCCACCACCAGTCCCGAGCCCGATCCGTCCGAACTGTGGACGGACGTTCTGGTCGAAGCCTGAACCGGCGCAGCGGAGGATTTGAGAGATGGTACAGGTACTGATGCCCGCGCTGTCGCCGACCATGACGGAAGGCAAGCTGGCCAAGTGGCTGAAGAAGGTGGGCGACACCGTGAAGAGCGGTGATGTGCTGGCCGAGATCGAGACCGACAAGGCGACCATGGAAGTGGAAGCCGTCGATGAGGGCACGCTGACCGAGATTCTGGTGCCTGAGGGCACCGAGAACGTGGCCGTGAACACAGCCATCGCCAATATCAAGGGCGAGGATGAGGGCGATGCCCCGGCACCGGCGGCCGCTCCGGCCCCGGCCAAGGCTGAAGCCGCCCCGGCGCCCGCCGCGGCTCCGGCTCCGGCTCCGGTACCGGCCGCGCCGAAGTCGGCCCCGGCCGCTTCGGACGAGGACAAGTGGTTCAAGTCCACCCAGACCATGACGGTCCGTGAGGCCCTGCGCGATGCCATGGCGTCGGAAATGCGCCGGGACGAGACGGTCTATCTGATGGGTGAGGAGGTCGCCGAATATCAGGGCGCCTACAAGATCAGCCAGGGCCTGCTCCAGGAATTCGGCGACAAGCGCGTCATCGACACGCCGATCACCGAACATGGCTTCGCCGGTCTGGCGGTGGGTGCGGCCTTCGGCGGCCTGCGTCCCATCGTGGAGTTCATGACCATGAACTTCTCGATGCAGGCCATCGACCACATCATCAATTCGGCGGCCAAGACGCTGTATATGTCCGGCGGCCAGATGGGCTGCCCCATCGTGTTCCGCGGCCCCAACGGTGCCGCCGCCCGCGTGGGTGCGCAGCACAGCCAGTGCTATGCCTCCTGGTACGCGCACGTCCCCGGCCTGAAGGTCCTGGCGCCCTATAGTGCGGCGGATGCCAAGGGCCTGCTGCGCGCCGCCATCCGTGACCCGAACCCGGTCGTGTTCCTTGAGAACGAGATCATGTACGGGCACAGCTTCGAAGTGCCGACCGACCCTGACTTCATCCTGCCCATCGGCAAGGCGAAGGTGGAGCGGGCCGGTACCGACGTGACCATCGTCGCCTATTCCATCTGCGTCGGCCATGCCCTGGTCGCGGCGGAGAAGCTGGCGGCTGAGGGGATCAGTGCGGAGGTCATCAACCTGCGCTCCATCCGTCCGCTGGATGTGGACACGATCGTGGAGAGCGTGAAGAAGACCAACCGTCTGGTGTCGGTTGAGGAAAGCTGGCCGTTCGCGGGCATCGGTTCCGAGATCGCGGCCCTGATGATGGAGCACGCCTTCGACTATCTGGACGCGCCGCTGGCCCGTGTCTGCGCCAGGGATGTGCCGTTGCCCTATGCGGCCAACCTGGAAAAGCTGGCCCTGCCGCAGCCCGACGATGTCGTGGCCGCCGCCAAGTCCGTCACCTACCGCAAATAAGGCAGAGGGGAGGCTCTGAAGATGCCCGTAGATATCCTGATGCCCGCGCTGTCGCCGACCATGACGGAAGGCAAGCTGGCGAAGTGGGTGAAGAAGGAAGGCGACAAGGTCAAATCCGGCGACGTGCTGGCCGAGATCGAAACCGACAAGGCCACCATGGAAGTGGAGGCCGTGGACGAAGGCACGCTGGGCAAGATCCTGGTGGCCGAAGGGACCGAGGGCGTGGCGGTGAACACCCGCATCGCCATCATCCTGGAGGAAGGAGAGGACGCTTCGGCGCTCTCCGCAGCACCCAAGGCCGCTCCGGCTCCGGCCGCAGCATCCGCTGAACCGGCCAAGGCGGAGGCCGCACCCGTTGCCGCTCCGGCGCCGGTTGCTGCTCCGTCCGCCGCTTCCCATGGCGACCGCGTCTTCGCCAGCCCGCTGGCCCGTCGCATGGCGGCGCAGAGCGGCCTGGACCTGTCCGGCGTCGCCGGCACCGGTCCGCATGGCCGCGTGGTGAAGGCCGATGTGGAGGCAGCATTGTCCAAGGGTGGCGCGCCCAAGGCCGCTGCCGCTTCGGCTCCCGCTGCCGCTGTTTCGGCCCCGACGGCTGCCGCTCCGGCCGCTGCCCCGGCCCCTGCTGCCGCGCCCAAGGGCGTGGATGCCAAGGCGCTCGCCGACAAGCTGGGCATGAAGTACAAGGTCCTGCCCAACAGCGGCATGCGCAAGACCATTGCCAAGCGCCTGACCGAAGCCTGGCAGACCATCCCGCATTTCGGCCTGGCGGTCGATTGCGAGATCGACAATCTGCTGAAGCTGCGCGCCGAACTGAACGCGAAGTCGGGGGAAAAGATCTCCGTCAACGATTTCGTGGTCAAGGCGGTGGCCATCGCGCTGGCCAAGTACCCGGCGGCCAACGTGTCCTGGCACGAAGATGGCATCCTTCAGTACGAGAATGTCGACGTTTCCGTCGCCGTCTCCACCGACGGGGGCTTGATCACCCCCATCGTGAAGAATGCCGACCGCAAGGGCCTGGCCGCCATCTCGGCGGATGTGAAGGAACTGGCCAAGAAGGCCAAGGAAGGCAAGCTGAAGCCGGAAGAGTTCCAGGGCGGCACGTTCTCCGTGTCCAACCTGGGCATGTTCGGCATCAAGAGCTTCACCTCCATCATCAACCCACCGCAGAGCTGCATCCTGTCGGTCGGTGCGGGTGAGAAGCGCCCCGTGGTCAAGGGCGACGCGCTGGCCATCGCCACCGTCATGTCCCTGACCCTGACCGTCGACCACCGCTCGGTGGACGGTTCGGTCGGTGCGGAGTTCCTGAAGCTGCTGAAGGGCCTGATCGAAGACCCGATCACCCTGATGCTGTGATGTGATGGGGTGCGGACCCCAAGAGGGTTCGCACTCCATCCACTTCCCTACCGTCATCCCGGCGAAAGCCGGGACCCAGGGGCCAAAGGCACCGCGATAGGGTTTGCACCTCAAAAGCTGCTGAAACGTTGGGCTTGCGGCCCCTGGGTCCCGGCTTTCGCCGGGATGACGGTGGGGCAAAGTGGCGATGGTCGAGGCACGAAGCCTCCCATCACTGACCCCGGTGCCCCTGACACGAAGGACAAGATCATGGCCGAGAATTTCGACCTTATCGTCATCGGCGCCGGCCCCGGCGGTTACGTCGCCGCCATCCGCGCCGCCCAACTGGGCCTGAAGACCGCCGTGGTGGAGCGCGAGCATCTGGGGGGCATCTGCCTGAACTGGGGCTGCATCCCGACCAAGGCGCTGCTGCGCTCCGCCGAGATCGCGCATTACATCCAGCATTCCCAGGCCTATGGCATCAAGGTCGAGGGCAAGGTGACGCTGGATATGGAAGCCATCGTCAAGCGTTCGCGCGGCGTGGCCAACCAGCTGTCGGCCGGCGTGAAGGGTCTGCTGAAGAAGAACAAGGTCACCGTTCTGGACGGCTCGGCCAAGCTGCTGGGCAAGGGCAAGGTCGCCGTCACCGCCAAGGATGGCAAGGTGACCGACGCCGAAGCCAAGCACATCATCATCGCCACCGGTGCCCGCGCCCGCGTGCTGCCGGGTCTGGAGCCGGACGGCAAGCTGGTCTGGACCTATAAGGAAGCCATGGTGCCGACGGCCACGCCGAAGAGCATGCTGGTCATTGGCACCGGCGCCATCGGCGTGGAATTCGCCTGCTTCTACAAGGCCATGGGCGTTGATGTGACCCTGGTTGAGGTGCTGGACCGTATCCTGCCAGTGGAGGATGAGGAAATCAGCGCCTTTGCCGCCAAGGCCTTCACCAAGCAGGGCCTGAAGATCAAGACCGGCACCAAGGTCGTGAAGCTGGACCGCCACGCCGACAGCGTGACGGCCCATATCGACATCGCCGGCAAGGTGGAGACAGTCACGGTCGACCGCATCATCTCCGCCGTCGGCATCGTCGCCAACACCGAAGGGCTGGGCCTGGAAAACACCAAGGTCAAGCTGGACCGCGGCCACATCGTCAATGACGGCTATGGCCGCACGGACGAGCCGGGCGTCTATGCCATCGGTGACGTGGCCGGCGCCCCCTGGCTGGCGCACAAGGCCAGCCATGAAGGCATCATCTGCGTGGAGAAGATCGCCGGCCTGCCGCATGTCCACACCATGGACAAGACCAACATCCCCGGCTGCACCTATTCCTTCCCGCAGGTGGCCTCTGTCGGTCTGACGGAAGCCAAGGCCAAGGCCGCCGGGCATGAGGTCAAGGTCGGTCGCTTCCCCTTCATCGGCAATGGCAAGGCCATCGCGCTGGGCGAGCCGGAAGGTTTGGTCAAGACCATCTTCGACGCCAAGACCGGCGAGTTGCTGGGCGCCCACATGATCGGCGCGGAAGTGACCGAACTGATCCAGGGCTACACGATCGGCAAGACGGCGGAACTGACCGAGGCCGAGTTCATGCACACGGTCTTCCCGCACCCGACGCTGTCGGAAATGATGCATGAATCGGTGCTGGCGGCTTACGGCCGGGCGGTTCACTACTGATTGCGGGTCTTCATTGATCTGTGGAAAGGGCGGCCCTTATGGCCGCCCTTTTTGTTGATCGGGTTTCAATGTCGAAAATGGGTGAGCCTCCTGCGGATTTCGGCATTATTCTCAGGCCAGCACCGAGAAAGTCTGAAATGGGGTATCCGCGTCATGCAGATAAACAAGTATCAAGCCAAAACTCTGGAAATCTTGTTTGAAAATCTGCCGATTGACGGTGATCTGGATACGCTTGAACTCTCCCTGTCGGGGGATTTTTCCGGAAAATATATCTGCGCATATTCAAGAATTGCAGATACGGATGCTTATATCGTCTTCAATATCCCGACTTACAGTGACGCCGTGTTCATGGCCGTGACGGAAAAATCGCCAAAGGATGTGGCGCTGGTCCTGGCCAATCTGGAGGATTATGAGCGGGAAAGTGCCGTTGATCTGCGGCTGGGGGAGGTGGTGGTCATTCCCGCCGGATCGGTGGAGAACCCCGCTGTCCCCTATGCCGTTCTCCTGCTGAGAACCGCCATCTCGCTCGATTGCGATGCGGTTCCAGATTGCCTGACCATCGCGGGCCGGCATACCCGTTTCTTCCTGGCCATGCCGATCACCGAACGCGATCATCAGCTTCGGCATGCGCAAGGCCATGATGCCCTGCTTGACCTGTTCGAGGTGGAACAGAGAGGTATTTTCTTCTGATCCGCAGCAGGCCCATCTTTGGGCACCCTTGTTTGTTTGGGCGATCTTCACGACGGTGAGGTGTGTCGTGCTTCACTGCGGGTTCGGGCGATCCGTTGAAGATAGCGCATCGCCGGGAAGGCGAAGATCGGATGCGTACAGGAAGCAAGATGCGCTCACGTCCCGCCGTCCACCTGCTTTGGGCCGCTGCCCTGGCCCTGCTGCTGCTCTCCGTCCTGCGCTGGCTGCCCTATGGCTGGAGCGTGCCCGACCATCTGCGCATCGGCTTGGCCTGGGGTGGGCTGGTGCTTGCATTAGCGGCCCTGGCCCTGCGGCACTGGTTGGCGCTGCTGCCCATCCTGGCCGCCACGGCCCTGAACCTGTCGCTGATCACCACCGCCTTCATGCCGGCCGCGCCCGCCGGTCCCTTGCCGCCGGTGACCCTGCTGCATGCCAATGTCTGGGCCGGCAACCCGTCCATGGACCGGTACGTGGCGCTGGCCCGTGCGCAGAAGCCGGATATCGCCGTCGTGCTGGAGCGTTATTATTTCCACGGGCACGCCTGGGCGGATCAACTGGCCGATATCCTGCCCCATCGGCTGGATTGTGCGGAGGCGGATTGCGGCAGCAACATCCTGTCGCGGTGGCCGCTGGAACGGCTGGGGCCGGTCACCAGCCCGTGGCACGACACGGCCGACCGGCCCAGCTATCTCGCGGCCCGCGTCCACCGGCCGGACGGTGCCTTCACCCTGGTCACCGTGCATCTGGGCCAGCCCTTCAACCAGCCGATTCAGGATGCGCAGGTCGATTGGCTGCTGGAACGTCTGGCTGAGTTGCCCGGTCCCATCATCCTGTCGGGGGATTTCAATGCCGCGCCCTGGTCGCCGCTGATGCAACGCATCATGCGAACCGCCCGACTGTCGCGCCTGTCCGCGACGGGGCCGACCTGGCCGTCATGGGCGCTGGCCATCGGCATCCCCATCGACCATGTGCTGGGCGGGGAAGGGGTGGGTGCCGAGATTTTCCAGGTGCTGGATGATATCGGGTCCGACCACCGGCCCGTGCGGGTGGAATTTATGGTAGCGGGGCCGTGACCACGTCGACGGTGGTCGATACCGCCGTCGTCGCGACATCGGCCGCCGTGCCCACCACCGTCGTCGTGAGATCGACGACGGCACAGCCGGGCAGGGCCAGCAAGGCGGCCAGGGCGATGGCAAGGACCGGCTGTTTCAGGCGCATGATCTGGACATCCCGTTCACTGATCCCAGAGGGGTAATACAGACGGCCTCTTCCTGCCAGAGGCAAAGCGGCGCCATTCCCTCTTGTCACGTGCTGGACGCCGGTCCGCCCTTGTGAGAATTTCATTCCCGGAAGTGGGGTGCCCAACCAATGAGCCGGCAAGAAGACCGGCCGACCCGGTGCGGACAATCCGTACAAAGGGGTGCAGGGGGCGAATGAATGGGTAATGTCGCGTCACCCGATGATGGCGGCCGCATCAACATGGTCGATGCGCTGCGCGGGACGGCCCTGATCGGGCTGTATCTGGTCCATATGGATGAACATTTCGAACTGCTGCGCTATCCGGCCAATGTGCCGGAATGGCTGGCCAGCCTGAACAAGCTGGTGCATCACCTGACCTTCGGCCTGTTCGCGGGCAAGGCCTACGCCATCTTTGCCATGATGTTCGGGATCAGCTTCACCCTGATCCTGCAAAGCTGGGCGAAGCGGGAGGGGGATGGTGCCGCCCGCCTGCGCTTCCTGTGGCGGTTGGCGGTGCTGGGTGCCATCGGCTATGTCCATGCCTTGCTCTATATCGGCGATATCCTGTCGGTGCTTGCGCTGCTGGGTCTGGCGCTGGTCCTGCTCTACCGCGTACCCGACCGCTGGCTGGCGCCCATCGTCATCCTGCTGCTGGCCCAGGTCTTTTCCATCTGGGCGGCGGCCAGCCTGCTGCTGACACCGGGGGCGGAGGTGGGCAACCCCTCCCACTGGGCGCTGTACGGTCGCCTGTTCGACCTGTTCGCCGGGAACGATTGGTCGGCCGTGTTCGTGACCAACCTGACCTACGGTCAGTTGGCGCGCTTCTGGTTCCTGCTGGAATCGGGGCGGTGGCAGCAGATGCTGGGCCTGCTGCTGCTGGGCATGATGGCCGGCCGGCGGCAGCTTTATCTGGATACGCCCGCCAATCGCCGTCTCTGGACGCGTATCTTCCGCCTGGCGCTGCTGGGACTGGTGATTTTCTATCCGCTGTCACTCTGGTCGCAGAATGTCGGGCTGGCGGGGCGGACGCGGTATGAGGTGACGATGCTGACCGGCGCCTGGGCCAATCTGGCGCAGACCCTGTTCTGGGCCTCGGGTTTCGCCCTGCTCTATCCGCGCATCGCCGCCGCCGGCTTCACCCGTACCCTGGCCGCCTTCGGCCGGATGAGCCTGACCTGCTACCTGATGCAATCGATCATCTGGGTGCCGTTCTTCCATGGCTATGGTCTGGGCTTCTACCAGCATTGGGGCGTGGCCCTGTCGGTTGGGGCGGGCGTGCTGTTCCTGGCGGTGCAGATGCCGCTTTCCGCCTGGTGGCTGCGCCATCACGCCTATGGTCCGGCCGAATGGTTCTGGCGCTGCGCCACCCTGGGCCGGTTCGACGTACCGCTGCGCCGACAGGTCCTTGTCTGAAACCGCACCCCGTGCCGCCTTGCAGCCCTTGCGGGGGAGGGTGGCGGCACGGGGTGCTTGGTTCGCGCGGGCGGGCGGCTTATGTTCATGCCAAGCAATTCCAAGGTCAGGGCCATGACGATCGAAGAAACCCGCGTCCGCCACCCGGAAAAGGTCAACCGCCCGGACAACCCGATCCAGCGCAAGCCCGACTGGCTGCGCGTCAAGGCCCCGACCAGCCGTGAATATGCGGAGACGCGCGACCTGATGCGCGGGTTGAAGCTGAACACGGTGTGCGAGGAGGCGGCCTGCCCCAATATCGGCGAATGCTGGAAGAAGAAGCACGCCACCTTCATGATTCTGGGTGCCATCTGCACCCGCGCCTGCGCCTTCTGCAACGTCGCCACGGGCAAGCCCCTGAACCTGGACCCGCATGAGCCGGAGAAGGTGGCCGAAGCCGTGGGCGGCCTGAACCTGGAACATGTGGTCATCACCTCGGTGGACCGCGACGACCTGGCCGATGGCGGTGCCGACCATTTCGCCCGCACCATCCTGAACATTCGCAAGACGGCACCCAACACCACCATCGAAATCCTCACCCCCGATTTCATGCGCAAGCCCGGCGCGGTGGAGCATGTGGCCAAGGCCCGGCCGGACGTGTTCAACCACAATCTGGAAACCGTGCCGCGCCTTTACCCCTCCATCCGCCCCGGTGCCCGCTATTTCACTTCGCTGGCCCTGTTACAGCGGGTGAAGGAAGTGGACCCGACCATCTTCACCAAGTCCGGCATCATGGTCGGCCTGGGCGAGACGAAGGAGGAGGTGGGGCAGGTGATGGATGATCTGCGCGCCGCAGATGTCGATTTCCTGACCATCGGCCAGTATCTGGCGCCCACGCCCAAGCATGCGCCGGTGGATCGGTTCGTGACGCCCGACGAATTCGCCAGTTACGCCACCATGGCGCGCGGCAAGGGCTTCCTGATGGTGTCCAGCAGCCCGCTGACCCGCAGCTCCTATCATGCCGGCGACGATTTCCGGAAGCTGCGCGCCGCGCGGGAGGCCAAGCTGGCCAACGCCCGTCCCGCCGCCGAATGACCTTCTGACCTGCCATGCCGACGCATGCCGAACGGCGCATCCTGCCGCACACGCCGGAGCAGCTCTACGCGCTTGTCGCCGATGTGGAGCGCTATCCGGAATTCCTGCCCTGGGCCGTGGCCTGCCGCATCCGCAAGCGGCAGGACAATGTCATCTGGGCCGATCTGGTGATCGGCTTCAAGATGATCCGCGAACGGTTCACGTCAAAGGTGACGCTGAACCCCGATGCCCTGCGCGTGGATGTCGAATATGTCGACGGCCCCTTCCATCACCTGAACAACCATTGGGTTTTCGAGGCGCATCCCGAGGGGTGCTCCGTCGACTTCTTTGTGGATTTTGAGTTCAAGAACAAGGTGCTGCAGACCATCATCGGCGCGTTGTTCAACGAGGCCGTGAAGCGCATGGTGGCAGCGTTCGAGAACAGGGCGAAGCAGCTTTACGGGTAAGCGAGCTACCGTTCCCCGCTCTGCACACTCGAATAATGTTGCGACTGACGTAGTCGCCGTCGATTCTCCTGCGGGCCTCTCTTCGCTGTGTCCAATACCCCCGACCGCTGGCATGCGGGCAATCGTCGTTGCCCGATGCTATGCCGTTGCAACCCGGCGTTTTCAGATACTGGTGAATGGAGGGTCGCTGGCCGCCATGATGCCTGAGCACGTCTGCTCGGATAATGGAGGCGATATTCGTTACACATATTAAGTTTTATGTTTTACATAAAATTATGGATGATATATGTCCGCCGTCAGCCCCTTTGGGACAGAAGTGGCTGATTGCGTAAGGGAGGATTTCTGGCTCATCGTAGTGACCGA
>NZ_JBXAFZ010000018.1:0-107592 GCF_058793615.1 Niveispirillum sp. GW835-FHT14G11
TCCTTGCGTCGTGCCATCGTGAAGCTCCTTTCGCATCTCACTATGGCCCAGCCGAGCACGGAATTCCCGATAGTCCCGGCGTCGGAAGCGCTGACCGTGGATTTGCGCGGCTTTTATGCCGATACGCAGGGCGGCTCCTCCTATTTTGTGCGCCCGACGACGCGCCTGGATGTTGACCGCTCGGCCATCGATGCCAGCTATATCGCCAACCATGTCCTGGCCCCCATTTCCAACAATGCGGGCTGGACCGATCGCAAACTCTCCGACGCGGCGCTGAAGATCGACTATGAGGCGGCATACGGTACCTTCACCGCCATCAGTTCGCTGAGCAAGGTCGACCATCTGGTCACCTTCGACGGCTATGATTACGCGCCCAACACCTATTGCATCGATGTCCGCACCGGCGGTCCCGGCAGCAGCATCGACCGGCCGTTCACCTGCGCGTCCCCACAGCTTTATTTCGCGGGCGCGCCGCTGGCGGCCTTCAACACCACCTATCAGGATTACGATATCCGCAATTTCAGCCAGGAAGTCCGCTTCACCAGCGACCAGAGCGGCGATTTCAAATATATCATCGGTGCCTATTACCTGAGCCGCCATCGCGACCTGATCACCGCGACGCAGGAGGACCGGGGCATCGGTATCATCCCGCGCTTGGATTTCGATCCGGCCACTCCGAACCAGACCCGCACCTATTTCGCGGAGAACAACCGCGACAAGGCATATGCGGCGTTTGGGCAGCTGAACTATGACGTCACGGAGCAGGTGGAACTGTCGGCTGCCCTGCGGTACGACCTGGACGAGCGCCACCAGACCGACCCGCGCCCCAACCCCTACCGTGTTGACGGCTATGGTTTCCCCATCCTGGCTGCGGCCAGCCGCAAGGCCGATTTCGACCGCTGGCAGCCGAAACTGTCGCTGACCTGGCGGCCCGGTGCCGACTACACCTTCTATGGCAGCTATTCGCACGGTTTCCGCAGCGGCGGCTTCAATGCACCGGGGACGGAGGTGTCTCCCTTCACCGGAGAGCCGATCGCCCAGTCCGTCTATGGCAAGGAAACATCCGTTTCCTATGAGACGGGGTTCAAAGGGCGGTTGTTTGACGGCAAGGCCCAGGTCAATGCCTCCTTGTTCTATACCGATGTCGACGACCTCCAGGCCTTTAATTTCAGCGGGGCGGTGAATGCGCAGATCGTCACCCCCATCAACCGGGTGGAGATCAAGGGCGCGGAGCTGGAAATGGTCGCCCGGCTGATGAAGGGGCTGAACCTGATGGGCGGCGTCGGCTTCACCGATGCCAAGATCAAGCGCTTCGACGCCAACCCGGCGGCAGAAGGCAATCAGGTGCCCATGAATATCAAGATCTCCTACCAGTTGGCGCTGCAGCACCATGTGCCGCTGTCCGACCGGGTGGAACTGGCGACGCGGCTGGAATGGGAACATCGCGGCCGCAAATACATGCATGAAGGTGGCGACCCCGTCGGCATCCCCGTGCGCGATCCGCTCGACCTGCTGAACCTGCGCGCGGCCCTGACGCTGGACGATGTCTGGACGCTCAGTTTCTGGGGCCGGAACCTCGCCAACAAGAAATATTACGAGGAGGTCGTGGTCCCTGATTACGCCTTCCAGGGCCGGCCGCGCACCTATGGCATGGATCTGCGCGTGGAATTCTAACGACAGGGCGGATCGGGTCCCGCCCTTCCAAGGGTGGGCCCGGCGCCCGCAGGGAATGCACCATGGATGTTTTCAAGTTCCACTATCCCGATAACGGGCCGTTGAAGAGCATCGTGAAGCTCGAAGGGCCGAACGGCGTGACCTTCGAACTGGGCAGCGGATTCCTGCCCAAGGGAACGCGCATGCCGGCCACGGGGGAAAGCGCCCATCCACGGCATGAGGTGACGATCATTCTGGACGGGATGCTTGAAACCCGGTCGGGCGGGCGGACCTGTGTGCTGCGCGCGGGTGACGTCGTCTCCATCCCGGCCGGGCAGAGCCAGGCCAGTCAGGTTCTGGACGATACCCATCTGGTCTGGTGTTTCATCACGACGGAAGAGGCTGCCAATTGACCATCCTCGCCTACCAGGGTGACGCCGTCCTGGCCGATCTGTTGCGTGCCGACGGGATTGACCGGTCGGTGGCGTCCATCCGGGACCTGATCGCCGGGGTCAATGCCGCCCCCGATGGGGAATTGCCCGATGCCTGGCTGGACCTTGTCTCGGCCCGCCGGTCGGAGGCGACGTCGGAACAGCTGACGGCCTTGCGTGCCAGCATCGACCGCCCCGCCGACCC
Source organism: Niveispirillum sp. GW835-FHT14G11 (assembly GCF_058793615.1). NCBI lineage: Bacteria > Pseudomonadati > Pseudomonadota > Alphaproteobacteria > Rhodospirillales > Azospirillaceae > Niveispirillum > Niveispirillum sp. GW835-FHT14G11. The sequence continues at coordinate 2,290 of NZ_JBXAFZ010000018.1, forward strand.
GGCCAGGGGCGACCATGCCGCCCGGCTGGCGGCCCTGCGTGCCGAGTTGAAGCGCCGGGGCCTGGACGGATTCGTAATACCGCGCGCCGATGAATATCAGGGCGAATATGTGCCCCTGCGCGGTAGCCGTCTGGCCTGGATCAGCGGCTTCACCGGATCGGCGGGCGCCGTCGTGGTGCTGCTGGACAAGGCCGCCATCTTCATTGATGGCCGCTATACGATCCAGGCGCGCCAGGAAGTGTCCCCCAGCCTGTTCTCCTACCATCACCTGATTGAGGAGTTCCATGGCGACTGGACGGCAGCCAACCTGCCGGCGGGGTCCCGTCTGGGCTTCGATCCCTGGATGCACACTGCCGCCTGGGCCGACAAGATGCGGGCCAGCCTGTCGCCGGCCGGCGTGGAACTTGTGGCCACCGACGGCAGCCCCGTCGATGCCGTCTGGACCGATCAGCCACCCGCCCCGCTGGGCGTGGTCACTCTCCAGCCATTGTCGGCCGCCGGCCGGTCCGCATCGGACAAGCGCGGCGACATTGCCGAGGCGCTGGTCCGGCTGAAGGCGGACGCCGCCGTGCTGACCCAGCCGGACAGCATCGCCTGGCTGTTGAATGTGCGCGGGGCCGATGTGCCCTGCACGCCGCTGCCGCTGTCCTTCGCCACCATCCGCGCCGACGGCAATGTCGACTGGTTCGTCGACCGACGCAAGCTGGCGCCGGGTCTGGAGGAGCATCTGGGCAATCAGGTCGCCATCCGCACCCCGGATGACCTGGCCGGTGCGCTCGACGCGCTGGGCGCGGCGGGGACCAGGGTGCGGCTGGATGGCGGGACGGCGGCACTCTGGGTGGTGGACCGTCTGGCCAGGGCCGGGGCGACGCTGGACCAGGGCGGCGATCCCTGTGTCCTGCCCAAGGCCGTGAAGAGCCAGACGGAGATCGAGGGCGCCCGGGCCGCCCATCGCCGTGATGGCGCCGCCCTGGTCCGCTTCCTGCGCTGGTTCGATGAAGAGGCACCCAAGGGAGTGCTGGACGAGCTGACCGTGGTGGACAGGCTGCACAAGGCCCGCCAGGGGGCGGCCGATTTCCGCGGCCCCAGTTTCGAGTCGATCAGCGGGGCCGGGCCCAACGGGGCCATCGTGCATTACCGCGCCACGGCGGCCACCAACCGCCGGATCGAGAATAACAGCGTCTTCCTGCTGGATAGCGGCGGGCAATATCTGGATGGCACCACCGACATTACCCGTACGCTGGCCGTGGGCGATGTGGGGCCGCAGGCCCGCCGTCACTTCACCCTGGTGCTGAAGGGCCATATCGCGTTGAACCGCGCCCGCTTCCCGGCCGGCACCGTGGGCAGCCAGCTCGACACCCTGGCCCGGCAATTCCTGTGGCAGTACGGGCTGGATTACGACCATGGCACGGGTCATGGCATCGGCAGCTATCTGTCGGTGCATGAGGGGCCGCAGAAATTCACCAAGGAGCCCAGCCTTACCGCCTTGCAGCCGGGCATGATCCTGTCGAACGAGCCCGGTTATTACCTGGCGGGTTCCCACGGCATCCGCATGGAGAATCTGGAACTGGTGGTCGTGGTGACCATTGGCGGTGCCGAGCAGAGGATGCTGGGTTTTGAGACCCTGTCCCTGTGTCCCATCGACCGCCATATGATCGATCCCACCCTGCTGACGGGCGAGGAGCAGGATTGGCTGAACGCCTATCACGCGCGGGTGCGGTCGGAACTGACACCCCTGCTCAGCGGGGAGGATCTGGCGTGGTTGGAGCGGGCGACAGCCGTGCTTTGAAAGGAGACCAAGATCGTGGCCGTGCTGGCATAGTTGCGTTGCGAAGCCGCGCTGCGGGGCTGACAGCGGCTCTACATTTGCGCTTTGAAGTACCGCTGCTTCAGGGGCAGCATGGCGGCACCGATGGCAGCGGCATTGCCCGGCGCTTCGGCCGGGACGATCCGGGCCGTCGGCCGCTTTTGTGAGCGGCGTTTCTGGTCATAAAGCTCGATGGCGGGGATCACGCGTTCGGCCAGCGGGCGCGGTATCCTTCCGCCCAGGACAACCGCGTCCAGGTCCAGGATGGCGGTGGCGTTGGAGGCGATGATCGACAGGCTGTCGCGGACACGCGCAATCCAGTCATCGATGGCGGGCCATGTCGGGTCGAACCCGTCGATCAACTGGTCCACCGTGTCGAAACTCCGCCCCTGGCGCGCCACAAGCTGGCGCAGCAGTTCCAGATTGGGGAAGGGGTAGATATTGGCCGGCAGGCCGCCGGCGAATTCCCCCGCATTGCCATGCCGGCCGCGCCAGACCTCCCCGTCCAGCACCACGCCGCCGCCGACGCCGGACGCGATATAGAGATAGGCGAAGCTGGGCGCCCAGCGGCCGACGCCGACCAGACTTTCGCCCAGGGCGGCGACATTGCCGTCATTATCGGCGATGGCGGGCAGGCCGAACCGTTCCTGAAACAGGCCGGCGACATTGATATTCGCCCATTCCTCCAGGCTGTGCGGCGTGTTGAAGCCCGGCCCCTCGCCCACGAAGGAACCGGGAACGCCGATCCCGATCCCGGCCAGCGGGCGGCCGCCGGTCAGGGGCAGCAACCCCGCCATGGCCCCGGCCAGCCAGTCGATGGCGCGCGCCACCGGTAGCGATACGAACCCTTGCCGGCACTCACCCCGGATGGCGCCGGTGAAATCCACCAAGGTGACGGAGGCCGCGTCGGTCATGATCGACACGCCGAAGGAGAAGGCGAATTCCGGCACCAGTTCCAGCGACGCGCTGGGATAGCCCCGCCGGCCCGACTGCACCTTGTCGCCCGTGCGCACCAGTCCATCATCAATCAATCCACCTATGATGCGTGAGATCGACTGCTGCGTCAGGTCCGTTGTCTCCGCAATCCTGGCCTGTGTCGCCGGGCCGCCCCGGAAAAGCAGATCCAGGATCCGGCGCTCGCTTTGGGTCAGTGCCCCATGAGTGAGGGCGGGAAGATCAGCTTTCTTCAAGGATTCCATGGGTCTTTCCGTTCCACCATCGTCCGCCTCTACCCCCACGCGGAACGCGGCCGCGATTGGATGCCTAAAATAGCGCTTGCCGGCTCGTCATAAAAGATACATACAGGGAGTGTAAATAATTTGTTGGAAGGCCGATGTGAGCCGATAACGCACATGTTGTAAGTTTAAATTGCGATGTTGGCGTGCATCGGGTCCCGGACCATGCTGACCAGAGGGGAAGGGAGCTCCCATGATTGTCCTGAAGAATTCACGCTGTGTCCTGCTGACCGGTGCCGCCATCGCGTTGCTGGCGCCTGGCGCCGCCTCGGCGCAGTCCGCACCGGAGCCGGAACCGTTCACGCTGGAGGAAATCATCGTCACCGCCACCCGTCGGGCGGAATCGCTGCAAACCGTGCCGGTGGCGGTCAGCGTGGTGGATGGCGACTATGTCCAGCGCAACAACCTGAACAATATCCGCGACATCGCCAACATCATCCCCACCTTGAACTTCCGCACGGCGGCATCCAACAAGGATCAGGCGCTGTTCATCCGCGGCCTGGGCACCGTCTCCACCTCACCGGGGGTGGAACCGACCATCTCCACCGTCATTGACGGCGTCGTGCTGGCCCGCCAGGGTCAGGCTACGCTGGACCTGCTGGATATTGAGCGGATCGAGGTGCTGCGCGGGCCGCAGGGGACGCTGTTCGGCAAGAACGCCTCGGGCGGCGTCATCAACATTGTCGGCCGCGCGCCGACAGAGGATTTCAAGGCCTATGTCGATGCCGGCTGGTTCGGTGGCGGGAACGAGCGCCGGCTGCGGGCCGGTGTCTCCGGTGCCCTGTCGCCCGACAAGGCACGGGCATCTGTGACGGCCCTGTGGGGCCGCTATGACGGCAATGTCACCAATGTCTTCAACGGGCGTACCGTCAATGGCTATGAGCGGGCGGGTGCGCGGGCGAAGCTGGAACTGCTGCCAACCGACGATCTGCGGGTGATGCTGATCGCCGACTTCATGCATGCCACGGCCACGCCGCCGCAGGGCGTGGTCACGCGTACCTTCCTGACCGCCTATCCGACCGGCAATGTCACCAACTTCCCGGCCTTTGCCGCCGCCCTTGGGCCAGTCGTGGCCAGCGCCGACAATCGCGAGATCAACAGCAACTATGACACGCGGGTGCGGGACGACAATGGCGGCCTGTCCGCCCAGATCGACTGGCATGTCGGTGACCATGACCTGACGGCCATCAGCGCCTGGCGGCGGTGGGAGAACACGCAGTTCCAGGATCAGGACCGACTGCCGCGCGCCCTGGCTGGGCTGCCGCAGCAGCATGACCGTGGCGACTTGACCTTTGATCAGTATTCCCAGGAAATCCGGCTGGCCTCGCCCAAGGGCAATCTGGTCGACTATATCGTCGGCCTCTATTACATGCGGGCGGAGAACGAGGAGCGCTATCGCCGCGACACCACCGTCGTGTCGGCCACCGGCAGCACGGTCCATACCGGCATCGCCGACTATGGCGTGAGCAACGACAATTATTCGGTCTTCGGCGAGGCGACGGTGAACATGGCGGACGATGTCCGGGCCATTGCCGGCTTCCGGCTGGTCAAGGATGATCTGCGCTATGATTTCCGGCGCACCTCCACCTCGCCTGTGGCAGTGCCAGGCATCCAGGTGGGCTTCACCAGCAACGGTTCCACCGCCCCGACCGACTATGCCAACCGCCTGGGCCTGCAATATGACCTGTCGGACACGGCCATGACCTATGCCACCTGGTCGCGCGGCTACAAGGGTCCGGCCTATAACATCGCCTTCAGCATGCTGCCCCAGGATACCGGTGCCCTGAAGGGTGAGACGTCGAACGCCTATGAGGCCGGACTGAAGTCGCGGTTCCTGGAGGGGCGCCTGCAGGTCAATCTCGCGGCCTTCCTCAGCCGCTTCAAGGATTATCAGGTCAATTTCTTCGATACCTATAACGGCTCGCCCGTCACAAGGCTGATCAATGCCGGCCGCGTCTCAACGCGCGGTATCGAGGCGGATCTGTCGGCGCGACCCCTGGCGAACCTGACCCTGGCCGCCGTCGCCGCCCGGATTGAGGCGCGGATCGACGAATTCACCTGTCCCGCCGGCACGTCGGCCTCCTGTCAGGTCAATGGCCGACCCTTGCCCTTTTCGCCCGACTGGAAGACGGACCTGCGTGCCAACTATACGATCCCGCTGGATGGCGGCTGGACCGTCGATCTGGCCACGAACTACAGCTGGCAATCGAAGGTGCAATATTCCATCAACCAGACGCCGGACACGGTCCAGCCGGCCTTCGGCCTGTGGAATGCCAGCATCGGCTTTGAAAGCGGCGACGGGCTGCGCGTGACCCTGCTGGCCCGCAACATCGCCGACACGCATTATTCCACGCAGTTGAACACCTTTGGCAGCGGCGTGGTGCGGTTCGTGCCGCGTGACGACCGCCGCTATTTCGGTGCCACTATCCGTCAGGAATTCTGAGCATGGGTGAGAGACAGGACACGATGCTGGGACGCCGCCACCTTCTGGCCCTGGGGACGGCCGCCGGGGCTGGCCTGATGGTGCCATCCATGGCGCGGGCCGGTGAGGGCAGGGGACGACCCACCAAGGAAGTGGGGCGCAAGTTCCAGGCCGATGGCCGGGTAAGCCCCTTCCATGGCAATACCATCGTCTGCCACATTCCGCAGCAGGGGGAGCATGCCGCCTGTTTCAACGCGCTGCTGGATATCTATCGCGACCTGCCGGCCCGACCCTTCGCAGCCAGTATCACGGCCCTGCCACCGTCCAGCTATCACATGACCCTGTTCGATGGCGCCAACGAGACGGCGCGGACGGCAGGTCTGTGGCCGCCTGGACTGGCACTGGACAGTTCGATCGAGGATTGTCACCGGGAGGTCGGGCGGCGCCTGGAGGGCTTTGCGCTGGGCACACCATTGCCTATCCGCATGCGGGTCGATCCGGAAGGGACGGGCATCGCCGGCAATGCCCTGACCATTCCACTGCTGCCCGTCGACAATGCCGAAAATGCCAGATTGCGGCGCCTGCGCGACCGGCTTTCAGCGGCGACCGGTATCCGGTCTCCCCGGCATGATGAATACCGCTTTCACATTTCGCTGGCCTATGTCCTGTGGGAATTGTCTGCGACGCAGGCGCAGGCCGTTCGGCAGGCCATGGGTGAATGGATGGCGATGGTGGCGGCGGCTTCGCCGGTCATCCTGCTGGAAGCGCCGGAACTCTGCACCTTCAGGGACATGTTCGCCTTCAACCGGATCCGCTACCTGACATAGGGTGCGTTCAGTGACGGTCCCGGTTCCCGGGGGAGGCGACGGCAATGCAGGCACCGGCCGGAATCCGGCTTTCTTCCTTCAGGGTCTATGCGCTGGCGCATCTGGGCAAGAGCCTGCTCTGGACCCTGGCCGATGTCCTGACCATCCTGGTGCTGATCCGCCATGCTGGCATGGGCCCGGTGACGGCCGGATCCGTCTTCCTGGCCGGGCTGGTCTGGAATGCCGTGGCCGATCCGCTGGTCGGGGGCTGGATGGATCGTCGGTTGCGGCGGGGGTCCTCGCTGGTGCCGGCCATGGCGGTGGCCGCACCGGGCGCGTGCCTGTTCTTCCTGGCAGGGCTGCTGGTTCCGCCCGGCACAGCTTGGCCGTTGGTCGTCGCGGCGGGGGTGCTGTTCCGGACCTGCTTTTCCGTCTATGACGTGCCGCACAACGCCATGATGACGCGGCTGGCCGAAACACCGCAGGCACAGGCGGAACTGGCCGGTTTGCGCACCATCGCGCATGGGCTTGCCTCTGTGGCGGCGGGACTGGCAGCAGCTCCCTTTGCTGATGCCATGACGTCCTGGCTGCTGACCCAACTGGTCCTGATCCTGACGGCGTTGGTCGCCCTGCTCTGCATGGTGCCGTGCCTGGGCCTGGTGCGGGTGGTGGAAAAATGGCCCGTGACATCCGCCCCGGCTGGTGCCGGCCCGGCCATGCCGGGCACCCCCGGTCTTGCCGGCCTTTGTCTGGTGACCGTCATCGGCGGGGTCGGCCTGGGTCTGGTGGTCAAGGCGGTGCCGCATCTGCAATGGTCGGGCACGGGCATGGCCACGCTGGCCATGCCGCTGTTGATGGCCGGCCGTTTTGCGGCGGCCTGGTGCGCCCGGCCGTTGATCGACCGGCTGGGGACGACGCGGGCCCTGGCATTCTCCTATCTGCTGGCCGCTCCGGCCTGTCTCGGCCTGCCCCTGGCGGCCGGTGGCGGCGGCGCGCGGCCCTTGGCGCTTGTCATCCTGGGTGTGTGCCTGACGGTGCCGACGATCCTGTCCTGGGTGGAACTGTCGCAGGTGGTGCGCACGACGCACGAGGGACAGTGGCGCGCCCATGCCATGGTCGGCCTGTTCACCATGGTGTCGAAACTGGCCGCCGGTTTTGGTGGCTTGTTGCTGGGGCTCAGCCTGGATGTCCAGGTTCCGGGGTCCGGTCCGCAGGGCACCATGACACCGGGCCAGCTTACCCTGGTCTGTCTTCTGGTCGCCGGAGGCACCCTGGTTGCCGCCGGCATGCTATGGCGGGTCACCCGCCACGATCCTTCAGCAAAGGAACTCCCATGAAGCGAAATCGCCCCGCGCTTGCGGCCCTTCTCGCCTGTCTCGCTCTCGGACCCGGCCTGCGGGCGGGCGCCGAAACCCTGCCGCCGCCCTCCTATCTCGCGCAGGACGCCATTGATCTGGTGGCCATCCTGCCGCCTGCCCCCCGCACCGGGGATGCGCGGTACGAAGCGGATCGCGCGATCTTCCGCGCCACGCGGGTGCTGGCCGGCACTCCGCGCTGGCAATGGGCGATGAATGATGTCAGCGAGGCGCCGGCCGACATGCTGCGCAACTATGCCTGCGCCGCCGGTATCGAGTTGACGCCCGAGTTGGTGCCGGTAACGACCCGGCTGCTGGTGACGGCGGCCCATGATACTGCCCGGCCCAACAACATCGGCAAGCAGCATTTCCAGCGACTGCGGCCCTTCCTTATCGACCAGGGCCCCATCTGCCAGCCGGCGCCGGAGGTAACCAACAGTTTTGACTATCCGTCGGGACACACGACGCTGGGTTGGACCTGGGCGTTGATCCTGGCCGAACTGCTGCCTGATAGGGCCACAGCCATCCTGGCGCGTGGCCGCGCGTATGGCGAGAGCCGCATCGTCTGTGGTGTCCATAATGCCAGCGCCGTGGAGGCGGGCCGCCTGTCGGCAACACTGTCATTGACCCGGATGCGGGCTTCATCAGCCTTCCAGGCGGATCTGGCTGCGGCGCGTGCCGAACTGGCGGGACTGGGGAGCAGGCCGGTGCCCGCAGTGGACCGGTGCCACGCCGAGGCAGGCGCCTTGTCGGTGTGGCCGTTGCAGTGACGAAGATGTGGGGCAATGGCCTTTTGACAAGATGGGGGTTTGCCTTATCATCGCCGATTTTCGGCACTCAACTGCTGTTTGCTTTTGATTCTACTACACCACCGCTTGGAGCAGCGAGTTGAGTTGGACGCTCGCCCCCGCATTCAAATCACTATGAAAAACATCAGTAATATCAATATCTTGTTGGGTTTTGTGTTTCTGTGCCTGGATGCCTGCTGGGACGATTTAAGCAAAATCAATCACTTAATTTCGCAGGTTCAAAACGGGAGTTCCGATACAAGCATCCAACATGTCAGGCGCCGGATTCGTGAGCTGTAGAACTGCTTCGTGGCAAAGAACGTTGACGATCAACGCCGTTTTTGCTGTGCCGACCGAAGCAGGACCATCTGCTCCCTGGCTTCGTGATGAAGGATATCGGAGGCATCCCGGTCCGCGCCGGCGTTCAGCAGCCTCTTGGCGGCGTGCACCGCGTCAGGGTTTTGCGTGGCGATGAGGCGCGCCATGGCCACGGCGTCGTCCAGGGGCGTATCGGAAAGCCTTGTGGCCAGACCCAGCGGCACGGCATCCGCGCCGGTGAATTCCCGCCCGGTGAAGGTGAGTTCGCGGACCACATCATCGGCGGCCAGGTTGCGCATGCGGGCAATGCCGGCCATGTCTGGGACCAGGCCCCAGCGTACTTCCATCACCGACAGCCGCGTGTTTGGCGCCACGATGCGGATATCCGTACCCAGCATGATCTGGAACCCTCCGCCGAACGCCACGCCATGCACGGCGGCGATGACCGGGACGGGCAGGGTGTGCCAACCCCAGGCGGCCTGCTGGAACAGGTTGGCCGGGCCATGGGTGGGCACGGTCAGGTTTTCCGGCACGCCCACGGTTTCGGCCAGGGCGGCGGTGTCGATGCCGGCACAGAAGGCGCGGCCCCGGCCGGACAGCACCACGGCGCGAAGCGCTGCGATCCCTTCCAGATACGCGATGCATTCAGCAATGGCCTCGAACATGTCGCGGTCCAGCGCGTTCAGCTTTTCCGGCCGGGCCAGCCGCACATCGGCGATGCCGTCGGCAATCTCCAGGGCAACACGGTTGCGGAACAGGGTCATGCGGGGGTTCCTTCCTGCCGCATGGGTGCGGTGGTGGGAAGGGCGCCGCGGATGCCCAGCAGCAGGATGCTGCGGAACTGGGCATAGACCGCGTCCAGGGAGAATTCAGGTTTGTCCAGAATCCAGCGGGTGATCCAGTTGAACATGCCGAAGATGGCATAGGTGGTCAGGGTGACGTCGCCCGGCACGATGGAGCCGTCCGCCATGCCCTGTTCGACGATCTGGCGCATATGGCGGCTGATGGTCTTGCGGCAGTTCCGATATTCGATCTGGCCCTTCTCCGACATGACGTTGGGGTCGGACAGGACCAGGCTGATCCCGTAATTATTGGCGATGACCCGCAGATATTGCCGCAGGAATATCTCCAATCGCGTCAGGCCGGGCCGGGCCGGGTCGTCATATTCGGCAAGGGCCGCGTGCAGACGGTTGCAGGCCTCCACCACACAGCCCAGCAGGATGTCCTCCTTGCTGGTGAAATGGTAATAGAGCGTCGGCTTGGTTACCGACAGGGCCTTGGCCACGTCGTCCATCGACGTGCGGTCATAGCCCTTGGCCCGGAACTGCTGCGAGGCCACGTCCAGGATGCACTCCCGGCTGAGGGTACCCCGGCGATGGCGGGGCCGTTCCGCCGCTGTCTTCACGCTCATCCCTTCACTCCCACACCCCTGTCCGCCCCGCCATATAGCCACCATCGGCCACCATGACGGTACCGGTTATGCTGGCCGAGGCATCGCTGGCCAGGAAAACCGCAAGATCGGCGATTTCCGCCTTCGTCGTCCAGCGTCCCAATGGTGTGTCACGGGTGAAACGGTCGCGGTCGGCCTGGGTCGGGGCGATGCGGGCCATGCCCTCGGTATCGCCGACCGCACCGGGAGCGATGGAATTGACGCGGATGCCCTCCGACCCCCATTCCAGGGCCAGCGACCGGACCATGGCATCCAGCCCCGCCTTCGCCGCGCAGACATGGGCCTGGTTGGGGAAGGCGGTGAAGGCATGCAGGGCGGAGATGTTGATGATCGACGCACCGGGCCGGCGCAGATGCGGATAGGCCGCCTTCATCACATGGAAGCCGCCGATCAGGTCTATATCGATGACGGTACGGAAGCCCTTGGGCGACAGGTCGGCCGCGCGGGCCAGGAAATTGCCAGCCGCACCGGAGACCAGGATGTCGATGGTTCCGAACCTTTCCGCCCCGGCCCCGACCGCCGCCGTCACCGCATCGAAATCCCGCACGTCGGCGATGGCGCCGCTGGTATCACAGATTTCCGCCAATGTCTGTACCGCCGCTGCGACCTTGGTTGGGTCGCGGCTGAAGACATGGACGGTGGCGCCCAGTTCGCCCAGACGCCGGGCGATGGCCAGATTGATGCCGCTGGTGCCGCCGGCCACGACGGCCGCGCGGCCGCGGAGCAGGCCGGGGCTGAAAATGGCCTGGGTCACATCGCCCCCAACCGTTCGGTAGCCTTGCTGGTGCCGGCCTTCAGCCTGGCATTGCCGTCGGCGATGCGGCGCTTGAACAGGCCGCGCTGGGTCAGGTCCTGGGTGACCGACAACTCGAACGCCAGTGCGCTCAGATGGTCCATATTGCCGGCCCGCAGCGCCACATCCTTCAGCACCACGCACAGTTCCGGCCCGGCCTCGGCGATCTGCCTTGCCAATTTCAGCGCCGTCTCGCGCAGGGTGCCATAGGGTACGACCTCATCCACCAACCCGACGCGCAGCGCTTCCTGCGCGCCGATCGGGTCGCCGGTGAACAGCATGCGTCGGGCACGCTGCGTGCCGATACGCTGCAGCATGCCGTGATAGAAGCCGTTCATGGCGTATTTCACCTGGGTCGACCCGAAGGCGGCATTCTCCGACGCGATGGTGATGTCGCACATGTTGGCGACATCCATGCCGTAGCCAGGGGCCACGCCGGCCACGGCGGCCACCATCGGTTTGGAGAAATCATAGAAGGTCTTCATGAATTTTAGCGCCAGGTCGGTGAAGCGTCGCCGCTCGTCGCCTTCAATGCTGTTCAGGATGTCCAGGCGCCAGCCGGCACAAAAATAGTCCTCATTGCCGATGACCAGCACGCAGGCGACCGCATCATCCTCAGCCCAGTCGTTCAGCGCGCCGATGATCTCGTGGTGCAGTTCCCAGCCCAGGGCATTGCGCTTTTCCGGATGGTTCAGTTGCAGGATGCCGACGCCGTCCTCGACGGACAGGATCAGGTGCGGATAGGTGGCCACGGGTCGTCCCTCATGATCTTATAAGTTACCGATTGGTATTTTATGGGTGACCAATCTGACCTGTCAATGGCATATTTTAATAGTGTGGGGCGGGCGAGAGGATCGCAATGCGGCGCGAAATCTTCAGAAATCAGCCTATGGACAAGAATACCGCTGCATGTTACCGTCTGTTCGGTAACTGAGAATTGGTCGCGCCGAAAGCAAGTTACCAATCGGTTCAAAAATCCAGCCATACTTGCCATGATCCCGTCCGCCGGGATCATGCGGACCGATGCGCGCCAATCGAACTCCCGCAAAGGGAGCGGAACGATCCGACATAGGGAGGAAATAACAAATGCGTAAGCGGTTCCTGCGGTCCTCATCCGTCCTGGCCCTTGCCGCCGCGGCGATTGTCGCGCCCCCTGCCATGGCACAGGAGCAGACGGCCGGTGCCAGTTCCCCGCCGGCATCGGGACAGGAGGAGGGCAACTTCCTGGCCGAAATCATCGTGACCGCGCAGAAGCGGTCCGAAAGCAGCAACCGGGTTCCCATCTCCATCACGGCGGAGAGCGGCCTGGAACTGGCCAAGCTCGGCGTTACCGACGTGCAGTCGCTGGTCAAGGTCACGCCCGGCTTCAACGCCATCGACAGCGGCTATGGCACGCCGGTCTATTTCCTGCGCGGCATCGGCTTCTTCGACAGCAGCCTGGCCGCCAAGCCCACGGTTTCCGTCTATATCGACGAGGCCCCGATCCCCTTCTCGATCATGACGCCCGGCGCGTCTTTCGATCTGGAGCGGGTGGAGGTGCTGAAGGGGCCGCAGGGCATCCTGTTCGGCCAGAATGCTACGGGTGGCGCCATCAATTACATTGCCGCCAAGCCGACATCGGATTTCGAGGCCGGCATGCTGGCCAGCTACGGCCGTTTCAACCGCATGGACCTGGAAGGTTATGTCAGCGGGCCGGTATCGGACACGCTGGGCGTCCGTCTGGCCCTGCGGCATGAGGGCGGGGACGCCTGGCAGAAAAGCTTCACCCGCGATGACGAACTGGGCAAGCGCGACTTCACCCAGGGCCGCCTGACGCTGGCCTGGGAACCGGACCCGGCGCTGCGCGTGAATTTCCAGCTGAATGCCAACAAGGACCGGTCGGAAACCCAGGCGCCGCAATTCATGACGCCCTTCCGCCAATCGGCCGGCGGCTATTTCAGCCCGGCCCTGCAGGTCTATCCGACGGCGCCGGATAATAACCGCGCCGCCGACTGGGGCTCCACGGTGCCGTTGGAACGCGACAACCACATGGTGCAGGCGACGCTGCGGCTGGATTACGACATCACCGACACCATCACGGTCACCTCGCTTTCCTCCTACGCAACGTTCGAGCAGCTTTACGGCCAGGATGGCGACGGCACCAGCCTGCAACTGACCGACCTGCTGATCAGCGGCGATATCGACAGCTTCACCCAGGAATTGCGGGTGGCCGGCAGCTTCATGGATGATCGGGGAAGCTGGCTGCTGGGCGGCAATTACGAACACAGCAAGACCAATGAACTGGTCCGGCAGTTCCTGTCGGAACAGACGTCGGGCCATGTGTTCGACCGGCTGGGCCTGCCGCCCATCACCGAGGTGCCGCAGCGCGGCTATACCAAGAATGTCAGCAAGGCGGTCTTCGCCAATCTGTCCTTCCCCCTGGTCGACACGCTGTCCGCCACGGCGGGCGCGCGGTACACCAAGACGGATGTCGATTTCCAGGGCTGTATCCTGAATGCCGGCAATGGCACCTATGGCAAGGGGTTCGAGACGAATTTCCGACTGCCGGCGGGGACCTTTCCGCTGAACGCCTGCGCCACCATGGATACCAACAACCGCCCGGCCGAGTTCGACGGCACCCTGCCGGAGGACAATGTCTCCTGGCGGGCCGGACTGGAATGGGAGCCGACGAACAGCAGCCTGTTCTATGGCAATATCAGCCGCGGCTACAAGGTCGGGTCCTTCGCCAACCTGCCCGCCTCCACCCTGGCCCAGTACCAGCCGGTACGCCAGGAGGAGGTGACGGGTTACGAGGTCGGGTTCAAGTCGCGTCTGGCCGACCGCACCATGCAATTGAACGGCGCCCTGTTCCTTTATGACTATAGCGACAAGCAGCTCAAGGGCCGGACCATCGTGCCGATCTTCGGCCCGCTGGAAGCCATGGTGAACGTGCCCAAGTCGCAGGTGAAGGGGGTGGAGCTGGAGGTGACCTGGACCCCGGTGGAGGGGCTGCTGCTGAAGGGCGGTGGCACTTATCTGGATACGGAGGTCACGAAGTCGTTCCTGAACTATACCGCCTTCGGTGTCCGTTCGGATTTCAAAGGCAGCAGCTTCCCCTTCACACCGAAATGGCAGTTCAACGCTGACGTGGAATATGATTGGCCGGTCAGTGCCAATACCGAGGCGTTCCTGGGGGCGAACTATACCTATCGCAGCAGCACGAACGGCGATTTCGTCGTCGATCCGCGTCTTGCCATTGACAGCTATGGCTTGTTGGACCTGCGTGCGGGCCTGCAGGATGCGGGTGGTGACTGGCGTGTCAGCCTCTATGGCCGCAATATCACCAACGAATATTATTACCAGACCGCGGTGCGCCGGGGTGACGCCATCGTCCGCTATGCCGGCATGCCCGTCACCTATGGCATCACGGCCAGCATCAAGTTCCGGTGATGGGCATCGATCCCGCTGCGGCAATGGGGCAGCGGCTGGTCGACCGGCCGGTCCGCTGCACCCCGGAAGGTTCCATGCTGTACGCCTTGGGGACCGGCTTTGGCCGGGACCCGCTGGACGCGGCGGAACTGCGCTTCGTCTATGGACCCGATCTGGTGGCTGTGCCGACGCTGGCGGCGCAACTGGCCTTTGGTGGGCACGGGCTGCTGGAACGGATCGGTGTGGACATGCGGCATGTCGTCCATGCCGGGCAGGGGGTGGAACTTCACCGGCCCCTGCCGGTGGACGCCGACCTGCTGTTCGATACCGGTGTCGCCGGCATCATCGACAAGGGACCGGGTAAGGGCGCGCTGGTTCTGCTGGAAACAACGTTGCGGGAAAAGGCGGGCGGTGGGTTGCTGGCGACGGCGACCTCCACCGCCTTTGCCCGTGGTGATGGCGGCTGTGGCGGGCCGGTGGGGCGGGTTCAATCCGTGCCGGTCTTTCCCGACCTGCCGGACAGGCCGCCCGACCATATGGATTTCTTCCAGACAAGGCCGGACCAGGCCCTGCTGTTCCAGTTGAGCGGAGATTTCAACCCGTTGCATGCCGATCCCGCCATGGCCAGGGCGGTCGGCTTCGACCGGCCCATCCTGCACGGGCTTTGCACCTACGGCATTTGCGGCCGGGCAGTGCTGCGCCATGTGCTGGATTATGATGCGGGGCGGCTGCGGGGCTTGCATGTCTGCTTCGCCCAGCCTGTTTTCCCCGGGGAAACCATCGTCACCCAGATGTGGGTGCAGGGCGAAAGGGTGCTGTTCCGGGCGGAGGCGCTTGAACGACGGGTGCCGGTGGTGGGCGCGGGATACGCCTTGATCTGATCACCCGATCCCGTCGAAGATCACCGAGATGAACCGGTCGAACACCTTCTCCAGCGACGTGCTGCTCTTGCGGAAATGCCAATGGCCGACCCAGTTGAACATGCCGAAGATGGCATAGGTGGTCAGCTTGGTTTCCGGCACCTTGATCGACCCGTCGGCCACGCCGGCCTTGATCCGGTCCTCCAGCCCGTCATTCATGGTCCGCCGCAGCTCGTTGTACCGGATGCGGCCCTCGCCGGTCATCACCCGGTCATCGGCCAGGATCATGCTGACGCCGATATCGTGGGTGATCACCTCCAGATACAGACGCAGGAACACTTCCACGCGCTTGCGGCCGGAATAGGTCTCGTCGTCGCGCCGCGCAATCTCCTCACGGAAATAATCGTCGGCGGAGAAGACACAGGCCAGCAGGATCTCCTCCTTGTTGGCGAAGTGGTAGTAGAGGCTGGGCTTGGTGATCGACAGGGCGCTGGCGATATCCTCCAGCGTCGTGCGGTCATAACCCTTCTCATGGAACATCAGGGCTGATGTATCCATGATCAGCTTCTTGTTGATGGTTCCGCGCTTCGGACGCGTCGGCTTCGCCTGGGCCGCTTTGGTAGGCATATCAGGACAATCCCCCACATGGCCCCCCGGGGCCACGACAAACATGAGAATGGATGGCGACTTCATCGCCAAAGGCATCCCCCACGTTACTTTCGTACCGGTCGGTAATCAACTGTCCGTTCGTTAAGTGCGACATTTCCCGGCCTGGGATGGCGCAGCCCGTTGTCGCCGAATAACACACTGAAAAAGCTTTATAATTTAAATGATCGATTGAATCGAATTCCGCTGTTGACGGTCGGCAATCCATAAGTTACCGTCCAGTAAGTAACAGGAGGAAACATGCAGACGAGATTCACGACGCTCGTGGGTGTCGATCATCCGATCATGCAGGGTGGCATGATGTGGGTGGGCACGGCCGACATGGCGGCCGCCGTCTCCAACGCCGGCGGCCTTGGCACCATCACGGCGCTGACCCAGCCCACACCCGGCGATCTGCGGCGCGAGATCGACCGCTGCCGGGGCCTGACCGACAAGCCTTTCGCGGTGAACCTGACCATCCTGCCGTCGGTGAAGCCGCCGCCCTATGCCGAATACCGCCGCGCCATCATCGATAGCGGCGTGACCATCGTGGAAACCGCCGGGTCGCGTCCGCAGGAGCATGTGGAGGATTTCAAGGCGCATGGGGTGACGGTCATCCATAAATGCACCTCCGTCCGTCATGCCGTGTCGGCCCAGAAGATGGGTGTGGATGCCATCTCCATCGACGGGTTTGAATGTGCCGGCCATCCGGGGGAGGATGATGTCCCCGGCCTGGTGCTGATCCCCGCCGCCGCCGACAGGATCACCATTCCTATGCTGGCGTCCGGCGGCTTCGGCGACGGGCGCGGGCTGGTGGCCGCACTGGCGCTGGGGGCCGACGGCATCAATATGGGCACCCGCTTCTGCGCCACGGTTGAAGCACCCATCCATGAGGCGGTGAAGCGGCTGCTGGTCGACAATGACGAGCGGGCGACCAACCTGATCTTCCGCAAGTTCCACAATTCAGCCCGTGTGGCCAAGACGCCCGTGTCCGACAAGGTGGTGGAGATCAGCGCGCGCGACGGGGCGGTGTTCGCCGATATCCAGCCGCTGGTGTCTGGCGCCAAGGGCCGGGTGGCGCTGGAAACGGGCGACCTTGAGGCGGGATTGATATGGGCCGGCCAGGTCCAGGGCCTGATCCACGATATCCCCACCTGCCAGGACCTGATCGAGCGCATCATGCAGCAGGCGGATGCAATCACCGCCCGCCTGCGGGAGTGTGCGGCATGAACGCACTCGACCTGGTTCCTGCCCCCTTCATGGCCGATACGGAGATGGCGATCTTCCAGCGCAGCCTTCAGGGCTTCCTGGATGCCCATGCCACACCGGCCGATATCGAGCGCTGGCGGGCCAACAAGCAGGTGGACAAGGCGGTCTGGCGTGCGGCCGGTGCGGCCGGCCTGCTGGGCGTGTCAATGCCAGAGGAATTGGGCGGCGGTGGCGGTGATTTCCGGCATGAGGCGGCCATCGTCCAGGCCATCGGCCATCGCGGCGCCGACGCCCTGACCATCAGCCTGCACAATGCCGTCATCCTTCCCTATTTCGCCAGTTACGGCACGCCGGAACAGCAGGAACGCTGGATGCCCCTTCTCTGCTCCGGCGAGATGGTGGCCGCCATCGCCATGACCGAGCCGGCCGCAGGGTCGGACCTGCAGGGCATGCGCACCAGGGCGCGGAAGGTGGGCAACGGCTATCGCCTGTCCGGACAGAAGACCTTTATCTCCAACGGCCAGATCGCCGATATCATCGTCGTGGCGGCCAAGACCGATCCCGATGCCGGCAGCAAGAGCATCTCGCTGTTCATTGTCGATGTGTCCGACGCGCCGGAAGGCTTCGCCCGTGGCCGCAACCTGGACAAGGTGGGGCAGGAGGGGCAGGACACGTCCGAACTGTTCTTCGACGATCTGTTCGTGCCCGCCGATTGCCTGCTGGGCGGGCAGGAGGGCAGGGGCCTGTCGCAACTGATGGCCAAGCTGCCGCAGGAGCGGCTGGTCATTGCCTGGCAGGCCATGGCGATGATTGAACTGGCCCTGGGCGAAACCATTGCCTATGTCAAGCAGCGGGAGATGTTCGGCCAGCCGCTGGCCGATTTCCAGAACACCCAGTTCAAGCTGGCCGAATACAAGACCCAGGCGACCATCGCCAAGGTGTTCCTGAACCATTGCACCGAGAAGCTGGTGGCCGGTGAGCTGGATACGGCCACGGCGTCGATGGCGAAATACTGGATCTCCGACCAACTGTCGGAAATCGTCGATGGCTGCGTGCAGTTCTTCGGCGGCTACGGATACATGACGGAATATCCGATCGGCCGCCTGTACCGTGACAGCCGCATCCACCGCATCTATGGCGGTGCCAACGAAATCATGAAGCTGCTGATCGCCCGGACGCTGTGAGCGCCCGCCGGGATCGGCCAACCATTTTGAGGAAACGGAGAGTAAGATGGCAAAGTACGGAACCGTTCTCGCCAGCGTGAAGGATGGTATCGGCACCATCACCCTGAACCGCCCGGACAAGCGCAATGCGCTGTCTACGGAGCTGTTCGAGGATCTGGTGGAAACGCTGACCCCCTGGCGGCGCGATGACAGCGTCGCGGTGGTGGTCATCAAGGGAACGGAGGAATATTTCTCCGCCGGCCTGGACCTGGACACTATGAACTGGGCGACCGATGCCGACCGGCTGCGCTGGTACGACGCCACATATTATGGCTATCTGGAACTGCTGGAATATCCCAAGCCGACCATCGCGGCGGTGGCGGGGCACACGTTCGGCGGCGGCTGCGATATCGCGGTATTCTGCGACATCCGCGTCTCCAGCCCCAATGCCAAGTTCGGCTTTCCCCAGGTGCGCTTCGGCCTGACGCCCTTCGTCGATCCGTTGCAGCGGATTGTCGGCCAGAGCCAGGCCAAGCTGCTGACCCTGACCGGACGGCGCATCGACGCGGCCGAGGCCCTGCGCATCGGCCTGATCGACCAGATCGCCGAGGAAGGCAAGCTGCTGGAAACCGCCAACGGCATCGCGGCGGAAATCGCGTCCACCAATGTCGACACTGTGGTCCGCTGCACAGAGATGCTGCGCCGTTCCTGGTCGATGGACCCGATGGCCGCCTATGTCTATGGCCATGTCCAGTACCGTGACGTTCACTGGAACCCCGCCATTTCCCAGCGCATGCTGGACGCGCGAGCGAAGATCGGGCGGCGCGGGGCCTGAGCCTGCGCCACGGACCTGAACCATCAAGGCGGACACAACCGCCGCACCAGCAGGGAGGATGATCGACATGGCACTTGCGCAGCCATTGTTCGACGGCCAGGTGGTGATCGTCGTGGGCGGTGGCCAGGGGCTGGGACGGCAATATTGCCTGGACCTGGGTGCGGCCGGTGCCCGCGTGCTGGTGGCCAGCCGCAGCGATGCGGCGCTGGCCGTGGCGCATGAGATCCAGGCCGCCGGCGGCACCGCCCAGGGTGTGGCCATTGATGCCCGTGACGGCGATGCCATCGTCCAGGCGGCACTGATGGCTTTCGGTCGTATCGATGCGATGATCATCAATGCCGGCATCACCCGTGACCGATCCTTCGCCAACATGGCACGGGCGGAATGGGACGAGGTGCTGGACGTGCATCTGAACGGTGCCTTCGCCTGTGCCAAGGCGGTGTGGGAGCCCATGCGGCGTCAGCGCAGCGGGGCGATCCTGTTCACGACCTCCGGTGCCGGCCTGCACGGTGCCTTCGGCCAGGCCAATTATGCCGCCGCCAAGGCCGGTATCATTGGCCTGACCCGCACTTTGGCGGTGGAGGGCGAACGGGCCGGCATCCGCGTCAACGCGCTGGCCCCCATGGCCAGCACATCAATGACCGACGGCGTGTTCTCCGCCGACCTGAAGGCGGGGCTGACGGTGGCGGATGTCTCGCCCTATGCCCTGGCCCTGGTCCATCCGGATTGCCCGGCCAGCGGTCAGGTGATCGAGGCGGGTGGCGGCTGGGCGGCGGCGATGCGCTGGGAACGCAGTCTGGGCCTGCGGCTGGTGGCACCGGATGCGCGGACGGTGCTGTCGCGCTGGGGGCAAGTGACGGATTTCGCCACCGGGTCCGACCTGCCGCGCACGACGCTGGATTGTCTGTGTGCGGCCATGGGTGCCGAACGGCGGATGCGAAATACGTAAAGGGAGGAAGAAAATGTCTGAGCGCAAGCGGTTGGAAGGCGAGGCTCTGGACTGGCCCGCCCTGGAGCCCCAGGAACGCTATCGCCGTTGCGCCTGGGAAGGGCTGCTGATCATCCAGCGCACCGACGAGCATGTCTGGGAGCACCAGGGGCCCGAAGCCTGGGAGAAATTCTCCGACGAGACGCGGCCCGGCTGGGCCGGTCCCATCGGCCGCAAACTGGTGAAGGACCATCCCGCCGATTTCACCCCCGATATCGAAGGGGCGCTGAAGCTGATGGCGGTCTATGGCGCTGAGGTCTGGGGCGGCGGGCATCGCGATGTCACCCGCATCAACAAGATCGACGAGACCGAGGGGCGGCTGACCATCATCGACCATGGCTGTCCGCAATGGCGCGTCTTCTCCGCCGAGATGCGGGGCGTCTTCCCCTGCAACAAGGCCTGTGGCCGGGAGATGGACAGCGTGGTGCGCCAGGGTCTGGGCGATGATTTCGAGGTGGTGACCATCGCCGGCCGACCCATGGGCGATGATGATTGCGTCTGGCGCGTCCGGCGCAAGGAGGGTGGGCAATGAGCTTCGCCCTCACTCCAGCCCCTGCGGTGACGGTCGTCCGGGAGGCCGATGGCGTGGTCCGCCTCGGCTCTCCCCTGCCGATGCCGCCGGTGGCACTGTCGCTGGCCCATCTGTTCGACCGGGCGGCGGAGAACCATCCGGACCGCCTGTTCATGTGCCAGCGTGATGGGGCGGGCGGCTGGCGCGACATCACCTATGCCGCCGCGCGCCGCGCTGCCGACGGCCTGGCGCAATGGCTGATCGACCTGGGGGTGGGGGAGGGGCATAGTGTGGCCTATCTCTCCGCCCCCTCCATCGAACATGGCATCGCCGCCGTGTCGGTGCAGCGCACGGGTGCGGCCTTCGCCCCGATCAGCGTGGCCTATTCGTTGCTGGCCACCGACCATGCCAAGCTGAAGGATTGCATCGCAGCGGCCGGCGCGCGGATTATCATTGTCGATGACGCCGTCCGCTTCGGCCCGGCCATGCGGACGCTGGCCAGCCCCGGCATGCGCTTCATCGCCGTCACGGGCACGCTGCCGGACCTGCCCGTCCTGCGCTGGGCCGATGTCGTGGCGACGGAACCGACGCAGGAGGTGGCCCGGCGCATGGCGCAGATCCGGCCCGATATGATTGCCCGCATCATGTTCACCTCGGGCTCCACCGGTTCGCCCAAGGCCACGCCGCAGCCCCATGCCTGCCTGACCATCTCCATCGCCCAGGTGGAGGCGGCCAACCTGCTGGATTTCGGCGGCGAAGGGCCGCAAATGCTGGAGGCCATGCCCTTCAGCCATATCATGGCCGGCAACTATAATTTCGGAAACACCATCGCCGCCGCCGGCACCATCTGGATCGACGATGGCAAGCCGACGCCGGAGCTTTTCCAGCGCACCATCGCCAACCTGCGGCAGGTATCGCCGCATTTCTTCATCACGGTGCCGCTGGGCTATTCCATGCTCTGCGACGCGATGGAGGCGGATAGCGATCTGCGCGACCGGTTTTTCCGCAACATTCGCTGGCTGGGCTTCGGCGGTGCCTTAATGCCGCAATCGGTATCGGAACGGCTGGCCGCTTTGTCGTGCGCGGCCCGGGGGGCGGAGGCACCGCTCTATTCCTTCTACGGCGCCACGGAGTTCCTGCTGGGTGCTTTGAAATACTGGCCCGGCGGCCCCACGGATGTCATCGGCCTGCCGCTGCCCGGCGTGGACCTGAAGCTGGTGCCCATGGACGGGCGGTATGAGATGCGCATGCGTGGCCCGACCCTGATGCCGCGCAGCGGCTATCTGGGGGCGCCCGGCGCGTCGGTCGACCTGTTCGACGAGGAAGGCTATTTCCGCACCGGTGATGCCGTGCGCTTCGCGGACCCGGACCAGCCGGAAAGCGGTCTGGTCTTCGCCGGCCGCCTGGCCGACGATTTCAAGCTGCTGTCGGGTACCTATGTCCAGGTCAATGCCCTGCGCCAGGATTTCCTAGCGGCGACCGAGGCGCTGGTGCGCGAGATCGTGTTCTGCGGCGTGAACGAGGACCATATCGGCGCCCTGATCTGGCCGCGCGCGACCCTGACCCCGTTCGCGCGGGAGGAACTGCGCTCCCTCATCTCAGATTTCAACGAAGCCCAGACGGGGTCGGCCCGCCGCATCGGTACCGCGCTCGTCATGACCGAACCGCTGGCCTTCGACCGGGGCGAGGTGACGGACAAGGGCAATGCCGCCCCCCGCGTGGTGCGAGAGCGCCGGGCGGCGGATGTCGCCCGGCTGTTCGCCGACCCGCCCGACCCCGCCATCCTATGCTTTATCAGGGGCGCGGCAAAGGCCGCCCGGCCCCGTACCGGAGCAAGTCACCATGCCTGAAGCCTATATTTTTGACGCCGTGCGCACGCCGCGCGGCCGGGGCAAGCCCGATGGTGCCCTGCACCATATCACGCCCTTGTCGCTGTCCACCCAGGTGTTGCAGGCGCTGCGCGACCGCAATGGCTTGGACACGTCCTTTGTGGATGATGTGGTGCTGGGCTGTGTGTCGCCGGTGGGAGACCAAGGGGCGGACATTGCCCGCACGGCCGTGCTGATGGCCGATTATGCCGAAAGCGTGTCCGGCATCCAGGTGCATCGCTACTGCGCGTCCGGGCTGGATGCCGTCAATATCGCCGCTGCCAAGGTGATCGCGGGGGAGGCGCGGCTGGCCATCGGCGGCGGGGTGGAGAGCATGTCGCGCATCCCCATCAATTCCGATGGCGGCGCCTGGCCCATCGACCCGGACTCCGCGCTGAAGAATTACTTCGTGCCGCAAGGGATCAGCGCCGACCTGATCGCCACCCTGGACGGGTTCAGCCGCACGGACGTGGATAGCTATGCCGTGGAAAGCCAACGCCGCGCGGCGCGTGCCTGGCAGGAAGGGCGCTTCGCCCGTTCCATCGTGCCGGTGCGCGACCAGGCTGGCAACATCGCGCTTTCCCATGACGAACATATGCGCCCCGACGCCACGGTGGCGGGGTTGGCATCGCTGAAGCCGGCCTTCCAGGTGCCCGGTGAGGCGGCGTTCGATGCCGTGGCCATCCAGCGCTATCCGCAGGTGGAACAGATCGACCATGTCCATCATGCCGGCAATTCGTCCGGCATCGTCGATGGGGCCGCCGGTGTGCTGATCGGCACGAAAGAGGCGGGCGACGCGCTGGGGTTGAAGCCGCGTGCCCGCATCCGGGGCGGGGCGTCCATCGGGTCGGAACCGACCATCATGCTGACCGCGCCGGCCACCGTGTCGCGCAAGCTGCTGGACCGGCTTGGCATGGCGCCCGGCGATATCGACCTTTACGAGCTGAACGAGGCGTTCGCCGCCGTGGTCCTGCGCATGATGGGTGCCTTGTCCATCCCGCACGAGAAGATGAACGTGAATGGCGGGGCCATCGCCATGGGCCATCCGCTGGGCGCCACGGGTGCCATGATCCTGGGCACCGTGCTGGATGAGTTGGAGCGGACGGGCAAAGGCACGGCCCTGATCACGCTGTGCGCCGGTGCCGGCCAGGGTGCCGCCACCGTGATCGAGCGTGTGTGAGCCGGGGAGAGAAACCATGCAGAATTTTATCATCGAAACCGATGCCGACGGCATCGCCCTGGTTACGTTCGACGTGCCCGGCCGGAGCATGAATACGCTCAGCGACGCGGTGATCGCGGAGTTGCCGGACCTGATCGAAGCCCTGAAGAATGACGCGGTCATCAAGGGTGTCGTCCTGCGGTCAGGCAAGCCTAGCGGCTTCTGCGCCGGGGCCGATCTGGGCGACCTGGGCCGCGCCGCCGGCACCCGCATCGAACCGCCGGCCTTTTCAGCGTTGTTCCGTCGGCTGGAAACGCTGGGCAAGCCGGTGGCTGTGGCGCTGGAGGGGCTGGCGCTGGGCGGCGGGCTGGAACTGGCCTTGTCCTGCCATTACCGGGTCGCGGCCGACAGTGCCAAGGTCAAGCTGGGCCTGCCGGAGGTGACGGTGGGTCTGTTGCCCGGTGCCGGTGGCACCCAGCGCCTGCCGCGCCTGACCGGTGTCGCCAAGGCCTTGCCGCTGCTGCTGGAGGGCCGGCCGCTGGACCCGGCCAAGGCGCTGGCCCTGGGCATCGTCGATGAGCTGGTGCCGGCGGGTGAGACGGTGGCGGCGGCAAAACGCTGGGTGCTGGACAAGGGCGATCCCGTGGCCCGCTGGGACCGCAAGGATTACCGGCTGCCCGGCGGCCTTCCCTACAGTGCCGGTGGTATGCAGGCCTTCATCATGGCCAACGCCACCCTGCGCAAGCGCACCTTTGGCAATTATCCGGCCCCGGAGAACATCCTGAAATGCGTGTTCGAGGGGGTGCAGGTGCCCATCGATGCCGGGCTGAAGATCGAAACCAACTATTTCATCAACACCTTCGCCACGCCGCAGGCCAAGGGCATGGTGCGCAGCCTGTTCCTGTCCAAGCAGGCGCTGGACAAGGGTGACCGGTCGGCCAAGGTCGCGGCACCGGCCACGGTGGCGGTGATCGGGGCCGGCATGATGGGGGCGGGCATCGCCTATGCGCAGGCGCTGAAGGGTATCAGTACCGTTCTGCTGGATGTCAGCGACGCAGCGGCCGAGCGGGGCAAGGATTATGCCCGCAAGCTGGTGGCCGGTGACATTGCCAAGGGCCGGATGGGTGAGGCGGCGGGCGCGGCCCTGCTGGAGCGGATCACGGCGACGGCCGACTATACATCCCTGGCCGATGTTGACCTGGTGGTGGAGGCTGTGTTCGAGGATGTGGCCCTGAAGCATGAGATCACCCGCCGCGTGCAGGCGGCGGCCGGCCCCGGCATCATCATCGGTTCCAACACCTCCACCCTGCCCATCACCGGCCTGGCCGAAGCCTCGGCCCGGCCGGAGAATTTCGTCGGCATCCATTTCTTCTCTCCCGTCGACAAGATGCATCTGGTGGAGATCATCCGCGGCGCCAAGACCAGCGAGGAGACGGTGGCCCGTGCCACGGCCTATGCTATGGCGCTGGGCAAGACGCCCATCGTGGTCAATGACAGCCGCGGCTTCTACACCTCCCGCTGTTTCGGCACCTATATTTACGAGGGGCTGGAAATGCTGATGGAAGGCATCCCGCCGGCCCTGATCGACAATGCCGGGCGGATGACCGGCATGCCGCGCGGGCCGCTGGAACTGACCGACGATGTGGCCGTTGACCTGATCGTGCGCATTGCCGGCCAGACGCGGGCGGCCCTGGGTGACGCCTATGTCGCCCCGCCCTTTGAGACGCTGCTGGAGAAACTGGTGGCACTGGGCCGCACGGGGCGTAAGGCCGATGCCGGCTTCTACGACTATCCCACCGGTGCGCCCAAGCGCCTGTGGCGGGGGCTGGCCGATCTGGTGCCGGTAACGCCCGCGACCCTGCCCGATGTGGCGGCGCTGAAGCAGCGGCTGCTGCACCGCCAGGCGCTGGAGACGGCGCGCTGTGTGGATGAGGGGGTGATCGCCGATCCGCGCGCCGCCGATGTCGGGGCCATCATGGGCTGGGGCTTCGCGCCCTGGACGGGGGGGCCGCTCAGCTACATTGACGGCATCGGCACGGCGGAATTCGTGGCCCAGTGCGACCGGCTGGCCGCCCGGCATGGCGACCGGTTCGCGGTGCCGGCATCCCTGCGCGCCATGGCGGCCGAAGGGCGCGGCTATTACGCCGCCAGTGAAGCCGCCTGAGGGAGGGGTATCATGGAAATCAATGGACATGCGGCTATCGTCACCGGCGGCGCCTCCGGCTTAGGCGCCGCCACCGCCGCCATGCTGGCGCAGGCGGGGGCGAAGGTCACGATCTTCGACCTGAACGAGGAGGCGGGCCGGGCCACGGCAGCGGTGATCGGCGGCAGCTTCCGTGCCGTCAACATCACCGATGACGCCCAGGTGGCAGCGGCCGTGCTGGCGGCGGAGGAACAGAACGGCAAGGCCCGCATCCTGGTCAATTGCGCCGGCATCGCCCCGCCGGCCAAGACGGTCGGGCGGGAGGGGCAGCCACACGCGCTGGACCTGTTCCGCAAGGTGATCGACATCAACCTGATCGGCAGTTTCAACGTCCTGTCGAAGGTGGCGGCCCGCCTGGCCGACGCCGAGCCTTTGGGGGAGGAGCGCGGGGTGATCATCAACACCGCCAGCGTCGCCGCCTTTGACGGGCAGATCGGACAGGCGGCCTATGCCGCGTCCAAGGCCGGGGTGGCGGGCATGACCCTGCCCATCGCCCGCGACCTGTCGCCCTTGGGCATCCGGGTGCTGACCATCGCACCCGGCATTTTCATGACGCCGATGCTGGCGGGCCTGCCACAGGCGGCCCAGGACAGCCTGGGACGCCAGACGCCGTTCCCCGCGCGCCTGGGCCGACCGGAGGAATATGCCCAACTGGTGGAAAGCATCATCCGCAACCCCATGCTGAACGGCGAGACCATCCGCCTGGACGGCGCAATCAGATTGGCCCCGAAATGACCGAGACGATCCGATATGAGGTGCAGGATGCGGTCGCCCGCATCATCCTGGACAATCAGGCCGGCGGCAACGCCATCGACCAGACCTTCGCCGACCGGCTGCTGGACCTGGCGCATGCAGCGGAGGATGACAAGGCGGTACGCGCCGTCCTGCTGACGGGCACGGGGCGGTTCTTCTGCGTGGGCGGCAATGTCCGCGCCTTTGCCGCGGCATCCGGCAATCTGGGCAATTTCGTGCGCAAGCTGACGGCCTCGCTGCATATGGCGGTGGCGCGGCTGGCGTCGCTTTCCAAACCTGTCGTGGTGGCCGTCAACGGTCCGGCGGCGGGGGCGGGGCTGGGGCTGGCCATCCTGGGCGACGTGGTGCTGGCCGCCCGGTCCGCCAGTTTCACCGTCGCCTATCCCGGCATCGGCCTGTCGCCCGATGCCGGCACCACCTTCCTGCTGCCGCGGCTGGTGGGGCTGCGCCGGGCGCAGGAGATGCTGTTCCTGGCCAGGACCCTGAATGCGGAAGAGGCCCTGCAGGCGGGCCTGGCCCATCGTGTGCTGGAGGATGGAGACCTGCTGGCGGAGGCGGAAAAGATCGCCCGTCGGCTGGCCGCCATGCCTACCCGCGCCCTGGCCCGGTCCAAGCGGCTGCTGCTCTCCTCCTCCTCCCGCGAACTGGAAACCCAGTTGGAACGGGAGGCGGCGGATATCGCGCTCTGCGCCCTGGAACCGCACGCGGCGGAGGGGATCAGCGCCTTTCTTGAGGGGCGGAAGGCCCGGTTCGCATGAGCGCGGCACCCAAGCGGACAGGCCCCCTGGCCGGGCTCCGCGTCCTGGAATTCGCGGGCATCGGCCCCGGCCCCTACGCGGCCATGCTGCTGTCCGACCTGGGCGCGGAGGTGCTGCGCATTGATCGGCCCGGCGGCAATGGCTGGCCCAACCCGGTGATGGACCGGGGCCGCGCCAACCTGACGCTGGACATCCGCACGCAGGAAGGGCGGGAACAGTGCTTGGCGGCCGCCGCCCATGCCGATGTGCTGATCGAGGGGTTCCGGCCCAGCGTCATGGAACGGCTGGGGCTGGGACCGGATGTGCTGTGCGAGCGCAATCCCCGTCTGGTCTATGGCCGGATGACCGGCTGGGGACAGGAGGGGCCGCTGGCCAGGGCGGCGGGGCACGACATCAACTATATCGCCCTGACCGGGGCCCTGGCCGCCATCGGGCCCACGGATGGACCGGCCATCCCGCCCTTGAACCTTGTCGGGGATTTCGGCGGCGGGTCATTGTTCCTGGCGCTGGGCATCGTGTCAGCCCTGTGGGAACGGGAACGATCCGGCAAGGGCCAGGTCGTGGATGCTGCCATCGTCGATGGCGTCACCTCCATGATGGCCATGTTCTCCGGTCTGGTGTCGGCGGGTCATATCTCGCTGGATCGCGACCGCAGCGTGCTGGGCGGTGCCGCCCCCTTCTATCGCTGCTATCGCTGCGCCGATGGCAAGGACATCGCCGTCGGCCCGCTGGAACCGCATTTCTACACGGAACTGCTGGACCGGATCGGGGCAGATGCGCATCTCTATGCCGATCAGGATGACCCGTCCCTGTGGCCGGCACGCAGCGAACAGCTGGCATCCTTGTTCGCCAGCCGCACGCGCGCTGAATGGGTGGCGCTGCTGGAAGGAACCGACGCCTGCTTCGCGCCGGTCCTGGAACTGGACGAGGTGATGGACCATCCGCATATGGCGGCACGCGGTGCCTATTGGGAGATCGACGGTACGCTTCACTGCGCGCCGGCCCCCCGCCTGTCGCGCACGCCGCCGGATATCGGGCGGACCCTGTCGGGGGAGGCTGTGTTGGCCGGATGGTTGGGAAAGGGAGAAGCATAGGATGGACACCATCATCAATGCCGACCCGATGACACCAGGCAAGTGGGTTCCGGTCGAGGCATCCGATCATTTCGCACAGCTCGCCGGCCCCCTGTTTATGCTGGAGGTGAGCGGCAACCCGGAGGAGCCCGTTCGCGTCGGCTTCAGGGTGGAGGAGAAGCATTGCAACAAGCTGGGCGGCTGCCATGGCGGGATGCTGGGCACGGTCCTGGACATCGCTCTTGGTTATGTCGGCAATTATGCAAACCGGGAGACCGGAACGCCAACCATAAGCCTTTCAATAGACTATTTGCGTGCGGTAGGAGCGGGGGCTTGGATCGAGAGCCGCTGCCGTCTGGTCGAAACCACACGCCGCATGGTGTTCGTCGATGGACTTCTGGTCTCCAGACAGGGAACGGTAGCCCGTGGGAATGCCATATATCGCCGGCCGGGATAAAGGTGACTGAACTAAATATTCACGGACAGATTGTCATACCATCGGTCAAATCCTGCCCCGCATCCAATCTGACACACAAAAAGCCATGTAACATCAATAGGTTATGGGGATTTTACTTTTGGGGCCGGTTCTTTGCAATGATCCGGTATCTTTCAAAATCAACAAGTTAGCTATGCGGGTTCAAATCGAGGGTGCCGACGCCCGCATCCAACCTGTCGAGGCCCTGTGGTCACGAGTTTGCGCCTCCTGGCAAACCCGGACCGATTCAGAAGGCCAGGGCCAGACTCGTCATACGGGAGATGCTGACACTACTGCGGATGAGGTATGGGCCGGGTTTGTCAATCCCAAGCAACAGGCAACTCGGCGCGGCCCCAGTAAAGCCAGCTGTTGATCCGTGTTGTATCCCCGATCAGTCGAAGGTTGGGCAACCTCGCCAGCAGGCGCGTCAGTGCTGCTTTCGCTTCGAGACGTGCCACGGGCGCACCCAGACAGAAATGGACCCCATAGCCGAACGAGATGTGCTTGCGCGCCTCCTCAATTGGTCGGTCAATCTTGAACTCGTCTGGATCCTTGAAGATGGATGGGTCGCGGTTGGCACCGATCATGGAGAACATCAGTTTTGTTCTCTCCGGCAGTTCCACACCATTCATGGTGACAGGACACAGGCTGGTGCGGAAATGCGCGATGACCGGCGGGTCGAAGCGCAGGCTTTCCTCGATGACATTGTCGATCAGGCGGGGTTCGGCTTTCAGCCGTTCCCAGCGTTCCGGCACCTCCAGCAGACGCCAGACGATGTTGGTCAGCAGGCTGGTCGTTGTCTCCTGGCCACCGGTCAGGAAGGCAGTACAGATATTGAACAGTTCGGTATCGTTCAATTGCCGTCCCTCCACCCGCACGGCCATGCCCAGCGCGATGTAATCATAGGGCAGGACGGTGCCCAGATGCTGCATGCCCGGATCGGTGATGCCGGCATCGGCCAGCTTCTTGCGGCGCTCCGCGATCATCTGCATGAAGTGCGGCTGGAACTCTTCCACGATTTCCTTGAAGGCGGCCGGATCGGGATCACTGAACAGCATGAACTGCAGAATGTCGGCCCAGTGCTTGTACTTTTTATAGTTGGACTGATCCGCCCCCAGCATGTAGCACATGGTGCGGGCTGGCAGGGGCAGTGCGAACAGGTCGTGGAAATTGCCGCTCTTGGTTTCGGCAGCCACCATCTGGGCGATCAGATCGTCGGCGATGGCTTCGATCTCCGGCGTATAATCCTTCAGCTTGCCCGGCAACACGCCCTTGCGTAGCTGCGTCATCCAGTCCAGGTGGAACGGCGGGTCGGTCATGAAGCCGACATTGTTGAACTCGCCTTCCTGCGTGCCCCAATCCTTGGCCGAGTTCCCCCATTTGAAGGACCAGTGAGGATTGTCTGACAGGATGTCGTCGCGGATCTGCCGGTAGTTGCTGGTGATGTGGAAGCTGTAATCCTTGCCCTGGTAGTGATGGAACGGACATTTCCGGGCCAGTTCCGAATAGGCCGGGCCGGGGTTTTCCAGCGTGGAGGGCGACATCGGATCGAAGTCGAGGTCGGCGCTGGTTGTCAGCGCGGGCGTACCTGTCGTCATAGAGCGTCTCGTATGGTGAGATAGGGGGGGATTTATCGGATCAGCCGGCCGGGCGGGCGGTCCATTCACCGCCCTTTTCAAACTTGGCCAGATAGTCGTAAAGACCCTGTGGTACCGGTTTGCGGGCGGGGTCGTACCAGGGCAGGAAATTGGCCAGCAGCGGCTTCAGGAAGACACGGCGGTTGAATTTTTTGAACGTCTTGATGTCCTGTTCCAGCTTTTCCTGCTCGGCCTGGGTCATGCGGGCGCGGTCAATCTCGAGCATATAGGCCGACGCCTTGGCGGAGATCTGGCGCAGGTGCCACATGGCATAGACAAAGCCGTAAATGCGGTAGAAATAGCCATTCAAGATCCGACCCCAGAAGCCGCGGGCGAAGGCCTTCTTGAACACCTGGAAGCAGACTTCCCGGTGTTCGAATTCCTCCGCCATGTGCCATTTCCACAGGCGGATGGCAGCATTATCGAGGTCGCCGATCATTTCTTCGGAATGATCGAACCACAGGCCCCCTGCCACGGCCCCGAGCGATTCAAAGCCGTCGGCATAGGCCAGCCGGAATTTCAGGGATTTCGTCCGGTTGAACCGCTCCAGGTCAGCCGCCAGTTCCGCCTCGAACTCCGCCAGGCGCGGATAGCCTGCGTCGATCAGCGCCTTGTTGAACTGCCGATGCTGCCGGAAATGCTGAGATTCCTGACCGATGAAGGCCTGGATATCCGCGTGCAGCGCCTGGTCGTCGGCCGGCAGGAACGGCTTGGCCTCCTGCAAAAGCTTGATCAGCCAGGGCTCCACCGGTGTCGGAATGATCGATGTGGCGTTGCGGTCCTGGCAGAAGGCGATATTGGGTGCCCAATGGGGCTTGATGTCCGAAAAGTCGATCTTCGGATAACGTACCGGCATGGACATGCCATCCTCCCCTGATCCTGTTTATTGGGAGGAAGGATAGCGTCGATGCTGGCGCTGCCAATCGGTAACAGCTTAAGCACTTAAGTAGTTTTGTTGCTCAGGCGGTGACGAAATTCCGTTCCATTGCCGCGTGCATTGTCCGCAGCAGGGTTTCAAGATCGCTGCTGTCCGGTTCCTCCATGCTGCGGAAGGCCCGTGCGAAGGAACAGGTCTCCGCGATGCGACGCATGGCGGTGAGCGTCAGTTCCCGGCCCTTGGCGGTTACGCGCAGATGCACGGTGCGGTGATCCTCCGCTGCCGGCACACGCTCGACCAGCCCCGATTTCGAGAGTTTCGCTACGCGGATGGAAATCGCGGCCGCCGTCAGGAACAGCATGCGGGCGATGTCGGTGGGCCGGGGTGACCTCTCCTCCTCGATCAGCAGGGATGACAGCACGAATATGTCCGAACCGCTGACCCCGTAATCGGCGGCGATATCGTCGATATCGCGCCAGACGATCTGGGCGATGGCCAGCATGTGCCACATCGGCCCGAAATAGCCCGTGTCGATGCCGGGAACCGCCTGACGGAAATACTGCTTCCCCCGGTCCAGCGGATCGGTGACGAAGGTCCGGTCGGTGGAACGTGCGCTGTCGCCCGGCATGGTGCCCCCGCGTTGTTCAAGAATGGGCGAACCCGACTATACCGCGCCGATTGAGAACAGAATCTTACCACAGGCATGTCCGTTCTGGCTGTGTATATGAGCAGCGGTGGCTTCCTCCATCGCGAAAATACGGTCGATGGGAACCCGCAACCGTCCTGTCGCCAGCAGATGGACGAGTTGAAGAAGCCGGCCGCCATCGGGCGCCACGGCAGCGGTGGCCACCCGGATCTGCTGGGGCAGGGCGGGCTCCAGGGGGGCGGGGTCGAGCGTGACCAGCACACCGCCGGGGCGCAGCACTGGGATGGACCGTTCGCGAACGGTGCCCCCGACGGCATCCAGCACCAGATCGACCTCCCGCAGGCCTTCGGCAAAGTCGCCTGCCCGGTAGTCGATGATCCTGTCGGCACCCAGGTCCGCCACCATCTCCCGGTTGGCGGCAGAGCAGGTGGCGATCACATAGGCCCCGGCGATCTTGGCCAGTTGTACGGCCAGGCTTCCCACTCCGCCGGCCGCCGCATGGATCAGCACTTTCTGGCCGGGCCGCAGCAGCCCCAGGTCGAACAGGGCGGTCCAGGCTGTCAGCCCGGCCAGGGGCAGGCCAGCGGCATCCTGCATCGATACCTTGTCCGGCAGCCGGGTCAGGGCATGGGCCTTGACCACCACCTGTTCCGCCCAGGCTCCGCCTTGCTGTACCGGAACAATGCCGCTGACCCGCATGCCGGGGGTGAAGGCAACGGCCAGCGGACCGGCCGCGACAACGGTACCGGCAATGTCGGCGCCGGGCGTGAACGGAAAGCTCTGCGGCACCCATTCACTGAACCACCCGGCCCGGAACTTCCAGTCGGCGGGGTTCACCGAACTGAAGGCTTGGCGCACCAGCACCTCATCCGGGCCGAGCACGGGAACGGCTGCCGTCTCCAGCCGAAGCTGATCCGGCCCGCCATGGGCATGGTAGCGGATGGCACGCATTGAACCCTCCAATCTTAACCGAGTGCCCGGAACAACGCTTCCTGGCTGGTGGTCGCCACCAGCCGGCCCGACCGGTTATAGAGCAGCCCGCGCGCCAGACCGCGCCCGTCGCTGCCGGACGGCGTGTCGCAAAGATAAAGCAGCCATTCCTCCGCCCGTGCCGGCCGGTGGAACCACATGGCATGGTCCAGGCTGTTGATGGACAATTTCTGGCTGTTGGTGGAAAGGCGGTCGGGGCCGACCGCGATGCCGGCCAGCCAGTAATCGGCAAGGAAGGCCAGAAGCGCGTTCTGGTCCGGGTCGGCGGTGCCCCGTGCGCTGGGCATGCGCACCCAGAAGGCCCGGTGGGGGGCCTGTCCGGCTGCGAAGAAATAGGTTTCCGGCGCGACCAGCCGCAGTTCCAAGGGGAAGGGCGCCGTGTAGTTCGCCACCGTCGCGGCGGGCAGCCGATCTGCATGCGCCGCGACATAGGCGTCGAGCGGTGGCAACGCTTCCGGCTCCGGCAGGTCGGCCGGTACCGCCTGCTGGTGTGACGGGCCGGGTTCGGGATCATGAAAGGAACAGTGCAGGTGGAAGATGACGCGCCCGTTCTGGCTGGCCTTGATGGCGCGTGCCGCGAAGCGCCGACCATCCCGCAGCCGTTCCACCCGATAATCCACGGGCAGCCTGGCGTCCCCGGCCCGCAGGAAATAGCCATGCAGCGAATGGGCGGGCCAGCCGGGCACCGTCCGGGCGCCGGCCACCAGTCCCTGGGCCAGCACCTGCCCGCCGAACAGCGCGCCGGCCGGATTGGCCTGGGCATGGTGGCTGCGGAACAGGTCGGGTTCGACCATTTGCAGGTCCAGAAGCTGCGCCGCAATGATAGGGAGCGGGCGCGTCACGCCAGACCCTGGCGGCGCTGTGCCGCGATCACCGTGTCCATTTCGTCCAGCCCGCTACGGGGCACGTCAAAGCGGGTGCGATCATCGATCTGCGCCAGATGGGCGGCCACATCCTCTACCGTCGGCGCCTCGCCGCCGGCATGGTACCAGCCCTCCGTCAGGCCCACGAAGATCCGGGAATATTTGCCGCCCAGCACGGAATACATGTTCTGTGAACTGTCACAGGCGCGGCTGGCCATATAGCAGGCCATGGCGGCCACGAAATCCGGCTGCATGCCCTGGATATAATGGCGGGACCGCTGGCCGGCGGCGGCCAGGAATTCTGCGTCGGGCCGCACATCGCCGGGCTTGCCGCCCAGACGGCCGCCAATGGCATTGGGAAACAGGCAATTGACCGTCACACCCGCCGGCGCTTCCTGCGCGATCACGTTCATCAGGCCGATCATGGCGGTCTTGGCCGACCCGTAATTCGCCCGGATGGGATTGCCGAAGATGCCCGACTGTGAACTGACCAGCACGATACGGCCATAGCCCTGCTTCACCATCTGCCGATAGGCGGGCTGGGTGACGAAAAAGGCCCCCTTCACATGCACGTTGTAGACGGCATCGATATCCGCTTCGGTCAGTTCGCCGAAGCGGCCGTTGCGCTGGTTGCCGGCATTGGAGATGACGGCATCGATCCGGCCGAACCGGTGCAGTGCTGCCTCAATGATGGCGGCCCCGCCTGCCTCTGTCGCCACACTGTCGTAATTGGCGATGGCCTGTCCGCCATTGGTGAGGATTTCATCGACAACGGCATCGGCGAAGGTGGCGGACGCTCCCTCTCCCGTCGTGCTGCCCCCCAGGTCGTTGACGACGACAGCCGCCCCCCGCCGCGCCAGTTCCAGGCAGAAGGCCTTGCCCAGCCCGCCGCCGGCGCCCGTGACCACGGCGACCTGTCCGGTGAAATCGATCCTGTCCATCTTGCTGTTCCCGCGAAGCTTGGTTTTCATCCTGCGGCGACAGTAGTGCCGACCATAGACGGTGCCCGCCGCAAAATCGCGCGGTGGGTGCATTGTTCAAATCCATGATGTTTCCCTGCGCCGGCTCGACACCCGTTGCCCCGGCCCCGAGGGTGATCAAGAACGATCCCGAGCGTCAGCGAACAATGGGGGATCAGTTATGCTGCGGAAGACCATGCGTGTTGCCACGGGGACGGGCGGTGCCCGGTCGGTCGTCCTCACCGTTCATGCGCCGGAAGATCCGGCGCGGTTCAGTGGCCGGGTGATCCATGCTACGCCCGGCGGCGGCTATGGCCGCCTCTATTACGATATGCATTTCGCCGGGCATGAAGGCTACAGCCAGGCCGCCCACCATGTGGCAGATGGCCATATCCTGGTCGCCTATGACCATCTGGGTGTCGGCGACAGTGACGTTTCCGAACTGTCCAGCCTGACCATTGAGGATATCGCCGATGCCGACCATGCCGCCATGCGGCAGGTACGCGACGGGTTGACGACGGGAGTGCTGCTGGACGGATATCCCCCCTTGCCCGATGCGGTGCATATCGGCATCGGCCAGTCCATGGGTGGCGGCGTCACCATCATCATGCAGGCCCGTCACCGCTGTTTTGATGCCATCGGCGTCTTGGGCTACAGTGCCATCCACACCGTGCTGCCGCAGCGCACGGAAGAACAGGCGGCCATCGCCAAGGCGCAATACCAGTTCGACCGCCAGACCGACCCCGCCGCCCTGTCCGTGGCGGCGACCGCCGCCGGCGTGGCGGATTTTATCTACCCGTTTCACTGGGAGGATGTGCCGGCCGATATCCTGCAGGCCGATATGGAAGGCGGCTACCCCATCCGCCGGACCGCCCCACCCTTCGGCAGCCTGACCATCCCCAACTGTGTTGTGGCCATGATGGGGCCGGGCTTTGTGGCGCGGGAGGCGGCGCTTGTGGATGTGCCGGTGTTCCTGGGCTTTGGGGAGCGTGACACCAGCGCCGATTTCCGTGCGGAATCCTCGGCCTATGCCAAGGCAGGCGACATCACGCTGCTGATCGTGCCGACCATGGCACACATGCATAATTTCGCCTCCACCCGCGCCCTGCTTTGGGATCGGCTCAGCCATTGGGCGTTGGGTGTCGGTCGCCGCTGAGTCAGGAAGCGGTGCTGCCATCCGTCAGGGGACGGGCATAGGAGATGTCCTGGCGATCGCGCCGGCAGGGGCCGGTTGCTGCCAGGGCGGCAGCCCATTCCGGGGGCAAGGTGGCCTCGTTGAAGGTGCCGACCTTTTCATTCACGCAGACCCGATGGGCGATGGCCCAGCGCCCTTCCCGTTTCTCGAACCGGTCGACATAGCGGCCGAAGGCCAGGCTGGGCGGCCCCTCCCGGTTCTCACCCCAAAAGATGTAATAGGTCTCGCCGTGGGCCGTGTCGCCATCCAGGTCTATCGTCTGGTTGGCGATGATATGCTGGTGCCGGGTCTGGAACTCCCCGTGCCAGCCGATGGCCCAGTCCACGAAGTCTCCGGCCACCCCTTCGGCGACACCATGCTGGTCGATGGCGTCGGGATGATAGGCCGACAGCATCAGGTCCCGGTCGAAACGGTCCACGCCACGGGTATAGCGGTGAAGGCAGTCCAGGATTTCCTGCCGGTCCTTCTGCTGCCGGATGAAGGCCAGCAGTTCCACATCGATGGTCGGTTCCTGGTCCATTGCCTAATTCGCCTTTGATCGTGTGGATGGGCGCACAGGCTCCATGGCGTTGCGGACGGGGGCAAGCGGGCGGGGCGACTGTTCATGGATGCGATATCGCACCCTCCACCTCCGCCGCTGCCTGCTTACGCCACGCCGTCGGGCTCACCCCGCAATGGGCCAGGAAGACCAGGCGGAAGGAGCGGGGATCGCGGTAACCGACCATGGCGGCGATCTGGTCGATGGATCGGCCCGTGCGGGCCAGCAGGCGCTGTGCCGTGCGCATGCGCAGGCGCTGGACATAGTCCTTGGGACCGATGCCCATGGCGCGGGTGAAGCGGCGGGTCAGGGTCTGATGGCTGGTGGCAAGGGCATCGACAAGGTCGGCGATCCGCACATCCTGCGCAAAGTTCATCTCCAGCCAGATCTGGGCGTTGGCCACCATCGGGTCGGTGGACAGCCCTTCCTCCACCACCCGGTCCACACCGGTCACCGAAGCCAGCCAGCGGCTGGCCTCCGCATTGAAGACGCGTTCGATCAGGCGGACCATCAGCGCGGCTTCTGCCGCCGGCCCGGCACCCAGGATCATCCCGCCTTCCTCGATTACGCCACGCCGGCCGTCGATGGTCAGACGCGGGAACCGTTCCCGGCATAGAGGCGTCAACGGCCGGGACAGCGGAATGGCCATGCCATCCACCAACCCTGCCGCGGCCAGCAGGAACAGGGCCGATCCGCTGGCGGAAATCAGGGCCCCATCTTCCTTCTGTTGCCTCAGCCAGGTGCCGAACGGGACACTGGCCGCCAGCCGTTGATCCAGGGCGCCGGCCGACCCGACCCGGAAATTAGCGACATGGATCAGGCTGAAGGTCTGTCGCCCACCCCAGGCGCCGTCACACGGCAACCGCTGCCCATCCGCCAGCCGTGCCGCCTGTGCATCGGCGGTGAGCAGTCGCAGCCTTGTCTCCATTTTCAGGCCTTCCGCGGTGGCGAACATCTGTTCCACCTGGGCGCGCACAACAACAAACGCGTCCATGCAGGCCCCCAGGCTGGCCAGGAAGGCGCCGTCGGGCGCGATCAAGGCAACATCGGCCATCCAGGTCTCCATCTGTCCAAAACGACCATGCTAGTTGTTGAATATGCCCATGGCTGGCTTCTGCCAAGCCCGCCATCATCAACCTGAACCGGGACCAACCCGGCAGCAGGTCCTCCACCGCGGACGCGGGCCGGACCCGATCAGGGATGAAACGGTCATGAACATGCAGGCAAGGCCGCCCTTGCCGGAAATGGGCGAACTGAACGTCTCCAACCACCTGCTGGACGACCCGGCGGCGCTGGCCGCGGCCTGGGACCGCGATGGCTACTGGTTCTTCCGCGATGTGCTGGACAAGGATGTGATTGCCGGCATCCGCCGTACCTATGTCGATTACCTGATCGACATGGGACTTACTGATCCCGATGATCCGCTTCATCGCTATAACGGCGCCGATTATGCGGCCCTGCCGATCAATTCGAACAGCACGCGGATGAATGAACAGAAGGTCCACCGCCTGCTGCATGAGGCGCCGGCCATCAATGATTTCTTCCGGCGGCTGTTCGGGTGCGAGCCCTTCTGGGTGCCGTTCACGGTCCACCGCACCAACCCGCCGGTACCGGATGTCAGCCGCCCGCGTTTCGATTTCATCCATGATGATGGGTCGTACAATGAGGGGCTGGAGTTCCTGATCTGCTGGGTGCCGATCGACGAGATCGACACAGATACCGGCGGTCTGGCAGTGGTGGAGGGGCTGAACAACCAGCCGAGCCTGCATCGCCGCGACGGCGACCGCATCCTGCCCATCCAGGCGGAGGACGTGCCGGCCGGTACTTGGCGGCGCGCGGACTATCGGCCCGGTGATGTGCTGTTGATGAGCCTGCGCACCCCGCATAGCGGCCTGTCCAACATCTCCCGGGATCGCTTCCGGCTGTCGATGGACACGCGGATCATGCCGGGCAAGGGCCGTCTTCCCATTGCCGGCACCCTGGTGGAGGTTGGCGCGGACCGGGTTGGCGTGGCCGATGCGGCGGGGCGGCACGACCTGCGCATCGATGCACAGAGTTTTGTGCGCGGGCATCGCGGCGACCGGCTGTCCATGCCGGATATTCCCGCCCGCTACAATCTTGGTGACGCAGTGATCGTGGCCCATGCCGAGGGGCGCGTCATCAATATGCGTCCGCAGCACTGATCATGCCGGAACCGATCCTGACCGGCCGGCGGCTGTCCGGCCTTGCCGCCATCGTCACCGGTTCCGGGGCGGAAGGCGAAGAAATCGGCATCGGCCGGGCCGTGGCCCTGGTCCTGGCCGGAGAGGGCGCGCGCGTCGCCTGCATTGATCTGGACCTGGATCGGGCGCAGGCGACAGCCAACATGATCCGCGAACGCGGCGGCGACGCCATCGCGCTGGCCGCCGATGTCAGCCTACGCGTCGCCTGTGCCGATGCCGTTTCGGCGGCGCTGGGCTGGCTGGGGCGGCTGGACATTCTGGTCAATAATGTCGGCATCTCCCCGCCTACCAGCCTGTCCGGGCTGGATGAGGGGCAATGGTCGCGTGTCATGGCC
Organism: Niveispirillum sp. GW835-FHT14G11; assembly: GCF_058793615.1. Lineage (NCBI taxonomy): Bacteria > Pseudomonadati > Pseudomonadota > Alphaproteobacteria > Rhodospirillales > Azospirillaceae > Niveispirillum > Niveispirillum sp. GW835-FHT14G11. The sequence goes on from NZ_JBXAFZ010000018.1 coordinate 41,434, forward strand.
GTCAATCTGGACAGCGCCTTGTGGATGAGCCAGCAATCCGTGCCGGTCATGGTGGCGGGCGGCGGTGGCTCTATTGTCAATATCGCCTCCATCGCTGGCATGCGTGCCCATGGTTCGCTCGCCTATGGCACGTCGAAGGCCGGCATGGTGCAGTTGGCGCGGGAGATCGCGGTGGCCCATGGCCGCGACGGCATCCGCGCCAATGCGGTTGCACCGGGCCATGTCATGACCTCCCACATCGCCCGGCGTATGCCGCCCGGCATGCGGGAGGATCGGCGCAAGGTCGGGCCGCTGGGGATCGAGGGGGATGCCTGGGACGTGGCCATGGCCGTCTGCTTTCTGGCCAGTCCGGAGGCGCGGTTCATTACTGGTGTCCTGCTACCCGTGGATGGCGGGGTGACGGAGATCGGGCCGCTACCGGCCCATGCCATGATCCTGCGGGATTGACGGCGTCTGCCGTCAATCCTTCATCGCGATGGCCCGCAGATCGGTTTCCCGGTCCAGCGCGCGGCGGGTGTCCAAACGGCGGCCGGCGGCGATCAGAGCCTTGCCCTGCATGAAATCCTTGGGATTGTTGATGCAGTCGATGGCGACCAGCCGGCTGTCCCGCAGATAAAGGACCGAGAACGGGGCCTGGCCGATTTCACCCCGGATCATGATCGTATCCTGGCCCAGGGCCAGACCGGCCGACTGCATCTTCACATCAAACTGGTCCGACCAGAACCAGGGCAGGGCGGCATAGGGCTTGTCACGGCCCAGCAGCGTATCGGCGGCAACCTTGGCCTGATCGATGGCGTTCTGTACGGATTCCAGCCTTATATCGCCACCGGCGAACGGGTTGGGATGGCGGGCGCAGTCGCCGATGGCCAGGATATGGGGATCTGATGTTCGGCAGAAGGCATCCACCTGCACCCCGTTGGGACAGGCAAGACCGGCCGCCGCCAGCGGCTCCACATTCGGGATGATCCCGATGCCGACGATCACGATGTCGGCGGGCAGTTCCCGGCCATCCACCAGCCTTACACCTGTCACACGCCCCTGGCCGGTCAAGGTCTCCACCTGGGCGCTGAGTTGCACATCCACCCCGTGCGACTGGTGCAGCTTCAGGAAGAACTGCGATACTGGCGGGGAGGTGACGCGGGCCAGCAGCCGTCCCTGTGCCTCCAGCACCGTCACGTCCATGCCCATGCCACGCAGTACCGCCGCCGTTTCCAGTCCGATATAACCGCCACCGATGATGACGGCGCGGGCACCGGGCACCACCTCGGTCTTCAGACCATCGATATCGGCGATGGTGCGAATGACATGGACGCCGCGCAGGTCTGCACCGGGGCAGGGAAGTGGGCGCGGGCGTCCGCCGGTGGCCCACACGAGATAGCCATAGGACAGGCCGCCGCCATCGGCCAGGGCCAGGCGTCGGGTGGCAGGATCGACGGCGGCGATACAGCATCCGGTCCGCAGCTCGATCCCCTTTTCCGCCCAGAATTCCGGCTTGCGCAGCAGCAGGCGGTCTGCATCGCGTTTACCGCCCAGATAATCCTTGGACAGGGGGGGGCGCTCATAGGGGCCGACCGGTTCGTCCCCGAGCAGCGCGATGGTGCCGGCAAATCCGCCCTGGCGCAGCGACTGCGCGCATTGGGCTCCAGCCTGGCCGGCTCCGACGATGATGATGTCGTAATGGTCAGATGGCGACATAGGGGCCCCCGTTCAGGATCAAAGCAGGGCGCGCAGGGCGAATTTCACCACTTTGCCGGTACTGTTCATCGGCAGGGCGTCGATGAAGGTGATGCCGCGCGGCACCTTGTAATTGGCAAGGTTGGCCTTGCTCCAGGCCAGGACTTCCGCTTCGGTCAGGGTGGAACCGGGACTGCGCACGATGAACGCGTGCCCGACCTCACCCAGCCTGGCATCGGGGACCCCGACCACGGCGCAGGCCTTCAGGCCGGGCAGGGCGCCCATCTGTCGCTCGATCTCAGCCGGATAGACGTTGAAGCCGCCGACGATATACATGTCCTTCAACCGGTCGGTGATGCGCAGATAACCATCCGTGTCCAGGGTCCCGACATCACCGCTGTGCAGCCAGCCATCGGCATCCAGCGCGGAATGCGTCGCCTGGTCATTGTCCAGGTAGTGCAGCAGCAGCTTGTCGTCGCGGATCAGCACTTCGCCGGCCTCTCCGGGTGGCAATATGCGCCCATCGGGGCCGGCGATCTGGATTTCCGTGCCGGGAATGGCACAGCCAACCGTCTGCACCACCCGTTCGATGGGGTCCCCGGGGCGGGTCTGGGTGGCAGAACCGCAGCATTCCGTCATGCCATAGCCGGTGGACAGAACCTGGATCGGCGTTTCGTCGCGCAGGCGCCGCATCAGCTGAATGGGAATGGTCGTGGCGCCCGTGGACAGGAACCGCAGGCAGCCGATGTCCCAATCCGCCTTGTTCGGATGGTCCAGCACCTCCTGCCAGACGGTGGGCGGGGCCGGCATCACACTGATGCGGTTGCGGGCGATCAGATCCAGGATGGCGGTTCCATCATAGGCGTCCGGCCAATGGATGGTGGCCCCCGACATCAGGCCTGCTACCCAGCCCGCCTTGTAGGAGGCATTGTGGGAGAAGGGGCCAAAGACGCAATAACGATCGTCAGGCCCCAGGCTGGAGATGCCGCACCAGGCCCGCCCGCCGCCCAGCGACCGCTTATGATCGAACACGGCCCCCTTGGGCAGGCCCGTGGTGCCCGACGTGAACATGATGTCGGCCAGATCATCCGGCCCCACATCATCGGCCCGCGCTGCCAGTTGTTCGTCGCTGATCGTGCTGCCCAGTGCCAGGAAACTCTCCCAGCCCTGTTCGATGCCGCGTAGTTTCGTGCCGTCCGGCCGCAGGACGATGGTCCGGTGCAGGTCCGGCATCGCCTCCCCCCGCAGCATGTCGGGATAGTGGCGGCCCAGGAAATCGCCGATGCTGAACAGATGGGTGATGCGGGCGCGGCGGACGATATCCGCCACCTCCCCCCCGCGCAGCCGCGTGTTCAGCGGCACCAGCACGCCACCGATGCGTTGCGCGCCGACAGCGGCGGCCACCCATTCCCACAGATTGGGCGTCCAGATGCCGACCCTGTCGCCCTTGTTCAGCCCATCGGCCAGCAGCGCGCGGGCGACGCGGTCGGCCCAGGCATCCAGCGAGGCGAAGCCGATGGCACCATCCTGGCTGCTGTTCAGGGCGGGTTTGTCACCGAAGCGACGGGCGGCGTGCCGCAGCAATGCTGGAATGGTGGTCGTCATGGATCAATGCTGGCTGGCGGGAATACGGATGACAATGCCGTCAAGGGCGGCGCTGACCTTGATCTGGCAGGACAGGCGGGAGGTTTCCTGCGGATCGACGGTATAGGTCAGCATCTCCTTTTCCTCATCGCCGGGCGCGCCGGCCGCCGCCGACCAAGCCGGATCGACATAGACGTGGCAGGTCGCACAGGCGCAGGCGCCGCCGCAATCAGCCTCGATCCCCGGCACGCCGTTCTGCACGGCGACCTTCATCACGGACTGGCCGTCGTCGGCCTCCAGCACGTGGGTCTGACCATCGGGATCGATGAAGGTAATCTTGGGCATTTACCCTTCTCCGCTGTTCTCGGGCACGGCCTTTTTGCCGCCATTCGCCCTTCTTATGCCTGTCCCCGACCGCTCATGTCGCGGCCCTGTTCAATCTTATCAAGCATACGATCCCTTTGTCGGAACCGGGTCCTGCCTTTGGACGGGGTGGGGTCCACGCCGCTAGTCTCTCGCCATATCACCATTCAACGCCCTGGACACGCGCGCGACATAGTGCGTGCCAGCAGGAGGTCGCCTTATGCCCGCCTATGCCATGAATATGACGGTCCCCGATCATGTCCCGGCCGAACTGGTCTTTGATTATGACGTCTACGCCCCCGGTCCCGCCGGATCGGATTTCTTCGCCGAACTGTACAGGCTCAAGCACGCGGCACCGCCGATCTTCTGGACGCGGCATAATGAAGGTCACTGGTATGTCAACGACGCCAAACTGGTCGCACGGGTGTTGAAGGACAGCGACAATTTCTCCTCCCGCGCCTTGGTGGTGCCGAAATCCAACAACCCGACGGGGGAAGGCTTCACACCCATTCACCTGGACCCGCCCGAACATACCAAATACCGCCATCACCTCTCCGTCGCCCTGTCGCGCAAGGGTGTGGCGGAACTGGCACCCGGCGTGCGCCAGCTGGCCATCGACCTGATCGAGGGGTTGAAGGACAAGGGAGCTTGCGAATTCATGGCCGATTTCGCCTTCCAGCTTCCCATCATCGTCTTCCTGCGGCTGGTTGACCTGCCGGAAAGCCATCGGCTGGGCCTGCTGGATGAGGTGGCCAAGATCATCCGGCCCGGCAGCAACAAGGCAGACGTGATCCGGGGCCTCGCCGCCTATCTGGCCCCCATCATCAAGGAACGCCGCGCCAACCCCGGCAGCGACCTGATCAGCTGGCTGTCACAGCAAGAGGTGGATGGCGAGCGCATGCGGGAGGACAAGCTGCACTCAATGTGTACGCTGCTGCTGATCGGCGGGCTGGATTCTGTGGCCAACACGCTGGGCTTCTTTGCCCGCTTCCTGGCGGAGAATCCCGATCATCGCCGCCAGATCATCGACAACCCCGCCATCATCAGCGGAGCGGTTGAGGAATTGCTACGCCGCTTTCCCACCGTCACCGCCGGCACGGGGCGCATGTGCATGAACGATACCCAGGTTGGGCCAGCCCTGATCAAGGCGGGGGAGATCGTCGTCTCGCCCCCGGCGATGATGAACCTGGATGACGAGGCCTATCCAGAGCCGCTGAAGGTCGATTTCTCCCGCCGCATCGCCAGTGTCGGCACCTTCGGCCAGGGCCCGCACCGCTGCGTGGGGGCCAATCTGGCCCGTTCCGAACTGACGATCTTCCTGGAGGAATGGCTGAGGCGCATCCCCGATTTCCGTCTGGCCGACGACCGGCTGACCTTCCAGGCCGGCGTCAACATCTCCTACGCTTCGGTGCCGCTGGTCTGGGACGTCGCAGTTTGAATCGGTGATTGCCAACAGGGAACAGGCCCGGATGGGAATACCGTCCGGGCCTGTTCGCATCAGCGGTTAGTGAAGCTGGGGCGTCGTCTCTCGATGAAGGCTTTGCGCTTCTCCGCCGTGTCCTCGGTCGATTGGCTGATGAAAATGGCGCGGCTTTCCATTTCGATGGCGGCCTCCAGGCTGGGTGCCGTTTCATTGAGCCACAGGGATTGCTTGGTCAGCGATGTGCCGATGGGGCTGTTGATCAGGATGGCCTCGGCCATGGCCAGCGCCTCGTCCATCAGGCTCTCGTCGGGCACGGATTTCAGGATCAGGCCGATGGCGGCCGCCTCATCGGCCAAGACCGGCCGGCCGGTCAGCAGCAGTTCGGCGGCACGTGCTGCCCCAACGCGCCGGGGCAGCAGGTAGGACAGGCCCATTTCGTGCCCGGTGCCGGCATTGTGGAAGGCGTTGACGAACTTGGCCGACCGCGCGGCGATGGTGATGTCGGCGGCCAGCGCCAGGGGATAGCCGGCCCCGGCCGTCACGCCATTGATGGCGGCGATGATCGGCTGCGGCAGGGACCGCATCAGGGGGGTGATCGAGCCCAGCTTCGCCATTACGGTCCGCATCTTCTGTGCCTTGCCCAGGCCGGGGGCCACCCAGGACGGCTCCCCCGCCGCCCGCAGGTCATGGCCGGCGCAGAAACCCCGGCCGGCCCCGGTCAGGATGACCACCCGGATCGACGGATCGTAGCGGATATCCGTCAGCAGCCGGACCATATCCTCATACATCGCATAGGTCAGGGCGTTCAGCGCATCGGGCCGGTTCAGGGTCAGACGGCAGATGCCGGGTGCCGGTTCATCGCGCAGGATCTCAGTCATTGGCTCCTCCCATCCTTCTCCTGACCACCCTCTATGCCCGCGCGTGCCGTCGGACCAGACCGGCGGGGGCCACGGCCCCCTTCCATCAGGTCTGTGATGGAAGGGGGCTGGCGGGTTCCCGTCATCGCCCCCTGCCGGGCCGCCGCCTATCATGCGAGCACAAAACCAATGGAGGGGAGGAAGGGATGGATCATCCCGGCAAGTGGCTGAAATCCGCGACATGCATCCGGTTCGCGGTGGCCGAAGGGGTGGCGGTGCTGACCTTGAACCGCCCCGACAAGCGCAATGCCCTGTCGGCGGCGATGCTGCGCGAAATCCACGACGCGCTGCTGGAGGCCGATGACCGCCGGGACGTGAATGCCATTCTGCTGCAGGGCGAGGGGCGGGATTTCTGCGCCGGCTATGATCTGGGCGACAGTTATGGCGGGGGCGGTGCTGCACCGCTTGATCATGATCCGGCGCTCTACCGCAGCCGCAGCGCCACGCTGGATGACGATATCTGGCACCTGGAACGCCAGCAGGACCTGACCCTGCTGATGCTTGACCTGCACAAGCCCATCATCGCCAAGGTCCAGGGCAATTGTTTGGCCGGCGGTACCGATCTGGCCTTCAGCGCCGATATCGTGCTGGCCGCCGATGACGCGAAGATCGGCTTTCCCGCCGCCCGCGCCAATGGCACGCCGCCGACCAATCTCTGGCTCTATCATTGCGGTCCGCAATGGGCCAAGCGCATGCTGTTCACGGGCGACACGATCAGCGGTCTGGATGCCGCCCGTATCGGGCTGGTGCTGGAAGCCTATCCGGCGGCGGAGATCGATGTCCAGGCGCTCGACCTGGCCCGCCGCATTGCCCATGTCGATGCGGAAATCCTGTCCACCCATAAACGTGTCATCAACATGCAGATGGAACTGGCCGGCGCCAGGCTGTCGCAGCGCTATGCCGCCGAACTGGACGCGCGCGCCCACCTGTCGCAAGGGCCGCGCCGCAGCCGGTTCAAGCAGGACATGGCGGAATCCGGCCTGAAGGAGGCGCTGCGCAACCGCGATGCCCCGTTCGGCGAGGGTCGCATCCGCCTGCGGGCGCGCCGTCCCGACTGATACCGATCAGGAGAGCATGTGATGGAATTGCTGACAAACGAGGCCCGCGCCGAATGGCGGGCCCATTGGCGGGTGGTGGCGGGTACGGGCATCGGCATGGCCAGCTGCTATGCGGTCTTTTCCTTCGTGGCCAGTCTGTTCGTCCAGCCCTTGCAGGACGAGTTCGGCTGGACGCGCGGCCAGCAGGCCATGTCGCACAACGCCAATCTGGTCGCGGCCTTCCTGGCCCCGTTCATCGGCGCCTATATCGACCGGGTGGGGGTGCGCAAGGTGCTGCTGCCCGCCATCCTGCTGGTTGTCCTGTGTTATGTGGGCCTGGCCAACCTCACGGCGTCGCTGGTGCATTTTTATGTCGCGATGAGCGCCCTGGTCCTGATCGGCATCGCCACCACGGGCCTGTCCTTCACCCGCGCCGTGACAAGCTGGTTCGACAAGTCGCGGGGGCTGGCCCTGGCCGTGTCGCGGGCGGGGTTGACCATTGCCGGCGCCCTGCTGCCCATCGTTCTGTATGCAGCTATTGAACGGTATGGTTCGCGCGGCGGGTTCTATGTGCTGGCGGCCGTTGCCCTGTTCATCAGTTTCCCCATCACCTGGGTTCTCGTGCATGACCGTCGACCTGAAGCGGCGCGCGCGGTGCCATCGACAGCTGTCGCAGGCTGGCGTCTCTGGCCACGCCTGCTGCGCGATCACCGCATCCTGCTGCTCTGCGTGGCGGCCGGGTTCACCTATGGCCCGGCGGTGGGGCTGCTGTCGCAATTGCAGCCGCTGCTGGTGTCCAAGGCGCTGGAGCCCAAGGTGGCGGCGGGGCTGGTCAGCCTGCTGGCCGTTTCCACCTTCGCCGGCACCGCCATCACCGGTCTGCTGATCGATCGGGTGTGGGCGCCGGCGCTGGGCTTCCTGTTCACCATTGGTCCCGTGGTGGGCTGTGCCCTGCTTTATGCCCTGGAGGCGCCCGGCGTGCCGCTGGCGGCCATATGCATCGTGCTGATCGGGCTGGCCCAGGGGGCGGAGATCGACCTGGCTGGTTTCATCATCGCCCGCTATTTCGGCATGCGGGCCTTTGCCGCCATCTATGGCCTGACCGTGCTGGCCATCGGCAGCTGTGCTGCTGTTGGTGCCATCCTGGTGGGGCAGGTCCATGACTGGTTCGGCAGCTACGATTTCGCACTCCTGTCGGCGGGTGGCTGTTTCCTTGTGGCGGCCCTGGCCTATCCGTTCCTGGGCCGCTATCCGGATCGGCCCGATATCGACCTGGACTGAACGAAGGGGGGCGCGGTCATGCGCCCCCCGCCGCAAGGTCAATCGACCAGCCGCTTGACCTTGCGGTCCCGGTCCAACGCCGGATCCAGATAGCGGCCGACCTTGTAGTCGCCCATGATGGTGGTGCGCATGGCACGGCGCCGGCAATGCAGCGGCACGCCGCGTGCCGAATGGATGACCCGCCAATTGTCCCAGACCAGCATGTCGTCCTTGCCCCAGGAATGGTAGTAGGCGAAGCGGTCTTCCACCAGATGATCGGCCAGTTCCGTCAGCAAGGCGTCGCTTTCCTTCCGGTCCATCCCCAGGATGTAACGGGCATGCATGGGGGACAGTTTCAGCACCTTGCGCCCCGTTTCCTGCTGCGTGATGACCAGCGGATGCACCACGGGCGGAAAGTCGTACATCTTGCCCGATGTCGGCGGTGATCCGGCATAGACGGCAATGTCCTTGGGGAAACCGAACTGGCCCGACACGAAATCGGGATTGAACTCATAAACGACTTCCAGCCCCTCGATCCGGGCCTTCATGGCGTCGGACAGGCGATCATAGGCACCGATGGCATCGATGAAGCCCGTTTCACCCATTTCCGCCGCTGGATGGGTCATGCGCAGCACGGCACCCCGCACGATGGTGGGCATGAAGCTCTGATCCCAGTGCCAGCCCAGCCAGCCGGCCCGTGTGATCCCGTCCACCACATAATGGCGGTTGAACCGGGCCTTGGTATCGTCGGGATCATAGGCCAGGACCATCAGATAGGGATTGTCGGGGCTGTTCATGTCGGCCGTGGCCGCCGGCTCCATCTCCCCGAAGATCCGTGATACCCGCATCTGGATATCATCGCTGCTGCCGGCACCCCGGAACAGCAGCAGGCCGCTGTCGATCCAGGCATCCCGGATTGCCGTTTCGGTTGCCGCGTCGATATCGCGTGACAGGTCGACGCCCAGCACTTCCCGGCCCAGATAGGGTGACAGGGGACGGGTTTCGAAGCCCATGATGCATCCTCCCAATGATTTTTGTGGATGAGGAAGCGATAGCACCACTGAGATCATCGAATAATATGCTTTGATATGAAGCTATGATTCCGGATTATTGAAGAATGATGCCGTCCCTGATCGAATTTCAGGTGTTTGCCACCATTGTCGATGCCGGCTCCCTGGCCCGTGCCGCGGCCCATCTGCGGATGTCACCCTCTATGGTGACGACGCATCTGGCGCGGCTGGAGGAGGGGTTGGGCGCGCGCCTGCTGAAACGCAGCACAAGGCGGCTGGACCTGACCGACGGCGGCCGCGTGTTCCTGGACCATGCGCGCGCCATTCTGGAAGCCGTCAACCGGGCGCAGGAGGCGGTGCGGCGCGGCGATGGTCAGCCAGTCGGCCATGTCCGCATCGACGCACCGGCGGGTGTGGGAACCGTGCTGGTGCTGCCGCTGCTGGCCGAATGCCGGGAACGGTTTCCGGGTATCGTTATCAACCTGGGCCTGGGCGACCGGGGCACGCTGTACCGGGCGGACGGGGCGGATATCCTGATCCGCGTAGGTGCTGCGCCGGCCGATGCCGGTCGCACTGTAACCTTGGGGACCGCGCATTACGTGCTGGTCGCGGCCCCTTCCTATCTGTCGCGGCGGGGGGCGCCGCTGGTGCCCCGGGATCTGGAAGGGCATGACGGCATTCTCTATGCCAGCCGGGAAACGCCCGATGGGCGGCGATGGCAGTTCGTCCGGGACGGGGAGACACAATGGCTGCGTCCCCGCCCGGCCCTGACCTTCAATGATGGGTTGGCCCTGACGGCGGCCTGTGCCGCCGGCGCGGGGCTGGCACAGACGCTGGACATCCTGGCGGCACCCTTTCTGGCGAATGGCAGCCTGGTCCGTCTGCTGGCGGACTGGACTCCCCTGTCGGCACCCGTCGTGATGACCTGCCCCGGCGTGCGGGCGGGGGATGCCGCCGTGAAGGCCGTGGCGGGTTTCCTGTCGGAACGGGTGCCGGCGATCTGGCCAGATATCGCATCCGTGTAGAGTTGGCGTGGCGTGACGGTGGCACGGCTCCCGCATGGTGCGCCGGCCGGTGCAGCGGCTATGATGGGCCGGATTTTATCGCGTGCCCGTCACGGCATGATCGCCGCCCGCCCCATCGACATCAGGGCCGGCAGGCCTCGCGGGCAGCCAGGGAGGAAGAAATGAGCCAGCATTATGATCTGCTGATCCGTGGCGGACGGATCGTCGATGGCACCGGTGCCGCCGCCTTTGAAGGCGATGTTGCGGTAAAGGGCGACCGGATCGTCGCCGTGGGTGCCGTGGATGGCACCGCCGATCAGGTGATCGACGCCAAGGGCATGGTGGTGACGCCCGGCTTTGTTGATGTTCACACGCATTATGACGGTCAGGTCACCTGGGAGAACCGGTTGGCGCCATCGTCCGACCATGGGGTGACGACGGTCATCATGGGCAATTGCGGCGTCGGCTTCGCCCCCGTCCGCGCCGGCGATCAGCAGATGGCCATCAAGCTGATGGAAGGGGTGGAGGACATCCCCGAAGTGGTCATGGCGGAGGGGGTTCCCTGGAACTGGGAGAGCTTCCCCGACTATCTGGACGCGCTGTCGCAACGTCAGACCGATATCGACTTCGCCGCCCAATTGCCGCACAGCCCCTTGCGCGTCTATGTCATGGGCAAGCGCGGGGCCGACCTGGAGCCGCCGACGGAGCAGGATCTGGCGGAGATGCGCCGCCTGACCGCCGACGCGGTGACGGCCGGCGCGCTGGGCGTTTCCACGTCGCGCCAGCTGGCCCATCGATTCCGTGATGGCCGCCCGGCCCCCTCCACCCAGACGGAGGTGCAGGAACTGAAGGCGCTGGCCGCCGGGTTGAAGGATGCGGGCACGGGCGTGTTCCAGTTGATCCCCAATACCAGCAACGCGTCGGAGGCGGAATTCGCCATCATCCGGGAACTGGCCGAGTTCTCGGGCCGGCCGGTGAATTTCAGCCTGTTGACGGGGGATCAGATCGCCGGCGGATGGCGCGGTTATCTGAACGGCCTGACCCAGGCGGCGGCGGACAAGCTGCCCATCCATGGGCAATATTATCCGCGCCCCATCGGCATGCTGTTCGGGCTGGACCTGTCCTATCATCCGTTCTCGCTGAACCCGTCCTATAAGGCCATCGAGAATCTGCCCTTGGCAGAGAAGGTGGCGGCGATGCGTGACCCGGCGTTCCGGGCGCGGTTGCTGGCGGAAGAGCCGCAGGACCCCAACCCGTTCTTCCTGTGGGTGGTGCAGCAGACGCATCTGCTGTTCCCGCTGGGTGACCCGCCCAATTACAACCCCTCGCCCGAAGACAGCGTCAAGGCACGGGCCGCCCGCCTGGGCATCGGGGAGCGGGAACTGATGTATGACGAACTGCTGCGGCAGAATGGGCGGGCCATCCTGTACTGCCCCATGGGCAATACGGAAAATGGCCGCATGGATGCCGCGACCGACCTGTTCGGCCAGCCTGGAACGGTTCTGGGCCTGGGCGATGGCGGCGCACATTATGGCATGATCTGCGATGCGGCCTTCCCGACCTTCGTGCTGACCGAATATGTGCGCGACCAGAAGCGCCTGCCCATCGAAAAGGCCATCAGCATGCTGGCCCGCGAAACGTCGGCCAGCGTCGGTCTGCTGGATCGCGGGGTGCTGAAGCCGGGCTACAAGGCCGACATCAATGTCATCGACATGGAACGGCTGGCCCTGTATGCCCCCCGGGTGAAACGCGACCTGCCGGCCGACGGCCGCCGGCTGAACCAGAAATCCGACGGGTACGAGGCGACGATCGTGTCGGGCCAGGTGACCTATCGCAACGGCCGTTCCACCGGAGCGCTGCCGGGCCGTCTGGTTCGTGGCGCCCGTGCGGCCGTGGCGTGAAGGGACAGTCAGCATGAGCATGGATGAGAAGTCGGAACGCGGCCTTGCTGTCATCGGCGGCATGATGGGGCCGAAATTCAGCGACGCGCTGCGGGCGGCGGCGACGTCCGGCAAGTTCGGATCGGCCATCTCCCAGATGGCCGTGAACTACGCCTTCGCCGATGCCTGGGGCCGCGACGGGCTGGAAAAGAAACAGCGCAGCCTGGTGGTGATCGGCATCCTGATCGCCCAGCGCCAGACGGCCGAGTTGAAGAACCATGTCAAAATCGGGGTGGCGAACGGTCTGACAGTGCGTGAACTGGAAGAAGTGCTGATCCAGTCGGTTCCCTATGTCGGGTTCCCCTGCATCGCGTCGGCGACTACCGCCGTGATTGAGGCGCTGCGAGAGATCGGCCAGGACCCGGATGTGCAGACGTCGGAGGAGCGGGGGCTGCTATAGCCCCCGGCCTTGCCCAAGGTCGTGGTCAGAACAAGGGCCGGTGCGGACAATCCGCACCGGCCCACTTGTTTTTTCATCCGCCCCGCCTGTCAGCCGAACAGTGCCGGATCGGCTAGCCGTTCGGCCACATGCCGAACGAAGCGCGCGGCGTCCGCGCCGTTGATGACACGATGGTCGTAGGACAGGGACAAGGGCAGCATCTGTCGCCAGATGATGCCGCCATCCGGCCCCGGCGTGGCGACAGGCCGGGCGCGGGTGACGCCCAGGATGGCCACTTCCGGGGCATTCACGATGGGGGTGAAGCCGGTGCCGCCGATATGGCCGAGCGAGGTCAGGGTCATGCAGCCGCCCGACATGTCGGTCATCGGCAGCCCCTTGGTGCGCGCACGCTCCGACAGGGCGGAAATCTCCGTCGCGATGTCCGCCACGCTTTTGCGGTCACAGTCGCGGATGACAGGGACCAGCAGGCCGCCCGGCGTATCCACGGCCACCCCGATATGCACATAATCCTTCAGGACCAGCGTTTCCCGGTTGCCATCCAGGGAGGCGTTGAACTGCGGATAGGTGCGCAAGGCCGACGCCATGGCCTTGACCAGCAGGGGCACGGGCGTCAGTTTCACCCCGCCCCCGGCATTATGGGCCTGCCGACGTGCCTCCAGGTCGGTCACGTCGGCATCATCCTGATGCGTGACATGGGGGATGGCGACCCAGTTGCGGCCCAGGAAGGCCCCGACCAGTTTCTGGATCTTGGAGAGTTTGCGGGTCTGCACGGGGCCGAAGGCGGCGAAATCCGCCTGCGGCCAGGGCGCCAGACCGTCAAGAAGGCCGGTCATTGCTGCCTCACTCGATCACGGCCAGAAGCGCGCCCACTTCATAGGTTTCGCCCACTTCCGCCTTGATGCGCAGGGTGCCGCTGGCCGGGCTTTCCACCTCCTGCGTGGATTTCTCGCTCTCCAGCTCATAGAGCGGCTGGCCCTCAGTCACTGTGGCGCCGTCGGCCACCAGCCAGCCTTGCAGGACGCCTTCATTCATGGAAAAGCCGATCTTCGGCATCAGGACGTCAACAGCCATAAGGTCACCTGTTCAGTCTGTTTGTCTGGTTGGTTTCACGTTGCCAGCAGCGCCTGGGCAGCCGCGACGATGTCGGCGGCCTGCGGCGCAAAGGCGGTTTCCAGCGGTTTGGAGAAGGGGACGGGGCAGAAGGCGCCGCCCAGCCGTTTGACGGGGGCATGCAACTGCCGGAACAGCCTTTCATGCAGGACGGCGCTGATCTCGGCCCCCACGCCGAACGGCGTCACGGCCTCATGCACCACCAGCGCGCGGCCGGTGCGGGCCACCGAGGCCAGGACTGTTTCCTGGTCCCAGGGGGCGACGGACCGCAGGTCGATCAACTCGGCACTGATCCCGGCCTCGGCCAGCTTGGGCAAGGCGGCCTTCGCCTCATTCACCATGCGGGCATAGGCGATAATGGTCACATCGCTGCCGCTGGCCAGCACATTCGCCTTGCCCAGCGGCACGCGGAAATCCTTCTCCGCCGGATCGTCCGGCAGCCAGTAGGTGGGCAGGTTTTCGATGAACAGCACGGGATCGGGATCGTCGATGGCGCTGCGCATCAGGCCATAGGCGTCCCGCGCGCTGGAGGGGGCCACCACCTTGATGCCGGCCGTATGCGCGAACCAGGCTTCCAGATAGTCGCAATGCTGCCCGCCGGTACCAAAGCCGGTACCCGTCATGGTGCGGATGACGATGGGCACATGCGTCTGCCCGCCCGACATGAAGCGCAGCTTGGCGGCATGGTTGACGATCATGTCCATCGCCACGGTCGTAAAGTTCATCAGCATGATCTCCGCCACCGGCTTGAACCCGACCAGCGAGGCACCGATGGCCGCACCGATGATGGCCTGTTCGGAGATGGGGGTGGAGCGCACGCGCTGTTCACCGAAGCGGGTGGAAAGTCCACGCGTCACGCCCACGACGCCACCTTCCTCCGGGTCGGCCACATCCTCACCCAGCACCAGCACGCTGTCGTCGCTTTCCATCGCGTCGGCCAGGGCGCGGTTGATGGCCTGCAGGATATTCTCCTTGGTGGCCTTCTTCGTCACGGCGCTCATCACACGGCTCCTTGCGCGAACACGTCGCGGGACAGTTCTTCCACGCCGGGCCACGCACTGGACAGGGCGTAGTCGAGGGCGTCATCCAGCGCGGTCTCGATCTCCGCCTCCATGGCCGCCAGTTCGACCTCTGTCGCCACCCCGGTTTCGATCAGCAATGTCCGGAAGCGCGGCACGGGATCGGCATCGATGGCGGCCTGCTTGCGCGCCTTGTCCATGTAGGCATCGGCATCGCCCAGCACATGACCATGGAACCGATAGGTCATGGCCTCGATCAGGGTTGGCCCGCCGCCAGCACGGGCGCGGGTGATGGCCTCGTGCGCGGCGGCATACATGGCGAACGGGTCGTTGCCGTCCACCCGCACGCCTGGCATGGAATAGCCTATAGCCCGGTCCGCGATCTGCTTCGCCGACGTCGCCTTTTCATAGGATGTGTGCTCGCCCCATTCATTGTTCTGGCAGACGAAGATGACGGGCAGCTTCCAGACCGACGCCATGTTCAGGCTTTCATGGAAGGCGCCGATATTCGACGCGCCATCGCCGAAATAGGCGACCGTCACCCGCCCGTCGCCCTTCAGCTGCGACCCCCAGGCCAAGCCATTGGCGATGGGCATGGAGGAACCGACGATGCCCGTGGTCACCATCACACCCGACTTCGGATGCGTGATGTGCATCGGCCCGCCCTTGCCCTTGCAGGTGCCGGTAACGCGGCCGGCCAGTTCGGCCCACAGGTCGCGCAGCGGCACGCCCTTGGCCAGCATGTCGTGGGTACCGCGATAGATGGTGCAGATATAATCGTCATCGGTCAGGTTGACCGAAACGGCGCTGGGGATCACCTCCTGGCCGCGCGGGGAATAATAGGGCATCACCACGCGTCCCGCATGGATCACCTTGCGCGACCGCTCGTCATTGGCCTTGATCAAGGCCATCCGGCGGTAGATGTCGCGTTGCGTCGCGGCATCGGGTACTGCCTTGTCCGTCATATCCACCCCGGTCCTCGCCATATCCGCCTCCCTTGTCGGGCGGCCTGCTGTTTCTGCTGTCGCATGTTTGGGCGGGGGACGCATCCGTTCCGTTCGCACCCGTCACAGGATATCGAGGTTGTGAAGGGTTGGGGCCATTCCGATGCAACCGCTCGACCTTTTGCCATGGGCGCAGGACAAGCGATCAGAATGTCTTTCAGGCAAAGGGAAGTGCCATGATCCGGTCCCTGGGCGACCTTATCCGCCGCAACGCCCGTTTCTTCCCCGACGATATTGTCACGGTCCATGCCGGGCGGCGGACCAGCAACCGCACCCTGCTGGAGCGGTGCGAGCAGGTGGGATCGGCGCTGCTGGCCAGCGGATGCCAGCGGCAGGACCGGGTATCCATCCTGGCCATGAACAGCGACACCTATCTGGAGGTGATGGCCGGGTGCTGGCTGTCGGGCCTTGTGCTGGCCACCGTGAATTTCCGGCTGGCAGCGGCGGAGTTCGAGCATATCCTGAACGACACGCGCCCGCGTGTGCTGATCTTCGAGGCGACCTACGCCCCTGCCATCGAGACTATCCGCGACCGCCTGGATATCGCGCTTTATGTCTGCCTGGATAGCGATGCGTTCGACTGGGCCATTCCCTATCATGCCGTGATGGAGCGAGGAAACGGACATCTGCCGGACCAGCAGGTGCGGCCCGACGAACTGGCCACGCTGATCTATACCAGCGGCACCACGGGGCGACCCAAGGGTGTCATGCGCTCCCACCTGGCGGAACTGACGCTGGGGGAGCAGATGGCCATGATGTTCGACTTTCGCACCGGTGGCCGGTCACTAGTGGTGATGCCACTGTTCCATGCCGGCGCGCAATCCTCCCTCTATGCCCAGCTCTGGCGCAGCGGCACGCTGTTTATCGAGCGCGCCTTCGATCCGGCCCGCGCGCTGGAGATCGTGGCGGCGGAGCGGATCACCAACCTGCATTTCGTGCCGCAGATGCTGCAATCCATCCTGGATGCGGCGGAGGGGCGGGAGGTAGATACCAGCAGCGTGGAGACCATCGCCTATGCCGCAGCACCCATGTCGCCGGCCCTGTTGCGCCGGGCGCTCGCCCGCTTCGGTCCCGTCTTTGTCAATGGCTGGGGGATGAGCGAGGGGAACGGCACCAGCCTGCCCAAGCATAAGCACGCCTTGACAGGGCCGGATGCGGCCCTGCTGGCCTCCATTGGCCAGCCCAACGCCAAGGCCGACATGCGGATCGTCGCCGACGATGGAGGTGACTGCCCGCCGGGTGTGCCGGGCGAGTTGTGGCTGCGTAGCGCATCGGTGATGACGGGGTACTGGAACAACAGCGTGGCTACGATCGAGGCCTTGCGCGACGGCTGGCTGCGGACCGGCGACGTTGGTTATGCCGACGCGGCCGGGAACATCTTCCTGGTGGACCGCAAGAAGGACATGATCATTTCCGGCGGGGAAAACATCTATAGCCTGGAGGTGGAACGGGCGCTCGCCGACCATCCCGGCGTGGCGTCGGTCGCCGTGATCGGCGTGCCCGACAATCGCTGGGGCGAAACGGTGATGGCCATCATCGTGCCCAAGGCCGGGACAAGCCTGACAGCGGATGCGATCATCACCCACAGCCAGCGTCTGCTGGCCAGTTATAAAAAGCCGCGCCATGTGCGCTTTGTCGAGGCGCTGCCGCTGTTGCCCAGCGGCAAGATCGACAAGATCAGCCTGCGCCGTCAGTTCGCCGGTGGGACCGGCATCATCCAGGGGGAAACCAGGACATGAGTGGACGTTCGATCATCATCACCGGCGGCTTCGGCGTACTGGGCCGGGCCGTGGCCGCCGCCTTTGCCGCGGCGGGCGACCGCGTGGCACGCGTGGATTTCACCGCCACGGCGCCAGATGCTAATGTCGGCGGCCTTGATATCGGTGGCGTGGATCTGGCCGATGCGACAGCCGCCGCCAAGGTGGTGGCAGCGGTGACAGCGGCCTTTGGCGGCATCGATGTGCTGGTCAATGTCGCCGGCGGCTTTGTCTGGCAGACGCTGAGTGATGGCGACATCGCCGACTGGCAACGGATGTACGCCATGAATGCCGTCACCTGCGCTACCATGACCAAGGCAGCCTTGCCAGCGTTGAAGGTGTCCGGCGCCGGACGCATCGTCAATATCGGGGCGGCTTCCGCCCTGGTCGCTGGGGCCGGTATGGGCGCCTATGCGGCATCGAAATCGGCGGTGCATAAGCTGACGGAAAGCCTGTCGGCGGAGCTGGCGGGAACCGGTGTGACGGTCAATGCTCTCTTGCCCAGCATCATCGACACGCCAGCCAACCGGGCCGAGATGCCTGACGCCGATGTCAGCGCCTGGGTGAAGCCAGAGGCCATCGCCGAAGCGATCGCCTTCCTGGCGTCGCCTGCCGCCCGCTGCATCAGTGGCGCGCTAATCCCCGTGACGCGGGGCGGGTGAGGGGGCGTCAGCCCCCTATTTCCAGCAAGGCGGCGGCCCCCATGCCGCCGCCGATGCACATGGTGACGACAGCCCGCTTCGCCCCCAGCCGTTGGCCGGCCAGCAGGGCATGGCCAACCATGCGCGATCCTGACATGCCGAACGGGTGACCGATGGAAATGGCACCGCCGTCGACATTCAGGCGCGACATGGGAATGCCGAGATTGTCGCGGCAATGGATAACCTGCACCGCGAAGGCCTCGTTCAGTTCCCAAAGGTCGATATCATCCACGGACAGCCCGTGTTTGCGCAGCAGCTTGGGCACTGCCAAGGCCGGACCGATCCCCATCTCCTCCGGTGCGCAGCCCACCACGTCGAAGCCGACCAACCTTCCCAGGATCGGCAGGCCGCGCCGTGCCGCCGCGTCTGCCTCCATCACCACACAGACCGATGAGCCGTCCGAAAGCTGGCTGGAATTCCCCGCAGTGGTCGTCCCCTCCTCATAGACGGGTTTCAGTTTGGCCAGTGCCTCCCGGCTGGTGTCCGGTCGGTTGCCTTCGTCGCGGGCAACGGTTACTTCCTCCTGCCCGGTAATGGCGCCGGATTTGTCGGTGACATTGCGGATGGTGGTGATGGGCACGATCTCCGCGTCGAAATGGCCGGCACGCTGTGCCTCGTCAGTGCGGCGCTGGCTTTCCACGGCGTAGGTATCCTGCGCTTCCCGACTGATGCCATAGCGGGTGCTGACCAGATCGGCGGTCCGTATCATCGGCCAGTAAAGTGCCGGGACATGGGCCGCCAGCCATTCATCCTGGTTGCGGAACTTGTTGCGGTGGGGGTCGACCAGGGACACGGTCTCAACCCCGCCAGCAACATAGATCCCGCCTTCGCCGGCCCGGATGCGCTGGGCGGCAAACGCGATGGTCTGCAGGCCGGAGGAACATTTGCGGTCGAGCGTAACGCCGGCCACACTTTGCGGCAGGCCGGCGCGCAGGGCCGCCTGCCGGGCAATGTTGGAACCGACGGCCCCTTCCGCCCGTGCAGTCCCCAACAGCACGTCTTCTACCTCCGCCGGATCGATAGCGGCACGGCGTACCGCCGCCTCGATCACATGGCCGGCCATACTGGCGCCGTGGATATTGTTCAGCGATCCGCGATGAGCCTTGCCGATGCCGGTGCGGGCCGTGGCGACGATGGCGGCTTCTTTCATCTGCTTGTACCCTGCAAGGGAAAATCCATGCCCACAGGTACGGGATGGCGGGGGGAATGCGCCATCCAGACACGGGAAAGCATCACGTTTGCGATGTCATGGCCGGCACCTTGACCCCTGGCGTCCGCATGGCTGAAACCCGATGTCAGATATGCAACGGGAGTCCTCCCATGACCATCGACGTCGAACGCCGCGACGGCATCGCCATCGTCACCCTGAACCGCCCCGAAACCAAGAACGCCATCACGCAGGAGATGCGCCGCCAGCTTTGGGAGGCGTTCGAGGAGATCGCCCTGGACCATACCGTGCGCGCCGTGGTGCTGACCGGTGCCGGGGGGGATTTCTGCTCCGGCATGGATGTCGGCAATATGGGGGTGGGGGGCATCAACGGGTCGCTGGACCGGATGCACACGCTGCACCGCATCGCCCGGTCCATCTATCACCTGAAGAAGCCGACCATTGCCGCCATTCCCGGCGTCTGCGTCGGCGTGGCCTGGGCCTATGCTTTGTGCTGCGACATCGTCCTGGTGTCGGAACGGGCGAAGTTCGCACAGATTTTCCGCAATATCGGCCTGACGCCGGACGGCGGCTCCGTCTGGCTGCTGCGCCAGCATGTGGGCGCCATGCGGGCCAAGGAAATCGCCTATTCCGGCCGCATGGTCCGCGCGGACGAGGCGGTGCAACTGGGGCTGGCGCTGGAAAAGGTGGAGGGCGACCGGTTGATGGAGCGGGCCCTGGAGCTGGCGCAAAGCCTGGCGTCAGGCCCCACGGTGGCGCTGGGCCTGGCCAAGCGGCAGTTCGACCTGGCGGCCAGCAGCAGCTTCGACCAGTTCCTGGACATGGAATATACGATGCAGCCCATCGCCAGCCGCACCGATGATCATCATGAGGGGCTGGCGGCCTTCCGGGAAAAGCGCCCGCCCGCCTTCAAGGGGGCCTGAACCATGATCCAGCCCGAGGCGGAATGGCGCGCCTTCCTGGCGCAGGGCCGGTTCATGATCCAGCACAGCCCGTCGACGGGGGCCTTTGTTTTCCATCCCCGCATCGCCGCTCCCGGCAGCGGTGCCGACGATCTGCAATGGGTGGAGGCGGCGGGGACGGGGACCGTCCATGCCGTCACCACCATCCTGCGCAAGGACCCGGCCGAGAACTACAATGTCGTGCTGATCGACCTGGATGAAGGCCCACGATTGATGAGCCGGGTGGTGGAGACGGCACCCGACACCGTCACCATCGGTCAGCGCGTGCGCGCCCGCATCATCCAGGAGGGGGACCAGCCGCTGCTGGTCTTTGTGCCCGCATGAATTATCGTCACGGATTTCCGCGCGGCGCCGCCTGGATTGTCGGGGCTTCCACCTTCGGTATCGGCCGCTGCCCCGGCGTCAGCGCCGTCGACATGGCGGCCAGGGCGTCGCTGCTGGCCCTGGCCGATGCCGGGCTGACCCTGGCCGATGTCGACGCGCTTTATACCTCCGCCCCGTTCGAGGCGTTGGGCGGCATGGAACTGGCCGAATATCTGGGCATCACGCCCAAGGTGACCGACTGCAACCGCACCGGCGGTTCGGCGTTCGAGGTTTATGTGCAGCAGGCAGCTTTGGCCCTGGCTGCTGGCCTGATCGACTGTGCCCTGATCGCCTATGGCGCCAACCCCGCCAGCCATCCGCCCAAGACCGTGGGCATGACGCGGCCGTCGCCATGGGAGGCACCGTATCAGCCCCTGGCCCCGATCTCATCCTATGCCCTGGCGACCAGCCGGCACATGTATCAGTACGGCACGACGCGTGAGCATCTGGCGGCGGTGGCCGTGGCGGCGCGTGCCTGGGCGCAACTGAACCCGGAAGCGGCCGTGCGTGACCCGCTGACCGTTGATCAGGTTCTGTCGGCGCGTATGGTGTCCACGCCCCTGACGGTGCGCGATTGCTGCCTGTTCAATGACGGGGCGGCCGCTATCGTCATGGTGCGGGCCGATCGGGCCAGAGACCTGCGTAAGGCTCCGGTTCCCTTATTGGGCGCGGCCCATGCCGTCACCCACCGGGAGATTTCCGGTATGCCGGACCTGACCCGCACGGGCGCCGCGATTTCCGGCGCGCAGGCCTTCGCCCAGGCGGGGGTGACGGCGGCCGAGATCCGGTTGGCCATGCTGTACGACGCCTTCACCATCACGCCGATCCTGTTCCTGGAGGATCTGGGCTTCTGCGCCAAGGGGGAAGGGGGGGCGTTCGTCGCCGACGGGGCCATCGCGCCCGGCGGGCGACTGGCCGTCAACACCAATGGCGGCGGCCTGTCCTGCGTGCATCCGGGCATGTATGGCCTGTTCCTGCTGGTGGAGGCCGTGCGGCAATTGCGGGGCGAGGCGGGCGACCGGCAGATACCGGGCCTGGATCTGGCCGTCGCCCATGGCAATGGCGGTGTGCTGTCCAGCCAGGCGACCGTTGTGCTGGGCAGGATGGATTGCCTTTGAGGGCCGGTGCGGCCCAACCCATCAGATGGGTGATCACTCACCCTCCCGGCCCAGCAACCCCCTGTCAGCATCGCCATGCTCTGCTAAATTTCCAACAGCAACAGCCTCCCGCCCAATAGGCGTTGGTTTACAGAGGCTTGTAAGCATACAGGAAGGAAAGCCATGACCAGCCAGGCCGCAGTCAAGCCGGGCGCGGCAGCCCCGCGCTATCAAGGTCCCATCTTCGACGCCGACACCCATTACTGGGAGACGGAAGAGGCGTGGAGCGCCTATCTTTCCGACGGTGCCAAGAAGAATTACGGCATCACTTTCAAGACCGGCGATGATGGCAAATACGCCATGTATGTCGGCCCCCGCAAGGTGGAGATCAGCGCCGATCACCTTCAGGAGGATGGCCGGGTGCCGGCACCCGGCAAGCTGCATGAATGGTTGCGGGCCATGAAGGACGGCAAGGCCGATATCGACTTGCATGTCCACAAGACGGCCGACATGATGGAACCCGGTGCCCGGCTGGCCCGCATGGATGAATGGGATGTGCGCGGGTCGATCCTGTTCGTTGGCAACATGATCACCGCCATCTCGTTCCTGGACCAGCCGGCCGCGGCGCACGAGGTGCTCGGCGCCTATAATCACTGGATGTTGGACCACTGGAAGTTCAACTACAAGGACCGGATTTTCTCTGCGCCGATCATTACCCTGGCCGATCTGGACAAGGCGTGTGAACAGGTCCGCTGGTGCATTGAGAATGGCGCCCGCGCCATCCTGATGCCGATGGGGCCCTATAATGGCAAGGCGCCGGCCCATCCCGACCATGATCGGTTCTGGGCCATCGTGAACGAGGCGAAGCTGCGCGTGGTCTTCCACGTGTCGGAAGCCATCTACATGAAGGACCATATGGCCGTCTGGGGCGAGCCGGTCCAGCAGTCCCGCATCAAACAGACGGCGTTCGTCTGGATGCACGGCTATTCCGAACGCCCGGTGATCGAGACCTTGTCCAGCTTCATTTTCTGGAACTTCTTCGAACGGTTCCCCAACGTGAAACTGCTGTCGGCGGAAAACGGTGCCGAATGGGTGCCGGCCATGCTGACCAAGATGGACAAGTGCCGTGGCATGGCCAAGAACGGCTATTGGCCCGGCGGTCAGCTGAAGGACCGGCCCAGCCGCATCTTTGCCCGCAATATTGCGGTCGTTGCCTATCCTGAAGACAATATCAAATCCATCATCGACCAGGTGGGCAATGCCGACTGGATTCTGATGGGGTCGGATTATCCGCATGCGGAGGGTGTGGAGCAGCCGCGCGATTTCGCGGATGAAGCCTGCAAGGGCATCAGTGACGCCGACACGCGCAAGATCATGTACGAGAACGGCATGCGTTTCATGGGCCTGACGCCCTGAAAACTTTTTGGCCGGTTCCTCCCGGCTCACCTCGGGCGGTATCCGTCGGCTTCTTCGGGGGCAGGCGGGGCCGCCCTTTCTTTTTGCCGTCCTGTCCCCGGCTCCATCGAACAGCCAGATGTTCAGTCCGGATCGGATGGCGGCAGGCCGGACGCCAACCGACCGAAATGCAGTGTTTGGTCCAGTAGCGGCTCAAATGACGCCTGCAGCCGGGTCAGGGGAGCGGCCACAATCAGGGCGCCGATGACCATATCGCTGGCGTCGAAGACGGGAACGGCGATGGCGGCCGTGTCTTTCAGCATCTCCCCGAAACTGGCGCAATAGCCAAGGCGCCGGATGGATTCCAGGCTTTCCAGCAGCTTTTCGGGGGTTGTGCGGGTGGATGGGGTCAAGGCGCGGAAATGGCCGCGACCCAGATAGTCCTGGCATTGGTCGGCCGATGAATAGGCCAGCAGCACGCGCCCGGCCGCACTGGCATAAAGCGGTGCGCGGATGCCGGCACGCATGGCGTAATGCACGGGCTGCCGGCTGTTGACGGCGTCGGTGAAGATGGCCTGCCCGATGTCCCAGTCGGCGATGGCGAAGGCGACCGATTCACCGGTCGCCTCAGCCAGTTCATGGACATAGTGGCGCACAATGTCCGGCTGTGACCAGGCCATGATGATATTGCCGGCCAGACGGTAGGCACAGGGACCCAGGCGATAGACATTATCCTCGCAGATCAGGAAGCCGTCGGCGGCCAGCCCGCGCAGGCTGGCCAGAAAGGTGCTTTTGGCGACCCCCATGGCCTGGCTCAGTTCCGACAAGGTCATGCCCGACCGGTTTTTGGCCAACAGATCGAACAGGCGCAACACGCGCGTCATGGCCCGGGGACCCGACGCATTGCCGCCGCGCCCGTTTTCTTCCTGTTCGAGCAATTGTCCGAAACGTGTCATTCGCTGACGGATGAGGTGAGTGATGTGTCGCCGGTTGGCTGTCCACAGGGCGTGGCACCGGCTGCGACCCGTTATCACTATTGTGCCCGCAAGCGGGATGCGTCCGGGACTGTTCAAGGGGCGTGTGCGGCGGATATCATGAATGTGATGGATGCTGTTCGGATAATCGAACAGGGTTCGGAAAATCTTGTGCATCAGATGGGCGATGGCATACGGTTTCTCCAAGGCCGCACCAACACATACAATGGTGGCCAAATACAGGAGGGAACGCGCGATGAGCAGCAAAGACGGCCGCACCATCAAATCCGCCTATCGTGTCCTTGAGATCCTTGAGTATTTCGACCGCAAAAACCGCACCGCCACTGTCATGGATCTGTCGCGTGCATTGGAATATCCGCAATCGAGCACGTCTGAACTGCTGCGTTGTCTGACGAAGCTCGGCTATCTGCATTATGACCGGTTCAAGCGGACCTACAGTCCCACCGCGCGTGTCGCCCTGCTGGGCGCCTGGGTCGAGCCGACGCTGTTCCGTGGCGGTGCTGTGGTGACGGTGCTGGATCGTGTTGCCGATGCGCTGGGCGAAACGGTCGTCCTGTCCACCGCCACCTCCTATGTTGTCCAGCATCTGCATGTCATCGACGGGCTGCATGATCATGCCGTGGTCGAACATGCCGGCAATACCGACTGCCTGCTGCACAGCCCGCAGGGCAAGCTGCTGCTGTCCACCTACAAGGATACGCATGTGCGTTCCGCTCTTCACCGCCTGAATGCGGAGGAGCAGGATCCGGCGCGCCGCGTGAAGGTGGCGGAACATATGGATGAGCTGGTGCGCCTGCGGGAACGGGGCTGGATCGCCACTGCCGACCATGGCGATGGCACCGGATCGGTCGCGGTGCTGCTGCCGCCGCGCTGTGGCAGCGACCGGCTGGTCCTGAGTGTGCTGGCGCCGACCGCGATCGTCCAGGCACGGGCCGAGGAAATCGTCTCCATCGTGCAGGAACAGCGCAAGGGGGTGCTGCCGATGCCGCGCCCAAAGCCCGCCGCCCGCCCTGAAGGTCAGGTGCAGACCGCCAATGGTCAGCAGGTGCCGGCCTGGCCCATGGGCTATACCCGCAAGATCATTCCGCGCACGGCGGCCGCTTCCTGATCAACACGCAGCCGATGGTTCGCGATGGGCCGGGGATGCTGCTTCCCCGGCCCTTTGTTTTTCGGCCTTTGCGCCCGACAATATCGGCCATGTGAAGCCTCCGGGCCTTTGCACCGGCGTGCGTTGACCCGTTCCGGCTCTGCGGCACATTTCTGACTGAAAGCAGAGCGGGATGATGATCATGAATCTGGATTTCACCGATGCCGATCGCGCGTTCCGTCAGGAGGTGCGCGATTTCCTGGCCGACGCGCTGCCGGCCGACCTGCGCCGCAAGATGGTGGAGCGCCGGCACCTGGGCAAGGACGACATCGTGCGCTGGCAGCGTATCCTGAATGCGCGGGGTTGGGCTGTGCCGGCCTGGCCGGTGGCGTGGGGTGGTCAGCCCTGGACCCCCACCCAGCGTTACATCTTTCAGGAGGAAATGGCGCTGGCCCATGCGCCGGAGGGATCGCCCTTCAATGTCAACATGATCGGTCCCGTCATCGCCCGTTTCGGCACCGACGAACAGAAGCGCCGTTTCCTGCCCCGCATCGCAAATATCGATGATTGGTGGTGCCAGGGCTTTTCCGAGCCCGGTGCGGGGTCCGATCTGGCCGCGCTGAAGACCAGTGCCGTACGCGATGGCGACGATTACATACTGAATGGCCAGAAAATCTGGACTACCCAGGCCCAGCATGCCGACTGGATGTTTGCCCTGGTCCGCACCGACAATAGCGGCAAGAAGCAGCAAGGCATTACTTTCCTGCTGTTGGACATGCACACGCCGGGCCTCACCATCCGTGCCATCCCGTCCATTGACGGTATCGCCGATCTGAATGAAGTGTTTTTCGACGATGTCCGCGTGCCCGTCGCCAATCGCATCGGGGAGGAGGGACGCGGCTGGGATTACGCCAAACAATTGCTGGGCCATGAGCGCAGCGGCATCGCGCGCATCGGCCTGTCAAAGGAACGGCTGTCGCAATTGCGGCACCTGGAGACGGACCTGCATGAACGCGGCGTCCTGTCGGACGCGGAGCGGCAGCGCCTGCGCCGGCGACTGGCGGAGGTGGAGGTGGACCTGCGCGCCCTGGAACTGACGCAGTTGCGGGTCGTCGCGGCCGACAGTCATGGCGGCGGGGCCAACAGTGCCGCTTCCATCCTTAAGGTCCGGGGCACGGAGCTTCAGCAGCGCATGACGGAAATGACCGTGGAACTGGCTGGGCCGGCCGGGCTGTCGATGCCGGACCATCACCATCATGTCGATGCAAGCGGTGACGGTTGGCTGGAAGCGGCGGCCCCTTTCTACTTCACCATGCGCAAGGTCTCGATCTTTGGCGGGTCCAACGAGATCCAGAAAAACATCATCGCCAAGACCGTGCTTGGCCTGTGAGGAACAGCGGCAATGGATTTCGACCTGAATGACGAACAGCGGCTTCTGTCCGAAAGCGTCAGCCGCTTCATCACCGACCGCTATGATTTCCATGCGCGCGAAGCGGCCATGAAACAGCCGGACGGGTTCAGCCGGGAAATCTGGGCCCGGATGGCCGAGATGGGACTGCTGGGCCTGCCCTTTGCCGAGGCGGATGGCGGCTTCGGCTGCGGTCCGGTGGAGACCATGCTGGTGATGGAGGCGCTGGGCAAGGGCCTCGTGCTGGAGCCCTATCTGGCCACCGTCGTGCTGGCCGGTGGCGTGCTGCGTCGGGTTGGCAATGCGGCACAGCGGGCCGAACGGGTGCCGGCCCTCATCGCCGGTGACCATGTCATGGCGCTGGCGCATCAGGAATGGCCCGGTCCCCGCCACACGACCACTCGGCTGACGACACGGGCTGTCCCCGTCGACGGCGGCTGGCGCCTGGACGGGGCCAAGGTTGCCGTGATTGCCGGACATGCCGCCGATGAATTGGTGGTCAGTGCGGTGACACCGGAAGGTGTGGGGCTGTTCCTTGTCGATCCCCGGGTCGACGGTGTCATGCGTGCCGACCGAATTGGTTATGACGGGGTGTGGCTGGCCGATATTGCCTTCACCCATGTGCATCTGCCGGCCTCGGCCCTGCTCGGGACGACGAGTAGCGGGAGTGCCATCCTGGACGCGGTGTTCGAAGAGGCCAACGCCGCCCTGGCGGCGGAAGCAGTGGGCATCATGCAGGATGTCCTGGATGTAACCGCTGACTATCTGCGCACCCGCACGCAGTTCGGTGTGGCCATCGGCAGCTTTCAGGCGCTGCAGCATCGGGCCGTGGACATGCTGATGCAGGTCGAGCTGTCACGGTCCATGGCCATGCTGGCGGCGATGTCGCTGGACCGGCCCGCCGATGAACGCCGGCTGCACATCGCCGCCGCAAAGGCCAAGATCGGCCAGGCCGGGCGGTTCGTGGGACAGCAGGCCGTCCAGCTGCATGGTGCCATCGGCCTGACCAATGAATATAAGATCGGTCACGGGTTCAAACGCCTGACCGCCATTGATGCGCTGTTCGGCGACAGCGACCATCATCTGGATGTGCTGGCAGAGGCTGGGGGAGTTCCCGCCATTGTTTAATGCGGTATCGGAATGAAACAGCCACCCGGCGAACTGCCGGATGGCTGTTTGTTTCGTAACCGGTTTAAATGTTATTCTGCCAACGTCCGCAATAGCCGCAGCACCATCGCATCCTGGTGACGGGCGATGTCGGCAACGGGGCGGTGGCCGTTCGCCTCCATCACTTGCGCCGTCAGTTTCGCCTGCAATGCCGGATCGGCCAGATCCGGGTCGGTCATGGTCTGCCAGCGGTTTATGATGCCCGGCGCGAAATGGTGCAGGAAGCCTTCCATGCCGGCATCGCCACCGCCGGTATGGAAGGTGGTGAACTGCCCCTGCACAGCCCATTTCAGGGCGGGTCCGAAGCGGATGGCCCGGTCCACATCGGCCACCGTGGCGTAACCCTGGGCCACCAGCGACACCGCCTCCCGGAACATGGCGCTGGTCAGGCGGTTGGCGATGTGGCCCACGATCTCTCGATGCAGGCGCACAGGCTCCTTGCCCATGGCGACATAGAAATCCGTGGCGGTGTCTATGGCGGCGGCATCGGTCAGCTCCCCACCGCCCAGTTCCACCAGTGGCATCAGATGCACGGGATTGAACGGATGACCCAGCACGCAACGCTGCGGATGCCGGCAATCCTTTTGCAACAGGCTGACGGGCAGTCCGGACGTGCTGCTGGCAATGATCACATCCGCCGGCAGCAGCTCGCCTAGCCGCGCATAGAGTTCGGCCTTCACCTCCGGCCGTTCCGGCGCGTTCTCCTGCACGAAGTCGACACCATCCAATGCGGTGGCCAGATCGGTGTCGAAGCTGAGGCGGTCGGGATTGGCACCGGGGGCCAGTCCCAGATTTTCCAGGGCCGGCCAGGCTGCTTCCACCTGTGTCCGCAACCGCGCTGCGGCATCCGCAGAGGGGTCCTGGACCGAGACGTCATAGCCCCGGCCCAGGAAGGCGGCGACCCACCCCCCGCCGATCAGGCCGGCACCGACCACGCCGACCCGCCGGATTCTGCCCCGCCCGCGATAGGTGCCTGCCTCAGAAACCCTGGAATTCGGGTTTGCGCTTTTCGGCGAAGGCATTGGCCGCCTCCTTGTAATCCTGGGTCAGCATGGTCAGGGATTCATAGGCGATCGACAGTTCCAGGACCTGATTCAACTGTGCCTTCAACTGCTTGTTGACAGCGGCCTTGGACCAGCGCACGGCCCAGATGGGGTTGCCCGCGATCTCGGTGGCGATCTTGTGCGCCTCGGCCAGCACATCCTCCTTGGGGAAAGAATAATTGACCAGGCCCATGCCGGCGGCCTCCGCTCCGCGCAGCAGCTTGCCGCGCATCAGGAATTCCTTGGCGCGCTGCGGCCCGACCAGCAACGGCCAGACCACGGCCCCACCATCACCGGCCACCAGACCGACCTTGACGTGCGTGTCGCCCAGGCGGGCATCATCGGCCACCACGCTCATGTCGCAGAACAGCGCCATGGTCATGCCCAGGCCGATGGCGTCGCCATTGACGGCGGCGATCACCGGCTGCGGCGTCAGCAGCATGTGCTCGAAGATGCGCAGCGTGTTCTGTGGTACGCGCAGGGCGTATTTCAGCCCGTACTCCGTGCCGGCACGGGCGGCCATCTTCTTGATGTCGCCACCGGCGGAAAAGGCGCGGCCAGCCCCGGTGAAGACGATGGCCTTGATGCTTTCATCCTGGGCCAGATCGACCCAGATATATTCCAGTTCCTTATGGTTCTCCGGCCCGACGGCGTTCAGCTTGTCGGGGTCGTTCATGGTGACGGTGGCAACGCTGTTGGCGTCGATCTCAACCTTCAGGAACTGGTACTTGCTGTAATCGACCATGCTTTTCTCCATTGTCCGCGTCCTTGGCTATCAGGCGCGGCTTTTCTGCCATTCTGCGAAGGTTGAGCCCTGTTCTGCCAGCGTGCGCAGCAAGGCAGCCGGTTCCAGGGACGGATCGTCGGTGTCGGCGCGGAACACGTCAAGCCGCGCCACGATATGGGCCAGCCCCACCTCGTCCGCATGGAACAGCGGGCCACCGCGCCAGCGCGGCCAGCCATAGCCGTTGACATAGACGACATCGACATCGGACGGACGCAGGGCGATGCCTTCCTCCACCACGCGCGCCGCCTCGTTGATCAGGGGGTAGAGCAGGCGTTCGGTGATTTCTTCCGGTCCGATTTCGCGACGGATGATACCCAGCCGTGATGACGTCTCCAGGATGAACGCCTCGACATCGGGGTTGGGGTGGGGCGTGCGGTCGCCGGCCTCGTACCGATAATAGCCCTGTCCCGTCTTCTGCCCGAACCAGCCGCGTTCGCAGATGCCATCGGCGATGGGGAAGGGGGTCCCGCGCCGCTTGCGGATCGACCAGCCGACATCCAGGCCCGACATATCGTTGATTTCCAGCGGCCCCATGGGGAAGCCGAATGCCTTCAGCGCACCGTCAATATCCGGTGGCAGGGCCCCTTGCTGCAGCAGGCGCTCGGCGGCGGCGGAGCGTTTGGCGATGATGCGGTTGCCGATGAAACCGTCGCAATTGCCCGACAGGACGGGCACCTTGCCGATGCGCTTGCCAACGGCCATGGCGGTGGCGATGGCCTGGTGGCCTGTCTTTGCGGCCCGCACCACCTCCAGCAGCTTCATGACATTGGCTGGCGCGAAGAAATGCATGCCCAGGAAATCTTCCGGCCGGGTCAGGACGGACGCGATCTCATCCACATCCAGGGCCGAGGTGTTAGAGGACAGGACCGTACCGGGCCGGGTGACGGCGTCCAGTTCGCGGAAAATGGTCTTCTTCAGATCCATATCCTCGAACACCGCCTCCACCACCAGATCGACATCGGCCGCGGCTGCCCGCTCCGTGGCGCCGGTCAGCAGCGCCATCTGCGCGTCCATGCGGTCCCGCGACAGCGACCCGCGCTTGACGGAACCGGCATAGTTGGCGCGGATGCGGTCGATGCCGCGATCCAGTGCCTCCTGCGTGGCGTCGATCAGCAGCACGGGGATGCCAGCCCCGACAAAGCTCATGGCGATGCCGCCACCCATGGTGCCGGCCCCGATGACGGCCACCTTGTTGATGGGGCGGGGGGTGATGTCGGCCGGAATACCGGGGATTTTCGCCGCTTCCCGTTCCGCGAAGAACTGGTGACGCTGGGCACGCGACTGGCTGCCGGCGATCAGTTCGGCGATGGCGGCTGCATCCTCGGCCAGGGCCTGATCAATCGGCTGGGTGAAGGACCGGCGCAGCGATGCGATATTGGCGGCGGGGGCCGCCTGCCCCCTGGTCTTTTTGGCCCAGGCGGCTGCCGCGGCGTCGAACGCCGTGGGATCGGCCCGCGTGGCCGCCAGCTTCTCCTCCCGGTCGCGTACCGGCACGGCGGGCGGGGAAGCGTCGATGGCCCGACGGGCGAAGGTCAGGCCCGCCGCAACCACGTCGCCATCGGCCACATCATCAACAATGCCCAGGGACAATGCCTCGGCAGCGCCCACCGGCTTGCCCGACAGGCAGAATTCCAGCGCCTTTTCCGGCCCGATCAGGCGCGGCAGGCGCTGGGTGCCACCGGCGGCGGCCAGCAGGCCCAGATTGATTTCTGGCAGGCCGACCTTCGCCGTGGGCACCGCCACACGGAAGGCGCAGCCCAGCGCCACCTCCAGACCGCCGCCCAGCGCCGTGCCATGGATGGCGGCGATGACGGGTCTGCTGGAGGTTTCCAGGGCCGCAATGACGGCTTGCAGCCCCGGTTCGCGTTTGGGCTTGCCGAACTCGGTGATGTCGGCACCAGCGAAAAAGGTCCGTCCCGCGCAGGCCAGCACGATGGCACGCACGGCAGGATCGGCGTTCAGTTCCGCCAGCGCCCGTACCAGCCCGTCGCGGACAGCAAAACCCAGAGCATTCACCGGCGGGCTGTCGGAGATGATCAGGCCGATATCGCCGTCGACGCGGATGGAGATGACTTCGTTGATGTCTTTCATGGCGTGTGCGGCCACTTTCTGCGGTGGATCTGTTTGGGGTGCAGAGCATCGCCCATGCCCCTCACCAGCGGTCCGACGCCTCGAACTGTCAAGAAAGGCCCGGTAAGAGGTCGGCACCCATCGCGGATGTGAAGGCTTGCACCGCGACTGCTGACATCACTCGCCGGTGGGGGTTCCAGGGCCTATGCAGAATTCCGACCTGTCGCCGCATTCAAGGTGGCGCATCCTTCGCAGTGGGATCACGAGAATGCATTTCAATCTGACCGAGGAGCAGACGCTTTTCCGGGATTCGGTCGCGGCCTTTGCCCGGCGTCACCTAGCCGACGGCGCGCTGGTCCGCGCCCATGCCGATGATTATCCCTGGGATATTGCCCGCGCCATGGCCGAACAGGGCCTGCTGGGCATCACCATCGAGGAGGAGAAGGGCGGCGTCGGTGGTTCCCTGATGGATGCGGTCCTGGCTATCGAACAGGTGGCGGCCGTCTGTCCGCGATCCGCCGACGTGATCCAGGCCGGCAATTTCGGTGCCATCCGCACCTTCGCCGGCTTTGCCTCCCCTCAGCAGCAGGCGGAATATCTTCAGCCGCTGCTGAAGGGTGACGGCCTGATCGCGGTGGCCATGACGGAGCCGAATGCCGGGTCGGCCGTGACGGAACTGACCACGACGGCCGTGCCCGATGGGGACGGGTTCCGCGTCACGGGGCAGAAAATCTTCACCACCCATGGCCTGCACGCCACCGTGTTTCTGGTCTATGTCCGTTATGGGCCCGGCACCGGCAATATCGGATCGGTTCTGATCGAACGCGGGCAGGAGGGATTCACCTTCGGCAAGCCGGTGCGCTTCCTGTCAGGCGAGGAATGGAATCCGCTATTCTTTGACAATGTTTATGTGCCCAAGGAAAAGGTCCTGTTGGGACCGGGCGGCTTCAAAAAGCAGATCGCCGGCTTCAATGTGGAGCGTATCGGCAATACCGCCCGCAGTCTGGCCCTGGGTCGTTACGCCTACATCGCCGCCATCGAACATGCCAGGACGCGTAGGCAGTTCGGCAAATATCTGTGTGAATTCCAGGGCTTGCAGTGGAAGTTCGCAGAGATGAAGGTAAAGCTGGATGCCGCGCAGTTGCTGCTGTATCGCGCCGCCACCAATGCCGATGCCGGCTTTCCCTCGGCCGAGGAAACGGCCATTGCCAAGGTTGCCTGCAACCGGGCCGGGTTCGATTGCGCCAACGAGGCGATGCAGATCATGGGCGGGTCCGGGTTCGGCGAGGATGCGCTGATCGAATACTGTCTGCGCCGCACCCGTGGCTGGATGATTGCCGGCGGCACCATCGAAATCCTGCTGAACCGCATCGCCGAGAACGTGCTGGAGCGTCGGTTTTCCCAAGGCGCATAGCCGCTCCTGGAATAGGCGCCACCGCAGAAATATTTCACTTGGAACGGCCGGGACGGATACCGGACAGTGCCGGGCATGTCAGGGAGGAACATTGGAATGGATGAGAAGATACAGCGGACGGTTGATGGTGAGCCGGTGCGCCCGGATTTCGTACCGGCCGCAGCCTATATCTCACCCGACTATGTCCGACTTGAGAAAGAACGCCTGTGGCCCAAGGTCTGGCAGATGGCGTGCCGGGAGGAGGAGATCGCCGAACCCGGCCATTACTACACCTATGAGATCGCCGATGAGTCGATCACCGTCGTGCGCCAGCCATCGGGCGATATCGCCGCCTACTACAATGTCTGTCCGCATCGTGGCCGCCGCTTGACGGAGGGCTGCGGCAAGATGGGCCGGTTCCATTGCCGCTACCATGGCTGGAAATGGTCGCTGGAAGGGCAGCCCGTCGATGTGGTGGATCGCCAGGACTGGGGGGATTGCCTGCAGGATGAGGACATCCGGCTGGTCTCCGTCAAGGTCGGAACCTGGGGCGGCTGGGTCTTCGTGAACATGGATCCCGACGCGGAACCGCTGGAACAGTTCCTGGAACCGGCCAAGTCCATGCTGGACGCGTTCGAGTTCGACAAGATGCGCTATGTCTGGCGCAAGAGCGTCGTCATGCCCTGCAACTGGAAGGTGGCACTGGAGGCCTTCAACGAAGGCTATCATGTGCAGACCACGCACCGGCAGTTGCTGCCCTATTTCGATGACATGACCTACAGCGCGGCCAAGGGCAAGCATGGCATGTTCGGCTATGCCCCCACCTCGCTGTTCGGCCTGCCCAGCCCGCGCCTGGGGCCGGTGAAGGGCGACATCCGCCAGGGTCTGTATCAGTTCAACAAGGAAATCTGGGACACGCTGAAGGCGACGACGACGGAGGAGATGCTGGCGGCGGGCCGGCGCCTGATGGAACTGCCCGAGGATAGCGACGTCTACACCGTCTATGGCGCCTTTGCGCAGTTCCACCGGGAGGAGGCGGCGAAGAACGGCCGGCCCTTCCCCGATATACCGATCGAAACGCTGATGGCCGCCGGCACCGACTGGCACATCTTCCCCAACCTGGTTTTCCTGCATCAGCCGACCAACGTGCTGTTCTACCGCGCCCGGCCCAATGGCGATGATCCGGACAGTTGCATCTTCGAGATCAATGTCATCGAACGCTTCGCTGAAGGGGCGGAACCGGGTGTGGAGGTCGAACATGGCGCCGATTGGGCCAAGGTCGACTGGGGCCTGATCCTGGAACAGGACTTCGCCAATATGGGCGAGGTGCAGAAGGGCATGAAGTCGCGCGGCTTCAAGGGTGCCCGGACCAGCCCCGTCCAGGAACGGGCTATCAGCAATTTCCACGCGACGCTGCACCATTATCTGGCGGACAAGAACTGATGACGAACCAGACCTGGGACGAAAGTGCGGATTTCATCATCGTCGGGTCCGGTGGCGGGTCGATGGCGGCGGGGCTTTACCTGAAATCCATCGGCAAGCAGCCGCTGATCCTGGAAAAGACCGACAAGATCGGTGGATCGACGGCCATGTCGGGCGGGGTGCTGTGGATACCCAACAATCCTTTGCAGGCCCGCGAAGGGATCGCGGATGGCGAGGAGGCGGCCCGGACCTATCTCTATCGTGTCGTCGGCAATGACGCAGGCCCGGGTTCCACGCCGGCCCGCAAGGAAGCCTTCCTGAAGGCCGGCCCGGAGATGGTGCGCTTTCTGGAAGGGCAGGGGATGAAATTTATCCGCGCCCATGGCTGGTCCGATTACTACGATGATCTGGAAGGCGGCTGTCCGGAAAGCCGGTCCCTGGCAGCGCCGATGCTGGATGCCAAGGATATGGGGCCGCTGTTCGACAAGCTGCGGATGGGGCCGATGGTCATGCCGCTGCCCGTGGACCAGACCCGCAACATCACCCTGGCCACCCGCACGCCACGTGGGATGTGGGAGGGCGTGAAGCTGCTATGGCGCCTGCGCCAGGGTCAGAAGACCGGCAAGCCCATGCTATCCTATGGCGGGTCGCTGCAGGGACGCATGCTGATGCTGGCCGATGCCAAGGGCGTGCCCATCCGCACGGGCACGGGCGTGACGGAGTTGGTGGAACAGGGCGGCCGGATCGTCGGCGTCGTTGCGCGGGGGGTGGACGGCACAGTGCGCCGTATTCAGGCCCGCGACGGCGTGCTGATCAATGCCGGCGGCTTTTCCCATAATTCCAAGATGCGGGAGCAATATGGTCCGCAGCCCGCCTCCACCCGCTGGACCAACGCCAATCCCGGCGATACGGGGGAAATGATCGAGATCGCGCAGGCCCATGGCGCCGCCCTGGACCTGATGGACCAGGCCTGGTGGGTTCCTGGCACGCTGCCGCCTTCGGGCGATGTCTATATGCATGTGACCGACCTGTCGAAGCCGCATGTCATCGTGGTCGGGCAGAATGGCCGGCGCATCATGAATGAGAGCCAGTCCTACATGGCCAATGGCCAGGCCCTGTACAAGGCGGGGGTGCCGGCCTGGGTGATCATGGACAGCCGCCATCGCCAACGCTATGCCTGGGGCACCCAGCCGCCGGGCAAGACCCCGGCCGACTGGGAGAGCAGCGGCTACATGATCAAGGCCGACAGCATCCGCGAACTTGCCGTCAGGATCGGCCTGGATCCCGACGCGCTGTCGCAAGAGGTTGCCCGGTTCAATGGCTTTGCCGCCAC
The DNA here is from genome assembly GCF_058793615.1 of Niveispirillum sp. GW835-FHT14G11. Taxonomy (NCBI): domain Bacteria; kingdom Pseudomonadati; phylum Pseudomonadota; class Alphaproteobacteria; order Rhodospirillales; family Azospirillaceae; genus Niveispirillum; species Niveispirillum sp. GW835-FHT14G11. The sequence continues at coordinate 77,327 of NZ_JBXAFZ010000018.1, forward strand.
CGGCAAGGATTTGGATTTCCGCCGTGGCGAGCGGGCCTATGACAATTGGTTCGGTGACCCGTGGACCAAACCCAATCCCAATCTGGGCACCATCGAGAAGCCACCTTTCCTGGCATTCAAGATGGTGCCGGGCGATGTAGGGACCGCCGGGGGTATCGTCACCGACGAACATGCCCAGGTACTTCGAAGCGATGGCAGTGCCATTCCCGGCCTGTACGCCACGGGCAACAGCACCGCGTCCGTCATGGGCCGTGTCTATCCAGGGGCCGGCGCCAGCATCGCCGCGTCCTTCGTCTTCGCTTGGCTGGCCGCCCGTCACGCCTGCGGGTGAGAAAGCGGATCGGACGCTATGAAAAGGGGGCCGGATGTCGATCCGGCCCCTTGCATTTTCTGGATATGCACGACGATCAGGCGACCAGGATCAGCTCCGACGCTTTCTCCGCGATCATGACCGTCGCGGCATGGGTGTTGCCGGAAACGATGGTCGGCATCACCGATGCATCGACGACGCGCAACCCTTCCACCCCACGGACACGCAGGTGCGGGTCCAGAACCGATCGTTCATCGGCCCCCATGGCACAGGTTCCAGACTGGTGATAGCCGGTGGACCCCGCCGCCCGGCAGAAGGCCAGGAGGCCGTCATAGCTGTCGGCCTGGGGGCCTGGCGTAAGTTCATGATCGAAATACCGGGCCAGCGCCGGCTGCCCCATGATCCGCCGCGCCCATTCCAGGGCGGCCACCGTGGCGCGCTGGTCGGCCGGGTCGGACAGAAAGCCCGGCCGGATCGCCGGGTGTTCGGCCGGATCGGATGAGCGAATATGGATCGACCCGCGCGACCGGGGGCGCATGACATAGCCGCCAATGGTCATGCCGGGCTCCGCTTCCATGCTGATCTGCCCGCGTTCGGCCAGGGCCTTGAAATCGACCGTGCCGGCACTGGCGAAGAATTGCAGGTCGGGAAGGTCCAGCGCCGGGTCTGATCGCAGGAACGCCGTCAGGTTGGACCCGCCCAGGGCCAGCAGGCCGCTGCGTGTCGTCGCGTAACGTAGAATCTGCCCGAACAGGCCCAGCCCGCGGGACAGGCTGTTCAGGCTGGGGCTGCCTGGCTTCAGCCGGGCACGGACCATGGAGGCGTAGTGATCCTGCAGGTTCTCGCCGACGCGCGGGCTGTCAACCAGCGGTGTGATGCCCAGCGCGGAGAGATGAGACGCATCACCAATCCCCGACAGCTCCAGCAACTGCGGAGAATTGATGGCGCCGCCCGCCAGAATCACCTCCCGCCGCGCCGTGGCGCACCTCATCTCCCCGTCCTGAACGTAGTAGACGCCAGTGGCTTGCCGCCCCATGAACCGGATACGGGTTGCCATTGCCCGCGTCACCACCATCAGGTTTGATCGCCGCATGGCCGGATGGAGGTAGGCGACGGCGGCAGACTTGCGCAGGCCCCGCCGCGTATTGAGACGCACCGGGGACACCCCTTCCCGGCGGTCGCCGTTCAGATCGTCGCTGCGCGGCGCACCTGCTTCAACAAAGGCGTCGATGATGGCCTGCTGTACGGGATGGCGCATGGGAACGTCGCCCACGTCCAAGGGGCCGCCTGTGCCGGCGATGCTGTCACTTGCGGCGCGGCCGGCCTGATTCTCGATGCGTCGGAACAGGGGCGCCACGTCGGACCAGGACCAGCCGGCGCACCCCATCTGCCGCCAGCCATCATAGTCTTCCGGCAGGCCCCGGACATACAGCATGCCATTGATCGACGAAGAGCCACCTAGGACCTTGCCGCGTGGGAAATGATGCTGACGGCCATTGCTGCCCGGATCGGGTTCAGTCCTGTAGTTCCAGTTGATCTTTGGATCCGCCAGCATGCGGGTGAAACCGGCGGGCAGATGGATATTGATGTTACTGGAGAACTGCGAGAGTTCCCGCAGCGGCCTGTCATCACCCCCTGCCTCCAGCAGCAGCACGCGGGAGCTGCCATCGGCTGACAGACGATTGGCCAATACGCAGCCGGCGGAACCGGCGCCGACAATGACATAGTCCGCTTCGAGCTGTTTCATGCTGCGCCTTGTCCTTGGGTCTTCAGTGTCGATCATGCTGCACGATTCCGGCACAGATCCGGAATCCCCCTTGTGCTTATCCGGTACAGCAACCGCTGTTTGCCGGGCAGGTCGGAATATTCGATCGGCGTTGCGCTGTGGACCGTGGTGAAATTATCCCACAGCACGATGTCGCCCGGCGCAGTCTTCCAGGTGATGCGGAACCGGTCCTCCGCGACATGGGCACGCAGGCGCCGGATCAGCGCCCGGCCCTCGTCCGGGGGCATGCCGTCGATGGCGAAGGCCGTGCCCGAGGCATAGATCGCGCGCCGCCCCGTGACCGGATGCCGGATGATCAGCGGATGACGCTGATGGGGCATTTCCCGTTTTGGGCGGTTGGGGTCTGGTTCTGTTTCCCCTTCAATCCAGGGGGCGGCGCCCAGTTCATGAATGGCCACCATGTCCAGCAGTTGCGCCTGCATCGACGGCAGCAGGGCGTTGAAGGCGGCTGCGGTGTTGGCAAACAGGGTTTCCCCTCCTTCGTCAGGGGTAAGCCGGCCATAGAGCATGGTGACGGCTGCAGGTTCCGCCTCATAGCTGCCGTCGGAATGCCAATGCACGGCCCCGTCACGCATGGCGGGGGGTGTGGCAGGATCATTGGAGATGGTGATCATCTCGGGATGTTTCTGGCCACGATGCTCTGCGATGAAGAATTCCAGCGGCGTGCCCCAGCAGCGGCCAAAACGGACATATCCACCATCGTCCAGTTGCTGTCCCCGGATAACCAGCACCCCATGCCGATGCAGAAGGTTAATGAGCCGGACCATGGTCGCGTCGTTCCAGCCCTGTGACAGGTCCAATCCATGGATAATGCTGCCCGTATGGGGACTGATCTCCTCCTCCTGCATATCGACCATGTGCGTTTCCCCGAATGTGGCCGTTCCGCCTATTTTTGATCTTCACCTGTTTACGGCCTGAAACCGGAGTGGGGGGAGAGGGGGGCGCAATGTCATCGCCGATGTGATCGTTTCGAGTCCCCGTCTGCCCTCCATCTGAAACGCGTCCTATCAAAGGCTGGAAAGACGCGACATTTCGGGGAGGAATGTGATGGAGGGCTTGTTTTCGTTGGCGGGCCGGCGAGCATTGGTAACCGGGGCATCCAGGGGATTGGGGCGCGCCATCGCTCTTGGCCTCGCGCGGGCGGGTGCCGATCTGGTGCTGGCGGCCCGCGATGGGGCGAAGCTGGCCGATGTGGCATCGGAGGTCCGTGCGCTTGGCCGCAGCGCCGATATCGTGACCTTCGAGCTGGGTGACCTGAAGGCGGTGGAGGCGGCCGCGCGGGAACTTGCCGGCGATGTCCGCCCCATCGATATCCTGGTCAATAACGGCGCCATCGCCGGATGGGGCAGCCTGCCCGACAGCAGCCTGGACGGCTGGCAGAACATGTTCGACGTCAATGTCGCGTCGATGTACCTGCTGTGCCGGGAGCTTTCGCGCGGGATGCTGGAACGCAAATGGGGGCGGATCATCAATTTCGCCTCCTATGTCGCGCAGACCGGGCGTCCCAACCTGTCGGCCTACACGGCCAGCAAGCACGCGGTTCTGGGCCTGACGCGGGCCGTGGCGGCGGAACTGGCGCCCGGTGGCGTCACCTGCAATGCCATTGCCCCTGGCTTTTTCGATACCGACATGGCGGCCCCGACGGTGGGCAACCCGGCACGGGCGAAAATTTTCCGCGATGCCATCGCCATGGGCAGATTCGGCGACCCGGCGGAGATTGTCGGGCCAGCCCTGTTCCTGGCGTCCGACGCTTCATCCTATGTGACAGGTCACATGCTGCATGTGGATGGCGGTGTTGCGGGCATCCTGTCCTTGCCTGTTGTGGTGCAAACCTAATATTGCATGTGTTCCAGGTGCTTACGAGCCGCAAGTGATGGAGTGCAAGGGGAAATGGGGATCATGTATCTGATCCATCCTGCCATGGCCGAGCCGATGGCTTCCCTTGCGGAGCGCTTCGATTTTAATGGGTGCCGGAGCGCATCATTGCCCATACCAATGGAATGAAGACAGGCCAAGGGCCCGTTCCGGATAATCATCCGGTGTCATTCCCAGTGCGCCCAAAATAACAATCGACGAATCCAGGGGAGGAAACTCATGAAGCTGCGCACGTTGACAATGGCGCTGTTGGCGACTTCAACCATATGTGGTCCGGCGCCGGTCATGGCTCAGACAGCCTCCACCGAGGGACCGCAGGCCGGTAGCGGCCTGCTGGAAGAGATCATCGTCACGGCCCGCCGCCGCGATGAGGTGCTGAAGGACGTGCCAATCGCCGTTTCCGCCCTGTCGGGCGACGCTTTGGAGAAGGTGGGCGTGGCGGACGTGCAGTCGCTGCAATATCAGACGCCGTCCCTGTCCATCACCACCGGCGCCAGCCAGCGCAACGTGGTTTCCTTTGCCATGCGCGGCCAGCGCGCCCAGGAAAGCCAGTTGTTCACGGACCCGCCGGTCGGCACCTATTTCGCCGAAGTGGTGCAGCCACGCCCCTACGGCTTCGGCAATGCGCTTTACGACCTGCAATCGGTCCAGGTGCTGAAGGGCGTGCAGGGGACCCTGTTCGGCCGCAACATGACGGGCGGGGCAATCCTGGTGGAACCCCATCATCCGGTGCTGGAGGAGACGCAGGGCGAGATCAAGCTGTCGGCCGGCAATCGCGACATGCGCGAGGTCTATGGCATGGTCAACGCGCCGCTGGGCGAGAAGTTCGCGGTGCGCGTGTCGGGCAAGGTGCGCCGCCGTGACGGCTGGTCGCATGAAGTCACAACGGGCCGCGACTATGACAACCAGCACTATGACAGCGCCCGTATCTCCCTTCTGGCCAAGCCGTGGGAGGGGGTCGAGAACTTGACGGTGTTCGACCATTACACCAGCGACGAGCACGGCACGGCGGCCTTCCTGACCGCGATCAGCCTGCCATCGGCATTGTCCAACTATGAAGGGCTGCGCGCCGCCGGGCAGATCACCGACAATATCCCCGCCCAGTTCGCCGCCGCCCAGCAACTGTTCAAGAACAAGCGCTATTCCCTGGATATGGGGGCCGGCGAAGGCGGCAACCTTGACGCCTTTGGCTTGCCGTTCGAGAAGACCCGCAACAACGGCCTGGTCAACAAGACCACCATCGAATTGAACGATGCGCTGACACTGAAGAACATTTTCGGCTATCGCAACCAGGCCCGCAACGTCGTGCAGGATTATGACGGCATCCCCGCCTTCCTGATCACGCCGCGTCAGTTCGCCTATATTGAAAGCTACAGCGAGGAGCTTCAGCTTCAAGGTGAAGCGGCCGACGGTGACTTCACCTATATCCTGGGCGGCTTCTACTTCAAGGAAAAGGGCATCGACGGTTCCTACACCAACACCCTGCCGCAACTGACCTTCGCCGGCGCCCGCGTGCCGCAATCCACTTCCGCCGCCCTGTTCCAGGGCTATAGCGCCGGTGAAGGCTCCTCGACCACCTACGCGGCGTTCGCGGCGGGCACCTACAAGCTGACACCGGAACTGACGGCCTCGGGCGGCATCCGCTACAATTACGACAAGCGGAAGATCACCGTGTCGCCGACGCGGCCCATGCTGCGCACCTGTGAATTCGACCTGAATCTCATCACTGCCGGGGTGCAGTCGGTGCCCTACGACCAGTGCCATTTCAACAGCCAGAAGAGCTTCGATGAGTTCACCTATGACGCGACGCTGCAATATCAACTGAGCGGTGATGTGACCAGCTACGCTTCCTTCCGGCACGGGTTCCGGGCTGGTGGCTATTCCACCCGCGCGCAGAACAATGTGGCCCTGCAGCCGTTCCTGCCGGAGAAGGTGGATGAGTATGAACTGGGCGTGAAAGCGGATACATTCGTTGGCGACGGTCGCCTGACTGCCAACCTGGCGCTGTTCCAGCAGAATGGCAGCAACGTCCAGAAGCAGCGGGCCAGCAGCCTGGATGTCAATGGCGACGGCGTGGCCGATACGGTGGTCACCGTGGTCGACAATACTGCCAAGCAGCGCAACCGGGGTGGCGAACTGGAGTTCGGTTACAGCACCGAAATCTTCAGCCTGACGGGCTTCTACTCCTACACCAAGGTGGACATCCTGCGGGGGGCCTCGTCGCTGACCCTGCCCAACCGCACCGTCCTGCCGGAGTTCGAGCAGCGCGGCACGCCCAAGCACCAGTTCGGCCTGACGGGCGTGGTCAACCTGCCGATCGAGGATAGTCTTGGGGCCGCCTCCTTTACGGCAAACTATACCGTCCGCAGCAAGATCTATCTGGATGACTTCGAGATCCAGGGCCTGCAGCCGTCCTACAGCTTGGTCAATCTGCGGCTGGAATGGAACGATATCAATCGCACCGGCATCAATGCCGCGATCTTTGGCACGAACGTGTTCAACAAGGAATACCGGGTCGGCGTTCTGGGCTTGATCGGTGAGGGACTGGGCTTCCAGTCCAGCGTCTATGGCGAGCCGCGCATGTTCGGGGTGGAACTGGGCTACAAATTCTGATCACCCGGTACGTTGAAGGCGGACGGAGATGCACCCCGTCCGCCTTTTCTTTGTGAACATCCATCAGCAGGACGGGACATGACCAGCAACCTCGCCAACCTGTCGCATCCGGATCGTTTGTTCATCGCCGGCCAATGGGTCCGACCGGGGTCTGGGGGCGGCTGGATCGAACTGGTATCGCCGTCGACGGAGGCATCGCTGGGTGCCGTTGTGGCTGCCGCGCCCGCCGATGTCGACCGGGCAGTGGCCGCCGCCCGCCATGCCTTCGATCACGGCCCTTGGCCGCGTATGACGGGTGGTGAGCGGGCGGTAGCCCTGCGGCGGGTGGCTGACAGGCTGGCCGCGCGGGCGCCGGACTTCGCCCAGGCCTGGACGCTTCAGGTAGGCATGCCCATCGCACATTCCAGCATGTTCGCACCCTACGCACGGGCCTATTTCGACTATTTCTGCGGATTGGCGGAGACTATCGGGTTCGAGGAACTGCGCACGCCGGCACAGGGTGGAACTTGCGTCGTGGTGCGCGAGCCGGTCGGGGTGACGGTGGCCATCGTGCCCTGGAACGCGCCGCTGGCTACGCTACTGCTGAAGGTCGCACCGGCATTGGCAGCCGGCTGCACCGTTATTGCCAAGCCGTCGCCGGAAACGCCGCTGGAGGCATTGCTGCTGGCCGAATGCGTGGCGGAAGCCGGGCTGCCCGAAGGCGTCTTCTCCGTCCTTCCCGCCGATCGCGAGGTGTCGGAATATCTGATCCGCAAGCCGGAGGTGGACAAGGTCAGCTTCACGGGTTCCACCGCCGCCGGCCTGCATGTGGCCGCCATCTGTGCGGCCCGTTCGGCGCGTGTCACCACGGAACTGGGCGGCAAGTCGGCGGCCATCGTGCTGGACGATGCCCCCATCGAGACCATAGTGGCGGGCATCATGCCCAACCTGATCGGTCTGTGCGGGCAGCAATGCGCCGCCTTCAGCCGGATCCTCGTGCCTCGTCCGCGCCAGGGAGAGATCGCGGAGGCATTGGCCGCCGCCTTCCAGGCGGTTCAGGTCGGCGACCCGTTCGCGGCGGAAACACAGATGGGGCCGCTGATCGCCAAACGGCAGCTCGACCGTGTCTGCTCCTTCATCGACCGGGGGCGGGCCGAAGGGGCGCGGCTGATCACGGGTGGCGGCCGCCCGGCCCATATGCCGCGCGGCTGGTTCATCGAACCCACCCTGTTCGCCGATGTCGACAATGCCATGACCATCGCGCGGGAGGAGATTTTCGGTCCTGTCGGCAGCATCATCCCCTTCGATGATGTCGAACAGGCCATCGCCATTGCCAATGACAGCCCCTATGGCCTGTCGGGCGGCGTCTTCACCCCGGATACCGACCGCGCCTATGCCATCGCCCGGCGCATCCGGACAGGCAATTTTGGGCAAAATGGTCGCGTTATCGACTTCACCCTGCCTTATGGCGGGTTCAAACAGTCAGGCATCGGTCGTGAAGGGGGTATCGAGGGACTGCATGGTTTCACGGAGGTGAAGTCGGTGTTCCTGCCACACCCGCCATCTCATCTGGGATCGCGCGCATGAAGACGGGTGACGGTTACGCTCCTGGCTATACGCCGCTGAAGGCCTGGTGGGCCGTGCTGGTGATCATGCTGTTCCAGATCGTCTCGCTCATCGACCGTACCGTCATCGCCGTGCTGATCCCGGAGATGCGGGCGGAACTGGGGCTGAACGACTTCCAGCTTTCCTTGATCCAAGGCATGGCGTTTGCCTTGTTCTACGGTGCCATGGGGCTGGTGATCGGCGGGCTGGTGGATCGCTGGTCGCGCCAGGGGATCATGTTCGCGGGCATTACCATCTGGTCGCTGGCGGCGGCGGCCACCGGCTTGGCGCGCGACTATGCCCAGCTGTTCGGTGCGAGGCTGCTGGTCGGGTTCGGGGAGGGGGCCATCTCGCCGGCGGCGCAGTCGCTGCTTGCGGGCATCTTCCCACGTCGCCTCCTTGCAACACCGATGTCTTGCTTCGTGGCTGCCGGGGTCGCCGGCATCGGTCTGTCGTTTGCTCTGGGCGGATTCCTGCTGGATCATTTCACCCGCTCACCATTGGGCGGGCCGCTGGAAGGGTTGGCGCCCTGGCGGCAGGTGCTGGTGGTGACCGGCATTCCAGGCGTGTTGGTCGGTCTGCTGGCCTTCAGTTTCAAGGAACCGGTGCGAGCCGCGACGGGCGATGGCAGGGCAACCTGGAAGGCCTTCTTCGCCCATCTGCGCCTTCATGCCCGGCTGATGGGTGGGCTGATGGGTGGCTTCCTTTTATCGGCCATGGCCACGCAGGGTGCCATGATCTGGACCCCCACCTATGCCAGACGCGTGCTGGACATGGGCGCCACGGAGGTGGGCGGCATGATGGGGCTGGCCGTGACGGTGGGCGGTATCATCGGTTCGCTGGCCATGGGGCAGATCGCGGACCGGCTGTATGCGCGGGGCATCCGGGACGCCGCGATCCGGCTTTATTTCTGGATGCTGGCCGTGGCGCCGCCGCTGGTGGCGGTCGCATACCTGGCTGGGTCTGCCCAATTGCTGTTCGCCGGCGTCCTGCTGCTGATGCTGACCGTCGGTGCCTCCTTCGGGCCGGCGCTGGCGGCGGTGCAGATGGTGTCGCCACCAGCGATGCGGGGCCGGTTCGGCGCCCTGGCGGTGCTGGTCTCCAATCTCGGGGGATTGGCGCTGGGCCCGATGCTGGTCGGTGGATTGACGGATTATGTCTTCGCCGATCCCAACCGGATCGGCTGGTCCATCATCATCTCCCTGACCGGCCTGGGTGCGGCGGCGGCGGCGGTGGTCGGCTGGGCGCGGCCGGCCTACAGCGAACAGGTGCGGGAGGACTGAACCCCTCCCGGTCCCGTTACAGTCCCTTGAAGAATTCGGCCACCTCACGCGTGAAGGCGGCCGGTTCCTCCATCGCCGCGAAATGGCCTCCGGCCGGCATCTCCGTCCAGCGCACGATATTGTAGACGCGCTCGGCCACGCCGCGCGGCGGATAGGGCAGGAATTCGGCCGGGAACAGGGCGCAGCCCGTGGGCACGCTGATCCGGTCATCCGACCGGGCTTCGGTGAAGATGCTGCGATACATCCAGATGGCCGACTGCACCGCGTCATTGACCAGATAGATCATAGCGTTGGTCAGCAGCGCATCCTTGCCGAAACGGCCGTCAACGTCGCCCTTGGTGTCGCCCCATCCATGGAACTTCTCCATGATCCAGGCGGCGAAGCCCAAGGGGCTGTCGGCCAGCGCCAGTCCGATGGTCTGCGGCTTCGTCGCCTGTTCCATCATATAAGCCGACTGCATCTGCTGCACCGCCATCAGGCGCTGACGCCAGGCCAGCGTTTCGGCATCATCCGCCGCTGTGGGCGTCACAGGCCCCATGAACAGGTTCAGGTGGATGCCGGCCACGACGTCGGCATGGTCGCGCCCCAGCCAGGTGGTGACGGCCGATCCCCAATCGCCCCCCTGCGCCCCGAACCTTGTATAGCCCAGTACATCGACCATCAGCCGGCGCCACAGGGACGCGACATGGCGGGGACCGATGATGCCATCCGGCCGGCCGGAGAAGCCGAAACCGGGAAGGCTCGGGACGACCACGTCGAAGCCCATGGCCGCCAGCGGTTCCACCACGCGGTCGAACTCGAAGAAAGAGCCGGGCCAGCCATGGGTCAGGATCAGCGGCAATCCCGACCCGCCGCCGCGCAGATGGATGAAATGAAGGTCCATCCCGTCCACCGTCGCCTTGAAGTGCGGCAACCGGTTCAGGTGCCGCTCCGCTGCCCGCCAGTCATAACTTTCCAGCCAATGGCGGCGCAGGTCCGAAAGCCAACCCGCGTCGGTGCCGTAGGTCCAATCCCGATCATCCAGCGGCGCGTATCGCTGCTCGCTGGACAGTTCCAGTCGACGGCGGATCAGGTCCAGCACCGCATCGGGAACAGCGATGGTAAAGGGGTGGGGAGCACGGTTAGCCATCGTCGAATCCTCAATCTTCCGGGGCCAGAGTGACCACGGCGCCCGCCGGCAGGCTGGTCATGTCGATCTGACAGGACAGGCGCGATTGCGGACGACGATTCGGACTGCTGTCCAGCAGGTCCGCCTCCCCGTCGGACGGGGGACCGGCATCGGCTCCCTCGATATAGACATGACAGGTGCCGCAGGACAGGGAACCGCCGCAGATGGCCTGCAGCTCATCCAGGCCGGCATCGCGGATCAACTGCATCAGGTTGCCTTGCGCGGTCAGTGCCGCCTCGCGCGGCTGGCCGGCGCGGTCGATGATAGTAATATGGTTCACGGTTCTTGTTCCCCAATCAGATAACGCCACTGTCGCGCAACGTCTGCAATGTGACCGCGTCCAGCCCCAGTTCTTCTGTCAGCACCTGCAGCGTATGTTCGCCCAACATCGGCGGGGGCGCATACACCCGGATAGGGGTATCAGAGAAATTCAGCGGGCTGCGGATGACTGACAGGTCGGGTGCCAACGGGTGGCTGACTGGGGCCGCCATGCCGCGATGGCGTACCTGCGGGTCGGCGAAGACCTGACCGATATCGTTGATGGGGCCGCTGGGAATGCCGAACGCTTCCAGCCGCTCCAGCCATTCAGCGACAGTGAGACGGCGGAAAATGGCATCAAACGTGTCGGTCAGGGCGTCGCGGTTCTCCACGCGCAGGATGTTGGTGCGGAATTGCGGATGGTCGGCCAGGTCGGGCCGTTCCACCGCCTCGCACAGGCGCACATATTGCGCGTCGTTGCCGGCCGTCAGCATAATGGCGCCATCGGCGCACGGAAACAGGGTGGACGGCATGCCGCCATTGCCCTGCGTACCGCGCCGCACCGGCACCTCGCCGCTGGTCAGGTAGATCTGGGCATAGTGCGACAAAGCGGCGATGCCGCAATCCAGCAGGGCAACGTCGATGTGCTGACCCGTGCCCCCATTGGCGTCGCGACTATAGAGAGCCGCCAGGATGGCATTCGATACGTTCAGGCCCGTCAGCACATCGACGATGCTGGGGCCGACCTTCATGGGGCCGCCGCCTTGCTTATGATCGGGCAGCCCGGTCACGCTCATCAACCCGCACTGCCCCTGGAACACCGCATCATAGCCGGGCTTGGCGGCATAGGGACCGGTCTGTCCATAGCCAGTCACCGAACAATAGATGACGCACGGGTTCAGCGCCTTCACCGCCTCGTAATCCAGGCCATAGCGGGCCAGATCGCCGACCTTGTAATTCTCCAGAACGACATCGGCCCTGGCGGCCAGGGCACGGACAATCTCCTGTCCCTTGGGATGGGCGATGTTGACGGTCACGGACCGCTTGTTGCGGTTGGCCGACAGGTAGAAGGCATTTTCCCGCGTCGGCTTGCCGTCTGCGCCGGTCAGGTAGGGGGCGCCGAAGGCACGGGCATCGTCGCCATTGCCGGGCCGTTCCACCTTGATGACATCGGCGCCCAGATCGCCCAGCATCTGTGCGGCGAGCGGCCCCGCCAGCACCCGCGACAGGTCCAGCACCCGGATATTGTCCAAGGGCAGTCTTGCCATGGTCTGTCCTCCGCTCACAGCCGTTCAAAAATAGCGGCCACACCCTGTCCCCCACCGACGCACATGGTTTCCAACCCATAGTGGGCTTTCCGGCGCTGCATCTCATGCAGCAGCGTCACCATGATGCGCACGCCCGTGGCCCCGATCGGGTGGCCCAGCGAGATGCCGGAGCCATTGACGTTCAGCCGCGATGGGTCATCCCAGCCCCAGCCCTTCAGCACGGCCAGCACCTGCGCCGCGAACGCCTCGTTCAATTCGACAAGATCTATCTTGTCCCAAGACAGGCCGGTGCGGGCGAACAGTTTGGCGACGGCCGGGACCGGCCCGATACCCATGATGGCAGGATCGCAACCTGCGGACGACCAGCCGACCAGCCGGGCGACAGGCATGAGCCCAAGGGCAGCTGCGCGGTCTTCCGCCACCACCAGACAGGCGGCGGCAGCATCATTTTGCTGTGCGGCGTTGCCGGCGGTGACCGTGCCGCTCTTGATGATGGGACGCAGGGCCGACAGGCTTTCGATCGTGGTGTCACCGCGCACGCCCTCGTCCCTGTCGAACAGGTCGATGGCACCTTTGCGCCCCGGCACCGGTACAGGAACGATTTCGTCCGCGAACAGGCCCGCCTCCCAGGCGGCGGCGGCGCGGGTCTGGCTGCGTGCGGCGTAGGTATCGGCTTCCTCCCGGCTGATGCCGTCGCGCTTTGCGAGGTTCTCGGCTGTTTCGATCAAGCCGGAAATGGGGCCGAACCGCTCCACCGGCTGCGACCGCTCCCGCCCCCGGTCCAGCCGGTCATAGAAGGCGACGGTGCCAGCGCGGGCACCCTTGCGCATGCTAGTGCTGTAATATTCGATATTGCTCATGCTTTCGACCCCGCCCGCCAGCACAACATCGGCGGCACCGGTTTCCACCATCATCACAGCACTGGCGATGGACAGCAGGCCGCCGCCGCAGCGCCTGTCCACCTGGATGCCCGCCACCTCCAGCGGCAGGCCGGCGGCCAGTGCCGCCCAACGGCCGATGCAGGGGGCTTCGCTGTTGGCATAGGACTGGGCGAACACAACTTCATCGATGGTCGCGGGATCGATGCCGGATCGGTCGACAACAGCCCGTACGATATGGGCGGCCAGGGCTTCCGCCGGCATATCCTGCAACCGCCCCAGGAACTTGGCCACGGGCGTGCGCAGGGGGGTCGCGATGACGGCGCGTCTCATCTTTGTGAAGTCCGGTTCCGTTGAAACTCGTCCGGTGATTAGCGCATGGCATGCCGGCCTGTTCAGCCCCCCGGCCCATATCATCACGCTTGCGATGGCTGCGGCCGGACGCTTGTCCCTGTCGCCCGCTTGTCCCGATGGTGGGGGCATAGATGGCATGGGAGGCCCGTTGGTGGATATGGAACCTTTGCTGCGGCCGCTTCGGCTGCGCGGGCTGGAATTGCCCAACCGGGTGGTGATGGCGCCCATGTCGCGCTATGCCAGTCCCGGGGGCGTGCCCGGCGAGGATGTCGCCGCCTACTATGGCCGCCGGGCGACGCATGGCGTTGGGCTGATCGTGACCGAAGGGGTGGCGATCGATCACCCTTTGGCCGTCGACCATCCTAATGCCCCGCGTCTGTTCGGCGAGGATGCTCTGACGGGCTGGTCTCGTGTGGTGGATGCCGTTCACCAGGCTGGCGGGCGCATCTGGCCACAGCTCTGGCATCAGGGGCCGATGTGGAACGTGGAAAGTACGCAGCCAGGGCTGTCCGTGCCGTCCCTGCGCCCGTCGGGCATCTGGGGACCGGCGGATGGCACCATCTCCATTCCGGTGGCCGGGCGGGACGCGGCTCTGCCACCGACAATGCCGGCCAGCGACAGTGACATCCAGGATGTCATTGACGCCTATGGCAAAGCGGCGGCCAGCGTGCGCCGATTGGGGTTCGACGGTGTCGCCATCCATGGTGCGCATGGCTATCTGATCGACAGTTTCCTCTGGTCCTTCACCAACCGGCGGAATGACCGCTGGGGCGGGGATGTGGAACGGCGTTCGGCGTTCGGGGCGGCGGTGGTGCGCGCCGTGCGGGCGGCCGTGGGGCCGGACCTGCCCATCTGTCTGCGTCTGTCACAGTTCAAGATGCAGGATTACAGGGCGGTGCTTGCCGACAATCCGGATGACCTGGGCCGGCTGCTGCAGCCGTTGGCCGATGCGGGCGTGGACCTGTTCGATGGCAGCCAGCGCTATTTCGACACGCCGATCTTTGCCGGATCGCCGCTGAACCTGGCGGGATGGATGCGTCTTTTGACGGGGGTGCCATCCATGGCCGTGGGCGGTGTCGGTCTGGACAAGGCGCACGGCCCCGCCCGTCATATCGATGACAGTCAGCAGGCCGCCAATAATCTGGCCGCCCTGCTGGACCGGATGCGGGCTGGGGAGTTTGACCTGATCGCGGTTGGCCGGTCGCTGCTGAACGATCCCCGCTGGTTCGAACGGGCGCGGAGGGGACAGCCCTTCCTGCCGTTTGATCCCGCCAATCTGCAAAGGTTGACGTGATGGTGTCCTCTCTCGAACAGCGGCTGGACCGGGTGGAGTCCCATCTGGCCATCCAGCAATTGCCGGTGCGCTATGCCCTGGCCGTGGATGGCCGTGACATCGAAGCCTGGACCGGCCTGTTCGTGCCCGATGTCGATTGCGGCCGGCATGGCAAGGGACGTGATGTGTTGAGATCCATCATCACGCCGGCCTTGCGCAGCTTCTATCGCTCCGTCCACCTGATCTGTGGGCACCAGCTGGATTTCACTGATGCCGACCATGCCACCGGCGCCGTCTATTGTCGGGCAGAGCATGAGGAGGCGGGCCGCTGGATCACCATGGCCATCATTTATTTCGATGAATATGCCCGGGTGGATGGGGAATGGTTCTTCGTCCGGCGCCGGGAAAAGCACTGGTATTGCACCGATTGGGCTGACCGACCGAGTGCCCCCTTCAATGATTGGCCAGGGCGCGACCTGCCGCCGCGCCTGCCGGGCGATTTCCCCGGCTGGGTCGATTTCTGGCACGGGGTGGATGTGGCTGGCCTGACGGACATGCCCCTGGAAGGAGCGAAAAAATGACCCATGCGCAGCGTTTCACGGACCGTTCCGTTATCGTAACGGGTGGCGCCTCCGGCATCGGTCGGGCTACGGCCCTGGCGCTCGCGCGCGAAGGGGCGCGGGTGACCATCGGCGATCTGGACCAGGAAGGTGGGCAAGGGGTGGTGGCGGATATAGCTGTCCTGGGCGGCCACGCCCTGTTCCGGCGTACCGATGCGACGGTCGAGGATGATCTGGCCGCCCTAGTCGCGGCGGCCGTTGCAGCGCATGGCCCGCTGGCCCATGCCTTCAACAATGTTGGCCTGTCGCGCCATGGCGGGATGGAGGATATGTCGCGGACGGACTGGGACTGGACCCTGGCCGTGTCGCTGACATCGGTCTTCCTGTCCATGAAGCATGAACTGCCGGTGATGGCCGCGCGGGGCGGCGGGTCGATCGTCAATACCGCCTCCATGTCGGGCAAGATCGTCACGCCCGTCGCCTCGCCCGCCTATTGTGCGGCGAAGGCGGGGGTCGTGCATCTGACCGCCTATGCCGCACACAGCCATGCCGTCAAGGACATCCGGGTCAACAGTGTCTCGCCGGGGCTTGTCGCCACCCCCATCGTCACCCGCATGCTGACCCCCGAACAGCAGGTGGTGGTGGCGTCGGGATCGCAATTGATCGGCCGGGCCGTGACGCCGGAGGAGGTGGCTGCCACCGTCCTTTTTCTGCTGAGCGACGATGCCGCCATGATCACCGGCACGGATACGGAGGTCTGCGGCGGCCGGCGTCAGGGCTGAAGGATCAGAAGCATGATCCATTAAGGCTCCGGCGGTGGCATCGCTGGCGGCCCCTGGATCAGCCTTCCTATGATGCGGACCAGACATAGAGGCAACCCGATCCCAGGACCATGACGACATCATCCCACGCCGGTGCCGAAATCCCGGATGACATCCAGGACGCCATCCGCCGCCTGATCCGCTGGGCCGGCGACGATCCAGACCGCGAAGGCCTGCTTGACACACCGCGCCGGGTTGCCAAGGCCTGGAAGGAATATTGCCGGGGCTATGGTGACGATCCTGCCTTCCATCTGTCACGCATCTTTCATGAGGTCGGCGGCTATGACGAGATCGTGCTGCTGAAGGACATCCCGTTCCAGTCGCATTGCGAACACCATATGGCGCCGATCACCGGCAGGGCCCACATCGCCTATCTGCCCGACAGGCACGTTGTCGGCATCTCCAAGCTGGCCCGCGTGCTGCACGCCTTCGCCCGTCGGCTGCAGGTACAGGAAAGGCTGACGGCGGAGGTGGCGGACTGTATCTGGGAAAATTTGAAGCCGCTGGGCGTGGCCGTGGTGATCGAGGCGACCCATGGCTGCATGACCTCACGCGGGGTCAATACGCCGGGTGTCGTCATGAAGACCAGCCGCATGATGGGCGCGTTCCGCGATGACGAGAAAAGCCGCAAGGAAGTGCTGGCCCTGATGGGCGTTTGAACCAGGGGGCCTGAGGAGAGTTGACGATGCAGGATTGGAATGCACTGTCCGACGAGGCGTTCCGCGCCGCGGCACGCCAGTTCATCGAAACCCATTGCCCCGCCCATATAAGGCGCGGCGAGGAGCACGTGCGCTGGGAGCAGTCACAGGGCTGGTATGGTGCCATGGCCACCCATGGCTGGCTGGCCCCCGGCTGGCCGGTCGAACATAGCGGCATGGGGTTGAAACAAGCCAAGCACCTGATTTACCTGGAGGAGTGGGCCCGTGCCGGCATTTCCCGCGTCATGGAGCAGGGGGTGCTGAATGTCGGGCCCGTGCTGCTGGCCCATGGCACGCCGGAACAGGTCGCCTATTATCTGCCGAAGATCATCTCGGCAGAACACCTCTGGTGCCAGGGCTTTTCCGAACCGGGGGCGGGGTCCGACCTGGCGGCGCTGCGTACCGAGGCGCGGATCGAGGGCGATGAATTCATCATCAACGGCCACAAGATCTGGACCTCCGGTGCCGTCGACGCCAACCACATCTTCGTCCTGGCCCGCACCGACAAGAATGTGCGCAAGCAGGCGGGCATCAGCTTCATCCTGGTCGATATGCGCCAGCCGGGCGTGACCGTGAAGCCCATCGTCACCATCAATGGCGATGCCGAATTCGCCGAGGTGTTTCTCGACGATGTGCGCGCACCGGTGACCAATCTGGTCGGCGGCCTCAATAATGGCTGGAAGGTCGCGCAATCCCTGCTGGGGTTCGAACGGGTCTGGGCCGGTTCCCCCCACATGGGACGGCAGGCCATGGACCGGCTGGTGCGGGTAGCCCGTCTGGCCGGGCGTGACCGCGACCCGGTCACGCTGGACCGCATCGCGCAATTGCAGATCGACCTGGCCGACAATGCCGAGATGTATGAAAGACTGGCCCAGGAAATCCGCGCCGGCCATTCCTTCGGGTTCGAAGTGTCGACCCTGAAGATCGTGGCCACGGAGACCTATGCAAGGATCACGGAACTGACCCAGGAAATCGCCGCCGAGCGGGGCGGTCTGGGCGGCGAGGTGCCGTTCGATGACGGCACGGCCGACCTGCTGCGCGACTACCTGACGGCCCGGGCGCCCATGATCTATGGCGGCACCGTGCAGATCCACCGCAACATCCTGGCCAAGCGTGTGCTTGGCCTGCCGGGTTGAGGACATGATGGACCCGATTTCCACCGATGACAGCATGATCGCGGAACTGCGGGACGGCGCGCAGCGTCTGGTCGCCGACCGTGCCGACCATGGCCGCACCCGCCACCTGCGGCATACTCTGCCGGGCCATGATGCGGAACTGGCGGGCACTTTTGCCGAACTGGGCTGGTTCGGGGTGCTGGTGCCTGAGGCCGATGGCGGCATCGGCCTGGGTCTGGCCGAGATGGCGGCTCTGTTGCGGGAACTGGAAAAGGGCCTGATGGGCGAGCCCCTGCTAGCCCAGGCGGTGCTGGTGGCCCGTGTGCTGGTCCATGCGCCGGCCGGGCCGTCGCGATCGGGGCTGCTGGCAGGGTTGGCTGCGGGTGAAATCCGCCCCGCCCTGGCCCTGGATTTCGATGATGTGCTGCCCGCCGTGACCGCGACGGATGAAGGGGAGGGGTTCCGCCTGTCCGGTGCGGCCCTGTCTGTGGCCGGGGCGGCAGGGGCCACCCATCTTCTGGTGCCGGCGCGGCTGGACAAGGGGCATGGCCTGTTCCTGGTGCCGGTGGATGCGCCGGGGATCAGCCTGTCCTGGCTGTGGCGCGCCGATGACAGCCCCCTGGGCCAATTGACGCTGAACGGCGTGACCGTTCCGGATGAAGCGCTGCTGGCCCCGCCCAAGACGGCGGAGGCCGCGATCAACCGGGCCCTGGATGAAACCCGCGTGGTCGCCGCCGGCGCCTTGCTTGGCCTGGCCGAGCATATGCTGGCTATGACCCTGGACTACATGGGAATCCGCCGGCAGTACGACCAGTTGATCGGCAGTTTCCAGGCGTTGCAGCACAAGGCTGTCGATCTTTACATCGAGAAGGAACGGGCCGTGGCCGCCCTGGGCTTTGGCCTGTCACGGGCCGGCGACCCGGCGACCCTGCCGCTGGCGGCCCTACGGGCCAAGGGCCGCTGTTCGGAAGCGGCCAGCCGTATCGCCCGTGAAGCCATCCAGCTGCATGGCGCTATCGGCTTTACCGAGGAACATGATCTGGGCCTGTATGTGAAGCGGGCCTTGACCCTGTCGGCCTGGCTGGGCAATGCCGGGGAACAGCGGCGACGGTTCGTGTCCATGGGACTGGCCTTGGCCTGACGCAGGGGGGGGCGAGATGAGTGACGGGATCGATCTGACCGAACTGCGCCGGGGCTTCCGGGAGGTTCTGGACGCGGAGGCCGGGCCGGAGCGGGTGCGCCGCCATGTGCATAAGGGGGGGGCCTTCGACCACGATCTGGCCGCAACGGTTGCGGGACTGGGCTGGACCGCGTTGGGCGCGGCGGAGGCTGATGGTGGGCTGGGTCTTGGCCTGCCTGCCCTGTCCGTCCTGCATGAGGAGTTGGGGCGCGGGCCTGCCTGCCTGCCCCTGATGACAACATTGCTGGTCATCGACGCCCTGAAAGACGCATCGGATGCGGTGCGGGGGCGATGGCTGGCGCCGCTGATGTCGGGCGATCTCTTCGCCGCGCTGGCGCTGGATGTGGACCTGCCGGTGGGTGACCGGATCACCGGGCGGGTTGCACATGTGCTGCACGGAGATGTGGCGGGGCTGTTCCTGCTGTCCACTCTGGACGGGCGCTATCTGCTGGTCCCGCGTGAGGCTGCGGGCTTGACAGTCCAGCCGACGCCCCTGGTCGACCGGACGCGGGGGGCAGCCAGTCTGGAACTGTCTGATACGCCGGTCCTGGCGGTCCCGGTCGATGGCGCGGCCCTGCGCCGGCATGCGGCCCTGGCGCTGGCCTGCGACAGTATCGGGGGCGCAGATGCCATTCTGGAAAGGACGGTCGAGTACCTGAAGATTCGTACCCAGTTCGGGCAGCCGATCGGCGGGTTCCAGGCGCTGAAGCACCGCGCTGCCAATCACAAGCTGCGGCTGGAATCCGCCCGCGCCCTGGTTGATCTGGCTGTGCGGGCCGATGGGGACGGGCGGCGGTCCCTGGCCCTGGCGCATCTGGCCCGTGCCCAGGCGGTGGAAGCCTATGCCACCATTGCCGACGATGCCGTGCAGCTGCATGGCGGCATCGGCTTTACCTGGGAACATGAATGCCACCATTACCTGAAACGCGCCTGGTTGAACCGGGCGCTGTTCGGGGGGGAGGAAGTGGCGCTGGACGCTGCTGCTGCCCTGTTGACGGAGGACGTCGCATGACGACCCATCCATTGCCGCTTGATCACCTGCATGACGAGGCTGCGTTCCGGGCGGCGCTGCGGCAATGGCTGGCCGCTGTGCTGCCGGCCGACTGGAAAGGCAAACTGGTCGCGGCACCGGAGGCGGATTATGTCACGTTCCAGCATTGGTGGTTCGATCAGTTGCGCCGGGTCGGTTTGGCCACCCCGCATTGGCCGCGCGCCTGGGGCGGGGAGGAATTGTCGTTGCGCAATGCCGTGATCCTGAATGAGGAACTGGCCCGCGCCGATGCCCCGCGCCCGGACATGTTCACCATTTCCCTGTTCCATCTGCCGGCGACCCTGTTCGCCCATGGCACGGCCGAACAGCGCGACCGCTATCTGGCGGGTGTCCGGGATCATGGGGAGGTCTGGTGCCAGGGTTTCTCCGAACCGGGGGCGGGGTCCGATCTGGCTTCCCTGCGCACGAAGGCGGAGAAGCGGGAAACCGCGGATGGCCGCACCATCTATGTGGTCAATGGCCAGAAGGTCTGGTCCTCCTATGGCATGTATGCCCGCTATTGCCTGCTGCTGGTCCGCACCAATCCGCAGGCGCCCAAAAAGCAGGCCGGCATTTCCTATTTCATCCTGGATATGGACAGCCCCGGTGTCACCCGCCGGCCGATCCCTCAGATCAATGGTGGGGCGGAATTCTGCGAACTGTTCCTGGACGACGTGGAAATCCCGGCGGAAAACCTGATCGGGGCGGAAAATGACGGCTGGCGCATCGCGCAATCCACCCTGTCGGCCGAACGCGGCCTGATCATCGTGGATCTGGCGGCCCGGCTGCAATTCGGGATGGACATGGTTCTGGCCGATGCCGGGGCGGGCAAGGTGGCGTGGTGGATGGATATTGCCCATCGCCGCGCCTATATGCGGCTCTATGCCCGGCTGCTGGCCGTGCGCGCCATCATCGACCGGATGATGGCGGAGGTGATCGTCGACCCGCATATGGGCCAATCACCCCTGCCCAGCTATGTGAAGCTGCTCTATTCCGAACTGCTGCACGACCATTGGGCCTTCATGCTGGCGCGGGGCGGGATGGAGGCGCAGGTGGCGATGCCCCGGATGACGGGCGACAGCAACCAGACAACCGACAGCTATGACGCCTATCTCTGGTCCTATGCCTGGACCATTTCCGGTGGCACCAACGAGGTGCTGAAGAATGTCCTGGCCGAACGTGTGCTGGGTCTGCCGCGCTGACGCGGAACATCGACAGGGGAGGAATTCATGGCTCAATTGAAGGGCAAGGTCGCCATCGTCACCGGTGGCGGCCAGGGGGTGGGGCTGGGCATCGCCACGGCGCTGGCCGGGGCCGGGGCATCGCTGGTTATCACAGGCCGTAACGCGGCAAAGCTAGAGGCGGCGGCGGCCGGCCTTCGCACCCTTGGGAGTGAGGTTGAATGCGTCGCGGCTGACGTTCGCTGCCGCGCCGATGCGCAACGGGTGGTGGCCGCCGCCATCGCCCGCTTCGGCCGGCTGGATGTGCTGGTCAACAATGCCCAAAGCTCCCACCCCGGCCAGAAGCTGGAGGAGATCGACGATGACACCATCGCCCTGACATTGGAGAGCGGCCCCGTCGGCACGCTCTACCATATGCAGGCGGCCTTTCCCCATCTGAAGGAGCAGGGCGGGTCGATCATCAATCTGGGCTCACGCGAGGGTATCCATGGCGGACCCGGCTTCGGCATCTATGCCGCTGCCAAGGAAGGGGTGCGGGCTTTGTCGCGTGTGGCGGCCCGTGAATGGGGTCGCTATGGCATCCGGGTGAATGTCATCTGCCCGGCCGCCCTGAGCCCCATCGCGGTCACGTATCTGGCGGAACATCCGCAGGAAGCGGAGATGTACCGCAAGGAGATCGCGCTGGGCCGCTTCGGCGATCCGGCCGCCGATATCGGGCCGGTCGCGGTGTTCCTGGCCGGCGATGACAGCCGCTATGTCACCGGCCAGACCATCAATGCCGATGGCGGTTTGATGATGTTGTGAAGGCGGGGGGAGGGTGGGACGGGCGGCCCCTTATCGCCCGTCCTCCCGGATCAAATCAGCCGCACGCCAGCCGATGGCCATGATGGGGCCGTTGGTGTTGGCCGACACCATGGTTGGCATCACCGACCCGTCGACGACGCGCAAGCCGCTGACGCCATGTACCCGCAGGCGGGCATCAACGGCGCCCCGCGACGGGTCGCCGATGCGGCAGGTGCTGCTGGCATGGTATCCGGCCTGTCCATGGGATTTGAAGACCGACACGATGTCGTCGTCGCTGTCGACGCCCGGCCCCGGTGCTGTTTCCGCGCCCACCAGACCCGCCAGGCTGGGATGGCGCATCCATTCGCGGATGAAGCGGAAACCAGCGATGGTCACCTGCCGGTCATAGGGATCGGCCAGATAGTTCGGCCTGATCGCCGCCGGCAATGCGGGGTCACTGGACCGGATGCGGATGCTGCCTTCGCTGCGCGGCCGCAGGGGATAGGCGAACAGGTGCAGCCCGTGCGCCTTTTCAAAGCCGATGCCCTTTGAATTGACTTCCAGCGAATAGGGGGCGGCCAGCAGTTCCGTGTCGGGGCGCCCCGCACGGTCGACGGCATTGATGAAGGCGGCGGCCTGATAGGCGCCGGCCGCCATGATGCCACGCCGGAACAGCAGATATTTCAGTGTGTTGGCGACAAGCCGCCAGCCATTGAATTCCAGGTTCTGGCTGTGGGGTTGCAGCATCCGGTACTGCATCATCAGCAGCCGGTGTTCCAGCATGTGCTCCCCCACATGGGGATTGTCGGCCACCACGGGCACATGCAGGTCGCGCAGCAGGCCGGCCGGCCCCACGCCGGAAAGCTGCAGCAAGCGGGGCGTGTGCAGGGCACCTGCCGACAGGATCACCTCCCGCCCGGCCAGGAACCTGCATTCCCCCGCGGCATTACGGCCTGCCACGCCGATGGCGCGCGTGCCCTGGAACAGTAGCCGTTCGATGGTCGTACCGGTGACGACAGTCAGGTTCGGGCGGTTGCGCGCCGGCTTCAGGAAGGCCTGGGCCGCACTGGACCGCCGGCCCTTGTGAATGGTGCGCGGGGCGGGGCCGATGCCGGTCTGATCGGAACGGTTCAGATCCGGCTTGTAGGGGATGCCCATCGCCGCGCCGGCATCGACCAGCGCGCGGGACAAGGGGTCCAGCGCCGTCGGGACGGAGACCTTCAGCGGCCCGTCGGTGCCGCGTTCACCATCGGCACCCAGCGCGTGACTTTCCATGGCCTGGAAGCAGGATCGCATTGACGCCCAGTTCCAGCCGGTGGCCCCCAGGTCCGCCCATTCGTCGTAATCTTCCGGCTGTCCCCGGAAATACATCATGCCGTTGACGGCGCTGGACCCGCCCAGCACCTTGCCCCGCACCCAGGTTTCCGACGGGATGCCCTCTCCGGCGTCGGTCTGGAAGAACCAGACATGCTTGGGATCGGACAGCAGTTTGCCGAAACCCTTGGGCATATGCACCAGCGGGCTGCTGTCCGGCGGCCCCGCCTCGATCAGCAGGACGGAGACGCCGGGCTGTTCCGACAGCCGGTTGGCCAGCACACAGCCGGCGGAGCCGGCGCCGACAATGACATAGTCGAAGGAGGGCGATGTCGTGGTCAAGGTGGGGGCTCCCAGCGGTCAGGACAGGCCGAGGGCGGCGCGGATCGCGTCCCCCACCAGGGTGCGGCTGTCCTGGTCCAGCGTATAGGCATCGAACATGCGATTATGGCAGAAGGCAACGGCCAGCCGCCGGTCGGGATCGGCCCAGCCCAGCGATCCGCCCATGCCCGGATGACAGATGGCGCGCGGATTGCGCGGGGCGGAAATGGGCGGATTGTCGCCGCCCAGCCAGTAACCGCCAAGGCCGATGGGCACCTGCATCCCGAAAAACACCGGGTCCGGCCCGAAATCGGGACGCGGCGTGCTGAACCACGCCACCTGGTCGGCCGACAACAGGCGCCGCCCCTGGAATTCCCCGCCATTGGCCAGCATGGCGAACAGCTTCGCCTGGCTGCGGGCGTTGGAGATGCCGCCGACGGCGGGGATGCAGGCCTGCTGCACGGCGGGGCGGGAGAAGGGTTCAGGCATCAGATCCACCTGCATGGGGCAGGTGACGCGGTAAAGCGTGCCATCCTGTGCCACCTGCACCGCGCTGTCATCCAGCGTGGCCACCCGGTGCGCCTGGGCCGGCGGCAGGCCCAGCCAGAAATCCGGCGCGCCCAGCGGCAGCAGGATTTCCTCCCGCACGAAGGAGCCGAAGGGGCGGCGGCGGGCATCGGTGCGCCGGACCAGTTCCCCCAATATCCAGCCGAAACTCATCGACTGATAGCCGCTTTGCGTGCCCGGCTCGAACAGGGGCGGCTGTGCCGCCAGCCAGCTCACCATCCAGTCCCAGTCGCACATCTGATCGACCGTCACATCGGCCGGGAGTTGCATCAGACCGGAACAATGGGTCAGCACCTGGGCGACGGTCAGCTTTTCCTTTCCCGCTGCTGCAAATTCCGGCCAATAGCGGGCGATGGGGGCGTCATAATCCAGGCGGCCATTCTCCGCCTGGATATGCACGGCGGTCGCCGTCAGTGCCTTGGAAACGGAGAAGATATTGAACAGCGTGTCGGCGGTCATCGGGGCACCGCCGGGGGCAGCATGCCCGCTCCAGCAATCGACCACCAGTTCATCGCCCAGATATGCCGCCACCTGCACGCCGATTTCTCGCCCGTCGGCGACAAGCTGGTCCAGAAGTGATTGCACGGCGCGGTTGGCGGCATGGTCGGTGATGGGGGATGTCATGATCGCTTGAACTCCCAAATCAGGCCGGATCGAACCGGACATGCACCTCATGCGGGCCGCGCAGCGCGAAGCCGACGACCTCCGGTGCCGGATGGTCGGGATCGGCCCGCAGGCCGGGAAGCCGGTCCAACAGGGCGTTCAGCGCCACCGTCATTTCCATGCGCGCCAGATGCTGGCCGATGCAGATATGGCGGCCATGGCCGAATGGCATGTGGCCCGTGGGCTTGCGGAAAATGTCGAACCGGTCGGGGTCGGGGAAGGCGTTTTCATCCCGGTTGGCGGCACCCAGCATGACCAGCACATGGTCGCCCGGCCGCATGGTGACGCCCGCGATTTCGATCTCCCGCGTCGGCGTGCGCGAAATGCCCGGCACGGGGGCGTTCCAGCGCAAACCTTCCTCCAGCGCCTGGGGCACCAGCGACCGGTCCTGCCGCACCGCCTCCAACTGGTCGGGGTGGGTCAGCAGGGCGGCCAGCACGCTGGAAAAACCGTGATAGGAAGTGTCGCCGCCGGCATTCATCAATTGCCTAAAAAAGGCGATGACGATGTCGTCCTCCAACTCCCCGCCAGGGCCGGACAGGCGGGCCAGATTGCTGATCAGGTCGGTTTCGGACAGTGGGTGCGCACGCCGGTGATGGACGATGGCGGTCAGATATTCCTTCAGCTTGGTGATGGCATCCATGCCATGTTCATGGTCGAAGATGATGCCGATCTGTCCGAAGGCCAGCTTGTGGAAGATGGCCCGGTCCTCTTCCGGCAGGGCCATCAGTTCATGGATGAAATGGAAGGGGAAATGCAGCGTGAACTGGCTGACCAGTTCCGCCTTGCCGTCACCCGCGAACCCGTCGATCAGGCGATGGATCATGCGGGGGATCATGTCCTTGCCCCATTCCTCCACCATCTTGGGGTTGAAGGCCTTCTGGAACAGGCGGCGATTGTCGAAATGCGTCTGCCCGTCCATCGTGGTGACGGAGCGCCCGAAATAGACGCCCAGATTGTTCTCGTACACTGTGTTGGAGAACGTCCGGGAGTCGGCCAGTACCGCCGTCGCCTCCGCATGGCCCAGCACCGCGACATGTCGCAGATGCTTCATGGTCAGGTCGGGATAGAGGCCGAAATGTACCCGTATATCCCCGTCGAACACCGGCGACAGGCGGCGCAGCCGCGCCAGTTCCGGGTAACAGTCGCGGATGCGGTATTCACCCCCCAACGTCCCCATGGCGTTGAACGGGTCATAATCCGGATCGTCGAAATCGCGGATGCGGGGAATGGCGTGGGTATCCATGGTGTTCTCCGCCGGCTCAACTGATCAGGAAGCCGCCATCGACGGCCAGCAAATGCCCCGTCACGAAGCGGGAGGCATCGGATGCCAGGAACAGGCAGGCATTGGCGATGACCTGCGGGTCGGCATTCTCGCCCCCCAGAGGGACGCGGCCCGGCTGCAGGAAGGGGCCGCGCAACGGGTCGCCAACCTGGGTGGACGCGATGGCCGCTTCTGTTGCGATGCCGCCCGGCAGGATGGCGTTCACGCGGATACGGAACTCCGCATATTCCAGGGCCAGCGATTGGGTCAGCGCGTTCAACGCGGCCTTTGACATGCCATACTGGATATTGTCGTAGATGCCGGCCTTCAGCGAGGTGACGGAGGAGATGTTGATGATGGAACCGCCGCCCGTCGCCTTCATGCGGCGCACACTTTCCTGTGTGCATTGAAAGACCCCGCGCACATTGATGGCGTGCATGCGGTCCAGGAATTCGGGCGTCGCCTTCTCGAAATTGCAGCGCGGATAGATCGCGGCACAGTTCAACAGAATGTCGATGCGCGGAAAGACGGCGTCCAGGCTGGCGAAGGCCGCCTGGATGCTGTCGGGATCGCCCTGGTCCATGGCGATGGCGGTGGCTTGTCCGCCGGCATCGCGCACCTGGGCCGCGAATTCCTCGGCCTTGGCGATATTCAGGTCCAGGGCGGCGACATGGGCGCCGGCCGCCGCGAACAGTTCGGCCGTGCGGCGGCCGATGCCGGTGGCGGCACCGGTGACGATGGCATTGCGGCCGGCAAGGCCGAACAGATTGCCCAGTAGGGGCAGGTCGATGGACATGCGATCCTCCGATATATTTTGTGTTCAGGCGCCGACCGGCCAGAACAGTTCCAGGCTCAGCACTCCGTTCACCATGCCGGTGGCCAGCCGCGGTTTCGTGCCGGGCTTGATCTGGAAATCCGGGATGCGCCGCAGCCATTCGGTGAGGAAGGCCTTGATCTCCCGCCGGGCCAGCACGGCACCGGGGCAGGTATGGGGGCCGTTGCCGAAGGTGGCGTGCGGAACCGGGAAGGGGCGGGTGAAATCCACGCGCAACGGGTCTTCCACCTTACGTTCATCCAGGCCGTACAGAAGATTGGGGGGCAGGATCATGTCGCCGGCCCGCAGTTGCACGCCCTTGAATTCCATGTCGTGGGTGACGACACGCGCGGTATTGGCCACACCGTGCCGGCGCAGCAATTCCTCGATCGCCCCTTGCATGAAGCCGCTATCGTCCAGCCCGTCGCGCAACTGCCGGCGGTGGTCCGGGTTGCGGGCCAGGAAATTGGCGATGAAACCCAGGGAGGAGGCCACGGTATCCAGCCCGCCGAACAGAACCAGCGAGGCGAAAGCGACGGCCTCGGCCTGACTGATCCTCTCGCCATTGATATCGGCATTTACGATCTGGGACAGCAGATCCTCCCCCGGTTTGGCCCGTCTTGCGTCGATCCAGGGCATCAGATAGGCGGCGATGCCGGCATGGGCCCGGTGCCTTGCCTCCACGCTGGTGCCACGCACGGCATCCTCGGCCAGGGGCAGCAACAGCGTGCGGTCCGCGCGCGGCAGGTCGACCAGATCCAGGAAGACGGCGATGGGCAGGATCTTGGCGAAATCCTCGATGAACTCGCACTCCCCGCGCGGCTTCAGTTCCTCGACCAGTTGGATGGCTAGGTCGGTGATCTTGGCGTCCAGCGCGTTCACCACCTTGGGCAGCAGGGCGCGGGTCAGCGGTCGGCGATAGGCGGCATGTTCGGGCGGGTCGACCTCCAGCGGAATCTGCCTTGGGTATTCCGGCGGCATGGGCGGGATGGTGATACGCCGGTGGGAAAACCGCTCATGGTCGCGCTGGATCACTTCGATATCGTCGGCACGGGTCGCCACCCAGTGACCGCCATTGGCCGGCGTCCAGAAGATGTCCGGGTTGTTCTGCTGAAAGGCCCGATAGGCCAGCTGGATATCCTCGTCGGCGCCGGGCACGTCATAGATATCGAAATGCACGACGCGATCCGCCGGCACATGTTTCGGTCGCATAACCATGGCGCTCTCCCCCGTGACTGCTTCTTATGCAGTAACACTACATAGCGGGGGCGCCGATCAATCAGGATCGTTCGTGCCGCCGGCGAGGGCACGAACCATCATCAATCTGATATTCTCGACCAGTTTGTCGTTGGACGGGGCCCCGTCCGGAAACAGCCAGTCGCTGAACAGCACCGACGACAGCAGCATGCCCAGCGACAGACGTACGGCAATATCCGGATCAAAGGGGCATGGGCGGCCTTGCGACTGATGAAAGGCTTCAATTTGCGCAGCGGCGATGCGGAAATGCCGTCGCATGCCATCCAGCCGCTGTTCGGACCGTTCATCGGCTGTTTCAGCCAACCCCTTCATGGCGATATCGCAAAGAAGCTGACGGTTCTGCGTTAGAAACCCAACCATCTGGTTAAGTAACGCACGCCCCTCATTCGCGTCGACATTCCAGGTTTTTCCGGAATCCCGTGGCCCCAGCAACTGTGTTGCGAGAATATCAAAAGGGTCAAAAACAACCTCATCGAATAGACCGGCCTTACTCTTGAAGTGCCGGAAGAGCAACGTCTCACTCACGTCTGCCTGCCTCGCGATTTCTTTTGTTGTCGTCGCTGCATAGCCCATTTCGTTGAATTGCTTTTGTGCTGCAGCCACGATACGCGTCAAGATATCCTGTTGAGATCTGCGTCTGCGTCGGGAACCGGGCATATCTTTACCTGTCACGCGATCCTACCAATTTTTAAGATCACTAATAATCTCATTCATTTCTTAGCTGATTTCCACGCTTGCCGGAGCAAAATTCCTAGCTTTGCTTTGACATATCATATTTATGAAATGACTCTTATCCGGAAATAGGCTCCACCAGAGCTGAGATTCTGGTGGCTCTCATAATTACTTTATTGGTTTTATATTCAACTTTTTATAAACATAATGGATATGCCATTATGGCGTACATCAAAATCCGATATTGGTGCTGCATAGAAATGTATAACTGTATCATAGCGGTTTCTCCTCAATACAATCTGGGTCTTGACGCTGAATCGACTGCTCTGTACTGCATCTGTAATGCGCAAAGCCCGCCACCTGTTTGGCGATGAATCCAGACACCTTCTCTGCAGCGTTTCTGGGGTGTTGCGCCTCCTGCACGGTGGCGCCCCGCACAGGCTGGTCGACATTCACTTGGTCGACCTCGCTACGTTCGCGCTGTGCTTGAGCTGCGCGACTTTCCCTGGCAATCCGCTATCGGCCCCAAATCGGGCATAAGCTGATGACCGTAAGAATTTATAGATCAATTAAATATTCATGGAGAGATTGTCGTACCATCGGTCAAATCCCGCCCCCGCATCCAAAAAGCCCCGTAACCTCAATAGGTTACGGGGCTTTTTGCTGTCTGCGGCGCGGAAGCGGGCCAAAGCGTGGAAGCACGGGAATGAGCTAAGCGTTCTTTGGATAAGTCATTGCATACACATCCCAACGCACATCCAAAAATCCGGGTCGGTCAATGATGATATCTAGGTTTGAACCCTCTCTCGCCTGCACAAAATCGAACAACTGCCGCTTGCAGGCGGTACCAGCCACGCTCGCATCAGCATCGGACCCAAACTCAACATCAGACAGCGAAGCGTGCGGAGCGTCTGTATCTCCTCAGTCAAGGCCCTGCGAAGTTCATATTTGTATCGGGCCAGCTCATCCAGGCTGTAGCTTTTATTCTTCGTCACCGCTTCCAGAGCGTGCTGAATGAACAGCCGGGCCGCAGGCTTGGTGATGTCCGGGTGGGGAATGCCAAGATCAATCCAATTAACAAGCCGGGGTAAGGACCAAGCCGGTTCCTGTACCGCCATTGCAAGTTGATCGTGAAGCTGACCAACGAAGGCGATTTTCAGGGTTCCCTTGTCTGTGACGTCGATTTCCCAGGACTTGGTATCGCAATGGATGGTAAACTGGGCCGCAATCGGGCGTGGGTGGGACTATCGGGAATTCCGTGCTCGGCTGGGCGGTTTCAAATCAGGCGTTCATGGCCTATGTGAACCTGTCGCCGAACAGGACGGCCATCTGAGCCTTGGCGGCCATCCATTCACGGGTGGGCATTTTCCACTCTT